>CAXTIU010000009.1:0-55487 GCA_964244495.1 uncultured Beijerinckiaceae bacterium
TGAGCGGCACGGGCATGAGCACCGGCGGCATCGACCGGCCCGCCGACGGGCGGCATGGCGGCTCCCACGGCGGCTCCCACGGCGGCTCCGCGCACGGGGGCGGGCACGAGCACGACACCGACCTGGCGCCGGGCGAGGAAAGCCACCACGACATCGGCAAGGGCATCCAGGGCTACGCGCTCGGCCTGGCCTTCGCGGTGGCCCTGACGCTCGCCTCGTTCGCCGTGACGCGCTCGTCCTACGTGTGGACGCCGGCCATCCCCGTCGCCCTGATCGTCTTCGCCATCGCCCAAATGGGCGTCCACCTCGTGTTCTTCCTCCACCTCACCACCGGCGCCGACAACACCAACAACATCATGGCCCTCGCCTTCGGCATCCTCATCGTCTTCCTGGTCGTCGGCGGATCCCTCTGGATCATGGCCCACATGAACGGAAACATGATGCCCATGCCAAACGAACAAATCATGCAAATGCAGAGGTGAGAAGACGAGGCCGCACGGATAACGGTTCAAAGAACACGGACAACGGTCCAACGAAAAAGCGCCCATCGGATCGATGGGCGCTTTTTCGTCTTGGCGGCCGAACCGGAATTCTCAACCTCGGGCGCGCCCTATTCGGCCGCGCGCTTGAACTCGGGGAACGAGCAGGCGTCGCCGATATGCTGCTGCGGACGCGGGCGCAGCTTGACGATCTTGGGTTCCTCGAACGCGAGGCCGAGCGCCTTCCACACGTCAACCAGCGCGTCGACGAGTTCGGCGACATGGGCATCGGTGTGGAAGGGCGTCGGCGTGATGCGCAGGCGCTCGGTGCCCTTGGCGACCGTCGGGTAGTTGATCGGCTGGATGTAGATGTTGTGACGCTCCAGGAGCATGTCCGACGCCGCCTTGCACAACTCGGCATCGCCGACGAGCACCGGCACGATGTGCGAGGGGTTCGCCATCACCGGAAGTCCGGCGGCCGACAACGCGTGCTTCGTCAGCATCGCCTGGCGCTGGTGCTTGGCGCGGAGCGCGTTGTCGCGCTTCAGGATGCGAACGGCCTCGCTCGCGGCGGCGGCGACCGGCGGCGGCAGGGCGGTGGTGAAGATGAAGGACGGTGCGTAGGAGCGGACGGCGTCGATGATCGCGTGCTCGGCGGCGATGTAGCCGCCCAGCGTGCCGAAGCCCTTGGCGAGTGTTCCCTCGATGACGTCGATGCGATCCATCAGACCTTCGCGGTCGGCGATGCCGCCGCCGTGCTCGCCGTAAAGGCCGACCGCGTGGACCTCGTCCATGTAGGTCATGGCGTTGTACCGCTCGGCAAGCTCGACGATCGCCCCGATCGGGGCGATGTCGCCATCCATCGAGTAAAGGCTCTCGAAGACGATGAGCTTGTTGCGCTGCGGGCCCGCGGCGCGCAGCAGCTCCTCGAGATGCGTCATGTCGTTGTGACGGAAGATCATGCGCTGTGCCGCCGACCGACGCACGCCCTCGATCATCGAATTGTGGTTCAGCGCGTCCGACAGGATCAGGCAGTTCGGGATCAGGTCGGCGATCGTCGAGATCGCCGCGAGGTTCGAAACCCAGCCCGACGTGAAGACGAGCGCGCCGTCCTTGCCGTGAAGATCGGCGAGCTCGGCTTCCAGCTTCACGAGCGGATGGCTGGTGCCGGCGATGTTGCGCGTGCCGCCCGCGCCGACGCCGTGCTTCACGGCGGTTTCCGTCATCGCCCTGATCACGTCGGGGTGGCGCCCCATGCCGAGATAGTCGTTCGAGCACCAGATCGTGACATCCTCGACCCTGTGGTCGCCGCGATGCCAACGCGCCGTCGGATAGGCTTCGGCGTCGCGCTCCAGGTCGGCGAAGACGCGGTAGCGGCGTTCGGCTTCCAGCTTGCCGATGGCGTCGGTGAAGTAGCGTCGGTAGCTCATCGAATACCTTGCTCCAACGGAAGCCCGATCGAGTGTCAGACCAATGGACTGTCAACCTAGGCTGACACCGCAGTCATGACCCAGTTCGTGCTCTTTAGCAATTCCAAATCGAGGGCGCGAGAGGCAGATGGTCCCGAACGCGCCGAACCGCCTGAAAGACCTCGACCGGCGGCCGGTTCGCGCGCCGCGTGACGCACATCTGGGATCGACGCGCGCCAATGGAATGGCGGCGGTCGCCCTCGACGCGGGTAACAGTGTCCCATGACATGGACGGAAACGTCAGTCCCGGATCGGCTCGTGCCGAAGGGCCGTGCGCATGAAGAAGAACAACAGGACGAAGCCGACGAAGCCGAAGACGACTTCGAGGCTGCGACTGACGACGTGGGGGAGCTGCATGATGCCGCCGATCGCCCAGCCGGCTGCCCAGGACGCGCCGACCACCTCGGTGCCGACCAGGATCGAGACCGCGACGATCGTCGACAGCTTCAGGACGTTGATGGGACGGCGCGCCATGATGCCAAAGCTTCCATGATGCTGCACTCTCGCGGGAGCATCGGAGCGGTTCGACCGCATCCGTGCGACCGCGTCAAGTCGCGGACCTCAACACGTCGGCGACGGCGGGAACATCGAAGGCCTCGCCTGGATCCTGCACGCGAAAGCGCTTCGCCGACAGACCGGCCGCCGCGAGCGCGGCGGTGAGCCGTCGCGGCGGATCGTCGATCGCTTCCGCGGTCAACTGGAACGTCCCCCAATGATGCCCGAGCGCGTAGTGTGCGCCGCAATCCTGGAAAATCCGGACGCTCTCGGTCGGGTCGACGTGCTGGTCGCGCATGAACCACCGCGGTTCGTAGGCGCCGATCGGCAGGACGGCCAGCCGGGGGCGGCCGAAGCGTTCGGGGATCGTCTTGAAGATCGCCCCGTCCCGGTAGGCGGTGTCGCCGACATAGTAGATCGTGCCGCCCGCCGTCTCGATGACGAAGGCCGCCCAGAGCGCCATGCGCCGGTCGCCCAGCCCGCGTGCCGACCAATGGTGGCAGGGCGCGAGCGTCACCGTGACGGCCGGCCCGAGCACGACGCGGTCGCCCCAGTCGTAGGCTTCGACGGGCAAGGTCGGCGCGGCGGCCCGGATCACGGCGTCGTTGCCGAGCGGCGCCACGATCCGGCACGCGCGCCGGGCCTGCAGCGCCCGCAGGGTCGCGATGTCGAGGTGATCGTAATGGTTGTGCGTGATGAGGATCGCGTCGATCGGCGGCAGCGCGCCGAGCGTCAGACCTGGCGGCCGCACACGCGTTGGCCCCATGAAGGCGAAGGGGCTGGCGCGCCGCGACCAGACCGGATCGACCAGGATGTTGAGGCCGCCGGTCTGGATCAGGTGGCTGGCATGGCCGATCGTCGTGACGCGCATCCCCGCGCCGGCGACCCTCTCGACCACGGTCGCGGCGGGTGGGTTGGCGCGATGCTTCGGCCAGGCCGCACGCGGTGTGCGGCTCAGGAACTTGAGCAGGTCGCCGCGTGACTTGTCCGGCGGGCCGCCGGCGACGAAGAAGCGGGTGCCGTCGAAATGGTCCGACACCGGGCCGGAATAGTACGTTCGCCGCGCCATTCGTCGTGGCTCCCCCTGGACGCCGCCGTGATGCCCGTGCGGGCGGGTGGGACGGGGACGCGTCGCCCCGTTGCTATGCGTTCACCGGCGGACCTCGCCGCGCATGACCGCCGATCGACCTTAGGAGGCGGCGCCCGGATGTTGCAAGGTGGAGCGGGTGCACCGATGCGGACGATGATGGCGCCGCCACGAACCTCGCACCCTTTTAAGGTGGTGGCGCCTCGGAGCGAACGGCGATCCGCGTTCGACGTGATCGTCGGCCGCGATCGATTCGCCTTGATTGCGGGCCAGCGCAGGCGCATAGGAGCCGCAGGTTTCACTGGCTGACCGCCGGTGCTTTTCGCTGTGCGAAGGTGTCGTTATGAAAGTGCGCAACTCCTTGAAGTCCCTGCGGGGGCGCCACCGCTCGAACCAGCTGGTGCGCCGCAAAGGCCGCGTCTACATCATCAACAAGGTGCAGAAGCGCTTCAAGGCCCGTCAAGGCTGACGCCCGACCCCTGCCGACCTCGGCCTCCCGGCGACGCGGAACCGTCTCGGGAACGACTCGACGCCGATGCCTCGGGGCGAACGCTTTGACGTTTGGAACGCGCCGTCCTAGCTTGCGGGGATGGCATCATGGCGACACGGTATCCTCGTTGCGGCGGCGATGGCGACGTGGCCGTTTCCCTCGATGGCGGAAGGTGACTCGGCGGCCGGGCGCGGCGTGGCCGCCGGTGACCAAGGCGGTTCGGCCCTGGGCGACGTCGCGCGGGGGCTTGGACTCCCGGCGATCCCCGTGCCGCCGGGCGTTCGCGTCGAAGGGTTCGGCGGAGCTTTTCCCCCGCTCGGCGAGAGCGGCGACGACGCGAACCCCGCCGATCCCGAAGGCGGCACGCCCGGAGATCGCGACGACGTCGGGCCACGCGCGTTTCAGCGTTTCGGCCGAAGGCTCGCGCCCGACGAACCCTCGGGTCCCCTGGATTTCGGCGCCGCGGGCCTCGATCGGGACGGATCGCGCAGACGCGCCCCATCCGACAATCGTTCGGCGGAGCGGAAGCCCAAGGCCCCGACCCCGGCGGAACGGGCGGCCGCCATCCGGGACGCCATGGCACCGAAGCCGCCGCTCGCCGTCACCCGCCGCAAGACCCTCGACGACCTTTACGGGAAGCTGGCGGCGGCCGCCGACGCCGACGAGGCCAAGGGGCTTGCCATGCTGATCGGGACGATCTGGATGCGGTCGCCCTCCGACACGGCGAACCTGCTGATGCAGCGTGCCGTCGGCGCGATCGAGGCGAAGAATTACCCGCTCGCGCTCGAGGTGCTCGATCGCGTCGTCGTGCTGCAGCCGCTATGGGCTGAGGCCTGGAACAAGCGCGCGTCGGTCCGTTTCTTCGCGGGCGACCTCGACGGCTCGATGGCCGATGTCGAGCACGTGCTGAAGCTCGAGCCTCGGCACTTCGGCGCGCTCGAAGGCATGGCGGCCATCCTGCAGAGGACCGGCTTCGACAAGCGGGCGCTGGAAATCTACCGCCGGGCGCTGGCCGTCTACCCGCACCAGGTCGACCTCGAGAAGACCGTCGACAAGCTCACGCTCGAGGTCGAGGGGCAGGGCATCTGAGCTCGCCGGAGCGTCGGCTCGACGCGCGCGACGGTTCCCGGGCAGGCTGAGGCGACGACGAAGGGTTGCCGCGCCGGATCGCGTCCAAGACGCGGCCCGACGCGGCCAGCGCTCACAGGTGCTCCACCGCGACGATGCCCGGGATGGCCTCGATCGCCCCGGCGATCTGCGCCGTGATCCTGTAGCGGCCGGGCAGCCTGATCTCCGCCTCGGCGCGGTCGGGCGTCATCGCGACGATCGAAACCTCGCCCATGGCCGACTCGGATTGGCTGCGTTCGCCGAGCACCTTCTCCAGCGAGGGAAGCGCGTCCGGCGTCCGCACGAAGATCTGCAGCCCCTTCTGGACGCGTTGCGCGGCGACATCGAGCGCCTCGACGGACACGATGCGCGCGCGCACGTCCTCGCCCTCGATCTGCGCCTGGATGCCGACGAGCAGTGAGGCTCCCTTCACCAGCAGGTCGCGGAACTGGTTCAAACCCTCCTCGAACAGGATGGCCTCGTATTGGCCGGACTGATCGGACAGCTGGACGATGCCCATCTTCGATCCCGAGCGGGTCCGGCGCTCGGCGCGGTCGAGCACGGTCGCGGCGAGGCGACCGGCGGAGACCGCGCCTCCTTTCACCGAGCGGCAGAAGTCCGTCCAGCGCCCGACGCGCATGCGCGCCAGCACGCCCGCGTAGGCGTCGAGCGGGTGGCCGGACAGGAAGAAGCCGACCGCGGTGAACTCGCGCTGCAGCCGCTCGACCTGCGACCAGCCCGGCACCTTCGGCAGCGCCAGCGCCTCCGGCGTGTCGGCGGCGAACAGCGCGCTCTGCCCCTCCGCGCGCTCGACGGCGCGGCGGTTGGCGACCGCCAGCAGCGTTTCGGTGGCGGCGGACACCTTCGCGCGTTCCGGGTCGAGGCAATCGAAGGCGCCGGCCGCCACCAGGCTTTCCAGCACGCGCTTGTTGATGTCGCGCGGGTTGAGCCGGCTCGCGAAATCGCCGAGGTCGCGGAAGGAGCCGCCACCGCGCGCCGCGACGATGCCCTGCGCCTGGCCCTCGCCGATGCCCTTGATGGCGGAAAGGGCGTAGAGGATCGAGAATCCCCCCTTGTCGTTGGGCCGCACGTCGAAGTCGACGCCGCTTCGCGCCACCGAGGGCGGTTCGATGGCGAGGCCCAAGCGCCGCGCCTCGTTGGCGAATTCCGACAGCTTGTCGGTGTTGCCCTTGTCGAGCGTCATCGACGCCGCGAGGAAGTCGACGGGATGGTTCGCCTTGAACCAGGCGGTCTGGTAGGCGATCAGCGCGTAAGCGGCGGCGTGGCTCTTGTTGAAGCCGTAGTCGGCGAATTTCGCGAGCAGGTCGAAGATCTCGGTCGCCTGCTTGGCCGGGATGCCGCCCTTCTTGGCGCCGCCGGTGAAGCGGTCGCGCTGCGCGTCCATCTCCGCCTTGATCTTCTTGCCCATCGCGCGGCGCAGCATGTCGGCCTCGCCCAGCGAGTAGCCGGACAGGATCTGCGCGATCTGCATCACCTGTTCCTGGTAGATGATGACGCCGAAGGTTTCCTTCAACACCGGCTCGATCTTGGGGTGGAGGTACTCCGCCGGCTCCTCGCCGAGCTTCACCGCGCAGTAGCGCGGGATGTTCGCCATCGGGCCGGGCCGGTAGAGGGCGACGAGCGCGATGATGTCCTCGAAACGGTCGGCGCGCATCTCGACCAGCGCCTTGCGCATGCCGGCCGATTCCAGCTGGAACACGCCGACCGTCTCGCCGCGTCCGAGCATCTTGTAGGTCAGGGCGTCGTCGAGCGGGATCCGCTCGAGGTCGACGTGGACGCCCCGGCTCGCCAGCAGCTTCACGGCGGTCGACAGGGTGGTCAGCGTCTTCAGGCCGAGGAAGTCGAACTTCACCAGCCCCGCCGGCTCCACCCACTTCATGTTGAATTGGGTGGCCGGCATGTCGGACTTCGGGTCGCGGTAGAGCGGCACCAGCTCGTCGAGCGGCCGGTCGCCGATGACGATGCCGGCGGCGTGCGTGGAAGCGTTGGAGTACAGCCCCTCCAGCGTCAGGGAGATTTCGAGCAGCCGCGCCACCTTTGGTTCGGCCGCCGCCGCCTCGCGCAGCCGCGCCTCGCCGTCGATCGCCTGTTTCAAGGTGACGGGCATGGCCGGGTTCTGCGGCACCAGCTTGGCGAGCCGGTCGACCTGGCCGAGCGGCATTTCCAGCGCGCGCCCGACGTTGCGCATCACGCCGCGCGCCAGGAACGAGCCGAAGGTGATGATCTGCGCGACGCGGTCGGCGCCGTAGCGGTCGCGCACGTAGCGGATCACCTCGTCGCGGCGGTCCTGGCAGAAGTCGATGTCGAAGTCCGGCATCGACACGCGCTCGGGGTTGAGGAAGCGCTCGAACAGCAGGCCGAAGCGCAGCGGGTCGAGGTCGGTGATGGTGAGGGCGTAGGCGACCAGCGAGCCGGCGCCGGAGCCGCGCCCCGGCCCGACCGGGATGCCCTGGTCCTTGGCCCATTTAATGAAGTCGGAGACGATCAGGAAGTAGCCGGGGAACTTCATGTCCGTGATGACGCCGAGCTCGAAGGCGAGCCGGTCGTGGTAGACCTGTTCGGCTGTGCCCGGTGCCAGCCCGCGCGAGGCGAGGCGCGCCTTGAGCCCCTCTTCCGCCTGGCGGACCAGCTCGGCCGCCTCGTCGGCGGCCGCGCCGGTCGTGAAGGCCGGCAGGATCGGTTTGCGCGTGCGCGCGCGGTAGGCGCAGCGCTGGGCGATCTCCACCGTGCTGTCGAGCGCCTCCGGCAGGTCGGCGAAGAGCGCCCGCATCTCGGCGCGGGTCTTGAAGCGATGCTCGGGTGACAGCTGCCGCCGCTCCGACTGGCCGACGACGGCGCCCTCGCTGATGCAGATCAGCGTGTCGTGCGCCTCGTAGTCGGAGAGGGCGGCGAAATACGGCTCGTTGGTCGCCACAAGCGGCAGGCCGCGATCGTAGGCGAGGTCGACCAGCGCGCCCTCGATCTCGCGTTCCTTCGGGAGGTTGTGGCGCTGCAATTCCACGTAGAGGCGCGCGGCGAACAGCCGCTCCAGCTCCTCGAGCCGGCCGAGCGCGACCTCCGGGCGGCCCGCGCCGTAGCAGGCGTCGAGCGGCCCGTGCGGGCCGCCGGTCAAGGCGATCAGCCCGGCGGTGCGGCCCCGCAGCCGCGCGAGCGTGACGTGGGGCGGCTCGCCCGGTCCGGGATCGAGGAACGCGCGCGACGCCAGGTGCATCAGGTTGCCGTAGCCCATCTCGTCCTTGGCGAGCAGGACGAGCGGCGCGCGCCCGGCCTCGGCCCCGCGCGAGGCGAGCGCCGCCCCGTCGCCGAAGTCCACCGCCAACTGGATGCCGATGACCGGTTGCAGGCCGGCCTTGGACACCTTCTCGGAGAATTCGAGCGCGCCGAACAGGTTGTTGGTGTCGGTGATGGCGAGCGCCGGCTGGGCGTCGGCGGCGGCGAAGGTGATGAGCTTGCCGATCCCCATCGCCCCCTCGCGGAGGGAAAAGGAGGAATGGACGTGCAGGTGCACGAAGGCCGCCGCGCCGGCGGGCTCGATCCCGCCATCGGCGTCCTTGCGGGAGGGCGCGGCGACCGCCCGCGTGTCGATTCCATGCTTCATGCTCATGGCGCTCAGCCTAGCATTCTTCCGTCTTCCACGCCGGCCCCGGCGATGCCGACGGCGGCCCATCCACCGGATTTCGACCCGGCCCAGCCGCCCGATCCCCGTAAGATGGCCGCCGCTCGCTTGCGACGGCTGTTTCCAAACGCCCCCGAGTGGGATAAACGTGCTGCACTGCGGGATGATGCAGCTCTCATGAGCCCGGCGCACCGCCTTCTCCCATCCACGGCCATTCCATGAAGCTGCGAAACATCGCCATCATCGCTCACGTCGATCACGGCAAGACGACCCTCGTCGACTGCCTGCTGCGACAGTCCGGCGCCTTCCGCGACAACCAGCGCGTGGCCGAGCGCGTCATGGACTCGAACGACCTGGAGAAGGAGCGCGGCATCACCATCATGGCCAAGGCGACGTCAATCGCCTGGCGCGAGACGCGCATCAACATCGTCGACACGCCGGGCCACGCCGACTTCGGCGGCGAGGTCGAGCGCATCCTGTCGATGGTGGACGGCGCCATCGTGCTGGTGGACGCCTCCGAAGGTCCGATGCCGCAGACCAAGTTCGTCGTCGGCAAGGCGCTGAAGATCGGACTGAAGCCGATCGTCGCCGTCAACAAGGTCGACAAGCCCGACGCCCGCGTGACGGAGGTCGTCAACGAGGTGTTCGACCTGTTCGCCGCGCTCGACGCCACCGACGAGCAGCTCGACTTCCCCATCCTGTACGGCTCGGCCAAGCAGGGCTGGATGGCCGACAGCCCGGACGGGCCGCAGGACGGCATGGGGCCGCTGTTCGACCTCGTGCTGAAGCACGTCCCCGAGCCGAAGGTCGACGAGGCCGGCGGCTTCCGCATGCTCGGCACGCTCTTGGAGGCGAACCCCTACCTCGGGCGCATCGTCACCGGCCGCGTCTTCGCCGGCTCCGTCAAGCCGAACCAGGCGGTCAAGGTGCTCGACCGGCTGGGCAAGGTCGTCGAGCAGGGCCGCGTCTCGAAGATCCTGGCGTTCCGGGGCATCGAGCGCACGCCGATCGAGGAGGCCGAGGCCGGCGACATCGTCGCCATCGCGGGTTTGGAGAAGTACAACGTCGCCGACACGCTCTGCGCGCTGGACGTCACCGAACCGCTGCAGGCGCAGCCCATCGACCCGCCGACGCTGTCGATGACCTTCCTCGTCAACGACTCGCCGCTCGCCGGCACGGAGGGCGACAAGGTCACCACCCGCGTCATCCGCGCCCGCCTGATGAAGGAGGCCGAGGGCAATGTCGCGCTCAAGGTCGTCGACGACACCAGCTCCGACGGCTACATCGTGTCGGGGCGCGGCGAGCTGCAGCTGTCGATCCTCATCGAGGTGATGCGCCGCGAGGGCTTCGAGCTCGGCGTGTCGCGACCCAAGGTGGTGTTCCAGAAGGGCGATGACGGCTCGCTGCTGGAGCCGGTGGAGGAGGTCGTGATCGACGTCGACGAGGAGCATTCCGGCGTCGTCGTGCAGAAGATGTCGGAGCGCAAGGCCGACATGATCGAGATGCGGCCGTCCGGCGGCAACCGGCAGCGCCTCGTGTTCCACGCGCCGACCCGTGGCCTGATCGGCTACCAGGGCGAGCTGCTGACCGACACCAAGGGCACGGCGATCATGAACCGCCTGTTCCACGAATACGCGCCCTACAAGGGCGAGATCGCCGGCCGGCGCAACGGCGTGCTGATCTCCAACGACCAGGGCGAGAGCGTCGCCTACGCGATGTGGAAGCTGGAGGACCGCGGCCCGATGATGATCGATCCCGGCACCAAGGTGTATCGCGGCATGGTGATCGGCGAGCATAGCCGGGAGAACGACCTCGAGATCAACGTCCTCAAGGGCAAGCAGCTCACCAACATTCGCGCCGCCGGCAAGGACGAGGCGGTGCGCCTCACCCCGCCGATCCGCATGACCCTGGAAAAGGCTCTGGCCTACATCGAGGACGACGAACTGGTGGAAGTGACGCCGAAGTCCATCCGCCTGCGCAAGACCTACCTCGACCCCAACGAGCGCAAGCGCGTCGGCCGCGCCAAGGAGGCGGCGGCCGGCTGAGCGGCGCCGCGACGGCCGGGAGCGCGCCCGCCGTCACCGTGTGCTCCCACGAGGGAACGGCCTCGCGAGTTCATCCCTCGCGTGGCCGTTCCCTCGCCTGGTCTCGCGACCGTCCTCCTGGTCTCAGAGACCGACGTCGCCGAACACGGGGACGCCGTTGAAGACGCCCGTCGACAGCGGGAGGCCGGTGCCGAGAAGGCCACCGTTGCGCAGGAGGCCCGAGCCGGGCGTGCCCAGCAGGCCGTTGTTCGGGAACTCGACGGGCGTGAACGGCGTCGAACCGGGCGGCCCGCCGGCGTAGCCGGGGAGACCGACGTAACCGGGCCTGAGGTGCGCGGGAAACAGCCTCATCTTCCCGACGCGTACGGTGAGCCCGTGCCTCGGGGCGGCCGAGGCAGGCTGCGCGATCACCACGCACGTCGCCATCGTGGCGGCGAGGGCGGCAACGGCGGTTAGACTTCGGGTCGTGCGTAACATCGTTTCTCCTTCAGCATTGGGTCCCGGACGGCCCGCCGACCAACAAAAGTCACGAAGCCGCCCAAATAAGTCTTCAAAGGCAGGAAGTCGGCGGTCAAGGGGGTCCCGCGTCGGGCGCTTCATTATGTTCGGGGGTGTGCGGATCGGCACGGGCGCGGCCCACCGGGCCATGGAAGGTGGTGCGCCTCGGGCCGGTCCCGTCAGGCGCGGTGGCCGATGGCCGTCGGCACGGCCGGGCGCGGCAAGTCGACCGGTGCGGATCGCGGGGACTGTGCGTCCTTGGCGAACAGGAACTGGCGGCCGCCGTCCGCCTTGAGCGTGTGGCAGAGCGTCCCGATCCGCTCGGCGCCACCGAGCGCCAGCACGCCGTCGTCCAACAGGGCGTCGCTGAGCTGGCCGAGCACGCGCGCCTTGGTCGCGGCATCGAAGTAGATCAGCACGTTGCGACAGAAGATGACGTCGAAGCGCCCGAGATCCTTGAAGCCATCCATGAGGTTCAGCGTCGAGAAGGCGATCTTGGCCCGCATGTAGTCGCTGATCTGCCAGCTTTCGCCGCTCCTCTGGAAATAGCGCAGGAGCGACGTGACGGGAAGGCCGCGCTGCACCTCGAACTGGCTGTAGCGACCCCGCTTCGCCGTCTCGATCACGGATCGCGAGAGATCGGTCGCGACGATCTCGATCCGCCAGCCGGAGAGCCGGCGCATGTGCTCGTCGATCAGCATGGCGATGGAGTAGGGCTCCTGGCCGGTCGAACAGCCGGCGCACCAGATCCGGAGGCGGCGGTGGTCGGCGCGGGCCGCGATCAGCCTCGGGAGCAGCTGGTCGGCGAAGGTTTGGAACAGGGTCTTGTCGCGGAAGAAGGACGTTTCGTTGATCGTCAAGGCCTCCGTCACCGCCAAGGCGAGGTCCGACCGCGCGTTCGCCTGCAGGCACCGGCTGAGGTCGTCCAGTCCGCTCAGCTTGGCGTCGCGCAGGATGGATTGAAGCCGATCCTCGATGAGGTAGCGCTTGTCGTCGTCGAGCGACAGGCCGGAGGCCTCGCGCAGGAAGCGCTGGAGGGAAGCGAAGCCCGCGCTCACGCCGCGCCCACGGCGGGTTGCAGGCGGCGCACCACGTCGGCGGCGAGTCCCTTCGGATCGAGGATCGCGGAAGCGAGATCGGCCTTGGCGACGACGCCCGGCATGCCCCAGACCGCCGAGCTCGCCTTGTCCTGGACGATCACGCAGCCGCCGGCCGCCACGATCGCGCGGGCGCCGGTGAGGCCGTCCTTGCCCATGCCGGACAGGACGATGCCGAGCGCGCGGGACCCGTGGCTCGCCGCCGCGGAGGCGAACATGACGTCGACCGCCGGCCGGCACAGGTCCTGGGCGGAGCCCTCGACCGGGACGACGGCTATGCCACTTTCGGAACGCTCGAAGGCGCAATGTCCGTCGCCGGGCGCGAAATACACGAGGCCGGCCTTCAAGGGCGCCCGTCGCACGACGACGTGCGTCGCCACGTTGCAGACGCGGGCGACATGCGCCGCGACGACGGGCATGAGGTCGGCCGGCATGTGAAGGGTCACGCAGACCGGCACGAGCGGCAGGATGCCGGCGAGGTCCTCGATCAGGGCGATCAAGGCCTGCGGGCCCCCGGTCGAGGCGCCGATCAGGACGATGGTCGGGGCGACGGGCGCCTGAACGGCCTTCGCGGATGCGGCGGGACGACGTCGGGGCAAGGACGCGGTCGGTTTCAAGGTTTCCATGCGTGTGCGGCCTATATGTCGTCCGGTCGCGGCGAACAGCGCCGGCCTGGACGTGCGAAGGGGATGTCCACGGACATGGAGGATGGACATGGAGGATGAACATGGAGGACGGACATGGAGGATGGAGCGGGGCGCGCAGGCCGCGGACCCGTCCGGCGGCCGGCTCGAGGCCCTAGGAGGCGATGAGACCGACTTCCTCGAGTTTCGAGGCGATGATCTGCTTGTCGAACGGCTTCATGATGTATTCGTCGGCACCGGCATGGATCGCCCGGGTGATCTGCGAGATCTCGTTCTCCGTGGTGCAGAACACGACCTTGGGCTCCAGGCCCCCGTCGAGCTTGCGCAGCTCGTGGAGGAAGGTGATGCCGTCCATGACCGGCATGTTCCAGTCGAGCAGGATGGCGTCCGGCATCATGGCCCTGCAGGCGTTCAAAGCCTCCAGGCCGTTCTCGGCCTCGCGCGTGAGGAAGCCGAGCGCCGCCAGGATGCGTTGCGCGACCTTGCGGATCACCCGCGAGTCATCGACGATCATGATTTGCTTCATCGGGTCGGTTCCAGCGTTCGGTGGGCGGCGCTCGTCACGTGTCGGACTCGAAGCTGAGGACCCAGTCGAGGTCGAGGACGGGCAGGATGAGGGCGTCCAACCTGTGAACGGATGCGAGCTTCGCGCTGGCCGCGCCGAGGTGCGGCGGGATGTCGATCTCCGTCCCGTGGTCGAGCATGATCACGTCGCCGACCTCGTCGACGATCAGGGCGAAGTTCTCGCCCCGGTGCTCGATGCCCACGGCGAGGGCCGAGGTCTCGGCCGCCTTCGGATCGCCCAGCAGCCGCCGTCGCAGGCTGATCGCCGTGACGATCTTGCCGCGCAGGTTGACGAGGCCGAGGACCTCCATCGGCGCCAGCGGCACGGGCGTGACGGCGACGATCTCGAACACGGTCTGGATCGCCTCGACCGGCAGCCCGAAGGTGCGTCCCCCGGTGACGATGGTGAAGCAGCGCATGGCGAGCGGCGAATGACCGGCGTCGCGCCGGGAGGCTTCGGGGCGCGGCCCGCTGGGGCGCGGCGTTTGGCGTTCCGCGCTTCTCACGCCGCGAACTCCCGGATGATGCGCTCTTCCAAGGTGTGCGTTCCCAGCATCTTCGTGTCGAGGTTCGCCTGCAGCATGGCGAGAAGGCCCGGACGGTCGAACTTGCCGACGACGCCGCACATCCCCGCCGTCGTGGCCGCCTCGTTGATGATCGGCGCCGCGTGGGTGGCCAGAGCGATGATCGGGATCGCGGCGTGCTTGGACTCGTGCCTGATCTGACGCGCGAGCGTGTACCCGTCCATGTCCGGCATGTCGGTGTCGGTGACGATGGCGTTGAAGACGGCGCCCTTCGACAGCAGGAACAGCGCGTCGTGGCCGGAAGCCGCCGTGGTCACCCGATAGCCTGCCGCCGTCAGGATCGGCGACAGCATGTCCCTGAAGAAGAGCCTGTCGTCGACGAGCAGGACGGAGAAGCGGTTGACCACGCCGCGCGCCAGGGCATCCGGCCGCGCCAGCTTGACGTAATGGGAGATGTCGATGATCTCGACCACTTTGTCCCCGACCCGTGCGGACCCGATGGTGCCCGGCGTGGCGCTGGCGATCTCGATGTCGAGGATGTCCTCGACGATGTCGATGATCTCGTCGACGATCAGGCCGACGCTCTCGCCCCCGATGCCGAGCACCAGGACCGGACGTTCGCCGGCCGTGTCCGCGGCCGGCTGGCCGTCGATCCGCAGCAGCGGCATCAGGAAGCCGCGGTGCTGCATGACGAGCATGCCGTCGCTGACCGCCATGGCGCCCGAGACCGCCGACTCGATGCGGGAGATCAAGGACAGGGGCACCATCTTCAGGGCGCCCTCGCCGGACCGGAACAGGATCAGCCGGGTCTTCTCGCGCGGGGGAACGAAGCGTTCGGCGACGTGCTGCACGCCGAGTTCCAGCCCCTGGCTCAGGCCCAGCGTCTTGGCGATGCCGACGGTGTCGAGGATCAGCACGACCGAGCCGTCGCCGAGGATCGTGTGGCCGGAGAAGACGAAGAGGTGGGCCAGCGACGCGCCGAGCGGCTTGACGACGATCTCCTGCACGTCCGCCACCGCGTCGACGACGATGCCGAAGGCGTGCGAGCCGAACCGCATGATGATGGCGAGCCTCACGTCCTCGATCGCGACCGGGCCGTGCTCGAGCTTGAAGATCTCGCTGAGGTCGACCAGCGGCAGCACCTTGTCGCGCAGCCTGAGCACCATGCCCCCTTCGACGCGTTCCACGGTGTGGCCGGACCCCTTGCCGAAGCCGATCGCCTCGATGACCGACTGCTGCGGCAGCGCGAAGCGGTGCGAGCCCGCCTCGACGATCAGCGCCGGCGCGATGGCGAGCGTCAGGGGAATCTTGAGGTTGAAGCTCGTGCCCTTGCCCTGGGTCGAGGTCACCGTGATCGATCCGCCGATCGTCTCGATGTTTTCCCGCACGACGTCGAGGCCGACGCCCCGTCCCGAGATGCTCGTGACGGTCGTCGCCGTCGAGAATTCCGGCACGAAGATGAAGCGGTAGATCGCCTCGGGCGGCATGTGCTCGAGGTCGGCGAGGCCGACCAAGCCCCGCGACAACGCCTTGGCCTTGATCTTCTCGAGGTCCAGGCCGCGCCCGTCGTCGGCGATGGAAACGGCGATGTAGCCCGCCTCGTGACTCGCCGAGATGCGGATGGTCCCCGTTTCGGACTTGCCGGCGGCGGCGCGCTGCTGGGGCGGCTCGATCCCGTGGTCGGCGGCGTTGCGCAGCAGGTGGGTCAAGGGATCGCGGATGACCTCGATCAACTGGCGGTCGAGTTCGGTTTCGCCGCCGTCGACGAGCAGCGTCAGCTTCTTGTGCGTTTCCGCCGCGAGCTCGCGGATCAGCCGCGGCAGCCGGGTGAACAGCCGGCTCAAGGGCTGCATGCGGGCCCGCATCACCGAGTCCTGGAGATCGCTGGTGAGGGAGGACAGGCGCTGCATGGGCGCCTTGATCGATTCGTCCTCCTGCTTGCGGTTGATCTCGAGAAGCTGGTTGCGTGTCAGCACCAGTTCCGACACGAGCACCATGATGCGTTCCAGCGCGGTCACGTCGACGCGGATCGTTTCCGTCCGCTTCGCGCGGGCCACGGGGGCCGGAACGGAAGGGTCGACCTCGCCCGAGGCCGGCGCGACGGCCGGCGGGCGGTGCGGGGCGGCGGCCGCCGGGAACGCCGGCTCGATGGCCGGGTCCGCTTGGGAGGTGAGGTCGCCCCGGTGGACGTCGAGCGCCTCGATCAGGTCGGCGTCGTCGCCGCGCGGCTCGGCCCCGGTCGCTTCCAGCTCGGCCAGGATGACGCGGACGCGATCGACCACGGCGAGGATCAACGTGACGACGACCGGGGTCGCCGCCGCCCCGTCGCGCAGGTCCGACATCACCGCCTCGGCGGCATGGGTCAGCGCCTCCAGGCGGCTCAGCCCCAGGAAGCCGCAGGTCCCCTTGATCGTGTGAACGAGCCGGAAGATGCTCGACAGGATCGCCGAATTGGTGGGATCGCTCTCGAACTGGATGAGTTGGGAACTCGCCGCCTCGATGTGCTCGGAGGTTTCCGCCAGGAAGTCGTTGAGAAGGTCATCCATGAACGTTCGCACGAGCCTCCCGGAGCGGGACACCGCATGATCGTTCTCTTAGGTTAAGGAGCGCTGAAGCAAGCCGCGGCGGTCGCCACCGAAGGGCGCCGCCGGCCCGCCCGTCAAACGCGGGGCTTCACGCCCTTCAGCTTGCCGAACACCGAGTCGAGGTCGACGTCGCCGTCGGGCGTCCGGGCCTGCGGCGCGTCGGCGAACACCGGCCCGTCCGGCTGGGGCACCTCGCGCGGGCCGGTGGTGATCTCGGCCGGCACGAGGGTCGGGCCGCGCTCGGCCGGCACCGGCCCGCGCTCCTTGGCCGCGCGGTTGACCTCGAAGTCGAGATCGATCTGCGAACACAGGCCCAGGGTGACCGGGTCCATCGGCGCGAGCGAGGCGGAGTTCCAGTGGGTGCGGGTGCGGATCGCCTCCAGCGTCGTCTTGGTGGTGCCGGCGAGGCGCATGATCTGGGCGTCCTTCAGCTCCGGATGATTACGGACCAGCCACAGGATCGCGTTGGGCCGGTCCTGCCGGCGCGACAAAGGGGTGTAGCGCGCGCCGCGCCGGGGCTTGATCTCCGGCATGCGCACC
Source organism: uncultured Beijerinckiaceae bacterium (assembly GCA_964244495.1). Taxonomy (GTDB): domain Bacteria; phylum Pseudomonadota; class Alphaproteobacteria; order Rhizobiales; family Beijerinckiaceae; genus RH-AL1. Next base: position 17,262 of record CAXTIU010000009.1, read on the forward strand.
TTGGAAACGGCGAGCGAGAGGTGATAGCCCTCCGTCTTCTCCGCCTTCGCGATCTCCTCGCGGGTCAACTGACCCGACGTGATCGGGTCGTGGCCCTTGATGCCGGCCGCGACCTCGCCGTCGGCGATGCCTTTGACCTCCAGCGGGTGCAGCTTGCAGAAGTCGGCGATCTGATCGAACGTCAGGGAGGTGTTCTCGACGAGCCATACAGCCGTCGCCTTCGGCATCAGCGGCGCGTTGTTCATAGGTCCTCTCCCGACCTTGCGGTCTCTTGATCCGGGTGTCCCATCGGTCGGCCGGCGCGGTGCCCGAAACGGCGGCCCATTGCGCGCGGTGCTCGACGGTTGCGAAAACGGGGAAGCCGCGAGGTATAAGGACGGAGGCCGTCCGACGCAATATGATTGGGTCGACGCGGGACGTGCCGTCGGAGGAGCTTGGTCATGGAACGCGGGATGCCCGACGACGAGGCGCGCGCGGCGGGAAGGGTCGCGCACGTGCTGGGCGAGGCGCTGGACGATCTGTCCGCGCGCGAACTCGACGAGCGGATCGTCCTCCTCCAAGCGGAGATCGAGCGCCTGGAGGTCGCCAAGCGCGCCAGGCGGGCCGCCGCCGATCACGCCGGGTCGGTCTTCAGGTCGTGAGGCCAGGATCGGGACGGTTGGCCCGCAGCGGGTCGCTCCGCGTCCCAGGACCGGACACGTGGTTCGTGGACGCGCGGGCGCGGCGCGGCGCGATGACCCTCGTCGGGTCCCGCCGACGATCACGCGCCCGCCCGCGCCGCCGTGGGGGGAGCCCTCCGTTGAAAGATCGGTATGGCTTTTCCCAAAGTGTTGTTAAGGTTACTGAAACGTCAACCGGCGGCGGGTTTGGATTGGCGCTAGGATTGCTGCCGCATCGTTGACGAACGTTCGTTGTGTGCGGAGTTGGTATGAGTCAGCGTCATGACGTATTGGATAGCGCGGGTAATTCCATCCGCTTCGGTGAGAGGCTCGCGGCGTCGGGCTCCTTCAAGACCCTCTTTCGCGACGGCATGGCGCTCGTCGAGGAAACCGCCGCCTACCTCGACGGCGTCGGCCGCGACGAGGCCAAGGCGCTGCCGCGCGCCGCCGCGCTCGCCTACGCGGCCGAGAGCATGCGGCTGACGACCAGGCTGATGCAGATCGCGTCCTGGCTCCTCCTGCAACGCGCCGTCAACGAAGGCGAGATGACGCAGGCCGACGTCATGCTCGACAAGCGTCGGACCCGCAGCGCCTGGCAGCAGGAGCCGGCGGCCGACGATGGCCTCCACCCGCTGCCTGCCGCCTTGAAGGCCTTGATCGCCGACTCGCTGCGGCTACAGGGCCGCATCATGCGCCTGGACACGCTGATCGCCGACCCCCGGCCCGACGCCATCGGCCCAGGTGGTCCGCGCCCGCTGGAGTCGCAGATGTCGCGCCTGCGCCAAGCCTTCTGCGCGTGATGGGCTTCTGCGCGTGACGGCCTTCCGCGCGTGACGCTCCCGGTTCAGGCGCCGGCGCGCGCCTTCATGGCGTGGCCGGCCAGCGTCTTGCCGAGCGTCCACACCGCGCCGGGCACCTTGTGCGCGTCGGCGATGACGTCCTCGAAGGCGCTCTCGATCCAGTCGCAATCGGCGTCGGTGATGGTGAGCGGCGGCAGGAGCTTGACCACGTTCATGCCGTGACCGGCGACCTGGACCACGATCTTGTGGTCCTTGAACACCGGTATGGTGATGATCTGGCTGAACAGGCCGGCGTTGGCGGTCTCCAGCAGCGACCAGGCCGCCTTCAGCTTGAGCGATCGCGGCGAGCCGAACTCCAGGCCGATCATCAGCCCCTTGCCGCGCACCGTCTTCACGAACTCGTAGCGGTCCGCCATGTCCTGGAACGAGGCCATCAGCCGGGCGCCGGCGCGCGCGGCGTTCTCCACCAGCCGCTCGCTGGCGATCACCTCCAGCGTCGCGAGGCCGGCCGCCATCGCCAGGTCGTTCTTGGCGAAGGTCGAGCCGTGCACGACCGCCTTGTCCATGCGGCTGAACACCTTCTCGAAGATGCGCTTGCGGCAGATCACGGCCCCGACGGGGACGTGGCCGCCCGACAGCGCCTTGGCGATCAGCACCATGTCCGGCTCGACGCCCCAGTGCTCGATCGCCAGGAACGCGCCGGTGCGCCCCAGCCCGGTCTGGATCTCGTCGGCGACGAACAGCGTGCCGTACTTGCGGCACAGCGCCTGCACCCCGGCGAGGTAGCCGTCGGAGGGCAGGTTCACGCCCTTGCCCTGGATCGGCTCGACGATGAAGGCGGCGACCCGCTTGGTCGACAGGGTCCTTTCCAGCGCGGCGAGGTCGTCGAAGGGCACCTCGACGCAGCCCGGCAGCAGCGTCCCGAACCCGTCGCGGAACATCTTGTCGCCGGTGAGCGACAGGGCGCCGTAGCTGAGGCCGTGGAAGGCGTGGTCGGCGTAGGCGATTTCCGGCCGCCCGGTGGTGCAGCGCGCGAACTTGATCGCCGCCTCGACCGCCTCCGCGCCGGAGTTCGAGAAGAACACCTTATCGAGCCAGGGCGTGTGCGTGAGCAGCCGCTCCGCGAGCACGCCCGACAGGACGGACACGTCCATCTGGATCAGGTTCGGCAGGTCGGAGCCGAGCACCGCCTTCAGCGCGTCGCGCACGACCGGGTGGTTGCGGCCGATGGCGAACACGCCCCAGCCCGACAGCAGGTCGAGGTAGCGGTCGCCGCGGCGGTCGAACAGGTACTGGCCCTGGCCGGCCCGGAAGCCGACATCGTAGCCGATCGTCTGCAGCACGCGCACCATCTGCTCGTTGAGGTGCGCGGTGTGCAGGGCGTAGCGCTCGGGTTCCCGCTCCGCGAGGATGGTGCCGATGTCGAAGGCGCCGACCGGGCGCAGGTTGTCGGCGGACGAGGTCATGGGTAATGGCTCCGAACGATCGCGGTTCGCGCGTCTGCGAGGGTGAGGGGGTCGGCGGCGACGCTAGCCCACGGCCCAGCTTGAAACAAGCGTGCCGTATGATGCCCGGATATGCCCGGTGCTTCACACGCCCGCGCTCCACGCCACGGCACCGGACCGTGGGCGCGATGCCGGATCGGTACGCGGGGCCGGGCTTGCGGCCGTGACGATCCAGGCGTAGGGTATTGTTACCTTTCCGAGGCGAGCCGGTACCGACCGAGGCGGCCATGATCCTTCCGAAATCCTGACGCATGACGCGGCTGACGCAAGAATGTGTGTGCCGGGACGATTTCGCGGCCGGGCCGGTGCGGCGGCCGGGCCTCGCCTCCGACCGCTACAGGGCCAGGGTCCCGAGCGCGCCGATCTCGTCCATGCTCGGCAGGAGGCCGCGGACGCGGGCCTCGATCGTCGCGTCCAGCCCCTCGCCGGTGATGGTGAAGAGGTGGTAGCCGGCGCGGTGGCGCAGGGAGCCCTTCACGCACGAGGCGGAGGCGACGCCCACGACCGGCACGGGCTTGGCCGGGCCGGGGGTGTATTCGACCGACGCCTTGTGGTTGTGCCCGTGGATGATCAGCTCCGCGCCCACCCGCCTGATCATCAGGGCGAAGGCGAGATGGTCGCTGAGGCCCCGCGCGAGGTGGCCGGTCGGCTCGTCGATGCGGGGGGGATGGTGCAGCATCACGATGCGCGCGAGCTTGCGCGCGCCGGCGTCCGCCAGCATCGCCTCGCAGCGCTCGCGCTGGAGATGGCCCAGCCGCCCGGACGCGATGAAGGGTGCCCGGGGGACGCCCGAGCACAGCCCGACGAGCGCGACGCCGTCGCGGACCTTCAGGTAGGGGTAGCCGGAGGCGGCATCGTCGCCCCGCGTCCACGGCGCGAAGGTGCGGGCCAGCGTCGGCAGCGACCCCTGGGTGTAGGCATCGTGATTGCCGGCGGTGAAGCTCACGTCCTGTCCCGGCCGACCCAGCGTCGACAGCCATTCCGCCGCCAGGGGGTACTCGCCCGGCAGGCCGATGTTCAGGATGTCGCCGGTCATCGCGACATGGTCCGGCGCCTGATCGAGCAGGTCGGTGACGAGGGCGGCGAGCACGTCCATGTCGTGCGCGGCGGAACGGCCGCGCTTCCAGTTGATGTAGCCGGTGAGGCGCTTCCCGACGAGGTCGCGTCGCCGTGCGCGCGGCAGCGGGCCGATGTGGGCGTCGGAAAGATGGGCCAGGACGAAAGGCACGCGCCCCCCGAGGAGGTGCGCCCTTCTGACGATCGGGACGCGCCGATGAGGAAACCGATGGCGGAGCGACCGCGCCGCCGGGGAAGGATTATAGCCGGCGCGGCGAGGTGTCCATCGGCGGCGGCGGCTTGGGGCGACGAGCCGGGCGTCGGCGACGCTGGATCGGCCCGCCGTCGCCGGACGCCGCAGCGTGCCCTTCCCCGGCGCGGGTGCCGGCGCTAAGCTCGCGCATGCCCCTCGTCGAAGCGCCCCCCTGGCTCATGCGCCAGGCCTCCCACCTCCATCACCGCCTCTGGTGGACGCGGGCGGTGACGCTCGGGGTCCGCGCGGTCGTGCTCGAGGGCCGCGACGTCTTCCTCGTGCGCCACACCTATCGGGACGGATGGTACCTGCCCGGCGGGGCGGTCGACCGGGGCGAGTCGGCGGAGGCGGCGGTCGTCCGCGAGTTGCGGGAGGAGGGCGGCATCGTGTGCACGGAGCGGCCGGCCCTGCACGGCTTCTATCGCAACGGGCTCGGGGGCAGCCGCGACCACGTCGCCTGCTACGTCGTGCGCCGCTTCGAGCGCGTCGCGCGCGGGCCGGACCACGAGATCGCCGACGGCGATTTCTTCCCGGCCGATCGGCTGCCGCCGGATGCCACGCCGGCGACGCGATCGAGGCTCGCGGAGGTTCTGCGGGCAAGCCCGGTCAGCGAGGATTGGTGAGGGATCTTTTCGGCGACGCGCCTTGTCGCCGACACGGCTCGGATGCTACGCGCCGGGGGATGGCCGACCTTCCCCTCGCCCTCAAGCCCCTCGCCGAGGCGGATCTTCCCGCGATCGAGCGCCTCAGCGCGCGCGCCTTCGGTCCCGGCCGCTACGCGCGCTCGGCCTATCGGCTCAGGGAGGGCGTGCCGGCGGATCGCGACCTGTCGTTCGTCGCCACCGTCGGCACCCTCCTCGTCGGCTCGAACCTCATGACACCCATCCGCATCGGCACCGCGCCGGCGCTGCTGCTCGGGCCCCTCACCGTCGACCCGCCGTTCCGTTCCGGCGGGATCGGCGAGGCTCTGGCGCGCCGCTCGCTCGCCGCCGCCCGCGCCGCCGGCCACGCCCTGGTGGTGCTGGTCGGCGACCGGCCGTACTACGCCCGCTTCGGCTTCCAGACCGTGCCGGCTGGCCAGATCGCCTTCTGCGGCCCGGTCGATCCCGCCCGGTTCCTGTACTGCGAGCTGGTGGAAGGCGCCTTCGCCGGCGTGAGCGGCACGGTGGGTCGGGCCGGCTGACCGGCGGTTGCCGTCAGGTCGCCGCCGCCTTGCCGCGCCGACGGCTCGCCAGCATCGCCGCCAGCGTCACCGGCCCGTAGCCCCACGCGTCGACGCCGACATCGAACTGGCGCGTCATCGGCTTCAGCATGGCGTGCGAGTGGCCGTGCAGGTCGATCGTGCCCTTGCCGATCTTGTTCCAGGTGCGCAGCGGGTAGTGGCAGAGCACGCAGAGCACGCCATCCTCCTCCAGCTCGACGTAGTCGTGCACGCTTGCCCACACGGGATGCGCGCGGGTTGCCGCATCGTCGTTGTTGCCGGTGACGAGGTGCTTGCGGCCGGGCAGGCCGGCGAGCAACGCGTCGAGCGCCGCCGCGTCGTAGCGCGGCGCGACGTCGCCGAGGTGCCACACCTCGTCGTCGGGTCCGATGGTCGCCCGCCACCGCGCGACGAGGTGGGCGTCGTGGGCGGCGATGGTGGCGAAGCGGCGCTTGGCGGAGTGGAGGATGCGCGTGTCGCCGAAATGGGTGTCGCTGGTGAAGTAGCGCGCCATCTCGTGTAGTATCCTCAAGGGAGCTGACGATGAACAAGAACGAACGAAACACCGTTTCATATAAACTTACCGAGAAGCCAACCCGTGCTGAGACGCGGAAGCGCCTAACTCAAATTAAAGGTCGCGAACCGGAACTGCTTAATCGCATCCTGTCGTTGCATGCGGAAGCGCTGGGGCCATCAGATGGGGTTCGTGATGCCGAGGAGATACGTGACGCCTTCGGGACAGTTGGTTGCTTGATTGAACTTTTTATCCGAGACAATCGCGTCCTTAGACAAAGTCTACGGCCACAAACTGCCCGACACGCGATCGTCGCTTTGTTGCTGATCGATCATGGATTTAAGATCCCACTAGAACATAGTTATTTTCATCCAGAGATCGAGCGGTAAATTGACAACTCACGTTGAAGAGCCTTCCACGAAGTGTGGATTTTCTACACGACCAAGCCGACGATCGCCCCGCTCAACATCGTCGCCAGCGTGCCCGATAGCACCGAACGCCATCCGAGTGCGGCGATGTCGGCGCGCCGTTCCGGCACCATCGCGTTGAGGCCGCCGAGCAGGATGCCGAGGCTGCCGACGTTGGCGAAGCCGCACAAGGCGTAAGTCATGATGAGCTTGGAGCGCGCGTCCAGCGCGCCGGCCGGCAGGTGGGCGAGGTCGAGGTAGGCGACGAACTCGTTGAGCACCGTCTTCGTCCCCATCAGCGCCGCCGCCGTGCCGCTCTGGTCCCAGGGCACGCCGATGAGCCAGACCAGCGGCCGGAACACCAGCGCCGCGATCCACTGCAGCGTGAGAGGGGCGCCGCCGAACGGGAAGAGGTCGAGGAAATCGTTGACGAGCGTCACGAGGGCCACCAGCACGATCAGCATGGCGATGATCGCCGCGACGAGGCCGATCCCGTCCATCGTGCCCTTGACGATCGCCTGGAGCGCGCCGCCGGCGGGATCGACCGCGTCGAGGTCCGCCTCGCCCGCCGGCTGGGGCTGGAACGGCACCATGATGGCGGCGACCGCGAGCGCGCCGGGCGTCGAGAGCACGGAGGCGATGAGGATGTTGGCGAAGGAGTCCGGGATGGCGCCGCCCAGGATCGAGCCGTAGATCACCATCACCGTGCCGGCGATGCCGGCCATGCCGCAACTCATCAACGCGAAGAGTTCGCCCCGCGTCATCGCGCGCAGGTAGGGCTTCACGAGCAGCGGCGCCTCGATCATGCCCACGAAGACGTGGACCGCCGCCGCCAAGCCGAGCGCGCCGCCGATGCCCAGCGTCCGGCGCAGCCCCCAGGCGAGCGCGCCGACGATCCTTTGCAGGACGCCCCAGTGGATCAGCAGGGAGGCAAGCGCGCTGATGACCAGCACCAGCGGGAAGGCGCGGAAGGCCAGCGTGTAGCTGCCGCCCGGCACCGTCTCGGCGTAGGGCAGGGGCGCGCCGCCGAGGAAGCCGAACACGAGCGAGGTGCCGGCGTCGGTCGCGCGCTGCAGCGTGGCGACGCCCCGGTTCAGCCAAACGAGCAGCGCCACCGCCGGCGGCACCTTGAGGAACAGCACGGCGATCGCCGCCTGGAGCAGCAGGCCCCCGGCCACGACCCGCCAGGCGATGGACCGCCGCGCCTCGCTGAAGGCGAATGCGATGATGAGGAGGGTGGCGATACCCAGCACGCCGCGCATCGCTGGCCCGTCTCGAACATGGTGGCCGCCTATGCGGCACTACGGGCGGCGATGCAACAGGCGAGGGCCACCGCCCCGAGGCGCGCGACGCGCTCAGCGGAGGTCGCGGTAGCCGGGGCGCCTCCGCGACACGGCCCGATCGCGTGAGGGTCAGCCCGGGCCGATGACGCGGACCCGGACCTGCGCGACCCCGGCGTGCAGCATGCCGAGGACCCCGGCGGCGGCGGTCGACACGTCGACGATGCGCCCGCGCACGAAGGGACCGCGATCGTTGACGGTGAGGACCGTCGCGCGGGCGTTGGCGAGGTTGGTGACCAGCACGCGGGTCCCGAACGGCAGCGTGCGATGCGCGCAGGTGGCGACGCCCACGTGGCCGCCGGCCGCCGTGCGGTGGGCGCCCCCGTAGTAGGACGCGCCGCCCGTCTGGGCGCCGGCCGGCGCGTCGCGGACCGGGGGCGGAGCGCCCCCGTGCCGATCGGCGGTGGCGTATCGCGACTTGGAGCGATGGGGAGCCAAGCGGTGCGGGGGGACGTAACGGGGTGTTGCACGATGCGCGGCGACGTGGCGGCGGTGGCTCGCCGCCAGGTGCGCGAAGCCGGTGCCGTGACGCTGGTGGCGGATGCTTCGCGACGCGGTGGGGGCGTGGTGGCGGCCAAGGTGGGCGTCGGCGGTGCCACTTGTGACGAAAGCCGCCGTGAACAGGACGCCGGCGATGAAAGGTACTCTAAGCAAGAACTGAAGCCTCGGTCGTTATCGGTCCGGGGCCTCTATGGTGTCGACACGATCCGCGATAGTCTTGACAAACGGCGCGAAGTCATTCCCTGAAACTTGGAAATATCCGCCATACTATGATCCGATTTGATCTGTCGCCGAGAACACGACGAGATTGCAGCCTGAATGTGGGGCTACTCGCGAGCTTGGGGACTCATCGCCGCCGCATGGTGAACTACACTCGAAAGCATGGGCGCCACGTGGCCTGCGACCCGGTGCCGACCGAGGTCCGTGCCACATTGCCGACACGCCCCGTCAACGCGATTGTGATCGCGGCCATCGACCGCATCCGGCGTTTCCCAAGCCGGAGTTATGCGATTGACGCATAACAGTTGACGTGATTCGAGATGACGGGCCGTGGCGGGAGCGGTACTGCCGAACGTCGGCGTGGGTTCGGCGACGCGCTCGATCGATGGGCGCGGGCATCGCGGAAGGTGGCGGGGTGATCGGCATCGTTCTGGCCGGCGGACTGGCGTCCCGCATCGGCGGGGGGGACAAGGGCGCTCGCCTCGTCCGTGGGCGCACGATCCTCGACCGCGTCGCGACGACCCTGCGCCGGCAATGCGCGCATCTCGTCATCAACGCGTCCGGCGACGCCGAGCGCTTCGCGGGCTACGGCGCAACCGTCGTCGCCGACGATGTCCGAGGCCATCCCGGCCCGCTCGCCGGTGTGCTGGCCGGCCTGGACTGGGTGGCGACCGAAAGGCCGGAGGAGGTGTTCGCCGTCACCGTGCCGACCGACGCGCCGTTCCTGCCGGACGACCTCGTGGCCCGCCTCAGCGAGGTGCGGGTCGCCACGGGCGCGAAGATCGTCTGCGCCCGATCCGGCGGACGCCCCCACCACGTCGTGGCCTTGTGGCCGGTGTCCTTGCGCCACGACCTGCGGCACGCCTTGATCGTCGACGATGTCCGACAGGTGCGCCGCTTCATCGAGCGGCACGGCGCCGCCTGCGTCGACTGGCCGGTGGAGCCCTACGATCCGTTCACCAACGTCAACACGCCCGACGACCTCCGCGCGGCGGAGCGAATCGCGCGGCTGATCGTCGACCTCAAGCGGCGAGGAGCCGCTGCACCTCGTTGACGAGGTCCTTGAGATGGAACGGCTTCGACAAGACCTTGGCCTGCTTCGGCGCGTTGTTGTCGGGGTTCAGCGCGACGGCGGCGAACCCGGTGATGAACATCACCTTGATGTCGGGGTCGAGTTCGGTGGCGCGGCGCGCCAGTTCGATCCCGTCCATCTCCGGCATCACGATGTCGGTCAGGAGCAGCTCGAATGGTTCCTCACGGAGCCGGTTGTAGGCCGACAGGCCGTTGTCGAAGGCGGACACGTCGTAGCCGGCGTTCTGCAGCGCCTTGGCGAGGAAGCGACGCATGTCGGTATCGTCTTCGGCCAGCAGGATCTTGCCCGTCATGAAATCTTCGGTCTCGGTCATGTCCCATTCCAACGAACGCGACGAGTTGGCGTCAACACGGTTAAGGTTGCGTGAAAGTCCCTCTGACGCGCTTTCGTTGGCTGTCGCTTGATGCCATAGATCGCGGGGGGTTGGACAGGGATTTGTGCTCGCCGGGCCGATCGCCGAACCGGTCGCACGAGGGTCGGCGCCGGTCCGAGGTCGCGGCACGACGCGCCGAAGGAGGTCGGATGGGTACCGAGGAGCCGGACGGTTCCTTCGCCGGAGGTTTCGAGACGCACGAGCCGGAACTGGAGCCGCCGTTCGAGGTCGTCGAGCCGGACGAACTGCTCTGTCCGCTGGTGTTCTCGTCGCCCCATTCCGGCAGCGTCTACCCGCGCCGCTTCCTCGACAGTGCCCGCCTCGACGCCCTCGCGCTCCGGCGCTCGGAGGATGCCTTCGTGGACGACCTCTTCGCCGGCGCGCTCAAGCTCGGCGCCCCGCTGCTGCGCGCCCGCTTCCCGCGCGCCTACCTCGACCTCAACCGGGAAGCCTACGAACTCGACCCGCGCATGTTCGACGGCCGTCTGCCCGGTTTCGCCAACACGCGCTCCGTCAGGGTGGCCGGCGGTCTCGGCACGATCGCGAGGGTGGTCGGTGAAGCGCAGGAGATTTACACCGGGCGCCTCGATGTCGGCGAGGCGCTCGCCCGCATCGAGCGGCTGTACAAGCCTTATCACGCGCGGCTTCGCGCGCTGCTCGAGCGGGCGCGGCGACTGTTCGGCGTCGCCCTCCTCGTCGATTGCCATTCCATGCCCTCGTTTCCGCCGCCCCCACCGACCGGCGCGGATCGGCGTCCGAGGACGGACTTCGTCATCGGCGACCGGTACGGGACGAGCAGCGAGGGCGGCTTCGTCGAGGCGCTCGAGAAGGCCATGCGCGCGCGAGGCTATGTTGTGCAACGCAACAAGCCCTACGCCGGCGGCTTCATCACCGAACATTACGGTGCCCCGTCCGCCGGCGTGCACGCGATCCAGATCGAGGTGAGCCGGTCCTTGTACATGGACGAGCGAACCCTGGTGCGGATCGGGCGGTTCAGGACCGTCGCCGCCGACCTCACGGCGATCCTGTCGGCACTGGCCGACGAGGTCGCGGCACGGCACTCGGATCGCGCGGCGGCGGAGTAGCGATCGATCCATCGGATCGGGGCCGGACATGCGGACGGATCGCGTTGTCCCGCGTGGGCCGCCAGCTCAAAAAAAGAGCCGCGCGTGGAGACCACGGGCGACCCAAGTCTAGGGAGGAAACGCCCAAAGAGGGCATCCGGCGGCAACGACGTTGCCGCACCGCAGCATCATGCCTGCCGGCGCGGGAAAAGCAAGGGGCTCGCGACCGATCGGCCTCGAAAAAGCGCGAGCGGCCTCGTGATCCCGGCGCGGGTCGGGACGCGTCGGCGTGGGGGAGGGGCGTCCGCCGCCGGCTCTTGCATGCGCCGGCTCTTGCGTGCCAAGGGCAGGGTGCGGGAGGGTAGGGCGGCGCGAAGCGGGACGCGGCAACGCTCCCCAAAGGGGTTCGGGACCATGGCAGCCGTCGATTTCGCCGCCTTCGTCGAGAAGCTGGGGGACGCCGCCGGCAGCGCCATCCTGCCCTTCTTCCGCACGAGCGTCGGCACCGAGGACAAGAACAAGGGCGGCTCGTTCGATCCCGTGACGGAGGCCGACCGCGCCGCCGAGGTCGCGATGCGCCGGATGATCGAGGCGCAGTTCCCCGCCCACGGCATCGTCGGCGAGGAGTTCGGCAGCGCGCGTGCCGAGGCCGAGTACGTCTGGGTGCTCGACCCGATCGACGGCACCAAGGCGTTCATCGCCGGCCTGCCGACGTGGGGCGTCCTCATCGGCCTGCTGCACAACGGCCGCCCCTGCTACGGCATGATGGTCCAGCCCTTCACGCAGGAGCGCTTCGTCGGCGACGGGTCGAGCGCCCACTGGCGCGGCACCGGCCTCGGTCCGTTCAGGGGCAGGCGCCGGCTCGGCGTCCGGCGCTGCGCGACGCTCGCCGATGCGACGGTCATGACGACCTCGCCCCTGCTCTACGCCGACGAGAAGCTCGCGGCGCTGCGCCGGCTCGAAGCGGGGGCGAAGCTCGTGCGCTACGGCTGCGACTGCTACGCTTTCGCGATGCTCGCCGGGGGGCAGGTGGACTGCGTCGTGGAGGCGGGGCTCCAGCCCTACGACGTCGTCGCGCTGATCCCGATCGTCGAGGGGGCGGGCGGGATCGTGACGACGTGGGCCGGCGGCGATCCGTCGGAGGGTGGCGACGTGATCGCCTGCGGCGACAAGCGGCTCCACGAAGAGGCTCTCGCCCGCCTGGCCGCGGCACGACCCGCCTGAGCCGAGGGGGCCGCCGCGCCGCGACGGTTCGGCCGCGCCACCAACGCTTGCGCGCGGTGTTGAGTACGCCGGACGCCGTCGACGGCGCCCCAGCTCACCGAAAGGCACCATCATGACCACCGATCCGCGCGAAGCGGGGGCGACCCCTCCTTTCCCCGGCGAACAGCAGCAGCCCCGACCCGGCCTGACCTCGAAGATGACGCCGACGCCCGACCACGGCGAGGGGAGCTACGTCGGCAAGGGCCTGCTCACCGGGCGGGTCGCGCTGATCACCGGCGGCGATTCGGGGATCGGGCGTGCCGTCGCCATCGCCTACGCGCGCGAGGGCGCCGATGTCGCGCTCTCCTACCTGGAGGCGGAGCAGTCCGACGCCGAGGACACTGCGGCCTGGATCGACAAGGCCGGGCGGCGCGCCATCCTCCTGCCGGGCGACTTGCGGGACGAGGCCCATTGCCGAAACCTCGTCGCGCGCACGGTGGCCGAGTTCGGGCGCCTCGACATCCTCGTCAACAACGCCGCCGCCCAGGTGGTGAACGAGGGGCTTTCCGACGTGACCGCCGCCGACGTCGACGGCGCCTTCCGCACCAACGTCTTCGCGATGATCACCCTGTGCCAGGCGGCGGTGCCGCACATGAAGCCCGGCGCGTCCATCGTCAACACGACCAGCGTGCAGGCCAAGGTCGGGACCGAGACGATGCTCGTTTATTCCGCCACCAAGGGCGCCATCGCGAGCTTCACCGTCGCTTTGTCGAACCTGCTGGCGCCGCAGGGCATCCGGGTGAACTGCGTCGCGCCGGGGCCGATCTGGACGCCGATCCAGCCGATCGTCAAGAGCCCCGAGCAGATCGAGGCGCTGGGCAAGGCGACGCCGCTCGGCCGGGCCGGACAGCCCGCCGAACTCGCGCCCGCCTACGTGCTGCTCGCCTCCGACGGGGGCAGCTACATGAGCGGAGCCTTGATCCCCGTGACGGGCGGCATGCCGATGCTCTAGTCATCACACCGCGCGCGATCGGACCGGGGATCAGGGGGCAGACGCCGCCCGGCCCCGCGCGCGGCGACGTCCCTCGACCCGCGAGCGCTCGGTTGTAAGGCCGGTTCAAACCGCCTATGCGATGCCCGGCGGGGGATGAGGCAGATCATGGCGCGCGCTGAGACAACCGACGGCAAAGCACGCTCGCGATGGCGACGGGTGGTCGTCAAGCTGTCGGGGGAAGCCCTGCAGGGACGCCAAAGCCACGGCCTCGATCCGACCACGCTCGACAAGATAGCCCTGGACCTCGCGCAGACCGCCCGTCTCGGCGTCGAGGTGGCGGTGGTGGTCGGCGGCGGCAACTTCTTCCGCGGCATCCAAGGCGCCCATTCCGGCATCGAGCGCGCCCGCGCCGACTCGATCGGCATGCTGGCCACGGTCATGAACGCGCTCGCCATCGAGTTCGCCGTGGAGAAGGCCGGCAAGTCCGCCCGCGTGCTGTCGGCGGTGCCGATGCCCTCCCTGTGCCAGCCGTATTCGCGACAGGCGGCGCTTCACCACCTCGACAAGGATCGCATCGTGATCCTGGCGGGCGGCACCGGCAACCCGTTCTTCACGACCGACACCGGCGCGGTGCTGCGCGGTGCGGAACTCTCGTGCGACGCCATCTTGAAAGCGACGCAGGTCGATGGCGTGTACTCCGCCGATCCCAAGCGCGACCCGAACGCCGAGCGCTACGACACGCTGACGCACGATCAGGCGATCGCCGAGAACCTCGCGATCATGGACACCGCCGCTTTCGCCCTTGCCCGCGAGAACCGAATTCCGATACTCGTCTTCTCGATCGAGGGGGACGGCGCGATCTGCAACGCGCTCGAGGGCAGGGCGGCGGCGACCCTCGTGACGCCATGATACCACGCCGTCGCCCGCGTGCCACCGTCCGTCGTACCACCTCGGTGACACCTGTTCCCGTTGTATGGCATCGTGTCCGGTGCTGGCGTCGGCGGCCGGGACGGGATGAACCACAGGATCGACCGCCGCGCCGGTCCCCGGCGCGCTTCCGCTACAGGGCCAATCGATGAGTGCTGCTTTCGACCTTCCCGACCTCAAGCGGCGCATGCAAGGTGCCGTGCAGACGCTCAAGCACGAGCTCGGCGGCCTGCGGACCGGTCGCGCCAGCGCCAGCCTGCTCGAGCCCATCGAGGTCGAGGCCTACGGCCAGCGCCAGCCCATCAACACGGTCGCCTCGATCAGCGTCCCGGAGCCGCGCATGCTCTCGGTGCAGGTCTGGGATCGGAGCATGGTGGGCGCCGTCGAGAAGGCGATCCGCGACTCCAACCTCGGCCTGTCGCCGACCACCGAGGGACAGATCCTGCGCATCCGCATTCCCGAGCTCAACGAGCAGCGCCGCAAGGAGATGGTCAAGATCGCGCACCGCTACACCGAGGAAGCGCGTGTCGCCGTGCGCCACGTGCGACGTGACGGCATCGACGTGCTAAAGAAGCAGTTGAAGGAAAAGGACATCAGCGAGGACGACGAGAAGCGCCTGGCGGCCGACGTGCAGAAGGCGACCGACCAGGTCGTCGGCGAGATCGACATGACGCTCGCCGGCAAGGAGAAGGAGATCATGCAGGTTTGAACCTTCCCCGAGGACGCGAGCACCGCCGCGCCCGCCGCTCGAACGCCCGGCGGATGCGGGCCTGACCGTCATCTCCCATCTCTTGCCCAACCTGGAACAGCGATGCCGAGTCTAGCCGAGGAGACAACGACCGCCGGCGTCCGCAAGGCGCGTGGCGTCCCCTCGCACGTGGGGCTCATCATGGACGGCAACGGCCGGTGGGCGACCCTGCGCGGCTTGCCGCGCATCGAGGGGCATCGGCGCGGCCTGGAAGCGTTGCGCGCGGCGGTGCGGACCGCCGCCGAGTTCTCGCTGGACTACCTGACGGTCTACAGTTTCTCCGCCGAGAACTGGAGCCGGCCGTTCCAGGAGATCCAGGACCTGATGGGGCTCCTCAAGCGCTTCATCCGCAAGGACCTGGTGGAGCTGCACAAGGCCGGCGTCCGCGTCAGGGTGATCGGGTTTCGCGACGACTTGCAGGCGGACGTCCGCTCCCTGCTTGAGGAAGCCGAGACCATGACCCGGCTGAACGCCGGCCTCGTGCTCGTGATCGCCTTCAACTACGGCGGACGGCAGGAGATCGCGGCGGCGGCGCGCGCCATCGCCGGCAAGCTCGCCGAAGGGGCCTTGCGCGAGAGCGACATCGACGCATCGCTGCTGTCGCGATACCTTCAAACCTCCGATATTCCCGATCCCGACCTCATCATCCGCACGTCAGGCGAGCAGCGGTTGTCCAACTTCCTGCTCTGGCAGGCCGCCTACAGCGAGTTCGTGTTCCTTCCCGTGCTCTGGCCCGACTTCGACCGCGGTGCCTTCGCCGGCGCCCTCGCCGAATACGCCGCGCGCGAGCGACGCTTCGGCGGTCCCTCCCTATCGCGCGCCGTCGCGGCGAGGACCGGGTCGTGACGCTCGCTCGCGCCGTCGCGGCGAGGTAGCCGGAGGTGCGGGACAGCCAGCTGCGGGACGGCCGGGCACCGGAGCCTGTTCGCGCGCCTGCCGGCGCCGCGCCGGCGAGGGGCCGCTGGGGCGACCTCGGCCCCCGCGCCGTGTCGGGCGCGGTCCTGGGGATCGCGGCGGTCGTGACGACCCGGGTCGGCGGCGGTGTGTTCGCGTTGACGTGGCTCGCGGCGGCCATCGGGGTGAATTGGGAGTGGCAGCGACTGATCGGTGGCGCCCGCCGCCGATCGAGAACGGCGGCGGGCGCCGTGGCGCTGGTTGCCGTGGCCGCCCTCACCACGCTGCCCATCCTGGCCGCGCCGCCGCCCGCCTGGGCCCTGGTGCCCGCCCGATCTGCGAGCGCGGCCATCCTCGTCCTAGCCTGCGGTCTGGCCGCGCTTCTCGCCGGCGCCGGCGCCCGGGCTTGGGCGGCGGCCGGCGTGCTCTACGCCGGTCTGCTCCTCCTCGCGGTCCTGGCGCTGCGCTTCTCGACGCCGCTCGGGACGCGGTCGATCGTCTGGCTGTTCGCGACGGTGTGGTCGACGGATGTCTTCGCCTACGGCGGCGGCCGGCTGATCGGCGGCCCCAAGCTGTGGCCGCGCGTGTCCCCATCCAAGACCTGGTCCGGCACCGTGTCGGGCATCGCCGCCGGTACGCTCGCCGGATCCTTCGTCGCGATGCACGACCTCCCGATCCCGTCCTCGCCGGCGGCGATCATGGTCGTCACCCTCGCCGCCGCGACCCTGTCGCAGGCCGGCGACGCCTTCGAGTCGAGCGTGAAGCGGCGCTTCGGCGTGAAGGACTCCAGCCGTCTCATCCCGGGTCACGGCGGCATCATGGACCGTCTCGACGGCTTCATCGCGGCCGCCGTGTTCGCGTTCGCGACCGGTCTCGCGCACCACATGCCCTCCACCGCCGGCGGATTGTTCTCTTGGGCCTGAACCCCCAGTCACGGATCGCATGATGGACCAAGCCGTTTCCAAACCGGGTGCGTCGGGAACGCGCCCGCCGCGCGTCGTCACCATCCTGGGCGCCGCCGGATCGGTCGGCCAATCGACGGCGGATCTGCTCGCCGCCGCCCCTGACGATTTCGTGGTCGCCGCCGTCGCCGGCGGCCGCGACGCGCGCGCCCTCGCCCGCACCGCGATCCGGCTTCGGGCGTCCTTCGCCGCGCTCGCCGACCCCGGGGGCTACGGCGACCTGAAGGACGCGCTCGCCGGCACGGGGATCGAGGCGGCGGCCGGCGCGTCCGCCGTCGTCGAGGCCGCCCTGCGCCCCTCCGATCTCGTGATGGCGGCGATCGCCGGCACCGCCGGCGTCAAGCCGACCTTCGCCGCGCTGGAGGCCGGACGCACCATCGCGCTGGCCAACAAGGAATGCCTCGTGTGCGCCGGCGCCGCCTTCATGCGGGAGGCGGCGCTTCGCGGCACGCGCCTGCTGCCGGTCGACAGCGAGCACAACGCGATCTTCCAGGCGCTCGGCGACGCGGACACCGCCCTGATCGAGGTGATGACGCTGACCGCGTCGGGTGGCCCGTTCCGCACCTGGACGCGGGAGGCCATCGCCGCCGCCACGCCCGAGCAGGCCCTCGCCCACCCGAACTGGTCGATGGGCCCGAAGGTCACCATCGACTCCGCCGGCCTCATGAACAAGGGTTTGGAGGTCATCGAGGCGCATCACCTCTTCGGCATCGAGGCGGCCCGGCTCGACGTGCTGATCCACCCCCAGTCGATCGTCCACGGCCTGGTCAGCTTCGTCGACGGCTCGGTGACCGCCGGCCTCGCCAGTCCCGACATGAAGGTCCCCATCGGTCACTGCCTGGCCTCTCCCTCGCGGATGGCCACCGCCGCGCGCCGCCTCGACCTCGCCGCGGTCGGAACGCTGACCTTCGAGCGCCCCGACCTCGACCGCTTCCCCGCGCTCCGCGTCGCCCTTGACGCGCTGCGCGGCGGGCGCGGCCTGCCGACGGTGCTCAACGCCGCCAACGAGGTCGCGGTCGAGGCCTTCGTGGAAAAGCTCATTTCCTTCCACGATATCGCTCGCATCGTGGAGCAGGCCTGCGACCGGGCGCTGGCCGACGGGGTGGCGCGCGAACCCGCGAGCGTCGCCGACGCGCTGGCCGTTGACCATGTCGTCAGAGAAAGAACGCGCGCGCTCCTCCCGCGGCTCGACGACGGCGCGTTTTTAACCGATCACTAAGCATGTGATGCCGGCGGCCGGGGACGGCGACGCGGCATCGACCATGCGGTTCCAGGAGGCTCCGGTTGTCGCTATCAGCCCTTTTCTTCAACACGGTGCCGTTCATCTGCGTGCTCACGATCGTGGTGTTCTTCCATGAGATGGGGCACTTCCTGGTCGGGCGCTGGTGCGGCGTGAAGGTCGACGCCTTCTCGCTCGGGTTCGGTCCCGAGCTCGCCCACTACACCGATCGCAAGGGCACGCGCTGGCGGCTGGCGCTGCTGCCGCTCGGCGGCTACGTCAAGTTCCACGGCGACGCCAACGGCGCCTCGGTGCCCGACGACCAGGCGCTCGCCACGATGCCGTCGGGGGAGCGGTCCGTCACCCTGTTCGGCCAGAGCGTCGCCAAGCGGGCCGCCATCGTCGCCGCCGGTCCGATCGCCAATTTCATCGTCGCGATCGTCGTGCTCGCCGGGCTGTTCCACTTCAGCGGGCAGACCGTCATCGATCCGCGGGTCGGCAGCGTGATGCCGGGCAGCGCCGCCGAGGCGGCCGGGTTCAAGGCCGGCGATCGACTGCTCGCCATCGACGGGGCGTCGATCACCTCTTTCGAGGACATGCAACGCGTCGTGCAGGCGGACGAGGGCACGCCCCTCACCTTTCTTCTCCGGCGCGGCGACGTCGACATGCCGCTGACCGCGACGCCGCGCCGGCAGGTGCTGCAAACGAGGCTCGGGGCGATGAGCACCAGCGTCCTCGGCCTGACGGCGGACGCCTCGCCCGCCTACGTCCACATGCGGCGCTACGGGATCGTGCGATCCCTCGGCAAGGGGGTGGCGGAGACCTGGGCCGTCGTCGAGGGAACCGGCCACTACTTGAAGGGTCTCGTGACCGGACGTGAGTCGAGCGACCAGCTGTCCGGCCCGATCCGCATCGCGCAGGTGTCGGGCCAGATGGCGCAGCTCGGCGTGGCGCCGCTCGTCAACCTCGCGGCGATCCTGTCGATCTCGATCGGCCTCCTCAACCTGCTGCCGATCCCCCTGCTCGACGGCGGCTTCCTCCTGTTCTTCGCCTTCGAGGCGGTGCGCGGGAAGGCCCTGCCCGAGAAAACGCAGCAAGTCGGCTTCCGGATCGGTTTGACCTTCGTTGCGGTGCTGACGATCTTCGCCGCCTTCAACGACATCTCGCGGCTCGCGAAACCGCTGTTCCACTAGCCTTATCAAAAGCTCGTTATGGAATTGGCCTTCCTCAACAAAGCCTTAATCGTCGACGTTAACCCTTCGCTTAGTATAAAGCGTGTCTTGACCGCCACGGCATGGTGAAAACAAATGTAAGGGACGGAACGGCATTCTCTCGTTTAGGCAAAGCCTGTAGAACCGGGCTCGAGTGCGGGGATGGGCCTTGCTGCCCGCCCCCTTGGGGACCGGGTGCGTAAAGGTCCGGTTGGCTGGCTTGGCAGGTCGGCGATAGGTGAAGCGATGCGGGAGCCGGGCCGATAATGCGTTGTCTCAAGGGTCATATCCACCGGTTCGCCCTCGTGGCGACGGTTCTGCTGTCCTTCCTCGCCCTGCTTCCATCCGCCTTCGCCGCCCAGATCACCGTGCGTGGGAACCACCGCGTCGACGCCGAGACGATCCGCTCCTACTTCGCCGGCACGACGCCCGACGACGTGAACAAGGGCGTGAAGGATCTCTACGCCACCGGCCTGTTCTCCGACGTGAAGGTCGGTCGCTCGGGCGAGGGCGTCGTCATCACGGTCAACGAGAACCGCTCGATCAACCGTGTGGCGTTCGAAGGCAACAGCAAGCTGAAGACCGAGCAGCTGACCGGCGAGATCACCTCGAAGACGCGCGGGTCCTACAGCCCGTCGATCGCGAACGCCGACATCGAGCGCATCAAGGACGTTTACCGTCGGTCCGGCCGCGCGGCCGCCTCCGTCACCGTGCGGACCGTCGATCTGCCGGACGGCCGCCTCGACGTGATCTTCACCATCGTCGAGGGCGACAAGACCGGCATCAAGGAGATCAACTTCGTCGGCAACCGCGCCTATTCCGCCGGCAAGCTGCGCGACCTCATGGAGACGACGGAGTCGAACTTCCTGTCCTTCTTCAAGTCGTCCGACATCTACGATCCCGAGCGGATCGGAACGGACCTGGAGCTGATCCGCCGCTTCTACCTCAAGAACGGCTACGCCGACTTCCGCGTGGTCGGTTCGGACGCCCGTTTCGATCCGGCGAAGAAGGGCTACGTCGTCACGATCACGGTCGAGGAGGGACCTCAGTACCGTGTCGGCAGCATCGGCGTGGACTCCCACAACCCCGCGATCCCGAACGCCGCCCTGCAGCCCTTCATCCGCCTCCACGTCGGGCAGATCTACAACGGCGACCAGATCGAGAAGAGCGTCGAGGCGATGACCCGCGAGGTCAATCGCCGTGGCTTCGCCTTCTCCACCGTCAAGCCGCGCGGCGACCGCGACCCGACCACCCGCACCGTGTCCATCGCCTTCTCGATCGACGAGGGCCCGCGCGTCTACATCGAGCGCATCGTCATCAAGGGCAATAGCCGCACCCGCGACTACGTCATCCGTCGCGAGTTCGAGCTCGGCGAGGGCGACGCCTACAACAAGGTCCTGATCGACAAGGCGGAGCGCCGCCTCAACGGCCTCGGCTTCTTCAAGAAGGTCAAGATCACCAACTCGCAGGGCTCGTCCGCCGACCGCGTCATCATCACGGTCGAGGTCGAGGATCAGCCGACCGGCTCGATCTCGGTGTCGGGCGGCTACTCGACGGTCGACGGCATCATCGGCGAGCTGGCGGTCACCGAGACCAACTTCCTCGGTCGCGGGCAGTACGTCCGCGCGGCCCTCACCGAGGGTCAGCGCACGCGCGGCGTCGAGTTCAACTTCACCGAGCCGTACTTCCTCAACCAGCGCCTGGCGGCCGGCTTCGACCTGTTCGCCAAGACGACGGACGTGTCGTCCTACTCGTACTACAACAACTTCGTGGCCGGCGGCACGCTCCGGCTCGGCATCCCCATCACCGACGAGATCACCTTCTCGCCGCGCTACTCCATCTTCCGGTCCGAGATCTCGATCCCGAACACGTCGACCTACCCCTATAACGATTGTCAGAACCCCATCTACGGCGTGACGCCGTCGCCCGCGAACACGGTCAACCCGGCGACCGGGCTCGGCAGCTTCGGGACCGCCGGCGCGACGCCGACCTACAACTGCCTGAGCAACGGCGAGGCGTCCCTGGCCCTGAAGCAGGCCGTGGGCACGACGCTGACCTCGCTGGTGGGCTACACGCTGTCCTACAACTCGCTCGACAACAACAAGAACCCGACCGAAGGCTTCATCGCGAACGTGAAGCAGGACCTCGCCGGCGTCGGCGGCACGGAGCACTACCTGCGCACCACCGGCGACCTGCGCTACTACCACCCGATCTACGATCAGATCATCGGCATCCTGCACATCCAGGGCGGCGACCTCCGCTCGACGGACAGCGGGCAACTTCGCATCGTCGACAACTTCAACCTGGGCCCGACGCTCGTCCGCGGCTTCGCGCCGAGCGGCATCGGCCCGCGCGACGTGTCGATCGGCGTCGACCCGGCCGGCAACCCGCTCGGCGGCACCGAATACTTCGGGGCCTCGTTGGAGAGCCAGTTCCCGCTCTACGGCGTGCCGCGCGACCTCGGCCTCAAGGGGGCCGTGTTCTACGACGCCGGCACGCTGTTCGGCTATCGCGGCCAGACGAACTTCAGCAACATCACCGGGGGCACGACATCCTTCTCGTACCCGACCTACCAGCAGAACAGCCTCATCACCGTCGGCGCCGATCACACGACGATCCGGTCCTCGGCCGGCGTGTCGCTGATCTGGGCCTCGCCGCTCGGCCCCATCCGCTTTGACTTCGCCAAGGCGATCACCAAGGACCAGAACGACCAGACGCAGTTCTTCCGGTTCTCCGGCGGCGCCACGTTCTGACCCCAGGGCGCCTCGGCTCGGCACCGGGTCCGAGGCGCCCTCCCTCCTCATCGCGTCGGACGGGTGCGGGCGGGACCGCGTAACGACCGTCGCGCGCCGCGGCGGCTTGACACGCCGGCGGCGGCGGCCGATGGGACCGGGGTCCGTCACCAGCCCGCCCGTCGTGTCTTGAACGATCTCGCCTTCTTCCAAGCCGCCGTACCGCTCACCCTCGCCGAGGTCGCGGCGCGGTGCGGGGCCGACCTGCCCCCCGGTGCCGATCCGGGCCGCCTCATCCACGCCACCGCGATGCCGGAGACCGCCGGCTTCGACGAGGTGTCGATGATCGGCGCCTTGTCCCTCGCGACCGGAGCGGCGCCCGGCCGGAGCGCGACGCGGGCCGGCGTCTGCCTGATCACGGCCGACCAACGCGGCCTTTCCCGGCCCGGCACCGTGGAACTCGTGGTCGCCGACCCGCAACGCGCCTTCAACCATTTGGCGGCGCTCCTGCATCCCGACAGCGTGCGCCCGGGCTCGCTCTTCGGGCGCGCGGGCGTCGACCGCGCCGCCGTGATCCACGCGGACGCGTGCCTGGAGCCGGGCGTCACCATCGATCCCGGCGTGGTCGTCGGCCCGCGCGCCGAGATCGGCGCCGGCACGAGCGTCGGCGCCAACAGCGTGATCGGCGCCGGCGTCCGGGTCGGGCGCGATTGCGCCATCGACGCGCACGTCACCATCGCCTACGCGCTGATCGGCGATCGCGTGATCCTTCACGCCGGCGTCCGCATCGGGCACGGCGGTCCCAACCTGCGAACCGCGCCGCACGCGCCCTGCCTCGGCCGCGTCATCATCCAGAACGACGTCCAGATCGGCGTCAACGTTTCGATCGCCAGGGGTCGTTCGGGCGACACCGTGATCGGCGAGGGGAGCCGCATCGATCCCTTGGCGGTCATCGGGTGCGACACGCAGATCGGACGCCACATCATCGTGGGACCGGATGGCCGCCTGTGAGACGATCGCCGATCATGGGCGCGCGGCGTCCGTCCGTTTCGCCGTCGCGCGAAATGGTCTAGACGTCCTGCGGCCCTCGCGAACCGGCGGCGCCCCGTGACCACGGACGAGACGACCATGGATGACCGAGTGAGCGCGGACGGCAAACGGAGCTTCGACGTCCAAGCCATCATGAAGAGCCTGCCGCACCGCTACCCGTTCCTGATGGTCGATCGCATCATCGAGGCGATCGACGACGTGTCCTGCATCGGCATCAAGAACGTGACGATCAACGAGCCGCACTTTCCCGGTCATTTCCCCGGTCAGCCGGTCATGCCGGGCGTCCTCATCATCGAGGGCATGGCGCAGACGGCCGGCGCCTTCTGCATCAGGGCGCACATGAAGGACGATGACGGCCCCGCGCCGCTCGTCTACTTCACGACGATCGACAAGGCCAAGTTCCGCAAGCCTGTCGTTCCCGGCGATCGGCTCGAGTACCACGTGGAACGAACCAACCGTCGCCGCAACATCTGGTGGTTCAAGGCGCGCGCCACCGTCGACGGGCAATGCGTGTGCGAAGCCGAGTTCTCGGCGCTGCTCGGCGCGCCGCCCAAGGCGTGAGCGGTAACCGGGATCGGACGACGGGGCCGGACAGGTCCGAAGAGGGGGCGCGATGACGAAAGCTGTGCTGGTTCATGAGTTCGGTGGTCCCGAGGTCATGGCGATCGAGGACGTCGCGGTGCCGACGCCCGAGAAGGGGGAGGTCCTGCTCCGCGTCCACGCCGCCGGCGTCAACTTCATCGACACCTACTTCCGCAGCGGCGCCTACAAGCCGCCGCAGATGCCGTTCACGCCCGGCAGCGAGGCGGCCGGCGAGGTCGCGGCGGTCGGCAAGGGCGTCAAGGGTTTGAAGGAGGGCGATCGCGTCGCCTTCGTCGGATCGCTCGGCTGCTACACGCGGGAGCGGATCGTTCCCGCCAACCGCCTGATCAAGCTGCCGAAGAAGGTGAGCTACGAAACCGCGGCGGCGATGATGCTGAAGGGGCTGACCGCGCAGTACCTGCTGCGGCAGACCTATAAGGTGAAGGAGGGCGACACCATCCTCGTCCACGCCGCCGCCGGCGGCGTCGGCCTCATCCTCTGCCAGTGGGCGAAGGCGCTGGGCGCGCGGGTGATCGCCACGGTGGGTACGAAGGAGAAGGCGGCGCTCGCCAAGCAGGCCGGCGCCAAGCACGTCATCCTCTACCGCGACGAGGATTTCGTGGAGCGCGTCAAGGCGATCACGAAGGGGAAGCTCTGCGCCGTCGTCTACGATGGCGTGGGCAAGTCGACCTATCCCGGATCGCTCGATTGCCTGCGCCCGCTCGGCCTGCTCGCCAGCTTCGGGTCCTCGTCGGGGAAGATCGATAATTTCGACATCGGCGCCCTGGCGCCCAAGGGATCGCTGTTCGTCACGCGACCCACCCTCGCCACCTACACGGCGGAATCCTCGCGCCTGCAGAAGATGGCGCGCGAACTGATGGAGATCGTCGCCAGCGGCGACGTGCGCATCGCGCTCAACGCGACCGCCCCGCTCGAGGACGTCGTCGCCGTGCACCGCTCGCTGGAGGCGCGCGAGACGACCGGCTCGGTGGTCCTGACGGTCTGAACCGTCCGGGGCGCCGCGCGGGGCGGTCGTCCGGCGCCGGGCGGGACCGGCCCACAGTGCCGTGTCCGCCAGTGCTGCCCGCCCGGCGGAACGCCGCCGACGCGGGTCGGCGGCGATCCCGGCCGCCGACCCCGAGCGTGCGGGACGCTCTCCGGCGGCAAGCGACGGATCAGGCGTGGAACGAGTGCTGCGGGTGCTGCGACCCGACGCCGAGGCTTTGCAGGAACGCCGTGATGGCCTGCGTGCGGCGGTCGCAGCCGAGCTTGTCGAGGATCGCCGACACGTGGCTCTTCACCGTGCCCTCGGTCACGCCGAGTTCCCAGGCGATCTGCTTGTTGAGGAGGCCGCGCGTCATCAGTTCGAGGATCTCGACTTGGCGGCTCGACAGCTTCGCCATGCCGGTGGCCGGGGCGAGGCGATCCTCCATCTTGAAATACGTGCGGCCGGCGGCGATCTCGCTCACGGCGAGTTCGAGTTCGCTCCCGTCGCACTCGGGCGTGACGACGCCGGAGACGCCGCGCAACTGCAGCAGGCGATAGGCGCTCTCGTCGGTGCAGGCGACGAGGCAGATCGCGACGCCTTCCGCCCGGACGTGGTCGCGCAGGCCGCCGGGGTCCCGCTCCAGCGCCGTCCAGGACGTGACGTCGCACAAGATGACGGTGCCGCGCCGCGCGGCGCGGATCGCCTCCGCCACCTCGGCGACGCGCGCGCCATGGTGGATCGCCCGGCCGCTCAGGCTGGCGTACATGTGGAGCGCGTTCTTCATGCCGAGGCGCATGAGCGGCGCCGCGTGAAGGATGATCAGCGAAGAGGCAGTGCCGTCGACTTCTATGGTCGCGGTATCAAAGCTCTTGAATGGCATAAGGTTTTTCCTCCCGGTCTATCGTTCGTCGGATACCGGGAATCGACCCGCCTTTCGTGCAGAATAGGGCGGACTTGCAAAGAATTTGCAAATCCAATTTGCAATGTTACAATTCATCGAATGCGTCAGAAGATCTTCGCCGGCCCCAAGATCCGCCACTTCCGCGAGGCGAGCGGCCTCAACCAGGTGGCGTTCGCCGAGCGCCTGAACATTTCCGCCAGCTACCTCAACCAGATCGAGAGCAATCAGCGCCCCTTGACCGCGCAGGTCATGGTCGCGCTCGCCCAAACCTTCTCCATCGATGTCGGCGCCTTCGCGCACCAGGATACGGAGAGGGTCGTCAGCGACCTCCGCGAGGCGCTCGCGGACCCGATCTTCGGTGGTTTGGTTCCCAACGGGCAGGACCTCAAGACGATCGTCACCAACGTGCCCTGGTTCGCCCACGCTTTCCTCGGCCTTCACGTCGGCTTCCGCCGGACCGGCGAGCGTCTGCACGCCCTCGACGAGGTTTACGCGAACGGCGGCGAGGAGGGCGACCGTTCGCCCGGCGTCCTCATGCCCTACGAGGAGGTCCGCGACTTCCTGCATTACCGCAGCAACTACTTCGAGGGTCTCGACCGGGCCGCCGAGGACCTCGCCGAGCAGACCTTCGGGTCCGTCGCGGCGAGGCCTGACACGCTCTCGAAGTACCTTCTGACCAAGCACGCGATCCGCATCGAACTGCGCGACATCGAGCCCAACTCCCGCTTCATGCGCCAGTACGACCGGAAGACGAAGGTGCTGTGGCTGCGCGAGGGTATCGATCCCGCCTCCGCCAGCTTCCTCATCGCGCAACAGATCGGCCTGCTGGAGCAGGGGGACGAGATCGAGCGGATCGTCGCCGCCGCCGGGTTCCGCACCGCCGACGCCGCCGCCATCACCAGGCTCGCGTTGGCCAACTATTTCGCCGGCGCGGTGCTGATGCCCTACGACCGCTTCCTCGATGCCGCGCGTCGCACGCGTTACGACGCGGAGCGGCTCTGCTTCATCTTCGGCACGAGCTTCGAGCAGGTCGGGCATCGCTTCTCGACGCTGCAGAAGCCCAACGCCAAGGGCGTGCCCTTCTACTTCGTCCGCTTCGACCGCGCCGGCAACATCATCAAGCGCCACTCCTCGACCCGCTTCCAGTTCGCCCGTTTCGGGGGCACCTGCCCGTTGTGGAACGTCCACGAAGCGTTCGAGGCGGGCGGGCGCACCCTCGTCCAGATCGCCGAGATGCCGGACGGCGTCCGTTACCTTTGCGTGGCGCGCGCGGTGACGAAGTCCGGCGGAAGCCACCTGGCGCCCCCTCGGCACTACGCGCTCGGCATCGGCTGCGAACTCAACCATTCGAACGAGGTCGTCTACGCCGACGCCCTCGACCTCAAGACGACGCCCGTGACGCTGATCGGCGTCAGCTGCCGGATGTGCGAGCGCAACGATTGCCCGCAACGGGCCGCGCCGCCCATCGACAGGGCCTTGAGCGTCGATCCCGACCGCCGCGAGTTCGTGCCCTTCCGCTTCTCCTGAGCAGGTTCGCGGGGCGGCGGGTCGGGCGCGCTCGACAGGTCGGCATGGCCACGGCTCGGTGTGGCTGAAGGTTGGGGCGGCTAAAGGTTGGCATGGCTCATGCAACGGTGAGCCGCTCACCAGCTGTCTTGGGCATCTCAACGGGAACGTGCAGGATGACGGGCTTCGGCAGCGTTTCGTCTCCGAACGCAGCGGCGGGCGTGCTCGCCGTACCGTCCGCCACCCTCAAGGCGAACCAGGCCTATGACACCCTGCGGCGCGAGATCGTGTCCTGCCGCCTTTTGCCGGGCACGCGCTTCACCGAGGTGGAGCTCATGGAGCGCTTCGCGATGGGCAAGGCGAGCTGCCGGATCGCCCTCCAGCGCCTGACGCAAGAGGGGTTCGTGGCCTCGATGCCGCGGCACGGCTACCGCGTCGCGCCTGTCACCGTGAAAGACGTCGACGAGGTCTTCGCGCTGCGCACGGAGCTGGAGCCGATGGCGGCCCGCGCGGCGGCCGGCCGGGTCAACCGGGCGCAGCTGGAGCGGCTGGAGCAGGCCTGCCGGCGGCGCATCGACGTCGATGTCGGCAACCAGATCGACTTCTTCCTCGAAGCCAACCGCAGCTTCCACATGGCGATCGCGGTCGCCGCCGGCAATCAGCGCCTTTGTCGTGCCCTGTCCGGCCTCCTCGACGAGATGACGCGCCTCGTCGCCCTGGGCTTCGGTGTCCAGGGCGTGCGTCCCAACATCGAGAGCGACCACGCGACCATGATCGAGCGTCTCGTCGCGGGCGACGCAGACGGCGCGGCCCTCGTCGCGCGGCACCACGTCGAGACGTTCCGCGCGATGACCATGGAGAAGGTGATCGCCAGCCTGCGCGATGCCGAGGTGGTCGTGCCGCCCGGCGCGCTCCGGTCCGGCATGGGCCGACGATGAACGCCGTCGAGATCGACCGCGTCGGCAAGTGGTTTCAACAGCGTGGCGGCGCGCCGCTCCACGTCCTGCACGACATCGACATCGCGATCCCCCAGCGGACGATAACGGCGATCGTCGGGGCTTCGGGCTGCGGGAAGAGCACGCTCCTCAACATCATCGCCGGGCTGATCGAGCCGGACGCGGGCGGCGTGCGCCTGCCCGGCGTTTCGGCCCGCGCGGTCCGCGACCGGCGGGCGATGACCTACATGTTCCAGGAGGACCGGCTCCTGCCCTGGCGCACGGCCGCGCGGAACATCGCCTTCGGCCTCGAAGCCGGCGATACGCCCGCCGCCGAGCGCCGCCGTCGCGTCGAGGAAACCCTCGACCTCGTCGGTCTGTCGAGCTTCGGCGGCGCCTACCCGCACGAGCTTTCGGGTGGGATGCGCAGCCGCGTCGCCCTGGCCCGCAGCCTCGTCACCGAGCCCACCATCCTGCTCCTCGACGAGCCGTTCTCGAAGCTTGACCCGACGATCCGCGCGCAGATGCACGCCGAGTTGCTGCGCATCGCCGCCTTGCGCGCGATAACGATGATCTTCGTCACGCACGACGTCGAGGAGGCGGTGGTGCTGGCCGACCGCGTCGTGGTGCTGCAGCCGCGTCCCGGCCGGGTCCGGTCGACGCGGGAGATCACGCTGGTCCGCCCGCGCGACCCGCTGTCGGCGGAGGTGTCCGACCAAGTGCGGCGCCTGCGCCTCAGCCTGTCCGAGGGGATGGCGCGATGCTAGTCCGCGCGCCGGAGCCGCTCTCGCGGCGGGCGGGCATGCGCGCGGCCGTGGGGCGCGGCGGCGGCAAGATCCTGCGCCGCGCGGCCCTGATCGCCGCGGCGCTCGCCGCGTGGCAGCTCGGCGCGCGCCGTGCCCCGAGTTTCGTCCTGCCGAGCCCGGCCCGCGTTTGGAGCGCCTGGCTCGCCCTCGTCGCCTCGCCGGGTTTCGCCGCCGATCTGGGCGTCACGCTGGAGCGCGTCGCCTCGGGCTTCGCCTTCGCCGTCCTGGTCGGGCTGCCGCTCGGTCTCGCCCTCGGCGCGAGCCGGGCGCTGGGCGCCTTCTTCGAGCCGGTGTTGACGGTGACCAACACCGTATCCTCGGCGGTCTGGGCGATCTTCGCCCTGATCTGGTTCGGCCTTTCCGACTGGGCCACGATCTTCGTGGTGTTCATGACGGCGATGCCGCTGATCCTCACGAGCGTGTGGCAGGGCACGCGCACGGTCAACGCCGAGCATCTGGAGCTCGCCCGCACCTTTCGCATGCCGCGGCTCAAGGTGCTGACCAAGGTCTACCTTCCCACCATCCTACCCTCGTTCTTCTCCGGCGCCCGGCTCGCCATCGGCTTCGGCGCGCGGGTGGTCCTCGTGGCGGAGTCGCTGGGGGCGAGCAGCGGCATCGGCTACCGCCTCCGCCAGGCGGCGGACCTCGTGCAGACCGACCAGGTCTTCGCTTGGACCCTCACCCTCGTCGCCCTGATGATCGGCTTGGAAACGCTCGTCCTCAAGCCGGTGGAGCATCGCCTCTTCGCCTGGAAGGAGCAGCTTTGACACCCAAGCGAACGCCCCCTCGGGCGCGAAGCCGCGTGGAGAACGTTTTGACACGGACCGCCCTCCTCGTCGCCGCCCTCGCCGCCGCCGCCCTTCCCGGCCTCGCACGCGCCGAGTCGGTGCGCATCGGCTACTGGAGCTCGGGCGTCAGCGTCGGCTTCGGGGCCGTCCTCGAAGCCGGCAAGTTCATGGAAAGGGAGGGCCTGACCGCCCAGTACGTCAAGTTCCCGGACGTCAACGCCCCGACCAAGGCCATGGCGGCGGGTGCGATCGACTTCGCGATCGGCGCGAGCGCCGGGACCGCGCTGAGCGTGACCGCCGACGGCCTGCCCCTGCGCATCGTGCTCGCGACCCAGGTGGCCGACCTCGACTTCGTCGTGCCGGCCGAGTCGCCGATCAAGACGATGGCGGAACTCAAGGGCAGGAAGATCGGCACCTCGCCGTCCGGCAGCGCCACCGCCGCGATCACGTCGGCGATCCTGGAAACCAACTACGGGTTCAAGCCGACGGACTACCAGGCCGTGCCCGGCAACGATCCGCGCCTCGCGCAATTCCTCGCGCAGAAGGACATCGACGCCGCCGCGCTGCGCACCGTGACCATCGCGCTGCTGCCGGACGTGAAGATGCGCCGGATCGGCACGTTCCGCGCGGAATGGAGGACGCTGACCGCGCAGGACGCGCCCCCGATCCTCGGCGTCGGCCTCATGCGCGGCGCCTGGATGACGCGGAACCCGGACGCGCCGGCCAAGGTCGTCGCGGCGATGCGCAAGGCCTATGAATTCGGCAAGGCCGACAAGGCGGCGGTCGCGACGATCCTGACCGCCTCGGCCAACCTGAGCGCGGCCGACGCCACGGCCTACGCCGGCCTGTGGGAGCGCATCTACCTCGTGAGCATGGAGCCGGCGGACGTCGCCTCGCTCCGGCGGGAGTTCGACGTGTTCAAGGCCGTCGGCGCCGTCAAGGGCAGCCTGCCCGACGGCGCCCTCGATGCCGGTCCCTACGAGCGATCGAAGGTGATCAGGTAACCCTCGCCCGAACCGCAGCAACAAGGACCGATCATGGCGGAAACGATGAAAGCCCTCGTGCTGGAGGCGCACGGCGACGACCCGAAGGTGGTCGGTGACTACCCCAGGCCCGCGCCTGGGCCGGGCGAGGTGCTTATCCGGGTCGGCGCCTCTTCGTTCAACTACCACGACGTGTTCACCGTGAAGGGCATGCCCGGCATCAAGGTGCCGATGCCGGTGGTGATCGGCCTCGACATGGCCGGACAGGTCGTCGGGCTGGGCGAGGGCGTCGAGGGCTGGCGAGCGGGCGACCGCGTGCTCGTCAACCCCCTCAACAAGGCCAGGGGGTTGATGGGCGAGATGCTCGACGGCGGCATGGCGGAATACTGCCGCGTCTCGGCGGGCCAGCTCATCGCGATGCCGCCGGACGTGAGCTACGTGGACGCGGCCTCGCTGCCGGTGGCCTACGGCACCGCCCACCGCATGCTGATCACCCACGGCACGGTGAAGGCCGGCGACCGCGTGTTGATCCTGGGCGCCAGCGGCGGCGTCGGCACAGGCTGCGTGATGCTGGCCAAGCGGCTCGGCGCCGAGGTGATCGCCTGCGCCGGCGGCGCCGACAAGATGGCGCGCCTCAAGGCGCTCGGCGCCGACCACGTGGTGAACTACCGCGACACCGACTTCTCGAAGTGGGCGATCCAGACCTACGGCAAGCCCCAGCGCCGGACCTACGAGGGCGGCGTCGACGTGGTGATCAACTTCACCGGCGGCGACACCTGGGTGCCCTCGCTGAAATGCCTGAAGCGCGGGGGCACGCTGCTCGTCTGCGGCGCCACCGCAGGCCACGACCCGAAGGAGGACCTGCGCTACATCTGGAGCTTCGAGTTGAAGGTGATCGGGTCGAACAGCTTCTACGACGACGATCTCGCGGCCCTGATGGACATGATCCAGGCCGGCACCCTCAAGCCCACGATCGACAAGGTCCTGCCGCTGGAACAGGCGGCCGAGGGCCTGCGCCTGATCCGCGACCGCGAGGTCATGGGCAAAATCGTCGTCACGCCATGGGGGGCCGAACGATGACCGATACGTCCAAGCCCGCTGTCCCCGGCCGGGAACAGGTCGAGGCGCTGCTGCTGCGAGGCCCCTTCCACCAGTGGCTCGGCCTTTCCGTCGTCTCCGTCGGCGAGGGCGCGATCGAGCTGACGGCCACGTGGCGGCCCGAATGGCTGGTCAACGCCGAGCGCGGCACCGTTCACGGCGGCATCCTTGCCACGCTGGTCGACCTCACCGCCGACTGGGCCCTGGTGTCCCGCACCGGCCGCGGCGTGCCGACCGTGGACCTGCGGGTCGATTATCACCGGGCGGCGACGCGGGGGGATCTGACCTGCCGTGGCAAGGTGGTGAAGTTCGGCGGCCAGATCTCCGTGGCCGAGGCGCAGATCCTCGACGCCGACGGCCGGCTCCTGGCCAGCGGCCGGGGTGTCTACGCGACCGCGCCGGCCAAATGACGGGTTCCGCCGCGCCGCAGCGGGTCGCCTTCGGCCTTCATCGCTCATGTGGGGACCGTTCCTGACACCCGCGACGAACCTCGGCGATCTCGTCGATCGCACCGGAGATCCCGACGCGCCGATGATCATCGGCGTTCGTCCAGGGGCGGAGCCGACGGTGCTGTCCCGCGCGGGCCTCGACGCGATGGCGGACGCCTTTGCCCGCGGGCTGCTACGCGCCGGCCTGCGCCGCGGCGAGCGCGTCGCGGTCCTGTCGGCCAACCGCCCCGAGTACGTCGCGGTCCTGCTCGGCGCGATGCGCGCCGGCGTGATCCCGACGCCGGTGAACCACAAGTTCCCGCCGGCCACCATCGCGCACGTGATCGCCGATTGCGGGGCCCGCCTCCTGGTCTGCGACGCCGCCCGTCGCGGGCAGCTGCCCACCGACCTGCCGCCGGAGATTCGGGTCGCCGAGTTCGACGGCGGCGGCCTCGCGCCCTGGCTCGATGACGGTCCCTTCGAGCCGGTCGAGCCTCGCGGCGACGAGGCCGGCCTGTTCCTTTACACCTCCGGCTCCACCGGGCGGCCGAAGGGCGTGATGCTGTCGCACGCGAGCCATCTCTGGGTGGCGCGCACCCGGATGGCGGAGACCGACCTGTCCCGGGACCGCGTGCTGGTCGCGGCGCCGCTCTACCACATGAACGCGCTGGCGTTGGCTTTCCTCGCCTGCGCGGCCGGCGCGACGACGGTGCTGCTGCCGCAGTTCGACGCCCGCGCCTACATCGAGGCGATCAGCCGGTATCGCTGCACGTGGCTCACCGCCGTCCCGCCGATGATCGCGATGATGCTGCGGGAGCGGGAAGCGTTGGCGGCGGCCGACCTTTCGAGCGTGCGGACGGTGCGCATGGGCTCGGCGCCCGTCAACGACGCCCTGGCGCTGCAGACCCGCGCGCTCCTGACGAACGCGCGCATCATCAACGCGTACGGCACGACCGAGGGCGGCCCGATCGTGTTCACCGATCATCCCGACGGGTTGCCGACCCCCGTGGCCTCGGTCGGCTACCCGCATCCGCAGGTCGCGACGCGCCTCGTCGGCCCGGACGCGCCGGGGACCGGGGTGCTGCAGATGCGCAGCCCGGCGCTCATGCTCGGCTACCACAACCGGCCGGACGCCCGCGCGCCGATCACCGCCGACGGCTTCTACGATACGGGCGACGTGTTCCGCCGGGACGCGGAGGGTTTCCACTACGTCCTCGGCCGGACCGACGACATGTTCGTGTCGGGGGGCGAGAACATCTTCCCGGGCGAGATCGAGCTAGTGATCGAAAGCCACCCTGACGTGCTGCAGTCCTGCGTCGTACCGATCGAGGACGCGATCAAGGGCACCAAGCCGGTCGCTTTCATCGTGCGTCGCCCCGGCGCCGTGGTCGACGAGGAGACGATCAAGCGGCACGCGCTGGCCAACGCCCCAGCCTACCAGCATCCGCGCCGGGTCTGGTTCCTGGACGCGATGCCGCTTGCTTCAACCAACAAGATCGATCGTCACGGCTTGCGGCGGCGCGCGGAGGCCGCGCTGCGGGATGCCCAGCCGCTGAGCCTCGACGGGTCGCCCCCGGGATGAGCCGAGGCGGCCGGTGGGTGGCTCGTCGCCGGTCCGAGGTATCGTCGGATTCGGCGCAGGGCCGTTCGCGGGGAACGCTTGGATGAGGCGTCCGGCCTGCCGTTGGTCCCGGGCGCGGGGCCGGCTTCGCTCGCGGGCGATGTCGTGCCCGCTTCAGCTTCCCCCGGCGATCCGCCGAAGTCGTACCGGAGCGGTGGACCGGATCATGGGCTCGGTCCGAGGCTCCGAGTTGTTGCGACCCATCGGGCTTGCCCGAAACCGCCGCGCGCTTCTGGGTCCGATGCTAGGGAGCGTCCACGTAGCGCCGGCGCAGGTGGGCGAGGTAGGCGTCCAAGTTCATCGGGCGCCCGGTCGCCGCCGCGACGAGGTCGTCGGTGGCCAGCAGGCTGCCCTGGCCGTGGACGCGGGTGCGGAGCCATCCCACGAGGGGTGCGAAGTCGCCGCGCGCCAGCGCCGGCGGGATCGCCGGCGCGTCGGCGCTGGCCGCCGCGAAGAGTTGCGCCGCCGTGATCGCGCCGAGCGTGTAGGTGGGGAAGTAGCCCCAGGCGCCGCTCGGCCAGTGGATGTCCTGGAGGCAGCCCCGCGCGTCGTCCGGCACGCGCAAGCCCAGCAGGTCGCGCAGGCCGTCGTTGAAGGCGCCGGGCAGGTCGTCGACGGCGAGGTCGCCGGCGCTCATCGCCCGCTCCAGGTCGGTGCGCAGCAGGATGTGGGCGGGATAGGTCACCTCGTCGGCGTCGACGCGGATGAAGCCGGGCTCCACCCGCGTGAGGACCCTGTGGAGGTTGTCGGCGCCGAGCGCCGCGTCGTCCCGCTCGAACGCCGCCCGCACCAGCGGCGCCAGCGCCTCCATGAACGCGCGGGAACGGCAGGCCTGCATCTCGATCAGCAGCGACTGGCTCTCGTGCATCGTCATGCCGCGCGCGCTGCCGACCGGCTGGTGCAACCAGCGTTCCGGCCGCCCCTGCTCGTACAGGGCGTGCCCGGTCTCGTGCAGCACCCCCATCAGGGCGCGGGTGAAGTCGGCCTCGTCGTAGCGCGTGGTGATCCTGACATCGCCGGTGGCGCCACCGCAGAACGGGTGCAGGCTGGTGTCGAGCCGGCCGCGCTCGAAGGCGAAGCCGAGGCGGACCATCAGGGCCTCGCCGAGCCGGCGCTGCGCCGCGACGGGGAAGGGGCCGACGACGGGGGCCGGCGCCGGCTCCCGCGCCTGCCGCTCCCGCGCGGCGGCGAGGAGGCCCGGCAAGGCGGCGCGCAGCCGGTCGAACAGCGGGGCGACCCGCGCCATGCGCAGGCCGGGATCGTACTGGTCGAGCAGGGCGTCGTAGGGCGCCAGGCCGAGCGCGGCGCCCTTGCAGCCGGCGATGTCGCGCTGGAGGCGCAGCACCTCCGCGAGGTGCGGGGCGAGCAGGGCGAAGCGGCTCTCCGCCCGCGCCTCCCGCCAAGCCATCTCGGCGCGCGAGGTCGCCTTCGATTCGGCGACCACGAGGTCGTTGGGCACGGCGCTGGCGTGGGCGTGGGCGCGGCGCATCTCGCGCAGGTTCGCCGCCTCCCACGGGCCGAGCCCGCCGCGCACCCGCTCCGCCGCGTCGAGCCGCTCGCCGACGAGGGGAGCGACGAGGAGGTCGTGGGCGAGGCCCCGCAGGGTGGCCAACTGCTCGGCGCGCCCGGCGGCGGCCCCGAGCGGCATCAGGGTCTGCGCGTCCCAGCCCAGGATGCCGGCCGCGTCGTGCAGGGCGGCGCGGCGCGCGAACACCCCTTCCAGGTCCTCGTAGGCTCCCATCAAAGGCTCCATCAGGTCGCGAGGAGACGAGCGTCCACATCGCGGCGGGGCTTATTGCACGCGAAAGCCTCGGTCTTCCCGTTCGCGTCACACGTCCGACCTCGATGGGTCGTCGAGACCGACCGTGGATCGGACCCGTATACCGAAAACTTAACGCCGATTAACAAATATTTAACCATTTAACCATAATTCCACGGTGCTGGCGAAGGTTAAGCATCGCGCAAACAGGAAGTTCTCCGGAGGCTATCATGACTGCGAAAAGCATGCTGCTAAGTCGACAGCAGGTAGACGCCCGTCACCGCGCGATGGTCTTGGATCTTCACCGGACATTCTCATCCCGGTCTGAGAAACAAGCCACCGCCAATAGCCGCCTGGCGAGCCACGAGACGACTTACGCCAGCCAGATCACCGACAAGGACGTGGACTACATCATCGCGATCATAGAGGGAGCGTCGTCTTCCATCAATCGGCTCGAAGAAATCATCGCGCATCGCGACAGCGTCATCGAGCATCAAAATAAGACAATAGATCAGATGAGAGCCAACGAGGAGGAACTTTACAACAAGATCTCCGTCAAGGAGCAAGAGTGCAGCTCTGAGCGGGAACGCGCCGAACGCGTGGAGGGTCTCCTCGCCTCGTGCGAGAAGCAAGCTCGCGACCTCGAAGTGCAGAGTGCGGCGTCGCAAAGCAATCTGGCGAAATTGACGAGGGCGGTTCGCGACAGCCTCAGGTCAAGCAGCTTGCCCCACATGGACAACCTCACGGCCCAGCAGTCCCCGAAGGCGGTGGCGGAGGCGCAAACGACCGTGGCCGGGCATGACAACATCCGTGGGAACGTCGTGGCGATGTGATCTTCGCTCGGGCGACGCGTCCCTTCGGAACGCGAAGCCCTCGACCGGCGCGGCCAGCGGGCTCGCGGCCCGGTGGGGATTGGACCGGCCTGCGCCTTGACGATCCGTTTGGCGGCCTCCCATATCGGCGCCGATGCGACGTGATGCTTCCAACGATGCCGGGTGCGGCCGATGACGGCCACGCCCACCAAGGCGGCGAGCCAGCGCGAGGTCGAGACGCCGACCTCGCGGGTCGTCCAGTTCCGGCCGGACCGGCCGCTGCCCATGGACGCCGGGGTCACGCTCGCCCCCTTCTCCATCGCCTACCAGACCTACGGCACGCTGAACGCGGCGCGATCGAACGCCGTACTGGTGTGTCACGCGCTGACCGGCGACCAGCACGTCGCCAACCCCAACCCCCTCACCGGCAAGGCCGGCTGGTGGTCCGCCCTGGTGGGGCCGGGCCGCACGATCGACACGACGCGCTACTTCGTCATCTGCTCCAACGTGCTCGGCGGCTGCATGGGCACGACCGGGCCGGCCTCGCCCAACCCGGCGACCGGGCGCCCCTACGCGATCGACATGCCGGTGGTGACGATCCGCGACATGGTCCGCGCCCAGGCGATGCTGGTCGATCACCTCGGCATCGACACGCTGTTCTGCGTGGTGGGCGGCTCGATGGGCGGCATGCAGGTGCTGCAATGGGCGGCGAGCTACCCCGAACGCGTGTTCGCCGCCATGCCGGTCGCCACCGCCGCGCGCCATTCCTCCCAGAACATCGCCTTCCACGAGGTGGGACGCCAGGCCGTGATGGCCGACCCCGACTGGTGCAAGGGCCGCTACCTCGAGGAGGGCCGCTACCCCGGCAAGGGGCTCGCCGTGGCGCGCATGGCGGCGCACATCACCTACCTCTCGGAGCAGGCCCTGCAGCGCAAGTTCGGCCGCAAGCTGCAGGAGCGCGACGCGCCGACCTTCTCCTTCGACGCCGACTTCCAGATCGAGAACTACCTGCGCTACCAGGGCCTCTCCTTCGTCGACCGGTTCGACGCCAATTCGTACCTCTACGTGACGCGGGCCTGCGACTACTTCGACCTCGCCGCCGACTACGGCGGGCGCCTGGCGGATGCCTTCAAGGGCTCCAAGACGAAGTTCTGCGTCGTGTCCTTCTCGTCCGACTGGCTGTACCCGACGTCGGCCTCGCGCGCGATCGTCCACGCGCTCAACGCGGGCGGCGCGTCCGTCTCCTTCGTCGACATCATGACCGATCGCGGCCACGACGCGTTCCTCATCGAGGACCCGGAGTTCAACGCCACCGCGCACGGCTTCCTCGAGGGCTGCGCCCGGCTGCGCGGCCTGCCGCCCGCCGAACCATGACCCGCGACTTCCCGCCGGGCGACAAGCGCGCGAGCCTGCGCCCCGATCTCTACGCCGTCGCCCGGATGCTGGAACCGCACACCCGCGTGTTGGACATCGGCTGCGGCGACGGGGCGCTGCTGCACTACCTCAGCGAGGACCACGGGGTCGACGCGCGGGGCATCGAACTGTCCCAGCGCGGCGTGAATCACTGCGTCGCCAACGGGTTAAGCGTGATCCAGGGCGACGCCGACACCGACCTCGCCGACTATCCCGACGACGCCTTCGACTTCGTGATCCTCAGCCAAACCTTGCAGGCCACGCGAAAACCCCGGCGGGTGCTGGAGCACATGCTGCGCATCGGCCGCCACGCGATCGTCAGCTTCCCCAACTTCGGACACTGGCGCGTGCGCGGGCAGCTGCTCATCCGCGGGCGGATGCCGATCACCGACGCGCTCGCCTACCAGTGGTACGACACGCCCAACATCCACGCCTTCACCATCCGCGATTTCGTCACCCTGGTGGAGATGGTCCACGGCCGCATCGAGCGCTCCGAGGCGCTCGACCAGCACGGCCGCCCGATCCAGGTGAAGGTCCCCTGGTGGTTCTGGAACCTGTTCGGGGCGCAGGCGGTGTTCCTGCTGACGCGGGAGTGATGGTGGCCGGAGCCGACATTCTTTCGCGCCATGTCGGCGCCGGCCGACGCGGGTTCGCAGGTGATGTCGGCGCCGGCCGACAGGG
>CAXTIU010000009.1:55587-169603 GCA_964244495.1 uncultured Beijerinckiaceae bacterium
ATGTCGGCGCCGGCCGACGCGGGTTCGCAGGTGATGTCGGCGCCGGCCGACAGGGAGTGCGGACGTGCCGCCGGTGCCGGCCGCCTCCCGTCGTGGCGATCCCCCCGCTTGCCGATCGGCCCATCTTAGGGTATTGCTACCGCATCGGCAAGCCTCATCGACGATGGAGGGGACGCGATGTTGGTGGAGCACCCCTACGACGTGTCGCTGGCGGTGCGCGCGCGGCGGCGCTCGTTGAAGCTCAGCCAGGCGCAGCTGGCGACGGCGCTGGGCGTCGGGCGGCAATGGGTGATCGCGTTCGAGGCCGGCCACGGCTCCGCCGACTTCGCCCTCGTGATGCGCGCGCTGAAGACCCTGGCGATGCCGGTCAGCCTCGGCATCGCCTGCGAGCCGCCCACCTGGACGCTGCCCCTCACGGCCGCCGCCCGGGAGCGGGCGTTCCTCACCGCGATCCGCCAAACGGCGCGGACGGGCGAGCTGCCGAAGGAGCGGAAGGCGCGGGCGCGCAAGCCGCCGGCGGGGTGGGGGTAACGGTGACCCGGACGGCGGCGGGCGCTGGTCCGCGTCGCCGCCGCCGCGCGCGAACGCGCCGCCGATGGCGGCCGGACGTTCAACCAGCGGCTCGCTAGAAACCCACGCAGGCGCTGGAGTCCGCGCGCAGCACGGAGGCCTGCGCGAAGGCGCCGCGGTACGCCGAGCGGATCGCCTCGATGCGGGCGTCGCTGGTGTCGTCGCGACGGTAGAAGATCACCAGCACGTGCGTGCGCTCGCGGGCGAGGCCGCGCGGGCCGCGCCATTGCCCGCTCCCCTCGAGGCTGGTGAAGCCGTCGGGGAAGCGGGGCGTCACCACCTTTGCCAGGAAGCCCGACCACGCGCGTCGTGCCGTCCGGCCGGCGCCGAAGTAGAGTTCGACGCGCCCCATCGCCGTCGACCCCGCCCGGCAGGCGGTCCGCCCGCCGGCGCCGGGCGCGGACCCCTGGCCGGGCGTCGCCTGCAGGCCGAGGAGCGCTACCGCCACGAAGGCTGTTTTGGCGGGCTGACGCATGGTGCTTCGGCTCCTGCGTACGAAGGCGATCGGGCGTGAGCGGATCCCGCCCCGACGGCCGAGGGATGCCCTCAGCCCCGCGCGGCCGCCACGGCCTGGCCGACCTTGTTCTGGAACTGGTCGTCGAGCCGGCGGACGAGGTCCGGCGCCTCGGCGGCGACGGCGTCACAGACGGCGCGCAGCCACGTCGCCTCGTTCTTGGCGAAGTTGCCCAGCACGTGGCCGAGCACGAGTTCCTTGATGCCGGGATGGCCGATGCCGAGGCGCACGCGGCGATAATCGTTGCCGAGCAGGGCGGTGATCGAGCGCAGGCCGTTGTGGCCGGCGTTGCCGCCGCCGGTCTTCACCCTGACGGCGCCCGGCGCGATGTCGAGCTCGTCGTGGAACACCACGATGTCCTTGAGGGCAAGCTTGTAGAAGCGCGCGGCGTCGCCGACCGAGCGGCCGGACTCGTTCATGTAGGTTTCGGGCTTGAGCAGCACGACGCGGTCGTCGCCGAGCGTCAGCTCGCTGGCGAGACCCTGGAAGCGCGAGCGGAACGGCGGCGCACCGTGGCGCGCGGCGATCGACTCCACCACCATGAAGCCGATGTTGTGCCGCTGCGCGGCGTGCTCGCGGCCCGGATTGCCGAGCCCGACGAAGAGAAGCATGGCGTCCGCTTCCGGATCGACCCGCGCCGTGGGCGGCGCGGGGGGCGGTCCTACTTGTCGCCGGCGTCCTCGCCCGCGGCCTTGGCGGGATCGTCCTCGGCGGAGCCCGCCTCGGAAGGCACCTCGACGCTCTCCGGCGCCTCCGTCTCGACGATCTCCTCGACCGGCGGCACGATGGTGAGGACCGTCAGGTCCTCCTCGCCCGCCACGGCCAGGCTGGCGCCGCGCGGCAGCTTGATCTGGCTCACGTGCACGGAGTCGCCGATCGCCAGTCCGGCGATGTCGACGGTGACGCTCGCGGGGATCGCGTCGGCGCTGACGCGTAGCCCGATCGCGTGGAGCACGATGTTGATGGTGCCGCCCGCCTTCAGGCCCGGCGCCGCGTCGTCGTTGGCCACGTGCACCGGGATCTCGACGTTGATCTTCGACCCGGCCTTGATGCGCAGGAAGTCGACGTGCAGCGGCCTGTCCCTGACCGGGTCGAGCTGGTAGTCGCGCGGGATGACCCGCTCGACCGAGCCGTCGACGTCGAGGTCGAAGGTCGTCGTCAGGAAGTGACCGGCGTAGATCAGCTTGTTGACATCGTGCCACAGGAGCGAGATCGGCACGGGCGGCTCGCCGCCCCCGTAAACCACGCCCGGTATGCGACCCTCGCGGCGAACGCTGCGGGCGGCCCCCTTGCCGACTCCGCCGCGCACCGAGGCCGCCAAAGACTTCGTCTCGGCCATCTGGTGTTCCTTGTCGATTGATAGGTCGCGCCCACGCCTCCAGGGGTGTCGGAAACGGACGCGAGCGCTGTCCTATAGAGAAGGGGGGCGGGGAGGGCAAGGCGGGCGGCCCGCCCTGACCCGCCCCACGCGCGATCGGCGCCGTTCGCACTTCGTTAACCGCGATCCTTAAGGGCGATTTAAGCGGCCCGCGACACCATCATCTCCATGGCGCGTCGTGTTCTGCCTCTTGCCGCCGTCGCGGCTGTGTTGCTCGCCGGCATCCTCACGGGATGCTCGCAGGTCGAGCAGCCGCGACGGCCGGCTTGGCGCCAACAGGCGGAGGCCGCCTGCGTCGCGGAGCACAAGGTCCGGCTGTCGCGCTACGTCCAGCCGCGCGGCCGACCGATCGACGGGCCCGGCCTCTGCGGCCTGACGCAGCCCTTCATGGTGGGGGCGCTGTCCGGCGACAGCGTGCAGCTCGACACCGTCGCCACGCTCGACTGCCCGATGATCGCCGCCCTCGACGAGTGGGTCGACAAGGTGGTGCAGCCCACCGCCCAGGCCCGCTTCGGCCAGGGCGTGACGCAGATCGACACCATGGGCTCGTATTCGTGCCGCGGCATGAACAACCAGGCCGGCGCCAAGGTGTCCGAGCACGCGTTCGGCAACGCGATCGACATCGCCGGCTTTCGCCTCGCCGACGGGCGTCGCATCACCGTGGTGCGCGACTGGACCCGCGGCGGCGAGCAGGATCAGGCCTTCCTGCGCGATGTCCACGCCGGCGCTTGCGAGACCTTCACGACGGTTCTGGGGCCGGGCGCGAACGTCTTCCACTACAACCACATCCACGTCGACCTCGCGATGCACGGCGGCGGCGCGCGCGGTGCCCGCCACATCTGCAAGCCGGTGCCGGAGGCGAGCCGCCCGGGTCCGCCGCGCGACGGCCCGCCGGAACCGCCCGCGACCGACGAGGAGCAGGACGTCGCCTCGACCGCCGTTCCCTCGGGCGGCGCCGGCGAGCGGGGTCTCGCGGTCGGGGCCCCGCCGGCGAGCCGGAGCGCGGCCTACGCGGGCGCTTCGCCTCGGCCCGGCACGGCGTCCGTCGCGATCCCGGAAGGGGCGGCGACCGACTGGGACGTGACCTCCTCGATCAAGCGGCGCTGACCGCCGTGGGGCCGACCGTCGCTGGGCCGATCGCCGTTGGAAGGCGTGGAGCCTCGACGGCCTCGCCGTGCCAAGGTGACGCTTGACCGGCGGGCGCCCTCGCCGGTGGGCTTGACCTGTGCCATACCCCTCGCGTTTGGTAGCCCTGCCGGAAGTCGCCGGTGGCGCGGGGCGCGGTCCGCACGACGCGATGTCGTCCGCTTCGCCATCTTGGAAGGGACGGGGATGAAGCGTCGCAACACGGCCCTTGCCGCCGCGGGGATCCTGCTCGCGAGCCTCGGGGCCACGCACGCGCAGGACGTCGCTGGCGGCAAATCGGTGTTCAACCAGTGCCTGGCGTGCCACGCCCTCGACCACGCCGTCGTCGGGCCACCGCTCGCCGGCGTGGTCGGCCGCCCGGCCGGCGCGGTGGCCGGCTACAGCTACTCGCCGATGATGAGGGCGGCGGGCGAGGCGGGGCTCGTCTGGAGCGAGCAGGCGGTGATCGACTACCTTCCCAATCCGACCAAGTACCTGAAGACGTTCCTGGCCAGCAAGAACAAGACGGTGACCGGCTCGGGCAAGATGTTCTACATGCTGGCCAACGAGGACCAGCGCAAGAACGTCGTCGCCTACCTCGCGACGACCAAGAAATAGGCCTCTGAGCTTGAACAGCCTTTCCCCCCCGGTGCGTTTCGCTCGCGCGGCCCGGCCCCCGACGCGTCCCGCGTCCGCCCTCGTGGTGCGGTCGGCCTTGGCGTGCCTCCTCCTGAGCGGCGTCGTGTCGCTTCGCTGCGTCCGCGAGGCGCGCGCCGCGACGACCATGCCGCCGCTGCTCGACATCAACGCTCAGTGCGAGGCCGCCC
Organism: uncultured Beijerinckiaceae bacterium; assembly: GCA_964244495.1. Classification (GTDB taxonomy): domain Bacteria; phylum Pseudomonadota; class Alphaproteobacteria; order Rhizobiales; family Beijerinckiaceae; genus RH-AL1. The sequence continues at coordinate 60,002 of CAXTIU010000009.1, forward strand.
ACGGGAAGAACGCCGATGCCATGAGCGAGTGCGTCGTGGCCGAATCCGAAGCGCGCGCGGCGGTCCTGCAGAGGTGGGACAAGGTTCCCGAGGCTACGGCGGGCGCCTGCCTCAAGCTCAGCCGCAAGGTCAAGCGGCGTCCCTACGTGACCCTCGCCAAGTGCCTGGCCGACGATGGGTCCGGCCCGGCTCCGGCGGCCGCCAAGAAGTGACGCCGGCGCCGATGGCCGGCCGCCTCCGGGATGGGCGCGATCTTGACCCCGCCGTCCCACCGGTCCAGTTCCGTCGCACCCGGCCGTCCGAGCCATTCCGGAACGATCCACCATGACCGCTTCCCTCTTCGATCCGATCCGCCTCGGCGCCATCGAAGCGCCCAACCGCGTCCTGATGGCGCCGCTCACCCGCGCCCGCGCCACCCGCGCCCACCTGCCGACCCCGATCATGGCGGAGTACTACGCGCAGAGGGCCGGCGCCGGCCTGATCATCTCGGAGGCGACGGGCATCAGCCAGCAGGGCCTGGGCTGGCCCTACGCGCCGGGATTGTGGAGCGACGAGCAGGTCGCGGCGTGGCGCCCGGTCACGGCGGCGGTGCATCGGGCGGGCGGTCGCATCATCGCCCAGCTCTGGCACATGGGACGCCTCGTCCATCCCGACTTCCTGGGCGGGGCGCGGCCGGTGTCGTCGTCGGCCTCCGCCGCGCCGGGCGAGGCCCGCACCTACGACGGCAAGAAGCCCCACGTCGCGCCGAGGGCCCTGACGAGCGACGAGGTGCCCATCCTCCTCGACGACTACCGCCGCGCGGCGCGCCACGCCATGGACGCCGGCTTCGACGGCGTGCAGATCCACGCCGCGAACGGCTACCTGATCGACCAGTTCCTGCGCGACACGCCGAACCGGCGCGACGACGCCTACGGCGGCAGCGTCGACCGTCGCATCCGCCTCCTGCGCGAGGTGAGCGAAGCGGTCGTCGCCACGATCGGCGCCGGCCGCACCGCCGTGCGCTTGTCGCCGAACGGTGCCGTCCAGGGCTGCGACGACAGCGATCCGCAGGCGCTGTTCGCCGCCGCCGCGGCGTGCCTGTCGCCGCTCGGCCTCGCCTTCCTCGAACTGCGCGAGCCCGGCGCGGACGGCACGTTCCGCAAGGCCGACACCGCGCCGGTCGCCCCGGCGATCCGCGAGGCGTTCGAGGGGCCGCTGGTGCTGAACTCGGACTACCGGGGCGCCGAGGCGATGGCCGCGCTGGATGCCGGCCTCGCCGACGCCATCGCCTTCGGCCGCACCTTCATCGCGAACCCGGACCTGCCCGACCGGCTCGCCCGCCACCTTCCGCTCGCGGAGGACGACATGGCGACCTGGTACAGCCAGGGGCCGGAAGGCTACATCGACTACCCGCGCGCGGCGGTCGACGCCGCCTGACCCGGACGGGGGGAGGGCATCGGCGCGGCTCGCGAGGCCGCGTCCGCTACGCCGCCAGCAGCCGCAGCGTGCGCTCGTCGGGAGAACCCGCGCAGAACCGATCGAGCGCCGCCTGGAACATCGGCTCCCGTCCGTCGGCGGCGCGCGCGAAAAGGGTCATCGACGACCGGAACTTGGCGTCGTCCGGTGCGCCGAAGATCGCGTGAAGGGATCGGCCCTCGATGTCGAGGACCGCGCGGGTGCAGAGCCTCAGGCGCTCCCCGAGGACGGCATGGTCGAGGTAGGCCGCCGCCTCGCCGAGCGAGCCGATGCCGTAGGCCGTCGCCATCGCCGACGCGCCGAGCCCGCGCACCTGGGGGAAGACGAACCACATCCAATGGCTTCGCTTCCGGCCGGCGCGCAGCTCCGCGAGAACGGCGGCGAACACGGGCTCCTGCGCGCCCACGAACCGGGCGAGGTCGAACGGGTCGCCATGCACCATGTCAAACCTCCGTCCGTCGCGACATCGCCGCGTGAACGTCGCGCCGCGGGAAAACGATCCGCCGCGCGTCCCGAAAAGCGTCACGGGCGACCGTGGGTTCCCCCCCTTCGTCCCCCCGCCACGCGTCGTGGCCCGATCGCCGACATTCGAGTCGCGCCGCTCGGACCTGCGCCGGCGATGTCCTTGACTGTCAACGTGGGATTTTTTCACACAAACATCTGTAAACCCGCGTCGTTGCACTGTCACATGGAAAACACCCCCGCGCCAAACTTCCGTTATGCCGCTATTTATTGGGGCGAAATATCGTTCGCCTTCGTTTATCCTTGCCTTCGGGTCCCGGGTTGAGGGTGTAATGAACTTCAGAGTCGCTCAAACGCTGGTCGTCGGTGCCGGTTTTTCCGGCGCGGTTCATGCCCGTTCGATTGCCGAGGCTGGTCATCGCGTTCTCGTCATCGACAAGCGGTCCCACATCGCCGGCAACGCTTTCGACGAGGTCGGGCCCGAAGGCATCCTGGTGCACAGGTATGGTCCCCATCTCTTTCACACCGCCAATCAGCGCGTCCTCGACTGGGTCCGCCGCTTCGCCGACTGGGTCCCCTACAAGCACCGTGTGAGGGCGGTTCTTCCCGGCGGAAGAACCGCGCCGATGCCCATCAACCTCGACACCGTCAACGAGGTGTTCGGCACGAGATTCGACAGCGCCGCCGAGGTGGAGGCCCACCTGGCTCGCGTGTCCGTGTCTCGCGAGAAGCCGCGCAACGCCGCGGAACACCTGGAATCGCGCATCGGGACCGTGCTCACCGACCTGTTCTTCCGGACCTACACGAAGAAGATGTGGGATCTCGACCTCGAGGAGATGGATGCCTCGGTCGTCAAGCGCCTGCCGCTCCGCTTCGATCGGGAAGACACCTATTTCCCGACATCGGAATGCCAGATCCTCCCCGAGGGCGGCTATACCCGGCTGATCGGTCGCATCCTCGATCATCCCCTCATCGCGGTCTCGTTGAACACGCCCTTCGATCACGCGATGACCCGGACCGCGTTGCACACGTTCCTTTCGATGCCGATCGACGAGTTCTTCGGCTTCAGCGAGGGAGAGCTGCCCTATCGTTCCATCCGGTTCCACGACCGTTGCGTCGACGAGGCCCATGTCGGAGAACCGTGGTCCGGCGTCGCCGACCGATGCAGCGTCCTGAACTTCACGGACCGCGACATCTACACCCGGGAAACCGCGTGGCACCTCCTCCCGGGTCACGTGCTCCACGACAAGGGCAAGCGCCTTTTCACGCGCGAGGAGCCTTGCGACTACCGCCAGAACAACATGGAGCGGTTCTACCCCGTCAAGACCGCCGACAAGCACAACGACCGCCTCTACGCATCCTACGTCGAACTCGCCAGGGCACAGCAGAACGTCACGTTCATCGGACGCTGTGGAACCTATCGCTACCTCGACATGGATCAGGTCATCAACCAAGCCCTGATGGGTGTCGAGGCGTGGTTGCGCAACAGGACGCTCGTGGCGGCCTAGGCCGCGCGATCGAAGCGGCGGAACGCCTCACGCGTCCCCGCCCGTCGTCGAACAACGTCGAGGAGCATTCCAGAGGCCGGTCATGCTGTCATCGTCGCCGTTGATCGGCATGGCGTCGGAACGAATGCTGCCCGAGTTGAAGGACGACATCTTCGAGGGGGACGTCCGGCGCCTGCGCGAGGATGAACGGGGAGCGTCATGGTCGCCGGCGGCGGGATCGGCGCCGACGCTGATGTACGTCGGGGCGCGATCGGGCCTCGAAGCGCACATCGCGCAAGCGCGGCTGGCGGCGGCGACCATCGTCATCATCGAGCCCGATCCCGCGCGCAGGGGCGCGGTCGCCCGCTCGCTCGGCCGCTACGGCGAGGTCGTTTGCCTTGATCCCGCCGACACGCGAGCGATCGAGCGCCTCCTTCCCAGGGTCTCGTTCGTCCGCGTGAACGCCGAGCGTTTCCCCGAGATCTGGGCCTGGCTCGAAGGCGCCGATCTCGAATGGCTGTGCGGCACGTTCCGGAGCGCGGACATCGATCCATTGGCGGTTTACCGCCGCGCGTGCCGCGTCGCGCGTCGCTTCCACTTGCGGGACCTCGCGAACGGCCGCCGCCTTGTCACGGGCGCGATGAGGACGAGACCCGTCGAGGTTTCCGTCGTCGTTCCCGTCTACGACGTGGCCGGGCAGCTCGAGCAGTGCCTGAGTTCGCTCGTCCGGCAGACCATCGAGTCCGTCGAGATCGTGGTGGTGGATGACGGGTCACGCGATGCCACCGCCGCGATCGCCACCGAGTTCGCGACGCGGTTCCCCGGTCGCCTGCGCCTGATCCATCAAGCGAACGGAGGCTGCGCCGCCGCGCGGTCGACGGGCCTGAGGGAAGCGAGGGGGGAGTTCGTCGGTTTCGTCGACGGCGACGACTGGGTGGAACCGACGATGTTCGAGACGCTTTTTCGCGCGGCCTGCCTCCACGACGTGGAGATCGCGCAGTGCGGGTACCGGGAGGTGTATGCCGACGGATCGGTGGTGACGCCCCCATCGGAAGGCGACCTGCGATTGTTGTGCGGCGAACAGCGCGTCGTCACCCGCGCGATCGAACTGGCGGCGACCCGCCCGACCATCTGGCGCCGGCTCTACCGGCGCGAGTTCCTCAGCCGTCACAAGATCTCGTTTCCCGTCCATATCCGCAGCTTCGACGACACCGCCTTCCAGTTCGAAACCTTCGCGCGCGCGGCCCGCATCGTGTTGCTGCCCGAGATCGGGTACAACTATCGCCAGGGCCGCGCCGGCCAGGATATCGCCGCGAGGGACGAAAGGCTGTTCGCCTTCTTCGAGGTCTTCGAATGGCTGGACGCGAAGATGGTCGCCATCGCGGGCCCCTGTTCGGACAGGCAGATGCTCCGCGTCGAGCTGAATTGCCACGTATGGGCCCTGGAACGCATAGAACCCGGTATCCGGGACGCGTACAGGCACAGGGCCTTGCGTCAGCTCGCGCGTCGGCGCGCCCATCTTGGCCCTCTCGGGAGCATCGGTGTCGCGGCGAAGATGTACAGCAAGGCGAGGACGCTCATGCTGTCCGCCATCCTGTCGCATTTCCTGCCGTGGCTGCCCCGATCGACCATGGCGAGCCGGCCGTGACGCCGCCGACCGGGCGCCTCGTGACGTGCCGCGCCGCCGCGAGGGTCGATCCCGGCGAAAGGGCCGGGGGTCCATGACGAGCAGCCCGGGTGACGATGCCGAGCTTCTTGATGCCAAGACGCTCGACGCCAAGGTCCTTCAAGCGTTCGTCTTCGCCGACGAGGGGCGGGCCCACAAGCTCGGCCTCTACGCCCGGACGGTGGCGGGCGGTGTCCGTCTCGACCAGGGTTCCGGCCTCCGGGTGCCGGCCGGCGGCGTGGTCGACCTTTGCACGTTCTTCAACGCGTTCAGTCACAGGAAATGGCGCGAACAGACCGGCATCGAGGACATCGCCCTGCGCGTGTCCGGTGCCGGCACCGTCACGATCGTGGGGGCCCTTTACGTCGCCGAGGGCGCCGCGTGGCGGATCCTGCGGCGCGAGGTGACGCTGCGCGAGGCGCCCGAGGACATTCCGCTGCCCCCGCTCTCGACCCTCGGCGGCGAGATGCTCGGCGTCCGCGTGCACGCGGGGGCCTCGGACGCCTGCCTGACCTCGGCCGCCTGGGTCACGCGCAGCCCGCCGCGGCGCGACGTGAGCCTGGCGGCGGTGATCACGACGTTCGGCCGCGAACGCCTGGTGCGGCAGGCGATGGCCGACTTCGCCGACCACGTCTGCGGCCGCACCCCCTTGGGATCGGTCGAACTCTACGTCATCGACAACGAGGGGACGCTGGACCCGACGCGATCGAAGACCCTCACCGTCATTCGCAACCCGAACCTCGGCGGCGCGGGAGGCTTCACGCGCGGTCTGCTGGAGGCGATCGACGCCGGGCGCTTCACCCACGCCCTGTTCATGGACGACGACGCGAGCTGCGAAGCCGAAAGCATCCGGCGCACCATCGCCCTCCTCGCCTACGCCACGGACCCCAAGGTCGCGGTGGCCGGGGCGATGCTGCTCGCCGACCGACCGTGCGTCCAGCACGAGAAGGGCGCCAGGCTCGAACTGTCCGGAAGAGCCGAGCAGTGCTGGATCTCCAATCGGCACGGGAAGGACCTCTCCAAGCTGGAGGCGCTTTGCGGCAACGAGAGCGACGAGGATGTCAACTACGGCGGCTGGTGGTTCTTCGCCTTTCCGCTGGCGGCGGTGGAAAGGCTGCCGTTCCCTTTCTTCGTCAGGGGGGACGACGTCCACTTCAGCCTGTCCAACCCGTTCCGGATCGTCACGTTGAACGGCGTCGCCACCTGGTGCGACAGCTTCGGGACGAAGCTCGGCCCGGCGACCGAGTACCTGACCTACCGGGCCTGGCTGGCGCTGTCGCTCATGCACTGCACGCGCAAGGGGGCGCGACGCACGCTGACCCTCTGCCTGAACACGGCCGAGAGATGCGCGTACCGTTTCGACTATGCCACCATGGATGCCATCCTGGAGGGCGTCGACGACGTCATGCGCGGGCCGGACACGTTCACGCGGACGCCGGCTCCATTGCGGACGCTCGCGCGCCTGAGGTCTTCGACCAGCCGCGGCAAGCCGACGCTCGACGATCTCCTGAAGCTCGAGCCTCAGCGATGGAGCGGGCGGGACCGGCTCAAGGCGCGGTCGCCGTTCGCCGGGCATCTCTTCCCCGCCCTGTCGCGACGCAGCGAGGGCGTTCGCCACGCCGCGATCGTCTGGGAATTGCGGCGCACGGGTTTGGGAGGCGCCGGAAAGGCCGTCTTCGGGAAAGGACTCGACCTCGGCGTCTTCACGCTCGATCGGTCGGCGCTGTTCGACGGCCTCCGCAGGATCGCCAAACGGCGTCTCCTGGTCTTCCGCATCGCGAGGGCACAGAGGCGCTACAAGCACTTCATCGCGCACAACGTCACGCGCTCGTACTGGGAGGCGCAGTTTCGCGGCGAGGGCGTCGACGGCGCGTCCGGCGACGCGGATCAACCGATCTACGACGCCCCGACCATCGCGTAGCCGGCCCATCCCTGCGCGCGCAGGGCGCAGGCCGGGCAGGTGCCGCAGCCGTAGCCCCAGGGATGGCGGGTGCCGCGCTCGCCGAGGTAGCAGGTGTGGGTGTGCTCGATCACCAGGTCGACGAGCGGGCGGCCGCCGAGCGCCCCGGCGAGCCCCCAGGTCGCCGCCTTGTCGAGCCACATCAGCGGCGTCTCGATCACGAAGCGGCTTTCCATGCCGAGGTTGAGGGCGACCTGCGTCGCCTTCACCGTGTCGTCGCGACAGTCGGGGTAGCCGGAATAATCCGTTTCGCACATGCCGCCCACGATGTGCCGCAGCCCGCGTCGATGCGCGAGCGCGGCGGCGAAGGCGAGGAACAGCAGGTTGCGGCCGGGCACGAAGGTGTTGGGCAGGCCTTTGGCGTCGGCCTCGATCGCGATGTCGCGGGTCATCGCCGTGTCGGCGATGGCGCCGAGCGCGGCGAGGTCGATCGTGTGGTCGTCTCCGAGCCGATCCCGCCAAGCCGGGAAGCCCTCGTGCAACGCGGCGCGCAGCACCGGCCGCTGGTCCAGCTCGATGCGGTGGCGCTGGCCGTAGTCGAAGCCAAGCGTCTCGACGCGCTCGTGGCGTTCGAGCGCCCAGGCGAGGCAGGTCGTCGAGTCCTGGCCGCCCGAGAACAGGACGAGCGCGCCGCCGGGCTGGAGCCGCGGACGCGTCACGCCCGCGTCCACGCCTGCATCAGCAGGTTGGCGATGGCGAGCTTGGGCGGGCAGGTGAAACCCTCGGGATGCGTCTTGGTCAGCATCAGCTTGACGTCGTCGCGGGAGAACCAGCGCGCGTCCTCCAGTTCGTTGGCGTCCACCGTCAGGTCGGTCGAGGTCGCCTCCGCCATGCAGCCCAGCATGAGCGAGGAGGGGAACGGCCAGGGCTGGGACGCGTGGTACGCGACGCGCCCGACCTCCAGCCCGGCCTCCTCCATGATCTCGCGGCGCACGGCATCCTCCAGCGTCTCGCCGACCTCCGCGAACCCGGCGAGGCAGGAGTACATGCCGGGCGGGAAGCGCGCCTGCCGGCCGAGCAGGCAACGCTCGCCCTCCGTCACGAGCATGATGACGACCGGCTCCACGCGCGGGAAATGGTGGCGCTTGCAACGGTCGCACTCGCGGCGCGACCCGCCGGCCGAGGCCCGGGTCGGCTCGCCGCAATTGCCGCAGAAGCCGTTGTGCTTGTGCCAGTGCAGCAGGCTCTTGGCCTGGCCCAGCGCCCCCACGATCTCCGGGGAAACGAGCCCCTGCACCGCGATGGTGCGAAGGTCGACGAAGGACAGGTCGCCGCGTTCCCGCACGTCGTCCGGGGTCGCCTCGATCAGGGAGGCGAACAGGGCATGCTCGCCCTGGCGGCCGAGGAACACGGTGTGGTGGGCCTCGCCGAGGCTTTCCGCCTCGGCGAAGGTGAAGACGGCGTCGTGGGTCCCTCCGTCGAGCTTGAGCGCCGGGATCTCGCCGACGAGGACGAGCACGCGCGATGTCCCGGCGGCGCGCAGGTCGGCGACGAAGCCCTCGTCCTCGCGCTGGTTCGACAGGCGGTCGAGCGTGTTGAGGGCGAAACCGGCGGCGTGCGAACGATCGAGCAAGGCTTGCGAACTCCGGGCGCGGGCGGGACGGCCGAACGTATCCCGTGGAGGTAGCGGCTGGAAGCACCGGCGTCCATCGACGAGCGTGGGAAAGGTGGCCGCCGCCCGGCGATCGGCGCTCGCCGCGGATGCGACCATCCGGCACTCGATACCGGACACCGGATACGATGTGATGTCGTCGACCTGGTTCAGGCAACCTGGGTTATGCCATAGGATGGCGGCGACCCGCGTCATCACGGCTCCGGCACGACTTGTTTGAGGGACGCGCATGACCCGGGACACCATCCACGATCCGGCGGAGGAAGCGCCGCTCGCGCTGCTGCGCCCGCATTGGCGCCTGGTGCTGGCCTGCTTCCTCGGCTGGTTCCTCGATGCCTTCGACCAGGTCGCGCTGCTCCTCGTCCTGCCCGAGATCGGCAAGCATTTCGGCGTCGGCCTCACCGCGATGGGCCTCGTCATCACCGCGCAGAGCGTCGGCCGCATCTTCGGCAACATCGGCTGGGGCTGGCTGGCCGACCGTTACGGGCGCAAGCTCACCTTCATGGCGAGCGTCATCTGGTTCGCCGCCTTCTCCGGCCTGTCCGGCCTCGCCTGGAGCTACGCCGCGCTCCTCGTCATCCAGTTCCTCTTCGGGATCGGCTTCGGCGGGGAATGGACGGCGTCGGCGTCGCTGCTCATGGAAAGCGTGCCGGACCGCGCCCGCTCGACCGCCTCCTCGCTGATGATGGCCGGCTACGAGTGCGGCTTCTTCGCCGCCGCCGGCATCGAGGCGTTGATCGTCCCCCATTACGGTTGGCGCGCGCTGTTCATCGTGGGCATCGCGCCGGCGGTGCTCGTCGCCTTCATCCGCGTCGGCGTCGCCGAGAGCCCCGTGTGGCTGCGCACCCAAAAGGAGCGGGCCGAGACGCGGCGGCGCGGCACCGTGCGCGAGGCGGCGGCGCGCCCCCGCTTCCGCATGGACCTGGCGGCCTGGCAGGCTTGCGGCTTCATGGCGGCGCTGCAGTTCCTGACCGCGTCGGTCTACGCGTTCTACCCGACCCTGCTGAAGACCGTGCACGGCTTCGACCCGCACAACGTGTTCGCCGCGATCGCCGCCTATTCCATCGGCTCGATCGGGGGCAAGCTGCTGTCCGGCTGGCTGGCGGCGCGCATCGGCGACCGTCCGACCATCCTCGGCTGCCTCCTCGTGACCTCGCTCGGCATCGTCCCCTTCGCCAGCGCCACGGCGCTGCCCCTGGTCGTTCTCACCGCGCTGGTCGTCGGCGGGTCGTCGAGCGGCCTGTTCGCCCTCGTGCCCTACTACCTGTCGCGGCGCTTCGCCAACGTCGTGCGCTCGTTCGGCATGGGCCTCGCCTACGCGGTCGCCGCCGGCGCGCAGGCGATCGCCACCTACGTGCTGCCGTTGACGGGGCGCGGCATCGGCCTGGCCGCGGCCATCGAGGTCTTCGTGCTCGGCAGCGCGATCGCCGCCGCCGCCGTCGTGTTCCGCCAGCCGCGCGACCTGCCGGGGCGCGACATGGGCGAGGTCGCGACGCTGTCGGTCTAGCCAAGCGGCCTCGGCCGCGCCGTTGCGAAACGCGCCGCGATGGTCCAGACTGCGCCCGGGAGGTTGGCGGTGGACGTTCCACTCGCCAACCGGGTCAGGTCCGGAAGGAAGCAGCCCTAACGAGACCGGGCGGGTCTCTGTCCAACCTCCCACCCCGTTCCCTCGTCCTTGGTCAGGTACGGCGCTTCGTCAGGCGCGCGGTCGCGGGCGGCGGCGCGGTTCATCCGTACGCCCTTGACCCTCGGGCTGGCTCGGCACACACACCAGGGAATGAGCGACGCGACCCCATCCGAAGAGTCCGGCCCCTCCGAGGGCCTCGGCAAGCTCTTCGCCGACCAGGCCTCGACCGAGGCGGCGTCCAAGAAGGCCGAGCCGTACCGCGTGCTGGCGCGGAAGTACCGGCCGAACTCGTTCGAGGACCTGATCGGCCAGGAGGCGATGGTCCGCACGCTGTCGAACGCCTTCGACCTCGACCGCATCCACCAGGCCTACATGCTGACCGGCGTACGCGGCGTCGGCAAGACGACGACCGCCCGCATCCTCGCGCGCGCCTTCAACTACGAGCTGCCGCTGCTCGGCGAGCGCGCGGCGGTCACCAGGCCGACGATCCAGATGCGGGAGATCGGCGCCCACTGCCAGGCGATCATCGAGAGCCGGCACGTCGACGTGATCGAGATGGACGCGGCCTCGCACACCGGCATCGACGACGTGCGCGAGATCATCGACAGTTCCCGCTACCGCCCGGTGATGGCGCGCACCAAGATCTACATCGTCGACGAGGTGCACATGCTGTCGAAGCAGGCGTTCAACGGCCTGCTGAAGACGCTCGAGGAGCCGCCCGACCACGTCAAGTTCCTGTTCGCGACGACGGAGATCGAGAAGGTGCCGGTGACGGTGCGCTCGCGATGCCAGCGCTTCGACCTGCGTCGCATCGAGCCGTCCGTGATGGTGGCCCACCTCGCCCGGATCTGCGCCAGGGAGAACGTGCCGGTCGAGGAGGAGGCGCTCGCCGTCATCGCCAGGGCGGCGGAAGGCTCGGTACGCGACGCTTTGTCGCTCCTCGACCAGGCGATCGCGCTCGGCGCGGGCGCTGGCCGCACGCTGGACGCGGCGACGTTGCGCGCCATGCTGGGCCTCGCCGACCGCACGCGGGTGATCGACCTGTTCGAGCAGGTCATGAAGGGCGACATGGCGTCGGCGTTGCGCACGCTGAAGGAGCTGCACGATTCCGGCGGCGAGCCTGGGCAGATCCTCGTCGACCTCGCCGACTTCGTCCACTTCGTCACCCGGGTGAAGCTGGTGCCGGAGGCCGCCGACGATCCCGCCGCCTCGCCGGAGGAGCGGGTTCGCGGCAAGCTGTTCGCCAAGGCGCTGTCGATGGCGGTGCTGACCCGCGCCTGGCAGCTGCTGCTGAAGGGGTTGGGGGAGGTCAAGGACGCTCCGCGCCCGCTCGCCGCCGCCGACATGGTGCTGGTGCGCCTCGCCTACGCCGCCGACCTTCCGCCGCCCGACGAGGTGCTGCGTCGCCTGGGTGGCGGCGCGGGCGCCCGTCCGGCGGTGTCGCACGCCCCGGATGGCGGATCGAACAAGGGGCGGGGCGAGGGGTCCGGCGGCCGGGCGTCGCTGGCGGTCGTCGCGTCGCCGTCCCTGCCGATGCAGGCCACGGCCGCGCGGGTGGAGGCCCCGCCCGTCGCGGCAGAGCCGGCCCCCAGGCTCAACCGGTTGGAGGACCTCGTCGCCCTGGCGGCGCGGAAGCGCGACATCCAGCTGAAGACGGCGCTGGAGCGCGACGTGCACCTCGTGCGCTTCGAGGAAGGATCGATCGAGTTCTCGCTGGCGCCGGGGGCGCCGCAGACCTTGCCGCAGGCGCTGATGCGCAAGCTGCAGGAGTGGACCGGCGCGCGATGGGTCGTCGCCCTGTCACGCGATCCCGGCGCCCCGACGCTGGCCGAGCAGGCGCAGGCGCGCGATGGCGAGAAACGGTCGGACATCGAGCGTGACCCCCTGGTGCGCAGCGTGCTCGCCCATTTCCCCGGCGCGCAGATCGTCGCCGTGCGCGCGGCCGACACGGCTCCCGAAGCGATCCCCGACGCCGGTCTCTCGTTGGCCGCCGAGCCGGTGAACGATTACGGCGAGGATGTCGCCTTCGCCGACATGATCTTCACGGAAGACGATGTGTGAAAGCGTCCGGTCCGCGGGGCGGCACATCGGGCTCGCCGCCCGGCGGCGCGGCGCCTCCGACATCGTCCCATCGGGATTGAGGGCTCCGGCGGGGTAGCCGCACGACGGTCCCGCCGACGCTTTCCGCCCGCGTGACATCCGCGATCGCATGCGCCAGCGCGGCCTGCGTGAAGGGCTTCGGCAGGCGCGGCAGGCAAGCCACGTCGGCCTCGGACACCTCCGCGTAGCCGCTCGCGAGCAGGATCGGCAGGCCGGGACGCAGCACCGCCACCTCCCTCGCCAGTTCGAGCCCCGTCATCGTCGGCATGGCATGATCCGTCATCAACAGGTCGACCGGCGTGCCCGCGCGAAGCACCCCGAGGGCCTCCCGCGCCGATCCCGTCCTGACGACGTGATGGCCGAGGTCCTCCACCATCGCCGCCGTGCCTTCCAGCACGAGGGGATCGTCGTCGACCAGCAACACCCGGCAGGCCCGTCCGGCCGCGGGGATCGGCGCCGGCGCGGCGGCGGGCGTCGCCGCGTCGGGGGATACCGGCAGCCACAGCTCGACGCCCGTGCCCCGGCCGGGCGTGCTCTCGATCCGCAGCGTCCCGCCGGACTGCGCCGCCAGCCCGTGCACCATGGCGAGGCCGAGACCGGTGCCCTTGCCCACCACCTTGGTCGTGAAGAACGGTTCGGCGGCCCGCGCCAGCGTCGCCGCGTCCATGCCCTCGCCGCTGTCCGTCACCGCGAGCACGACGTAGGGCCCCGACGCCAGCCCGGGCGGCCTTTCGGGACCATCCGCCGCCTCGCGTCCCGCGATCACGATCGTGCCACCGCCCGGCATGGCGTCGCGCGCGTTCACGGCGAGGTTCAGGAGGGCGGCCTCGAGCTGGTGGGCATCGACCCGCGCCGGCGCGAGCCGGACCGGGAAGCGCGTCTCGACCGTGATGTTGGAACCCAGCGAGCGCACCAGCAGGTCGGTCATGCCGGCCACCAGGGCGGGAAGGTCGACGGCCTCGAACTTGAGGTCCTGGCGCCGCGAGAAGGCGAGCATGCGCTGGGTCAAGGCCGCGCCGCGCCGCGCGCCCTCGATACCGCCCTCCACGTAGCGGCGCAGGCGCGGGTCGTCGGGCAGGCGCTTGGCCAGGAGTTCGAGGTTGCCGAGGACGACCGCGAGCAGGTTGTTGAAGTCGTGCGCGATGCCGCCGGTGAGCTGACCCACCGCCTCCATCTTCTGCGCCTGCCGCAACGCCGCCTCGGCCGCCTCGCGCCGTCCCATCTCGTCGACCAGGATGGTCCGCGCGCGGGCCTCCTCCTGGGCGGCGCTCAGCGCGAGCCACGTGACGCCGCAGAGCGTCAGGGCGGCGAGCAGCGCGACCCCGCCGTAGATGAGCACGTGGAGGCGCCACGGACCCAGCACGGCCGCCGTGTTCAGGCCGTAGCCGACGTAGATCGGGTAGGCGGCGAGCTTCCGGAAGACGGCGATGCGCTCGACACCGTCGAGCGTGGAGGCGAAAGTCGTCGCGCCCCCCAGCAGGCGGGCCATCACGGCCTGCTGGTTCCCGGGGCTGAGCGCCTGCTGCATCTGGTCGGTGTTCAGGGACGGGCTGCGGGCCAGCACCGTTCCGTCGGCGCGCACGAGGGCCATGCTGTCCCCCGGCGAGTCGGACAGGGTGCGGTGGAAGGCCTCGAAATATTCCTGCGCCACCGAGATGGTGATCGCGCCGGCGAACCGTCCGTCCGGTGTCCTCGCCGCGCGCGCGATGTTGAGCTTGAGGGAGCCGCTGAGGCGCCCGGTGTTGGGGGTGCCGACGGCGAGGCCGCTCGCGTCGAGGCTCGGGACGGCGCCGTCGCCACCGGCCGGCTCGACCTCGGCGCGGGTCAGCATGCGGAAGAAGTCGCGGTCCCCCACGTTCGTGACCGGTACGGGGTAGAAGCGGCTGTGCGCCGTGATCCGGCCGTCCGCGTCGGTCAGGAACAGCGAGCCGACCTCCTTCAGCTCGTGGTCGATCGCGGCCAGGTAGGCGTGACGCGCCGCCTCGCCCTCCCGGGGCGCCGTGCGCAGGTGCTCGTCGACGCGCGCGAAGATGAGTTCATAGGCGTGGAACGCCGCCGACGCGTGCTGCTCCAGCACCTCGGCCGACCGCTCGGCGTGCTGGCCGGCTTCGGCGAGCAGAACGCGATGCTCCTGCCAGATCGCCGCGCCGAAGAGCAGGGCCGGCACGACGAGCGAGGCCGCGAGCAGGACGCGCAAGCGGCGGACGGTGCCGCTCGCCGGTATCGCCGATGGATGGGCGGACATGGGGCACGTGATCGCGACAGGAGGGCGGGCGAGGGAGCCGACCAGCATTTGGCGGCGAGATTTTGGCGGCGAGATCCAAGACCTTCGGCGAGCTCATGGAGCGGCGGGCTTGCCCGGGCCCGAGGCGCCGCCGATCCGATCGCGTTCCGCGGGTGCCTACGCCGCCCGGATCGTCTGCGAGAAGCCGTTGACGAGGCTGGCCATGCCGGTGGCGATCTCGTCGAGTTCGCGGGCGAGGTGGACGACGGATGTCGCGCTGGCGCTGGTCTCGCCGACCGATCGCACCACGTTCCCGATCTGGCTCGACATGGTCTGCGTTCCGGCGGCGGCGGAGCGGACGTTGCGGGCGATCTCCTGGGTGGCGGCGCCTTGTTCGTGCACGGCGGCGGCGATGATGGTCGAGATGTGCTCGACCTCGCTGATCTTCTTCTGGATGCGGTCGATCGCCTCGACCGAAAGGTCGGTGGCTTCCTGCATCTCGGCGATCTGGCCGGTGATGTCCTGGGTCGCCTTGGCGGTCTGGGTCGCCAGCGTCTTGACCTCCTGGGCGACGACGGCGAAGCCGCGCCCCGCCTCGCCGGCGCGCGCCGCCTCGATCGTGGCGTTGAGCGCGAGCAGGTTGGTCTGCGCCGCGATGCGCGAGATCAGGCTGACGACATCGCCGACCTTCTGCGCCGCCGTCGAGAGCCGCCCCATGCCGGCGTTGGTCGCCACCGCGCGCTCGACCGCGTCCTTGACGACGTTGGTGGACTGCACGACCTGGCGGCTGATCTCCTCGATCGAGTCGAGCAGCTGCTCGGACGCGATCGCGACCGACGACACGTCGCCGGCGGCGTTCGTCGAGGCGGAGGTCGCGTGGTCGGACCCGTCGCTGGCGTGGCGCGCGGCGGTCACCATCATTTCCGCCGCATCGCCCAGGCGCTTGCTCATGCTGCCGACCCGCTGGACCTTGGCCGCGAGCTCCTGGGAGAACACCTCGATCCTCAGGGCCATCGCCGTTTCCCGCGCATCGGCCTTCGCGGCGTGTTCCGTCCCGGTCCGGGCCGCGTCGGCCTGCGCGCGGGCGGTCGCCGCGCCGCGCAGCTGCAGGAGGGCGCGCATGGAGCGGCCGATGTCGTCGTCGCGATCCGCGCCGTCGAGCGCGAAGGACAGGTCCCCCGCCGCGAGGCCCTCGACGGCGCTCGCCATTGCCTTCAACGGTTTGCCGAAGGTAAGGTGCATGACGGGAAGGGCGATGGCGAGCAACGCCAGCACGGCGACCGCCGTCGCGATCAGGATGTCGGAGGACGCGGCCTGCGCCGCCGCCGCCACGCTCGACCCGCCGGCGGAGGGCGCCTCGGCGACGTGCTGCACCGCGAAAGTGGCGTAGCCGCCGAGCGCGAGCATCGGGCAGACGAGCAACGCCTGCCTGAGCATGAGGCTTCGGCCAATCGAAACGATGCCCATAACGTCCTGTCCCTCGGCGGCACCAACGTAACCTAGGGACATTGCGTTCACGGCTGGTTAATGCTTCGGCAAGCCCGCCGATCTGGTGCCGTTTGGCGGCGACGCGGATCGACGGCGCGGATGCCGCGATGATGGAGGAGCGAGCATGCCCTTGAAGGTTGCGGTCCAGATGGACCCGATCGAGCGCGTGGCGATCGCCGGGGACACGACGTTCGCCTTGATGCTCGAGGCGACGGCGCGCGGCCACAGCCTGCACTATTACCGCCCCGAGGACCTCAGCCTGCGCGGCGGCGAGGTGGTGGCCCGCGCCGCGCCCGTCCAGGTGCGCGACGAACTCGGCAACCATTTCTCGCTGGGCGAGGCCACGTCGGTCAGCCTCGCGACGATGGATGTCGTGCTGCTGCGCCAGGACCCGCCCTTCGACCTCGCCTACATCACCTCCACCCACCTGCTGGAGCGGCTGCCGCCGTCCACCGTCGTCGTCAACGACCCCGTCGGCGTGCGCAACGCGCCGGAGAAGCTGTTCGTGATGGACTATCCCCAGCTGATGCCGCCGACGCTGATCACCCGCGACAAGGCGGAGATCGAGGCGTTCCGGCGCGCGCACGGCGAGGTGGTGATGAAGCCCCTCCACGGCCACGGCGGCGCGTCCGTGTTCAAGCTCGCGGAGCGCGACGGCAACTTCGGCTCGCTCTACGACCTGTTCGCCTCCATGCTCCGCGAGCAGTGGGTCGTGCAGGCCTTCCTCAAGAACATCGTGCACGGCGACAAGCGCATCGTGCTGGTCGACGGTGAGCCGCTCGGCGCGGTGAACCGGGTGCCGGCGGAGAACGACATCCGCTCCAACATGGTGCGGGGCGGCGCCGCCAACGCCACCCTCTTCACCGATCGCGAGCGGGAAATCTGCGCGACCATCGCCCCCGAGCTCAAGCGGCGCGGGCTGCTGCTGGTGGGCATCGACGTGATCGACGGCTACCTGACCGAGATCAACGTGACCTCGCCCACCGGCATCCGCGCCATCAAGCGCGTCGGCGGTCCGGACCTCGCCATCCCGGTGTGGGAGGCCATCGAGGCGAGACACGCCCGAGCCCGGCGACCGTAACGGCGGCGCAAGCGTCCCGTCCCATGATGTCGGCACGGGACGATCGCGGCGGCTTGCCGGGACGCCGACGCACCGGCGAATCAACATCACTCCACCTGGGATCGGGAACCGATGGCCGCCATCATCGAACGCGTCGCCTCGCAACGCCGCCGCCGCCCCGTGCGGCGCCACCTGGCGATCGCCGACCTGTTCGACCGGGCATCGATCGCGGCCAAGCTGTCCGCCCTTCACGCCGCCGGCGGCGAGGTGGCCCATTTCGACGTGGTCACCCTGTTCCGCGACGCCCTGGCGGACGCCCGCGCCGCCGTCCGGCACGATCTGGAGGATGGCGGCGACGGCCTGCGCTGCGCCCACCACCTGTCGAACATCCAGGACGAGCTGATCCGCACCCTGTTCGACTACGTGGTCGAACACTTCCACCCGGTCCCGGTCGAGGCGCGCAGCCGGCTGGTCGTCGCCGCGGTGGGCGGCTACGGCCGCGCCACCCTGGCGCCTGGGTCGGACATCGACCTGCTGTTCCTCGTCCCCGACGAACACGACGGCTGGGCGCTCAAGGTCGTCGAGGGGATGCTGTACGTCCTGTGGGACCTGCGCCTGAAGGTCGGGCATTCGACTCGCTCGGCGGAGGAATGCCTGCGCTACGCGCGCGACGACATGACGATCCGGACCGCGCTGCTGGAGGCGCGGCGCATCCTGGGTGATCGCGCGCTGTTCGACGACATGCGGGACCGTTTCGACCGGGAGGTGGTGAGCGGCACCCCGGCGGAATTCGTCGCCGCCAAGCTCGCCGAGCGCGACAGCCGCGTCGCCAGGGCCGGCCGCTCCCGCTACCTCGTGGAGCCCAACGTCAAGGACGGCAAGGGCGGCCTGCGCGACCTCAACACCCTGTTCTGGATCGCCAAATACGTTTACCGGGTGCGCGACGCGTCCGAGCTGGTGCAGGCCGGCCTGTTCTCGCGCAAGGAGTACCGGCTCTTCATCCGCTGCGAGGAGTTCCTGTGGCGGGTGCGCTGCCACCTGCACTTCGTCACCGGGCGCGGCGAGGAGCGGCTGTCCTTCGACCTCCAGCGCGTGCTGGCCGAGCGCCTCGGTTACATCGGCCGCGCCGGCCTCCACGGCGTCGAGCGCTTCATGAAGCACTATTTCCTCGTCGCCAAGGAGGTGGGGGACCTCACCGCCATCGTGTGCGCGGCGATGGAGGAACGCCAGGCCAAGCCCTCGCCGATGCTGGACCGCTTCTTCGGCCGGATCTGGCGCCGGCAGGACCGGCTGGCCAACAAGGATTTCGTGGTCGAGAACGCCCGCATCTCGGTGGCCGATCCCGCCACCTTCGCCCGCGACCCCGTCAACCTGATGCGGCTGTTCGCCATCGCCGACGAGAGCGGCCTCGCCATCCATCCCGACGCGATGCGCCTCGTCACCCTCAGCCTCACCAAGATCGACGCCCGCATGCGCGCCGACCCGGAGGCGAACCGCCTGTTCGTGACGATCCTCACCTCGCGCAACGCCCCCGAGATCGTGCTGCGCCTGATGAACCAGGCCGGCGTGCTCGGCCGCTTCATCCCGGATTTCGGCCGCATCGTCGCGCTGATGCAGTTCAACATGTACCACTCCTACACGGTGGACGAGCACCTGCTGCGGGCGATCGGCATCCTCGCCGACATCGAGAGCGGCCGCAGCACGATCGAGCACCCCATGGCGCAGGAGATCCTGCCGGCGATCACCGACCGCACGGTGCTCTACGTCGCCCTCTTCCTCCACGACATCGCCAAGGGGCGGATGGAGGACCATTCCCTGGTGGGCGTCGCGGTCGCCCGCAAGCTCTGCCCCCGCTTCGGGCTGGACGAGGCGCAGACGGACACCGTCGCCTGGCTGATCGCGCATCACCTCGTGATGTCGGACACCGCGCAGCGCCGCGACCTGTCCGACTTCCGCACGATCGAGACCTTCGCCCATCTCGTCGGCACGACGGAGCGGCTCGCCATGCTGCTGGTGCTGACGATCTGCGACATCCGCGCCGTCGGCCCCGGCGTGTGGAACGGCTGGAAGTCCGAGCTCCTGCGCACGTTGTACCTGGAAACGGAGAGCCTCCTCGATGGCGAGCGGGCGACCGTCGCGCGGGACCGGCGGGTGGCCGCGGCCCGCGACGAGCTGCGCGGGGCGCTCCTGCCGCGCTGGAACGAGCACGACTTCGACGCCTACGCCGCCCGCCACCAGACGCCCTACTGGCTCAAGGTGGACCTCGCCCACAAGATCCGCCACGCCGGCATGCTCAACATGTCGGAGGTGGAGACGCCCGGACCCATCGTCGACTACGTGACGGACGAGGCGCGCGGCATCACCGAGCTGACCGTGATCGCACCCGACCATCCGCGCCTGCTCTCGACGATCGCCGGCGCCTGCGCGGCGGCGGCGGCCGACATCGTCGACGCGCAGGTCTTCACGACGACCGACGGCCTCGTCGTCGACATGATCTACGTGACGCGCGCCTTCGACCTCGACGAGGACGAGTTGCGCCGCGCCGGCCGCATCGCCATGGCGATCGAGCGTTCGCTGACCGGCGAGATCCGCCTGGCCGACCTGGTGGCCAAGCGCGACGGCGAGACCAGGACGGAGATCTTCGACGTCGAGCCCACGGTCGCGATCGACAACACGCTGTCCAGCCGCTTCACCGTCGTGGAGGTCGCCGGGCTCGACAGGCGCGGCCTGCTCTACGCGCTCACCTCCGTCTTCTCCCAGCTCGACCTCAACATCAGCTCCGCCTACATCGCCACCTTCGGCGAGAAGGCGGCCGACGTGTTCTACGTCACCGACCTCGCCGGCGGGAAGATCAGCGATGCCGCCCGCAAGGCGGAGATCCACGACGCCGTCCTCGACGTGCTCAAGGTGAGCCACGCGCGCCTGCCGGAGACGCTGGGGCTGTGAAGCGGCTTCCCCGCGCGCGCGCTCCTCCTACGCGCGCATCTCGCGTCCGAAGAAGGCGAGCGTGCGCGCCCAGGCCGCCTCGGCGCTCGCCTTGTCGTAGGAGCCGCGCTCGTCGCAGTTGAAGCCGTGCCCGGCGTCGTAGGTGTAGACCGGCACGTCCGGGTAGGCTTGCCTGACCTTGGCGATGTCGGCCGGCGGGATGTGGTCGTCGTGCTCGCCGAAGTGCAGCTCGATCGGGCAGAGCGGCATCGGATGCGGAGGTTCGGCCCCGATCATCTTGGCGATGCCGCCACCGTAGAAGCCGACCGCCGCCGTCAGGCGATCGCTCTTCGTGGCCGCCGCGAAGGCGAGCGTGCCGCCAAGGCAGAAGCCGACGATGCCGACCGGACCGCTCGAGGCCAGCGCGGCGATCGCCGCCTCCACCGAGGCCAGGTGCTGCGCCTGGGGGATCGCCTGCGCGAGGCCCATGCCCCGCTTCATGCCGTCGGGATCGTAGGCGAGCTCCACGCCGCGCTCGGCCCGGTCGAAGATCGCGGGGGCGAGCGCCACGTAGCCGGCGGCGGCCACGCGGTCGGTCACCGAGCGGATGTGGTGGTTGACGCCGAAGATTTCCTGCACGACGACGATGCCGCCCTTGGGAGTCCCGTCCGGCGTGGCCTTGTAGGCGCCGATCGTCGCGCCGTCCGCTGTGGTCAAGTCGATCATCGTTCCCATCGCGCTCTCCCGGGTGACCGTGTCACCGGGACCGTCTTATGGTGCAAGCCGGAGGCGGTGCAACCGGGATCGGTCCTCCCGGCACCGACGAGAAGGGGGGCGCGATGCCGCTGACGATCAGGAGCGCGCTGCCGGCCGACGAGGACGCGGTGGTCGCGCTCTGGCGCGCCTGCGGGCTCGCCGTCCCCCACAACGATCCGCGCGCGGATTTCCGCTTCGCGGCCGGCAAGGCCGGGTCCGACGTCCTCGTGGGGGTGGACGGGGCGGCGATCGTGGGCAGCGTCATGGTCGGTCACGACGGGCATCGCGGCTGGCTGTACTACCTCGCCTCCGACCCGGACCGGCGCCGGCGCGGCATCGGCCGCCGCATGGTCGAGGCGGCGGAGGGCTGGCTCCGCCGGCGCGGCGTCGTCAAGGTCCAGCTGATGGTGCGGGACACCAACACGAAGGTCGTCTCGTTCTACGAGCGCCTCGGCTTCGAGACGGCGCCGCGCGTGGTCCTCGGCAAGTGGCTGGCGCCGGACGAGGCCTAGACCGTCTCGCCGAGCCCCAGCGCCGCTTCGAGGCGGGCGAAGCTGACCGGCTTGCCCAGCACCTCGTCGATGCCGGCGCGCGACGCGCTCCGCCGTTCGGCGTCGACGAGGTCGGCGCTCAGCACCACCAGGCGGACCGGCGCGATGCCGCGCGCCGCCTCCGACCGGCGGATCCGGCGCGCCACCTCCAGCCCGTCCATGCCGGGCATGCGGATGTCGAGCACCATCGCGTCGTAGGGCGTGCCGGCCTCGAAGGCCGTCTCGGCCAGCGCCAGCGCGGCGAGCCCGTCGGGCGCGTGGTCGACGGTGGCGCCGAGCTTCTGCAACTGCCGGGTGGCGACCAGCGCGTTGATCGCGTTGTCCTCGGCGAGCAGCACGTTGAGGCGGCCTGCCGGGCGATCGGGCGCCGCTTCGCGCGCCGCCTCCGAACCCCGCGCCGACGCGTGCCGCGTGCCCCCGACGAGCGCGAACAACGTTTGCTTGCGCACCGGCTTGACGAGCCACCCGTCGAAGCCGCTCGCGAAGCCGGCGCCGACGGCGCGGCGCTCGAACGGCGAGAGCAGCACGAACGACCGGCCTGCCGCCGACCGGCGGGCGGCGGCGCCGAGGTCGCGGGCGGTGTCGGCGCCGAGCGCGCAGTCGACGATCACGACATCGAAGCGTCGGCCCCCGGCCAGCGCCCGCATCCCCTCCGGCGCGTCGGCGCGTTCGACGCGCGCGCCGGCCTCCGTGAGGCGCTCGGCGAGGAAGGGTCCCTCGAACGGCGAGGCGGCGACCAGCAGCACGCTCTCGCCATCGAGGCCGATCCCGCCCTCATCCGCCGGCCCCGCGTCCCGCGCCGGCAGCGGGAGGGTGAGGGTGAACCGCGAGCCCCGGCCCGAAGCCGGCGCCAGCGCCAGCGCGCCGCCCATCCGTTCGGCGAGCCGCCTGGAGATGGCGAGGCCGAGCCCCGTGCCGCCTTGCGCGCGGGTCGTGGAATCGTCCGCCTGCTCGAACTCCTCGAAGATCGCCGCCCGCCGACCGGCCGGCACGCCCGGCCCCGTGTCGACCACCTCGAAGCGGAGCCGGTCCGGCTCCGGGGCGCTCACGCTGAGGCCGACGCCGCCGTCGTCGGTGAATTTGACCGCGTTGCCGGCGAGGTTGAGCAGGATCTGCCGCAGCCGGACCGGGTCGCCGACCACGTGACGGGGCACGCCCGCCGCCACGGTGGCGGCGATCTCAAGCCCCTTGCCCTGGGCGCGGGGCGCCAGCAGCTCGGCCACCCCCTCCACCAGCGCGACGACGTCGAAGCCCTCGTGCGCCAGTTCGAGCTTGCCGGCCTCGATCTTCGAGAAGTCGAGGATCTCGTCGATCAGCGAGGCGAGCGCGTTGCCCGACGATCGGATCGCCGCCGCGTAGGTTTCCTGCTCCGCTTCGAGCGCCGTGTCGGACAGCAGCTCGGCCATGCCGATGATGCCGTTGAGCGGCGTGCGAAGCTCGTGGCTGACGTTGGCGAGGAAGCGCGACTTCGCCTCGTTCGCCGCCTCCGCGCGGTCGCGGGCGGCGGCGGCCTCGCGCAGCTCCCAGATCTCGTCGCGCAGCCGGTCGAGTTCGATGTCGAGGCCACGGCCGGCGCGACGGCCGGCGGCCGACGCGAAGCCCAAGGCGGCCAACGCGCCGAGCGCGCCGAGCGTGGCGAGGACGAGGGGAAGCGAGGACGTGATGGGCGCCATGGAGGCAAGGTTAGCGCGGAGGCGCTGCCGCACCGTTCCAGGGACGCCGCGATTGCGCGGCATCCTCTTCAGACATCGTTAGGGACGCCGCCTGAGCGGCACGCTCTTCACGGCTCCGGTGCGGACCTTGCGCGGCTTCGTTTCCGGCAACGCGGCGGCCGTCATCCCCAGGAGCATCGCGAGCCGGTCGCCGTCCTCCCACGTGTCGGCCTCGATCAGGAAGCTCGGCCTGGCGGTGGGATGGGGCTTCGCCTCGACGACAGCGCCGAGGAAGCGCCGGACCGCGTCGGTCGGCTTCAGGTACAATTGGTCATCGCAGACGAGCGCGACGAGCTTGTCGTCGTGGTAGAGGCCGAACTCGCCGAACATCCTCTTCGCCGACAAGGGGCAAGCGCCGGCGACCTGGTCGAGCAGGTAGTCGATCGTGCTCGCGCGGGTCGCCATCCCTCGACGCCCTCGCCCGCCTAGCCGCGCCGCGCGCGGAAGCAGCGGGTGACGTAGGGCATGGCGACGATCGGGCGCGTCGGGTCGCCCGGCGCCCGCCGCGCGACGTCGTCGAACAGGGCGTCGATGTCGTCCAGCGTCGCACCCCGTGCCGTCTCGTCCATGGCGAGGTAGGCGCTGCGCGACGCGGTCAAGTCGCGCAGCGCCCGCCTGTCGAGGGGCAGGCTCCATGTCGTCGTCCATCGCTCGACCGGGCCGAACGACGCGTCGAGCGTGGGCGGCCCGACGAAGCCCTCGTTGGGGTGGCCGCGGTCGGCGATGGCGCCGAAGCGCGCGACCCATGGCACCGTCGTGTCGCGGGTGTTCCAGATCTGCGCGAGCGTGCCGCCCGGCCGCAGCACCCGCGCCGCCTCGGCCGACGCGGCGGCGTCGTCGAACCAGTGCCAGGCCTGGGCCACGACGACGAGGTCGACGCTCCCGTCCGGTAGCGGGATCGCCTCCGCCGAGCCGAGGTGGGCGGACGCCCCCGGCACGGCCAGGCGCAGCTGGTCGAGCATGCCGGCGGACGGCTCGACCGCGGTGACGTCGAGCCCGCGCGCGACGAGCGAGCGCGTCAGCTTGCCGGTGCCGGCGCCGAGGTCCACGACGCGCCTGGTGCCCGGCGGCACCAGCCAGTCGACCGCCGCGTCGGGGTAGGTCGGCCGCGCGCGCTCGTAGATCGCCGCGCCTTCGCCGAAGGAAACGGCGCGGGTTCGCCGCCGGGTGGCCGCGTCCATCCGCGTCCCCCTCACATCAGCAGCAGCGTCGTTCCGATCCAGATCACGCCGGTGACCAGAAAGGTCACCACCGTGTATCCCATCACGCGCTGGATGCCGATGCCGGCCATGGCGACCACCGGCAGGGCGAAGAAGGGCTGCAGCATGTAGGCGACGTTCTCGCCGGCGGCGACCGCCATCGCGGTGGCGGAGGTGGAGGCGCCGAGCTGCACGGCGGCGGGGATGACGAACGGCCCCTGCACCGCCCAGTGCCCGCCGCCGGACGGCACCAGGAACGTGATGAACAGCGAGCAGAGGTAGCTCCAGAACGGCAGGGTGTGCGCGGTGGCCACCACCACGAAGCCCTTGGCGATCACCCCGGCCAGTCCGGTGGCGTTGAGGATGCCGAGGATGCCGCCGTAGATCGGGTACTGCAGGATCATCGAGCCGACTTGCCGGGCGGCCGCGTTGACGGCCGCGACGTAGGCGACCGGCGCGCCGTGACACGCGATGCCGAGCATCAGGAACACGAAGATCACGGTGTTGAGGTCGATCGACACGCCGTGGCGGGTCCAGTCGGAGGCGATGTAGGCGAGGCCGGCGAGCGCCAGCAGCCAGCTCAGCACCGGCCAGCGATCGGCGCGCCGGGCGGGCGCGCCGGCGTCGCCGCGCATCACGGTGAGGGCGACCGGCGCCTCCGCGTCCGGCTCCCAGGCGACCACGTCCTCCTCGCGCGGGCGGATCAGGATGAAGGCCACCGGCACGGCGACGAGGATGAGCAGCGTCGGCACGATGGTGAAGGATCGGAACACCATGTCGCCGAACGGGGTGACGCGGCCGGTGATCTTCTCGATGATGTTGAGGGCGTTGCCCTTGGAGGCCTGCGTGAGCGCGATCGACGAGGAGAAGCCGGTCGCCCACACCACCCAGCCGGAATAGGCGGCGGCGACCAGCCAGCCGAAGTCGATGCGCATCCGCGACGCCACCTCGCGCGACAGCATGGCCGCCACCACCAAGCCGAAGCCCCAGTTGAGGGTGGAGGCCACCGCGCAGATGAGGAAGGTGAGGACGACCGCCTGGTTCGGCGTGGTGGCCAGGC
Organism: uncultured Beijerinckiaceae bacterium; assembly: GCA_964244495.1. Lineage (GTDB taxonomy): Bacteria > Pseudomonadota > Alphaproteobacteria > Rhizobiales > Beijerinckiaceae > RH-AL1. The sequence continues at coordinate 85,346 of CAXTIU010000009.1, forward strand.
CCACCAGCGCCTGGATGCCGCGCTTGACCGGCGGCGCGTTGGCGAGCGCGTGGCCGGTCACCAGGATCAGGATCATCTGGAACGCGAAGGCGAGGATCGAGAAGATGCCGTTGTACCAGCCGGCGATGACCACGTCCGGCTGGCCCTTGGGGGCGAACAGCAGGGCGGCCAGCCCGGTCAGCAGGGTGAGCGCGACGGCGATCACGAACGGGTCCGGCATCCAGCGCTCGAACAGGGCCACCGTGACGCCCGTCAGCCCGCGCCGCGGCCGTGGCCGCTCGATCGTCGTCGTCATGAAGTCGCCCCGCTTTTGACCGGCCGCACAGAAACAGGATCGGGGCGCGGGATTCAAGGGGACGAAGGTGGCACGGCGCGCCGCCGCGCCGCCGCCGTCACGCCCGCTCGCGCTTGCGCCGCAACGCGCCCTCGTGCCTCGCGCCGTTTCCGGGCTCCTCCCTCGGCCTCGTCCTGTAGGCCGGCTTCGCGCGCGGCGCCTCGCCCATCGCGCCGCCGGGCGCGCTGGTGCGCTGGATCAGGATCGTCTCGCCGGCCGGCGCCGGGCCGGCCACGGCGGCGGCGAAGCCCTCGGCCGCGCGGGGCGCGATCTCCACCTTGCTTTCCCGGTCGAAGATGCGGATCGCGCCGATGTCGCGCTTGGTCACGCCGCCGCGCTTGCACAGCATCGGCAGCAGCCATTTGGGATCGGCGTTCTTCGTGCGGCCGATGTCGAGACGGAACCACACGCCGCCCTCGCCCGAGGGCGCGTGGCGATCGTAAGGCTCGCGCCGGGCCGGCTTGCCCACCGCGTTGCCAGCCCCTTTGCCGATCCCGGCGCCCGTGCCGGGATCGGTCACGTCCTCCGGCTCGGGCAGGCGCGAGCGGTAGGCGCGCACCAGCGCGGCGGCGATCCGCTCGGCGGAGGCGCCCTCCAGCAGCCGGCGGCCGAGGGTCACGTCGTCCTCGTCCGCCTCGCCGGTCAGGATCGGGTCGGCGAGCAGGCGTTGCTGGTCGAGCGCGCGGATCGCGTCGGGCGTCGGCGGCCCGCTCCAGGCGGCGGTGAGGCCGGCCATCGCCAGCAGGCGGTCGGCGCGGCGCTGCACGGCTGGGGGCGCCAGCAGCATCGACACGCCCTTGCGCCCGGCGCGCCCGGTGCGGCCGGAGCGGTGCTGGAGCGTCTGCGGGTCGGTCGGCAGGTCGGCGTGGATCACCAGCCCCAGGTTGGGCAGGTCGAGCCCGCGCGCGGCGACGTCGGTGGCGACGCAGACGCGGGCGCGATGGTCGCGCAACGCTTGCAACGCGTGGTTGCGCTCGTTCTGGCTCAGCTCGCCCGAGAGCGTCACGGCGGCGAAGCCGCGCTCCTGCAGCATCGCCGAAAGGTGGCGGACGCTGTCGCGGGTGTTGCAGAAGACGATCGCCGAGGGCGAGTCGACCTGCCGCAGGATGTTGACGATGGCGTGCACCCGCTCGTTGGGCTGGCAGCGCACGACGCGGTACTCGATGTCGGCGTGGCCGCGCTCCTTGCCGCCTGTCTCGATGCGCAACGCGTCGCGCTGGTAGCGGGTGGCGAGCGCGACGATCGCCTTGGGCAGCGTCGCCGAGAAGAGCAGGGTGCGCCGCTCCGGCGGCGTCGCCTCCAGGATGAACTCGAGATCCTCGCGGAAGCCGAGGTCGAGCATCTCGTCGGCTTCGTCGAGCACCACCGCGCGGAGCCCGGCGAGGTCGAGCGCGCGGCGCTCCACGTGGTCGCGCAGCCGGCCGGGCGTGCCGACCACGATCTGCGCGCCGCGCTCCAGCGCGCGACGCTCGGCGCGCGGGTCCATGCCGCCGACGCAGGCGACGATCGCCGCGCCGGTCGCGGCGTAGAGCCAGGCCAGCTCGCGCTGCACCTGGAGGGCCAGCTCGCGGGTCGGCGCGATAACCAGCGCGAGGGGCGTGTGCGAGGGCACCACCACGTCGTCGGCGAGCAGCGTGTCGCCGAGCGCGAGGCCGTAGGCGACCGTCTTGCCCGACCCGGTCTGGGCCGACACGGTGAGGTCGCGTCCAGGGGCGGCGGTGAGCACGGCGGCCTGCACGGGGGTGGGATCGTCGTAGCCGCGCTCGGCGAGGGCGCGCGCGAGCGGCGTGGATGTCGAGGGGAAGGTCAAGGAGGTGCTTTTCGGTGAGGCGGCCCCCCGGGAAACGGGGAAAGGCGCGGAGGGCGAGGCCGGAGCGTCAGCCCGCTGTCCCACCCCTTATGACAGGATTCCTCCGCCTTTGGTAGGAATTCACGAGAAGGGACGCTTGGCCGCCGACACGGGCGCGGCACGCCGGGGCAGGCCGGCAACCCTTGCGCGCGGCTTGCGCGACTGTCATGCGTTCTTGACGCCTGCGGGCTAGGCTGGGGCACCATGCTCGCGATCGTCCTCTGCTGCTTCGCCGGTTTCTTCATCCTGGTGCATCTCGCGACGCTCGCGATCGCGTACGTGCGCTGCCGCCCCGCCGCGGCCCGCGCCCGCGACGGCACGCCCCTGCCGCCGGTGACGGTGGTGCGCCCGCTGTGCGGCCTGGAAACGTTCAGCGCGCAAACGCTGCGAGCCTCGTTCGCGCTCGATTACCCCGCCTTCGAGCTGCTGTTCTGCGTGGCGCGCGACGACGATCCGGTCATCCCGCTCGTGCGCGCGGCGATGGCCGAGCACCCCGGCGTGCCGGCGCGGCTGCTGATCGGCGACGACCCCATCAGCATCAACCCCAAGCTCAACAACATGGTGAAGGGCTGGCGCGCCGCCGCGTTCGAGCGGATCGCCTTCATCGATTCCAACGTGCTGGCGCCGCCCGACTTCATCCGCCGCCTGGTGGCCACCTGGCGCCCCGACACCGGCGCGGTCGCCGCCCCGCCGGCCGGGTGCTGGCCCGCCGGTTTCGGCGGCCACCTCGAATGCGCCTTCCTCAACACCTACGAGGCGCGCTGGCAGTACGTGGTCGACACGTTCGGCCACGGCTACGCGCAGGGCAAGACGCTGTTCTACGCCAAATCGGACCTCGACCGCACCGGCATGCTGGAACTCGCCGCCGAGCCGGCCGAGGACGCGGCGACGACGAAGATGGTGCGGCGCATGGGGCTCCGCGTGCGCCTGGCGCCGCCCTCGCCGCAGCCGCTCGGCGCGCGGCCGTTCACGGAGGTGTGGGGGCGGCAGCTGCGCTGGGCGCGGCTGCGGCGCGCCACCTTTCCCCTCGAATTCCTGCCGGAGATCGCGTCCGGCGCCTTTGTCCCGGCGCTGGCCGTCGTTGGTGCCGCCGCCGCGCTGGGCTGGCCGGTCGGCGGCGCGCTGTCCGCCTATTTCGCGGTCTGGTACGGCGCCGAGCTGCTGCTGGCCGCCGCCTGCCGCTGGCCGCTGGCGTGGGCGACCCCCTTCGCCATGCTCACCCGCGACGCGCTGATGCCGGCGCTGTGGGTCGGCGCCTTCACCGGCCGGTCGTTCACCTGGAAAGGTACGGCGATGAAGATGGAAGGCCGTCCGCGCAAGGCCGGGGACCCGGTGGCGCTGGCGCCCGACGAGGGCGTGTAGGGCTCTCGACGCGCTACAGCCCCCGCGCGCGCACCGCCTCGGCGATCGTGTCCAGCGTCGCCGGGTCCTCGATGGTCGCCGGCATGGCGTAAGGCTCGCCGTCGGCGATCTTCTTCATCGTGCCGCGCAGGATCTTGCCGGAGCGGGTCTTGGGCAGCCGGTCCACCACCAGCGCCGTCTTGAACGCGGCGACCGGGCCGATGCGCTCGCGGATCAGCGCCACGGCGTCGCCCTCGATCCCGGCGGCCTCCCGCCCGACGCCCGCCTTCAGCACGAGGAAGCCGCAGGGCACCTCGCCCTTGATCCCGTCGGCGACGCCGATCACCGCGCATTCCGCGACGTCGGGGAGCGAGGCCAGCACCTCCTCCATGCCGCCCGTCGACAGCCGGTGCCCGGCGCAGTTGATGATGTCGTCCGTGCGCCCGAGCAGGAACAGGTAGCCGTCGGCATCCACCAAGCCCGCGTCCGACGTCTTGTAGAAACCGGGGAAGTCGGCGAGGTAGCTGTCGCGCATCCGCTCGTCCTGGCCCCACAGCGTCGGCAGGCAGCCGGGCGGCAGCGGCAGCGCGATCACCACCGAGCCCATCGTGCCGGCCGGCACCGCGTGTCCGCCCTCGTCCACGACGGCGAGCGCGTAGCCGGGCATCGGCACGCTCGCCGAACCCGGCTTGATCGGCAGCATCCCGAGGCCGACCGGGTTGCCGGCGATGCACCAGCCGGTCTCCGTCTGCCACCAGTGGTCGATCACCGGCAGGCCGGAGCAGCCCATCGCCCAGTCCACGGTGGCGGCGTCCGCCCGCTCGCCGGCGAGGAACAGCGCGCGCAGGCCGCCGATGTCGTGGCGCGTGAACCCTTCGCCGTCCGGGTCCTCCTTCTTGATCGCCCGCAGCGCCGTCGGCGCGGTGAACAGCGACACGACGTTCCACTCGGCGCAGACGCGCCAGAAGGCGGCGGCGTCCGGCGTGCCGACGGGCTTGCCCTCGTAGCACACCGTGGTCGCGCCGATCAGCAGCGGCCCGTAAACGTTGTAGGAGTGGCCGACCACCCAGCCGACGTCGGAGGCGCACCAGAACACCTCGCCCGGCGCGAGGCCGTAAAGGTTGACCATCGACCAGGCGAGCGCGACGAGGTATCCGCCGGTGTCGCGCACCACGCCCTTGGGCACGCCGGTCGTGCCGGACGTGTAGAGGATGTAGAGCGGGTCGGTCGCCGCCATGGTCACGCAATCGGCGCGGCGGCCCTCCGCCGCCGCCCGCTCGACGAGGGTTCGCCAGTCGTGGTCGCGGCCCGCCGTCAGCTCGGCCGGGCGTTCGGGACGCTGCCAGACGAGCACGGCGGAGGGCTTATGGGAAGCCCTGTCGATGGCGGCGTCGATCAGCGGCTTGTAGGCGATGGTGCGTCCCGGCTCGATCCCGCAGGACGCCGTGAGGATCACCACCGGCTCGGCGTCGTCGATGCGCTTGGCGAGCTCGTCCGGTGCGAAGCCGCCGAACACGACCGAGTGGATCGCGCCGATCCGCGCGCAGGCCAGCATCGCGGCGTGGGCCTGCGGGATCATCGGCAGGTAGATGACCACCCGGTCGCCCACCCCGACGCCGTGGTCCCGCAGCACCATGGCGAGCACGGACACCGCGTCGAGCAGCTCGGCGTAGGTGAGGACGGCGCGGGTGCCGGTGACCGGCGAATCGTGGATGATGGCCGCCTGCCCGCCGCGCCCGTCGCGCACGTGGCGGTCGAGCGCGTTGAAGCAGGCGTTGAGGCTCGCGTCGGGGAACCAGCGGCCGTAGACGCCGCCGTCGGGGTCGAACACCTCGCGCGGCGGCCGGGTCCAGTCGATCGCCCGCGCCGCCTCGGCCCAGAAGGCGTGCGGGTCGCGTTGCCACCGCGCGTAGGTGTCGTGGTATCGGCTCGCCATCGCGTTCCCCCCGCCCGGCTTCCGCGGTCCGGCGGTCGGCAATCTGCCCGTCCCGCGCGAAGCCGGCAAGATGCCGGGCGACGGGCCGCTCAGCTGCCGGTGTAGCGGCGGATCGCCTGGTCGACGGCGATGCGCTCCTCGTTCGTCATCTTGGCCTCCTCGCCGTCGAGCCAATCGTCCTTCAGCCCGGCGGACTTGGCGAGGAGGTGCCACTTCATGCCCTCCACGATGCTCCTGGGGACGCCGCGCCCGGCGACGTAGAGGCGCGCGGCGCGGTCCTGCGCGATGGGGTTGTTGTGGCCGGCCGCCTTGATGAACAGCTTCGCCGCCGCCGCCTCGTCCTTGGGCACGCCGACGCCGTTGAACTGCATGATCGCGAACTCGATCATCGCCGCGACGTTGTCGTTGGCCGCCGCCGCGCGGATATAGCCGGCCGCCGCCGCGTCGTCCTGGGGGACACCCTCGCCGTTGCGGTACATCAGGCCGAGCGCGTACTGCGCCTCCGAGCTGTCGCCATCGGCCGCCCGCCTGAAGTACGCGGCGGCGGTCGCGTAGTCGGGCGCGATCCCGTTGTTCTGCAACGCCATGATGCCGAGGTAGAACAGGGCGCCGGCATCGTCGTGCGCGCCCGCCCCCTCGAACATCGCCTTGGCGCCGGCGCGATCCTGGGACACGCCGTCGCCCCTCATGCGGGCGATGCCCAGCTCGAACATCGCCGGCGCGTCGCCGTTGTCGGCGCCGAGCTTGAACCAGCGGGCGGCTTCGCCCTTGCTCGGCTTCACGCCGAGCCCCTGGGCGTAGAGCTCGCCGATCAGGGTCATCGCCGCCCCGTCCTTCGGGTCGCGGGCGAGGCGCTTGGTCGCCTCGCGCATGGCGGTGGCGTAGAATCCGCGCTGGTAGGCGCCGAAGGCGAGGTCGACGTTCGGATTCCCGGCGGCGCTCGTGGCGGCGTCGGGCAGATCCGTCGGGGACGGCAGGTCCGGCTTGGTCTCGGGAGCGTCGCGCGGCGGCGCCATCGACGGCGCCCCGAACACGGACGGGCTCTGGGGGACAAGCGCGCCCTGCGCCCTCGCGCCCGCGCCGAGGATCGGCGTCGTGACGAGGACGGCGAGCGCCAGGGCGATCGGCGCCGGCCTCATCGGGCCTCCCCCACCGGCACGATCGCCGCCGCCACCGCGCGCAGCGTCGCGGCGGTCGCCGCCGGCGTGTCCCACAGGCCCTCGCAGAGTGCCACGAACTCCGCCCCCGCGCGGGCGATGGCGACGGCCTCGTCGGGATGGGCCGCGTAGCCGACGCAGGGCACGTTGAAGATCTCCGCCCACCAGGACACCATGTCCTCCACCATGTCGCCCGCACTGCCGGGGAAGCCGAACATCAGGTAGTCGACCCCCTTCTCGCCCGCTTCCATCGCGGCGTCGCGACCGGGCAGCGCGCCGACGCCGACGATCTTCCCGGGGTGCATGGCTTCGAGCGCCTGGTCGAGCGCCGCCCCGTCCGCTCCCGCCCGGCCCGCTCCTTTGCCGTCCATTCCTTTGCCGTCCATGTGCACGCCGTCGGCGCCGACCCGCGCGGCGAGGCGGGCGTTCCCCTCGACGAGGGCGGCGGCGTCGTTGGACTGCACGACCGGCACCAGGGCGCGCAGGATCGATTTGGCGTCGCCCTCGTCCCGCGCGTCGACCCGCAGCAAGACGCAGGCGACGCCGGTCGCGGTCAATGCCGCCTCGAGCAGCGGCTCGAACGCCGCCGCGTCGCGGATCGGCGGCGTGACGAGGTACAGGCGGGGCGCGTCGGGCGCGGATTCCATGCGGCTCACGTTTAACCGTTGCGATTCCGCATGAAGCGGCATCGATTCCGGCGAAAGCGGGACGGTTTCGGCACGTCTCAGGCGTTCAGGGTGCCGCCGGCAGGCAGGGCGCCATGGCAGTGCTTGTACTTCTTGCCCGACCCGCACGGGCAAGGCTCGTTGCGCGCGACGCGACCCCAGGTCGAAGGATCGTCCGCCTTGCGGGTCAGGGTCGCGGTGTCGTTCTCGCCGGATCGGCCGCCGAGCGCGTCGAGCACGCTGGCGCCGTTGTGGCCGCTTTCGGTGCCGAGCCGCATCATCAGGTCGCGCAGGTCGTCGCCGCCGCTCGTCATCGGCTCGAACTGCGAGGCCTGGAGCGGCGGGATCATCTGCGCGTCGGGCTGCTCGAAGGCGATCTCCACGCGGGCGAGCTGCGCCGTCGTGGTCTCGCGCAGCTGGGTGATCAGCTCGTTGAACAGCTGGAAGGCTTCCGACTTGTACTCGTTGAGCGGGTCGCGCTGGGCGAGGCCGCGCCAGCCGATCACCTGCCGCAGGTGGTCGAGGGTGACGAGGTGCTCGCGCCACAGGCCGTCCAGCACCTGCAGCACGATCTGCTTCTCGACGTAGCGCATCACGTCCGGGCCGTTCTTGGCAACCCGTTGCGCGTAAGTCTCGTCCGCCGCCTTGTGCAGGCGCTCGCGCATCTCCTCGTCGGAGATGCCCTCCTCCTTCTGCCAGTCGACGAGCGGCAGCGTGACGTTGAGCGCGTTCGTCACCGCCTGGGTCAGCCCCTCCATGTCCCACGCCTCGGGGTAGGCGTCGTGGGGCACGAAGCGGGTGACGATGTCGTCGATCACGCCGGTGCGCATGTCCTCGACCTGATCCTCCAGGCTGTCGGAGGCCATCATCTCGCGGCGTTGCTCGAACACCACCTTGCGCTGATCGTTCATCACGTCGTCGTACTTCAGGATGTTCTTGCGCATGTCGAAGTTGCGCGCCTCGACCTTCTGCTGCGCCTTCTCCAAGGCCTTGTTGATCCAGGGGTGGACGATCGCCTCGTCCTCCTTCAGCCCCAGCTTGACCAGCATGCCCTCCATGCGGTCCGAGCCGAAGATGCGCATCAGGTCGTCCTTGAGCGACAGGTAGAACTTGGAACGGCCCTCGTCGCCCTGGCGGCCGGCGCGGCCGCGCAGCTGGTTGTCGATGCGCCGGCTCTCGTGGCGCTCGGTGCCGATGATGTAGAGGCCGCCCGCCGCCTTCGCCTGGGCTCGGAAGCGGGCCACATCGGCCCGGATCTCCGCCTCGCGGCGATCGCGCTCGGGGCCGGGCTCGACGTCCCTCAATTCCAGTTCGACGCGCATCTCGACGTTGCCGCCGAGCTGGATATCCGTCCCGCGCCCGGCCATGTTGGTCGCCACCGTGATCGCGCCCGGCACGCCGGCCTCGGCCACGATGTAGGCCTCCTGCTCGTGGAAGCGGGCGTTCAGCACCGTGAACAGCTTGGAGGGCTTGTTCTCGCGCGCCGCCTGGTAGAGCGTCTGCAGGGCCTGGGGCTGCGAAACGTCGAGCAGCGTGTAGCCTTGCCCGGCGAGGAAGTCGCCGAGCTGCTCCGACTTCTCGATGGAGGTCGTGCCCACCAGGACCGGCTGCAGCTTGGCGTTGGCTTCCTCGATCTCGCGGACGATCGCGCGCAGCTTCTCCTCGTAGGAGCGGTACACCTCGTCGTGCTCGTCGAGGCGCTGCACCGGCTGGTTGGTCGGGATCGCGACGACCTCGAGCTTGTAGATCTCGGCGAACTCGTCGGCCTCGGTGGCCGCCGTGCCGGTCATGCCCGACAGCTTCTTGTACAGGCGGAAGTAGTTCTGGAAGGTGATGGAGGCGAGCGTGACGTTCTCCGGCTGCACGCTCACGTGTTCCTTGGCCTCCAGCGCCTGGTGCAGCCCCTCCGAGAAGCGCCGGCCCGGCATCATCCGGCCGGTGAACTCGTCGATGATCACGATCTCGTCGTTGCGGACGATGTAGTCCTTGTCCCGGTGGAACAGCTTGTGCGCCTTCAGCGCCTGGTTGACGTGGTGCACCAGGGTGACGTTGTGCGCCTCGTAGAGGGCCCCCTCGGTGAGCACGCCCATCTCGCGCAACAGCTCCTCAATGTGCTCGTTGCCGGGCTCGGTGAGGTTGGTCGTCCGCTGCTTCTCGTCGAGGTCGAAATCCTCCGTGACGAGGCGCGGGATCACCTTGTCGACCGAATTGTAGAGGTCGGACTTGTCGTCGGACGGCCCGGAGATGATGAGCGGCGTGCGCGCTTCGTCGATCAGGATCGAGTCGACCTCGTCCACCACCGCGAAGTTGTGGCCGCGCTGCACCATCTGGCCCAGCTCGTACTTCATGTTGTCGCGCAGGTAGTCGAAGCCGTACTCGTTGTTGGTGCCGTAGGTCACGTCGGCGCGGTAGCTCTGCGCGCGCTGCTCGTCGTCGATCCCGTGCACGATGATGCCGGTGGTCATGCCGAGGAAGCCGTAGAGGCGCCCCATCAGCTCGGCGTCGCGGCGGGCGAGGTAGTCGTTGACGGTGACGACGTGGACGCCCTTGCCCTCCAGCGCGTTGAGGTAGACGGCCAGCGTCGCCACCAGCGTCTTGCCCTCGCCGGTCTTCATCTCGGCGATGCCGTTCTCGTGCAGCACCATGCCGCCGACCAGCTGCACGTCGAAGTGGCGCTGGCCGAACACGCGCTTGGACGCTTCGCGAACGGTGGCGAAGGCCGGCACCAGGATGTCGTCCAGGGTCTTGCCGGCGGCGAGCTGCTCGCGGAAGTCGGACGTGCGGGCGGCGAGCTCGGCGTCGGTCAGCTTGACCAGGTCCGGCTCCAGCGCGTTGATCGCCGCGACCTTGGGGCGATAACCCTTCAGCCGCCGGTCGTTCGACGACCCGAAAACCTTCTTGGCGAGATTACCCAGCATCTGAGGAAGACCTTTCCGGCCGGTCACCCATCCGGCCGAGACCGCGTTCGACCGACCACCGCCACCGACCAGCCTCGATCGATCTTGACGCGGGAACGCCCGACGTCCGACCGACGGGCGAACCACGCGCATCCGGGACGAGCCGTCCCCAGGAGATGGTCGGAAACGTCGCTTTTTAAAGGCCGTTCGACCGTGAAGGTGGACCGCGCCGATCCCGGTGGCTCTGGCCGCGAGGCCCGACGCGGGTATAAAGTCGACGCCGATCTTGTCAAATCCGCGTCGCGGCGGCTCGGGCGGCGGCTTGGATTGGACGGGACATCGCCCTTTGCCGCCTTCGACGCGGCGGCGGGCACATTAATGCCGGATTTTGCCGCCACGGCTGCCGCGAGTCGCGGGACGTCGTCCCTTCGGCAGGTCGCACCCTCGCGCCCGTTCGAACCGCGATCCTGCCGATCCCGTCCCCTCGAGACCGCTCCCAAGGAGTAACCCCCTTCATGACCCTCGCACGACGCCCTCTCACGAGCGCCCTCGCTCTGACCCTGCTCGTGCCGGCCGTGGCGTTGGGCGTAGCCTCGCCGGTCGCGGCGCAGTCGCCGGCCACCGCGCCCAAGGCGACCGCGCCCAAGACCACCACGACGACGACCACCCCCCCGACCACCGCCGACGCCGACAAGCCGCTGCCGCCCGAAACGCTGCTGGCGACCATCAACGGGCAGAAGATCACCCAGCTCGACGTCAATCTCGCCGCCGACGACCTCGGCCAGAACCTGCCGCAGCAGTTGAGCGGCAAGGCACGCGACGCCTACCTGCTCGACTACCTCATCGACGGCACGCTGGTCGCGCAGAAGGCCAAGGCCGACAAGCTCGACGAGACGCCCGACTTCGGCCGCAAGCTCGTCTACGCCAACGACAAGCTGCTCATGGAATCGATGCTCTCCGCCGTCGCCAAGGGCGCGACGTCGGAGGCCACCCTGCACAAGATCTACGACGAGGCGGCCGCCCAGCAGAAGCCCGAGGACGAGATCCACGCCCGCCACATCCTGGTGGCGACGGAGGCCGACGCGCAGGCCGTCCTGAAGCGCCTGCGGGCCGGCGAGGACTTCACGAAGGTGGCCAAGGACGTGTCCAAGGATCCCGGCGTGGAAGGCGGCGACCTCGGCTGGTTCACCCGCGAGCGCATGGTGCCGGCCTTCGCCGACGCCGCCTTCGCGCTGCAGCAGGGTCAGTTCTCGGAGCCGGTCAAGACGCAGTTCGGCTGGCACATCATCCAGGTCGAGGGCAGGCGGCAGAAGACGTTCCCGCCCTTTGACCAGGTGAAGGACCAGATCCTGCGCTACGCCGTGCAGAAGGCGCAGAGCGACCTGATCATCGACCTGCGCAAGAACGCCAAGATCGAGCGGACCGCCGCCGCGCCGGCCGCCTCGCCCGAAGGCGTCCCGGACGCCTCCACCGACCGCTGAGCGCCGTGACCGGTCGCCGTCCACGCCTTTCGCGACCGGTCGCCGGCGCGGAGGCTTGAACAGCGGCCCCCCGGCTTGCTAGGCCGGAGCGTCGACACGCGGTGATGCCATGCCCCGCCTCTTCACAGGCCTCGAACTGCCCGGTCCCATCGCCACCGAGCTGGCGACCATGCGGGGCGGGATCTCGGGTGCGCGCTGGCTCGATGCCGCCGATTACCACATCACGCTGCGGTTCATCGGCGATGTCGACGAGGCGACCGCCTGCGACGTGCATTCCGTGCTGGAGCGCATCCGCCGGCCCGCCTTCACCGTGACCCTTGACGGGCTCGGCGCGTTCGGCGGCGCCAAGCCGCGCGCGATCGTGGCGACCGCCAAGGCGGCGCTCCCGCTCATCGAGCTGCAGGCCGAGCAGGAACGGCTGATGCGCCGGGTCGGCCTGCCGCTGGAGACGCGGAAGTACACGCCGCACGTCACCCTGGCGCGGCTGCGCCAGGCGACGCCGGTCGCGGTGGCGAACTACCTGTCGATGCGCGGCTGGCTGGCCTCGCGCAGCTTCGAGGTCGACCACTTCACCCTGTTCTCGGCGCGCGACTCGATCGGCGGCGGTCCCTACCTCGCCGAGGCGACCTACCCGCTGGCCTGATGTCGCGGTCAGGGCCTCAAGGCCTCGGCGCGACCAGCGGGAGGAGACCGTGCCGGCTCAGGATTTCCTGCCCCTTGGTGGACAGGACGAACAGGGCGAAGCGGGCGGCGTCGGGATCATCCGACAGGATCCCCATGGCGTAGACGGGATGGACCTCCAGGTCCTCCGGCAGCGGCAGGCTCACCAGTCCCTCGACCTCCTTCGCGAGCCCGGTGGTCCCGCTGCAGTGAGACAGGAGCGCATCGGCCTTGTTCGCCAGGAAGATCGAGGCGGCCGGGCTGTGGCCCGCGACCGGCGCCATCGTGTTCGGGGCGCCGAGCAGGTGCAGGGCCTTGGCCTTGAGCAGGTCGGCCGCGCCGGGCCGCAGGCGCCCGGCCTTGTCGAAGACGGCGAGGGCGTAGTCGCCGCCGGGATCGGCGACCGGCGTCGAGGTGGCGAGACGCACGTCGCTCGACGTCAGCTTGTCCAGCATGTTCGACGCGCTGAGGCCGACCGACGGCCGGCTCGCGACGCACATGCGGTTGCGGGCGAAGGGCACCACCAGGACGCGGCCGTCCTTCCCCGCCAGGCGCGCCGGCTGCGCCGTATCCGCCGACGCGAACAGGTCGGCGCGTTCCTGCCGCAGCAGCCTGTCGGCGAGGAGCCCGGCCGGACCGTAAACCGGCGCGGCGAAGGCCGGCAGCCCGGAGGCGTCGATGAGGGCCGGCAAGGCCGCGCTGAGGCTTCCGGCGGCGTAGATCGTCACCGGCGCCGCCATCGCGCCTTGAGCCGTCAGGACCGTCAAGGCCAGAAGCGCCGCGACGCGGGCGCGGCCGCCCCTGCCGGGACGCAGGCGTTTCGCCGATCCCGGAAGCATCCGATCCTTGGCCTTCACTCGTCGATCCTCCTCCGACGTGACGGGAGACGAGGCTCCCGGTCTCGTTATGTCCTGCGTACTATAACAGCGCGAGCCCGACGCCGGCGGGGAGCGATCGCCCCTCGATCCCAGCCTCTGTCGAGAAGCCGCGCGACAGCGTCGTCGCCTTGCGGCAGGGATGAGGTCGCCCTCGTCGCCGACGACGCGGCGGATTCGCCGAGGCCGCCCAGGACACGCGCATGAAACGTCAGGTCGCGACCGCTCTCGGACTGTTCCTCGCGCTCGGGCTCGCTCCGGCGGCGGCGCGCGTCACGGACCTCGCGCTCGCCCCGGCCGCGCCGTTCGCCGACGGCGCGAGCTTCGGTGCCGTCGGTTCCTACGAGCGGGTGACCGGTGTCGCGCACGGCGAGCTCGACCCGGCCGATCCCCGCAACAGCGGCATCGCCGACATCGCGCTGGCGCCGCGCAACGCCCGCGGCCTCGTCGAGTACGCGGCCGACGTCTTCATCCTGCGCCCGCACGATCCGGCCAAGGGCAGCCACACGCTCGTCTACGAGGTGTTGAACCGGGGCCGCAAGTTCATGCCGAACTGGCTGCTCGACGCGCCCGTCCAGGCCGTGCAGGCGGTCAACGATCCCTCGAGCCTGGCGGACGCCGGCGACGCCCTGCCGTTCAAGCGCGGCGACACGATCGTCTGGTCGGGTTGGGAGGCCGACGCCTCGCGCGCCAACGGCGGCATGGCGATCGACGTGCCGGTGGCCACGGTGAACGGCCGCGCCGACGGTCCGCCGATCATCGCCACCGTGCGCGACGAACTCGTCAGCGGCACGCGCGGCCCGCCCGACGCGCCGCTGACCCTGAGCTTCGCGGCGGCCTCGCTCGACCAGGGGCGCGCCTCGTTGACGATGCGGCGGCGGGAGGCGGATGCACCGGTCGCGATCCCGGCGAGCGGCTGGCGCTACCTCGACACCCGCCACATCGCGCTCTCGCCCGACGGCACCAGGCCCGCGCCCGGCACCCTCTACGAGTTCACCTACGCCGCCGGCGGCCCCAAGGTGCAGGGCATCGGCTTCGCCGCCACCCGCGACCTGGTGGGCGCGCTGCGCGGCGACGGTCCGCTCGCCCGTCGGGCGCTCGGCGGCGGCGCCATCGCGCGCACGGTCGCCTTCGGCATCTCGCAGAGCGGGCGCTACCTCCGCGACTTCATCCATCAAGGCTTCAACGCCGACGAGGACGGCCGCAAGGTGTTCGACGGCGTGCTCGCGCACATCTCGGGCGTCGGCGGCGTGTTCCTCAACGCGCGCTTCGCGCAGCCCTCCCGCACCGTCACGCAGCACGAGGACCACCTTTATCCCGAGAACGCGTTTCCGTTCTCGTCGGCCACGATGACGGACCCGATCACCGGCGCGACCGGCTCGCTGCTGCGCCACGACGGCTTCGACCCGCTGCTGATCGAAACCAACACCGAGACCGAGTACTGGCAGAAGGGCGCCTCGCTGCTCGCCACCGACCCGCTCGGCGCCGGCGACGTCGCGCTGCCGCCGAACACCCGCCTGTTCTTGATCGCGTCCGGCTTCCATTACGGCCGGCCTGGCCTCACCGACGCGAGGGGGCCGTGCGCCAACCCGCGCAACACGCTGAGCCCGGCGCCGGTGCTGCGCGCGCTGCTGGTCGACCTCGAGGACTGGGTGGCCACCGGGCGAGAGCCGCCGGCGAGCCGGGTGCCGCGCCTCGCGGACGCCACCCTGGTCGCCCCGGACGCCACCGGCTTCCCGGCCGTGCCGCGGTTCGAGGTGGCCCATCGCGCCGACGCGGTGGCGCGGATCACGGACACCGTGCGCGGCGGCGTCGCCGTCGGCCCGCAGTACCGCGTCCTCGTGCCGAAGGTCGACGC
Source organism: uncultured Beijerinckiaceae bacterium (assembly GCA_964244495.1). GTDB lineage: Bacteria > Pseudomonadota > Alphaproteobacteria > Rhizobiales > Beijerinckiaceae > RH-AL1. Next base: position 100,399 of record CAXTIU010000009.1, read on the forward strand.
CGTCGGCGACGACGTGGCCGGCGTGCGCCTGCCCGACGTCGCGGTGCCGCGCGCCACCCGCACCGGCTGGAATTTCTACGCGCCGCCGTTCCCCGCCGGCGAACTCTGCGACCGCGACGGCAGCATGCTGGCGTTGGCGCCGACCGACGCCGGCAAGGTGCCCGGCGACGCGCGGCCCTCGCTCGCCGCCCTGTACCCGGCCGCCGGCGACTACGCCGCCAAGCTCAAGGCGGCGGCCGACGCGCTGGTGGCGGCGCGACTGCTGCTGCCGGACGACGCGGCACAGCTGTCGGCGCCCCGGTAGCGGCGAGGCCGCCTCACGACCGGAGCGGGTTCCGCACCACCCTCACTCCGCCACCACCCGCAGCGGCCCGAACGCCCCGTCCTTGCGCAGCACACCGATCTCCTCCTCGTCGAGGCCGGCCTCGCGCAGCACGTCGGCCGTGTGCTCGCCGTAGCCCGGCGCGCCGGCGCGGATCGCCTGCGGCGTGGCGGAGAAGCGGGCGGCCGGGCGGCCCTGCCGGACGCGGCCGGCGACGGGATGCTCGACCTCGACGATGATGCCGTTCGCCCGCACCTGAGGGTCGCAGAGGGTGGCGGTGCGCGTCAGCACGGGGACGCAGGGCACGTCGGCCTTCGTCAGAAGGTCGAGCCATTCCGCCGCCGGCCGCCCGCGCAAGACGCCCTGCGTCAGGGCGAGGCGCTCGTTGATGTGCCGCTGCCGCGACTCCACGGTGCGGAAGCGCGGGTCCTCCAGCCATTCCGGCTTGTCGAGGGCGCGCGCGAGCGCCTGCCACTCGTGGTTCGACTGCACGGCGAGGCTGATCGGCGTGTCGGCGGTGTCGTAGATCAGGTCGGCGAAGCTCGCCGCGTCCTGCTGCGGGATCGCGTCGTCGACGAAGGTCTGGCTGCCCATGTCGGACGACCACAGGAAGGCGATCACCGCCTCCAGCATCGAGAGGCGGACGTGCTGGCCCTCGCCGGTGCGGGCACGCGCCAGGAGCGCGGCGGTGATCGCCTGCGCGGCGACCACCCCCGTGAGCTTGTCCGGCAGGATGGTGCGCACCAGGCGCGGCCGCTCTTGATCCGAGCCGGCCTGCACCGAGGCGAGGCCCGACATCGCCTGCACGAGCGGGTCGTAGACCGGCTTGTGCGCGTAGGGGCCGTCCTCGCCGAAGCCGCTGATCGACACGTAGACGATGGTCGGCGCGACCGCGCGGACCGCCGCCTCGCCGACGCCGATGCGCTCGGCGACGCCCGGCCGGAAGTTCTGCACGAACACGTCGGCGCTGGCCGCCAGCCGCAGGATCGCCGCGCGCCCACCCTCCGTCTTCAGGTCGAGGATGGCGGAGCGCTTGTTGCGGTTGTTCTGCAGGAAGGAGGCGGACACGCCGTGGCGCCGGTTGGCGCCGGCCCGGGTGTGGTCGCCGCCGCCCGGCGCTTCCACCTTGATCACGTCCGCGCCCTGGTCGCCCAGCATCATGGTGGCGAGCGGGCCGGAGATCATGGAGGTGAGGTCGATGACGCGGAAGCCGTGCAGGGGTCCGGGCATGGGTGGGTCGGTCCTCGGAGGATCAGTGCGGCGAACGGCACCGGCGCCGGGCGGGTTCCGCTCTCAGTCCCGCCGGCCGATCCAGATCACGTGGCGCGCGCCCCGCTTGCCGGCGTTGGCGCGGACCCGGATCTCCTCGACGATGAAGCCGGCCCGCCGCATCCGGGCGGCGAAGGCCTCGTCCGGCCCCATCGACCACACCGCCAGCAGCCCGCCGGGGCGCAGCGCCCGCCGCGCGACGCCGAGGCCACGCAAGCCGTACAGCGCGTCATTGCCGGCGCGTGTAAGACCCTCGGGGCCGTTGTCGACGTCGAGCAGGATGGCGTCGTAGGCGGCGGCGTTCGCCCGCATCAGGGCGCCGACGTCGCCTTCCACGATCCCGACGCGGCCGTCCGAAAGGCTGTCGCCGAACAGCTCCGCCATCGGGCCGCGCGCCCAGGCCACCACCGCCGGGACGAGTTCGGCCACGGTGACGGCGGCGCCGGGTCCGAGCGCGCCGAGCGCCGCGCGCAGGGTGAACCCCATGCCGAGCCCGCCGATCAGGACTCTTGGCCGCGCGCGGTCCGTCAGGCGTTCGCAGGTGCGGACGGCGAGCGCGACCTCCGACCCGCTCAGGCGGCTGTTCATCAGCTCGTTCTGGCCGAGCCTTATCGACAGCTCCGCGCCGCGCCGCAGCAGGCGGAGCGTGCCCTCGCCGCCGGGGATCGGCGACGTCGCGAGGTGGGACCAGGGGATCACCGGGTGCTCCTTGCAGGAGGACGGGCCATGACCCATCCCTCGCCTTGTCAGGGCCGCGCGCCTCCCATACCATTCGGCCAGTCCCGGGCTAGAGCGCCAGATGGTCGTCCGCGTCGCCACCGTCGCTTTCGAGGGGATCGAGGCCCGCCCGGTCGACGTGCAGGTGCAGATCGCGCCGGGCAACGTCGTCTTCAACATCGTCGGGCTGGGCGACAAGGCGGTGGCGGAATCCAAGGAGCGGGTGCGCGCGGCGCTGGTGGCCTCGGGCCTCGCCATGCCGGCCAAGCGCATCACCGTCAACCTCGCCCCGGCCGACCTGCCCAAGGAGGGCAGCCACTACGACCTGCCGATCGCGCTCGGCGTCATGGCGGCGATCGGCGCGGTGCCGGCCGACATGCTGTCGTCCTACCTCGTGCTGGGCGAACTCGCGCTCGACGGGACGGTGACGGCGGTCGCCGGCGTGCTGCCGGCCGCCATCGCCGCCAACGGGCGCGGGCTGGGCCTGATCTGCCCCAGGGACACCGGGCCGGAGGCGGCGTGGGCGTCGGGCGAGCTCGACGTGCTGGCGCCGCGCTCGCTGATCCAGCTCGCCAACCATTTCAAGGGCACGCAGGTGATGGCCCGCCCGCAGCCGGCGATCCGCCAGCCGGCCGGGATGCTGCCGGACCTCGCCGACATCAAGGGCCAGGAGAGCGCCAAGCGGGCGCTGGAGATCGCCGCCGCCGGTGGGCACGCGCTCTTGTTCAACGGGCCGCCCGGCGCCGGCAAGACGATGCTGGCGGCGCGCCTGCCCTCGATCCTGCCGCCGCTCACCCCCGCCGAGCTGCTCGAAGTCTCGCTGATCCACTCGATCGCCGGCTCGCTCGCCAACGGCGCCCTGACCGACCGCCGGCCGTTCCGCGCGCCGCACCACTCCGCCTCCATGCCGGCGCTGGTCGGCGGCGGCACCGGCGCGCGGCCGGGCGAGATCTCGCTGGCGCACAACGGCGTGCTGTTCCTCGACGAGCTGCCGGAGTTCCAGCCGACCGTGCTCGACTCGCTGCGCCAGCCGCTCGAGAACGGCAACGTGACGGTGGCCCGCGCCAACCACCGCGTCACCTATCCCGCCCGCTTCCAGCTCGTCGCGGCGATGAACCCGTGCCGCTGCGGCCACGCCGCCGATCCCGGCTACGCCTGCCATCGCCAGCCCAACGCGCGCTGCGTCGCGCAATACACCGCGCGGCTCTCCGGCCCGCTGCTCGACCGCATCGACATGCACGTGGAGGTGCCGGCGGTGACGGTGGCCGACCTGATGCTGCCGCCCCCTGGCGAGGGCTCCGCCGCCGTCGCCGCCAGGGTGGCCGGCGCCCGCGCGATCCAGGGCCGCCGCTACGCCGCGCTGGGTCGCCCCGACGTGTCCGCCAACGCGGCGGCGCCGGCCAACCTCATCGAGGAGGTCGCGCGCCCGGACGCCGAGGGCCGGACGCTGATCCGCCAGGCGTCCGAGCGGCTGCAGCTGTCGGCGCGCGGCTTCCACCGCGTCCTGAAGCTCGCGCGCACCGTCGCCGACCTCGACGGCGCGGAGACGGTCGCCGTCCGCCACCTCGCGGAGGCGCTGTCGTACCGGGCCGATCAGCGCGCGAGCGCGACGGCGCGCGTCTCCTGAGGGTCGCACGCGCGGCCCGCCACGATGCGGCGGCGTGAGCCCCCCGCGCGATCGGCGGGCGCCGGCAGCCTTCGCGACGACGCCTAGGCGGGCTGTCCGGTTCGGGATCGGCTGGACGCTTGCCGCCGCGACGAACTCGATTTAAGGTATTGCTACCTTTCTAGCCCTGGCGTCGGCCGCCACGATGCATCCGGAATCCTGACGCATGACGCAGCTGACGCAAGAATGTGTGTGCCCTCGCATATTTCGACCGATCAGGTGTTGGTGGACAGTCGCTTCCGTCAACCGCGCCGCTTGTCCACCGGCTCGCCGTCCCGCATCCGAAGGAGACACCCCATGAAAATGCCGCTCGCGCTTCACAGGATCGGCGTGCCGGCCATCCGCAACCCGCTGCCGGGCTTCGACCCCCTGTATTACCGCTACTGGTACCGGGACGTCGCGAAGTTCGGCGCCGGGCCGCTCGTCCACTACCTGGTCCACGGCTGGCGCGAGGGGCGCGACCCGTCCGCCGGGTTCAGCACGGCCGGCTACCTCGCCGCCAACCCCGACGTCGTCGCGCTCGGGATCAACCCGCTGGTGCATTTCCTCGAGCACGGGCTCGCCGAAGGTCGCACCGGCTGGTGGAAGGACCCCACGCTGCCACCGCCGCCGGCGCACCTCGTCGATCCGCCGATGAAGCTCCTGGAAGGGCCGCGCCCGGCCGGGGGCAGGTGAGCGGCCAGGCGACCGGCCAGGCGACCGGACAAGCGACCGGCCAAGCGACCGGGATCGTGATCCTCGTCGACGCCGACGCCTGCCCGGTGAAGGACGAGGTGTACCGGGTCGCCGCCCGCCACGGCGTCACCGTCGCCGTGGTCGCCAACGCGCCGATCCTCGTGCCGCGCGCGCCCGCCATCCGACGGGTCGTCGTCGCGCAGGGGCCCGACGTCGCCGACGACTGGATCGCCGAGCGGGCGCGGCCGGGCGCCATCGTGGTCACCGCCGACGTGCCGCTCGCCGCGCGCTGCGTGAAGGCGGGGGCGAGCGCCATCGCCCCCAACGGCCGCGCCTTCACGCCGGCCTCGATCGGCGCCACGCTCGCCACCCGCGACCTCATGGACGCGCTGCGCTCGGCCGGCGCGGTCACGGGCGGGCCGCCTCCCTTCGCGCCGCGCGACCGCTCGGCCTTCCTCCAGGCGCTCGACCTCGCGATCACGCGCTTGAAGCGCGCTGGCATGGCGCCGGGCACAGTGGGGGATTGATGGCGCCCTACAGCCGGACCGCGCCGGACACGATGGCGGCGTGCAGGGCCGCGTCGAGGGGCACGTAGCGCGCGCCGTCGTCGAACAGCAGGGGGTCGGCGACGCGGGCGGGGTCATAGTTCTCGGCGACGAGCGCCGCCTTGCGCGGCTTGAACGTCGCGGTCATCGCCATGGCGCCCGCCACGCGCAGGAACAGCGGCCGGGCGTAGCGCGGCAGCCTCGCCGCCAAGTGGGCGCGCAGCACCGCGGGGTCGAAGCCCTCCGTCGCCGCCACCGCCGCCATCCCCGCCCGGCCTTCCGTGCCGGGCACGGTGACGCCGTAGACGCTGGCCGCGATCACGCCCGGGCAGCTCTCGATCGCCTCGGTGACGGCGGTGCACGACACGTTCTCGGCGCGCCAGCGGAACGTGTCGCCGACGCGGTCGACGAAGAAGAAGAAGCCGGCCGCGTCCCGCTTCATCAGGTCGCCGGTGCGGAACCAGCTGTCGCCGGCCTCGAAGACGTCGCGCAGGACCTTGTCCCGCGAGCTGTCGGCGTCGCTGTAGCCCTCGAAGCGGCGGTCGGCGCCGGCGGCGATCTCGCCGAGCGCCTCGCCGGCCTCGCCGGTGCCGCAGCGGACGCAGAAGCCGTCGGGGCCGCGCGCCGGCCGCTCGGCTTCGGCGTCAAAACGCACGAGGGCGACCGGCGAGCGGTGCGCCATGAAGGACGGGATGCGGCCGATCGCGCCGACCTTGCCCTCCAGGTTGAAGAGCGAGAAGGAGCCCTCCGTCGCCGCGTAGAACTCGATGATCCGGGCGATGGCGAAGCGCGCCTCGAACGTCGGCCATACGTCGCCGCGCAGGCCGTTGCCGCAGCAGAGCCTCAGGCCGTGCGCCCGGTCGGCGTCGCCGGGCGGCGCGGCGAGCAGGTAGCGGCACAGCTCGCCGATGTACTGGAAGATCGTCGCGCCGCTCGCCGCCACGTCGCCCCAGAATCGGCTGGCCGAGAAGCCGCGGCGGACGACCACGCAGCCGCCGGCGGCGAGCATCGCGCCCACCGCCGCCACGCCGCCGATGCTGTGGTACATCGGCAGGCAGTCGTAGAGGCGGTCTTCGGGGCGGGCGTCCATGATGCCGGCAAACCATTGGCTCCACATCATCACCCTGAGATGGCTGACGCGCGCCGCCTTGGGCAGGCCGGTCGTGCCCGAGGTGTAGATGAGCAGGGCCTCGTCCCTCAGGGTCAGGGGCGGCTTCTCGCCCGCCGCGAGCGGCGCGCCGGACAGGGGCGCCAGGGCGCGGTCCAGCCGGGCATGGGGCGCGACATCCGCGCCGTGCGCGACCACGGGGATCGCGGCGTCGGCGAAGCCGGACACGAGGTCCGCGCCCAGAAGATCCGCACCGACGATCGCGCACCGGGGCGCCGCCTGCGCGAGGCAATGGGCGAGCGCGGCGCCGACGAGACCCGTGTCGACGAGCGCGACCACGACGCCGACCCGCGTCAGGCCGACCCAGATCGCGGTGTAGGCGGGGGCGTTCCCCATCATCAGCGCGACGCGGTCGCCGGGGCGCAGGCCCTGGCCGAGCGCCCACCGCGACACGCGGTTCGACAGGGCGGCGAGTTCGCCATGGGTCAGCGCGTCGACCTCGCCGAGCAGGGCGGGCCGGTCGGCGTGGCGGATGGCGTTCTCGTCCACCACGTCGGGCAGCGTCCGGGTCGAAGCCGGTGTGACGGTGGCGGTGCGCATCAAGGCGCGCAGCCAGTCCGCGTTCGCGTGGCGCGCGCCCGGCCTGCCTCTCGCCGCGTCCACGCCCCGGCTCACGTCAAGGCCCGAACAGCACGAGTTCGGTGTCGGCGAGGTCGCCGTGCCGAGGGGCTCGCTGACCTCGGGCGTATTTCGCGCGGGTCCCGTCGCGGTACAAGCCGATCAGTCCCTCCAAGGGCCCGTCCGCGTCGAGCATCACCAGGGGCAGCCCGTGCCGCAGCAGGCGGCGGCCGAGCGGGCCGGCGAACCGGGTGAAATCGGCGATGTCGCGGCAGTACACGAGCTGGGCGGAGGGCACGCGATGGCCGACGACGCGACGCCGCACGAAGACGAAGGGGTGGCGTTCGCCGTCCGCCGCCTCGACGGCGAAGGCGAGGCAGCCGAGCGCGGCATGGGCCGTCAGCACCGGAGCGGCGTCGCGATCGTCCGCACCGACGGCGCGCACGCGCCCGCCCCGCACCGGAGGCCCGAGCGCCGCCAGGGCGTGGAACGTTCCGGCGACGTAGCGGCGGAAGCCCTGCGCCTCGATCATCGGGATCGTCGACGGGGACGGCGAAAGGTTGAAGAGGGCGACGCCGAGCCTGAGCGGCGCGGCCGCCAGCACGGCCGAATAGGCGCGGTAGGCCGGCTCGACCGTCCAGCTCGACATGTTGGCGCGCACCTGCCCCTCATCGGACCGACCCACGATGAGCAGGAGGACGCCGACGAGCCGGTCGTGATCGGTGAGGGCATAGCCGAAGCGGGGGTAGCCCTCGGGCACGGCACGATCGCGGAGCCGACCGAGCCCGCGCCGCCAGTAGGCGGACCCGCGCTCGGGAAAGCCGCGCGACAGCAGCGTGACCGCCGCCTCGATGTCGTCCTCGCCCATGCGGCGGCAGGCGATCCGGGGCGGCGGTGGGTCGACCGTCCCGCATCGCTCCGCCGGGACCGTGTCGGTCGCTAGCCCCACGCCGGCGCCGCCCTCGACGCGTCGCACCGTCCACCGTCGGCTCGATCCAACATCCGCACCTCCGCGCACGCGTGCCGTCCCTCCGTCGGCTCCTCACGCCGGCCGCCGGTCCGCCGACCATAACGCCGATGGGTGGCGAGGGGACGATGGCCGACGGTCCATCCCGATGATTGTCCGACGGCAGGCTTAATGTACCGCGATCGGAGCGGTCGATTTAACCAAGCGTTCACCATGGAGGTGACGGCGGAAAGACAGATCATGGGAGGATCGCCTCGAAGTCCCGCGCGGCGGGATCGGACCATGCCGGCCGGCGACCGTAGGCTCGGCCTCGATGGCCGCCGGCCCTCATGGCCTGCGGAAGGACCGGCTGGCGCTCGCGCCGTTCCCGACGCATGGTCCGGGTCCGGTCGCGTGGGCGGCGCCGCGTGCCCCGAAACACGACTCCTAACTCCAAGCCTTTGAGGGCCACATGCGTGCAGCAAGCCATTCGCGCACGGCGGCGGAAGTCCTGGTCGATCAGCTGATCGTCCAGGGCGTCGAACACGTCTTCTGCGTCCCCGGCGAGAGCTACCTCGCCGTGCTCGACGCGTTCCACGACCGCGCGGTGAGCGTGACCGTCTGCCGCCAGGAGGCCGGCGCGGCGATGATGGCGGAGGCGGTCGGCAGGGCGACCGGACGGCCCGGGATCTGCTTCGTGACGAGGGGGCCCGGCGCCACCAACGCGATGCACGGCATCCATGTCGCGCAGCAGGGCTCGACGCCGATGATCCTCTTCGTCGGCCAAGTCGAACGCGGGGCGCGCGGCCGCGAGGCGTTCCAGGAACTCGACTACCGCGCCACCTTCGGCCCCGTGACCAAGTGGGCCGACGAGATCGACGATCCCGTCCGCGTTCCTGAACTCGTCTCGCGGGCGTTTCACACGGCGATGAACGGGCGGCCCGGCCCGGTCGTGCTGGCCCTGCCCGAGGACATGCTGACCGAGCGGGTGACCGTCGCCGACGCGCCGCCGGTGGCGGCGATCGAGGCGTCGCCCGCGCCGGCCGACCTCGACCGGCTGGCCGCCATGCTGGACGAGGCCCGCGCGCCGGTGCTCGTGCTCGGCGGAACCCGGTGGAGCGAGGCGTCGTGCGCCGACATCCGCCGCTTCGCCGAGCGCTACGCGCTGCCGGTGGCGACGAGCTTCCGCCGCCTGCCGCTGTTCGATGCCTTGCACCCGAACTATGCCGGAGACCTCGGCATCGGCCCCTCTCCCAAGCTCCTGGGGCGCCTCAAGGCGGCCGACCTCCTGATGCTCGTCGGCGGACGGCTCGGCGAGATCCCGTCGCAGGGCTACACGCTGCTCGACATCCCCGAGCCGGCCTGCCGCCTCGTCCACGTCCACCCCGAGCCGGCGGAACTCGGGCGGGTCTACGCCGCCGACCTCGCCATCGCCGCCACGCCGGCCGGTTTCGCGACGGCCGTGGAGCGGCTCGCCCCGTCCGCGCCGCCCGCCTGGGCCGACGGCACGGCGGCGGCGCACGCGGCGTACCTGGCGTGGTCGGAGACCGCGACCGAGCAGCCGGGCGGCGTCAACCTCGGTGCCGTGGTGGTGTGGCTGCGCGAACACCTCCCCGACGACGCGGTCCTGTGCAACGGCGCGGGCAATTTCGCCGCCTGGCTCCACCGGTTCTACCGCGTGCGCCGCTTGGGCGGCCACGTCGCGCCGACATCCGGCTCGATGGGCTACGGCGTGCCGGCGGCGGTCGCGATGCAGCGCCTCCACCCCCGAGCCACGGTGGTGTGCGTGGCGGGCGACGGCGACTTCCTGATGAACGGCCAGGAGTTCGCCACCGCCGTGCAGTACGGGCTGCCGATCGTGGTGATCGTCGCCGACAACGGCCTGTATGGCACGATCCGCATGCACCAGGAGCGGGAATACCCCGGCCGTCCGTCGGGGACGGCGCTGCGCAATCCGGATTTCGCCGCCTACGCGCGGGCGTTCGGCGGCTTCGGGATCACCGTCGAGGCGACGGCGGACTTTCCCGCCGCCTTCGAGGCGGCCCGGGCGTCCGGGTCGCCGTCGATCATCCACCTCAAGATCGATCCCGAGGCGATCACGCCCGGCATGACGTTGACGCAGATCCGCGAGGCGGCGACGCGGGCCGGCCGCTGAAGCCTTGCAGTCGGGATCAGCCGAAGCCCGGCGACCCCGGCCGGCGGCGAGCGTGCCTACGCCGTGTTGCCGCCGTCGACGGTCAACACCGTGCCGGTGACGTTGCGGGCCCTGTCGCTCATCAGGTACGAGACCGCGTGGGCGACGTCGTCCACGCCCGGCGTCCGCTTGAGCGCGGAGCGCCGCGCGATCGTGGCGCGCTGCGCCTCGTTCAGGCCCGCCGTCATGTCGGTGTCGACGAAGCCCGGCGCGACCGCGTTCACCGTGATGCCGAGGCCGCCGACCTCCCGCGCGAGCGAACGGGTGAAGCCGACCATCGACGCCTTGGTCGCGGCGTAGACGGAAACGCCGGCGTAGCCGGTCGACGCCACGATGGAGGACATGTTCACGATGCGGCCGCTGCCGGCCGACATCATGGAGCGGACCGCATGCTTCGTCACCACGAGCGGGGCCAGCGTGTTGAGCCGGACCAAACGCTCGATGGCCGGCGTCGGCATCGTCGCCAGCACGCCCTCGGTCCCGATCGCCGCGTTGTTGACCAGCCCGTAGAGCGGCCCGCAGCTGTCGCGCAGCCCGGCGAAGAAGGCCGGGACGGCGGCGATCGCGTCGAGGTCGAAAGGCATGAAGCGGCAGTCGCCGCCCGCCCGCCGGATCGCCTCCAGGCCCTCGCTGTCGCGGCGCGCGAGGGCGACGACGCGGTAGCCTTCAGCCGCCAGCACCCTGGCGACGGCGAGGCCGATCCCGCGGCTGGCCCCGGTGACGAGCACGGTCCGGCCCCCCGCCGCTCCCGTGACTGCCTCGCTCATGACGCGCGGCCGACCTTGCCGGCCGCCGTCAGCGCCAGCCCCGGCACGAAGCGGATCAGCGCCGGCACCTTGTGGCGCTCCAGCCCGGCGCGGCACGCCTCGGCGATCGCCGCCCGGACCGCCTCGCCCTCGTCGGCCGGGTCGCGCAGCACCACGTCGGCGACGACGATCGCCCCGGTGAGCGGGTTGCGCCGCGCCTTGACCAGCGACATGCTGACCGCCGGGTGGCCGTTGAGGACGGCCTCGACCTCCTCGGGGTTCACCTTGAGGCCGCCGACGTTGACGATGCCGCCGCGCCGCCCGACGAAGTGGTAGCGCTCGCCGCGCCGTTCCACGAGGTCGCCGGTGTCGATGAAGCCGTCGGGGTCGGCGAGCGCCGTCACGCCACCTGTCGGCGTGGCGGGGCCGAGGTAGCCGGTCGCCGCGCGCGCCGAGCGGACCCGCAGCGAGCCGTCCACGATCCGCATCGCCAGGGCGGGGGAGGGGTGATCGACGAGCGCGGCCGGGAAGCCGGCGAGGCCGTCGTCGACGACGAAGCCGATGCCGGCCTCCGTCGAGGCGTAGCAGTGGCCGATGTGGGCTCGCGGGTAGGTGGCGCGGAGCCGGTCGATGACGGCCTGGTCGACGGTCTCGCCCGACAGGCGCACGTAGGCCGGCGCCATGGCGGCGCGCTCGGGGCTCATCAGGACGCCGCGCCAGTGCGACGGCGTGCCGGAGATCGCGGCGACGCCGGCGCCTCCCAGGCGGCGCAGGTGGTCGCCGATCGCCTCGCCCTCGCTGCCCACCACGAGGTCGGAGCCGCCGAGGATCGCGCGCAGGAGGACCTGCAGGCCGCCGTAGCGGCGGATGTCGTAGAAGGTGCCCCACACCGGCCGCGCGCCGGTCGCCGGCACCGGGCCGATCGTGCCGGTGAGGGCGGCCAGCGTGTGCGCGACGATCTTGGCGCGGCCCGACGTGCCCGATGTCAGCATCACCCATTGCGTGTCGTGATCGCGCGGGGTCCGTTCCCCGCGGCCGCCGACGATCGGCCCGATCGGCACGAGCGGCCGGTCGGTGTCCACCGCCTCGGGCTCGTCGGTGACGACCACGTCGACGCTGGCGTCGGCGACCACGGTGCGGAGGTGGTCGGCGCCGAGCCCGGGCGGGGCGAGGGTCATGCGGCGCGCGAGGCCGTCGAGCTCGACCATCGCGAGGGCGGCGGCACGCTGCGTGCGCGTCGCGACCAGCACGGAGCGGCCGGCGAGGTCGCCGGCGCCGCCGCCCAACGCCGTGCCGGCGGCGAGCAGGCCGAGGTCGCAGGCCCCGTCGCGATCGGCGACGATGGTGCGCGCCCGATCCGCCAGGCGGGGCCGAGGGGCGTCCGACGAGGTCACGGCATGGCCTTCTCGTAGAAGCGCACGAGGTCGCCCACCGTGACGGGTAGCTCGAGCTCGTCGGACGCGCCGAAGGGATCGACGTTCAGCGTTTCTTCCAGGCGGGCGACGAGGATCGCGAAGCACAGCGAGTCGAGCCCGATCGTGAGCAGCTGCGCGTCGTCGGTCAGGGGGCCGAGCGTCCGGTGTTGCTCGTCGGCCACGCGCCGCATCGCGTCGGTGATGGTGGTGCGTGTGGACATCGGCGGCATCCCCGGCCTTGCTGAAGAACCGCAGTAACACCGGTAGCGAACGCGCGGCAACGTTTGGCCTGGGTTGCATCGGATTAAGCCTAACGCGAAAAGGCGCGATCCACCCGTAACTTGGCCGTGACTTGACGGGTACACGGAAGGGGTGGCCGGCCACCGACCTCGGCCGCCGACACGCACCCGAGCCCGTTTCCCGCAGGCGTCAACGGTTCCGAGCCATGCTGATCCGCCACACGCTGATGTACTTGCCGGCCCAGGTCCTCGGGCCTTTGGCGCAGTTCGCCGCCCTCCTCCTCTTCACGCACGCGATGGCGCCCGCCGCCTACGGCCTCTTCACCTACGTCCTCGTCGCCCAGGACTTCGTGTTCCTGCTGTGCCTGTCCTGGTGGTCGCAGTACACGGTGCGCTACCTCGGCGATCACGCGGACGCCGCCGCCTATCACGGGTCCGAGGGCACGATCCTCCTGGGCTGCGTCCTGGGGCAGATCGTCGCCGCGCTGCTCGTCCTGCTGTTCGTGTCCGAGCCGATCTCGGTCCCCCTCGCCTGCGCCAGCGTGCTCTACATCGCGACGCGCTCGACCAGCCTTCATCTCGCCGAGCGGGCGAGGGCGCGCCACCGCGTCGGTGACTACACGCTCGCCCAGGTCGCGGGGCCGGCGGCCGGCCTCGTCCTCGCCTTCGCCGCCACGTCGCTGATCGCCGCCACGCCCACCGTGGCCCTGCTCGGCATCGGCGTGGCCCAGGCGGCTCTCCTCGCGTGGTTGCTCGGGCGCCAGCGGGTCCGCCTCGTCCCGCGACGGCCGGACGTTCGGCTCGTGCGCGACGCGCTCGCCTTCGGGATGCCGCTCATCGCCGCGGCGCTCGCCGCCTGGCTCGGGATCAACGCCATCCGCCTGCTCGTCGACCACGCGATGGGGAGCGGCGCCATGGGGCTCGTCGCGGTCGGCTGGGGCTTGGGGCAGCGCCTGACCGCCACCGCCGCGATGCTGGTCACCGCCGCCGCCTTTCCCTTGGCGGTGCGCTCGTTCCGCGCCGGCGCGCGCCACGAGGCCTTCAGGCAGATCACGCGCAACGGCCTCGTCATGTTCGCCCTCGTGCTGCCGGCGGCGGTCGGCGTCTTCATGCTGCAGGGCGCTCTGGTGACGCTGTTGGTGGCGGCGCCGTTCCGCGCCACGACGCTGGCCGTGCTGCCGGCCGCGCTCGCCGCCGGCCTGTGCCGCAACATCCGCACCCATGTGGTCGATCAGGTCTGCCTCCTGGTCGAGCGGACGCCTGTCGTGCTCGTCGCCAGCGTCGGGGAAGCGCTCGCGGTGGCGATCCTGTGCGCGGTCGGGCTGGCGCTCGACGGCTTCGTCGGGGCCGCGACCGGGGCGGCGCTCGGCTACGCGGCGGCGTTGATCGCCAGCTTCGCCTGGGCGCGGGCGAGGGTGGACCTGGAGGTGCCGATCGGCGACGCCGGCCGCATCGGTCTCGCGGCGGCGGCGATGGCCGGGGTGATGGCGCGCCTGCCCGGCGGCCCCGGCGTCGGCTCGATCGCGGCGGCGATCCTCGTCGGCGGCGCGACCTACGGCGTCGCCCTCCTCGTCCTGTTCCCGGCGGTCGCCCGCGAGACGGTCCGTCGCCTCCGCGCCCGGTCCGCCGCCCCGGGGATCAGCTCCGCCCCTCGTTGAAGAAGTCGTAGACGAGCCTCGCCGTGCCGGCGTTGATGCCCGGCACCTTCTCGAGGTCGGACAGCGCCGCGCGCGACAGGGCCTTGGCGGTGCCGAAGGCGTGGAGCAGGGCGCGCTTGCGGGCCGGCCCGATGCCGGCGATGTCGTCGAGCGGGGAGCGGGTGAAGTCCTTCTTGCGCTTGGCCCGGTGGGCGCCGATCGCGAAGCGGTGCGCCTCGTCGCGCAGGCGCTGCACGAAGTACAGCGCCGGGTCGCGCGGCGACAGGCGGAACGGCTCGCGGCCCTCCACGAAGAAGGTTTCGCGCCCGGCGTCGCGGTCGCGGCCCTTGGCGATTGCCACGATCGCGACATCGGTGACGCCGAGCTCGCCCAGGATCGCCTTGGTGGCGTTGAACTGGCCGAGGCCGCCGTCGATCAGGATCAGGTCGGGCCGCTGCGGGAACGCCTCGTCGGCGCGCTCCGGCGCGTCCTCCGGCGCCTCGTCGACCGCCGCCTCGGCCGCCTCGTCGATCGCCGGGGCGTCCTTGTTCAGCCGCGTGAAGCGGCGCCTGAGCACCTCGCGCATCATGCCGAAGTCGTCGCCGGGCGTCAGCTCGCCGCCCACGATGTTGAAGATCCGGTAGTGCGTCTTCATGAAGCCGCCCGCCCCGGCCACGACCATGCCGCCGACCGCGTTGGTCCCCATGATGTGCGAGTTGTCGTAGACCTCCACGCGCCGCACCTTGCGCGCGATGCCGAAGGCCTCCGCGATGGCGGCCAGCAGCTTCTCCTGCGACGCCGTCTCCGACAGGGTCCGGCCCAGCGTCGCCCGGCCGTTGTGGGCGGCGGTGTCGACGAGGTCGCGCTTCTCGCCCCGCTGCGGCACGGCGATCTCGACGCGCTGCCCGTGACGCTCGCACAGCGCGCTCGCCAGCACGTCGCGGCCCTCGATCTCGTGCGACAGCAGGATGAGGCGCGGCGGCGGCCTGTCGTCGTAGAACTGCGCGAGGAAGGCTTCCAGCACCTCGCCGGGCGACAGGCTTCCGTCGGCCTTGGGATGGTAGGCCCGGTTGCCCCAGTTCTGGTACGTGCGGAAGAAGAACACCTCGATGCAGAACTGCCCGGCCTGCTCGACGACGGCGAACACGTCCGCCTCCTCCGTCTGCTTGGGGTTGATGCCCTGCGAGCTTTGGATCGCCGACAGCGCCGCGATGCGGTCGCGCAGCCGCGCCGCGCGCTCGAACTCCAAGGCTTCGGACGCCGCCGCCATCTCGGCGGCGATGCGGTCGCGCACCGCCCGGCTCTTGCCGGACAGGAACGCCCTGGCCTCCGCCACAAGGCCGTCGTAGTCGGCGTGGCCGATCTCGCCCGTGCAGGGGGCGGAGCAGCGCTTGATCTGGTGGAGCAGGCAGGGGCGCGTGCGGTTCTCGTAGTACGAGTCGGTGCAGGACCGCAGCAGGAAGGCGCGCTCCATCGCGGCCAGCGTGCGGTTCACCGCCCACACGGAGGCGAACGGCCCGAAATAGTCGCCCTTGCGCGAGCGGGCGCCGCGATGCTTGGTCATCTGCGGCGCGGCGTGGTCGCCGGTGAGCAGGATGTAGGGGAACGACTTGTCGTCGCGCATCAGGACGTTGAAGCGCGGCCGCATCTGCTTGATGTAGTTGGTTTCGAGCAGCAGCGCCTCGGTCTCGGTGGCGGTCGAGACGAACACCATCGTAACGGTGAGCGCGACCATGCGGGCGATGCGGTTGGTGTGGCCGGACGGGCGCATGTAGCTCGCGATGCGCTTGCGCACGCTCTTCGCCTTGCCGACGTAGAGCACGGCGCCGTCCGCCCCGATCATGCGGTAGACGCCCGGTCCTTTCGGCGCATGCTTCCAGTAGCCGCGGATCGCCGCCGCGCCGGCCCGCACCGATGCCGGCGCCTCGTCGTCGTCGGCCGCCGGCGGCGGGATCTCCAGCTCGTCCGCCGGCGCCTCGTCGTCAGCGACGCCGAAATCCCGAGCACCGACGCCGAGCGGGAGGCGGCCGAGTGCCCCGTCGCCGTCCGCGAGGGCCGCGTTCCCCCCGCCCGTCTCCGAATCCCGTGCGTCCGCGTCCTTCGCATCCATGGGCCAAGACTTAGGCGACGGCGCGGGACCTGAAAAGGCGATCCCGAAAAGACGCGCGCGGCGGTGATCTCCCCTTGCGTCGGTTGGCCACTCCGCGATAACCAACCGCCTATCCCGAATGATCCCGGAGTCACGTGGTCC
This sequence comes from uncultured Beijerinckiaceae bacterium, assembly GCA_964244495.1. Lineage (GTDB taxonomy): Bacteria > Pseudomonadota > Alphaproteobacteria > Rhizobiales > Beijerinckiaceae > RH-AL1. Next base: position 116,747 of record CAXTIU010000009.1, read on the forward strand.
GTGGCGCTGCGTTGGCCGAGCCGGCGTCGCCGCGAGACCGCCGGCCTTTGAGACCCTCGCGCATCGCATCGATTGCGTTCCGGTCCATCCGGGGATCCGCTTGCCCTGACTGCGACGCGTGGAGCGGCACGCGCTAAAAGGTAGGATTTTCCATGAAGATGTCTTTCTTCGCCGCCGCGTTGACGTTCGCGGCCCTCGGACCAGCCCTGGCCGCCGACGGTCCGTCGGGCGAGTGGGTCGTCGCCGACCGCACGGGCGTGGTGCGGATCACCAAGTGCCCGGGCGGCTACTGCGGCTTCGTCGCCAAGGGGCAGCCCGGCAAGGATTACCGCAATCCCGACCCGGCCAAGCGCAACCGCTCGGTGATCGGCATCGAGGTCATGTTCAACATGAAGCAGAGCGGTCCCGCGTCGTGGTCGGGCGAAACCTACAACGCCGACGACGGGCAGGTCTACAACGGCAAGATCACCCTGACCTCGGCCAACACCCTCAGCGTCGAGGGCTGCGTCCCCGGCGGCGGCGTCTGCGGTTCGCAGTCCTGGACCCGGCGCTGAGGATCCCGCGCCATCGAGGAACCGGCCGCCAAACCCTCGATTCGGCGTCGGGCCTCGTTGTTCCGAAGGCGCGTGGCTGGTAAGAGCGGCCTCGCGCCTCACGCGCGTGTCGGTGGACGGTTATGAAGATCCTCGCGGGCAACTCCAACCGCGCGCTGACGGAAGCGATCGCCGCCTACAACGGTGTCCCGCTGACGAAGTGCCAAGTGCGACGCTTCGCCGATCAGGAAGTCTTCGTCGAGATCCAGGAGAACGTTCGCGGGCAGGACGCCTTCATCATCCAGTCGACGTCCTACCCCGCCAACGACCATCTCATGGAAGTCCTGATCATGACGGATGCCTGCCGCCGTTCGTCGGCGAAGCGCATCACCGCCGTGATCCCCTATTTCGGCTACGCCCGGCAGGACCGTAAGGCCGGCCCGCGCACGCCGATCTCGGCCAAGCTCGTCGCCAACCTCATCACCCACGCCGGCGCCGACCGGGTCCTGACCGTCGACCTCCACGCCGGGCAGATCCAGGGCTTCTTCGATATCCCGACCGACAACCTGTTCTCGGCCCCGGTCATGGTGCGCGACATCCGCGAGCGCATGGCCCTGTCGGACGTCGCGGTGATCTCGCCCGACGTCGGCGGCGTGGTCCGCGCCCGGGCGCTGGCCAAGCGCATCAACGCGCCCCTCGCCATCGTCGACAAGCGCCGCGAGCGGGCCGGCGAGTCGGAGGTCATGAACATCATCGGCGACGTGCGCGGCCGCTGCTGCATCCTCGTCGACGACATCGTGGATTCCGGCGGCACGCTCTGCAACGCCGCCGACGCCCTGCTCGCCAAGGGCGCGAAGGAGGTGGTGGCCTACATCACGCACGGCGTCCTGTCGGGCGATGCCGTCGCCCGCATCGGCGCTTCCCAGTTGAAGGAGATGGTGCTCACCGACACCATCCTGCCGACGGAGGCGGTGCGCGGCGCCGCCAACATCCGGGTGATCTCGATCGCGCCGCTGATCGGCGAGGCGATCGCCCGCACCGCCAAGGAGGAAAGCGTGTCGAGCCTGTTCGACTGACGGGGCGGGACGGGCTCCTACTCCGCCGGGAACGGCGGGAGGGGCTTGGCGCGCCGCCGGGTCAGGAAGGCCGGCAGGCGGCGTCGGCGCAGGAAGTGGTGCAGCCGGTCGAGGTACAGGTAGATCACCGGCGTCGAGTAAAGGGTCAGCACCTGGCTGACCAGCAGGCCGCCGGCGATGGTGATGCCGAGGGGCTGGCGCAGGGCCGATCCCGGCCCCGACGCGACGATCAGGGGAACCGCCCCGAGCAGGGCGGCGAGCGTCGTCATCAGGATCGGTCGGAACCGTTCGATGCAGGCCTCGAAGATCGCCTCGTGGGCCGGCAGCCCGCGTTCGCGCTCGGCGTGCAGGGCGAAGTCGACCAGCATGATGCCGTTCTTCTTCACGATGCCGATCAGCAGGACGATGCCGATGAAGGCGATGAGGGTCAGCTCCGTGTTCGTGACCTGCAGGGCGAGCAGCGCGCCGAGGCCGGCGGACGGCAGCGTCGAGATGATGGTGAGGGGGTGGGCCAGGCTCTCGTAGAGCACGCCGAGGGTGATGTAGACGGCGACCAGCGCGGCGTAGAGCAGGATCGCCTGCGAGCCCGAAGACTGCTGGAACAGCTTCGAGTTGCCGGTGAACTGGGCTTGCAGGGAATCGGGCAGGTGCATGTCGGCGACCGCCTTGAGGATGGCGGCGTTGGCCTCCGCCTGGATGGCGCCGGGCTTCAGGTTGAAGGTGATCGTCACCTCGGGGAACTGGCCCTCGTGGTTCACGGTCAGCGGCGCGAAGCCGACATCGACGTGGGCCATCGATTGCAGCTGGATCTGTCCGGTGGCGCTGGCCTGGTCGGTGGTGCTGGACGGGTTGGTGGCGTCGGCCTGCAGGGCGGCCGGGCTCTGGGTCGTCGTGGTCGCCTGCGTGCCGGAGGTCGAGCCCACCTGGGAGGCGCTGTTCGACGTGTTGGTCGAGGACTGGGCGTTGTTGGCGCCGGGATCGAGCGCCGTCTGCACCTGGCCGCCTCCGAGCCCGCTCGAATTCTGCAGGCTGACGCCGGCCGGCACGAAGATCTTGGTCAAGTCGCTCAGCTGGTGCAGCTGGTGCTGCGGCGATTCCAGGATGACCCGGTACTGGTTGCGGGGCGAGTAGATCGTCGAGACCTGCCTCTGCGAGAAGGCGTTGTTGAGGGAATTGTCGATGTTGGCCATCGTCACGCCGAGGCGGGAGGCGGTCGTGCGGTTGATGACGATGTTCGCCTGAAGGCCGCCGGCCTCGTGGTCCGTCGTCACGTCGGTGATCTGCGGCAGCGTCTTCAGCTTGGCGACGACCTGCGGGTAGACCCTGGTCAGCTCCGCGTAGTCGTTGTCGGTCAGGGTGTAGGCCAGCGTCGCCTTGTTGGAGCGGCCGCCGAACCTGAGGTCCTGCTGGGCGACGAGGTAGGTGTCGATGCCGACCACCTTGCGGAAGGTCCGGCGCAGGCGGGCGATGACCTGGTTGGCGGTCTCGCCGTGGCGTTGCGCGAGCGATTTCAGGGAGATGTAGAGCATCCCCTGGTTGTTGGAGTTCGATTGCGGGCCGCCGCCCGGGTTGCCGAGCGAGGAGCCGACGTTGGCGACGGCGGGATCCGCCTTGGCGAGCGCCGCGATGCGCTCCTGGAGCGGGACGATGGCCTGGTAGGAGATCGCCGGCGGCGCCTCCGTGGTCCCCATGATGAGATCCGTCTCGTCCTCGGGGAAGAAGCCTTTCGGCGTCACGGCGAAGAGGTGGACGGTGAGCCAGATCGTCCCGAAGAAGAACAGGATGGTGATGAAGCGGTGTCGCAGCACCACCCGCAACGTGGAGGCGTAGAAGCCGGCGACCGCCGCCAGCGATCCTTCCACGACGCGATCGAAGAGGTTGGGCCGGCGCGGCGGCTTCGCGCTCGTGAAGTTGGCGCAGATCATCGGCGTGATGGTCAGCGACGCCACGGTGGAGATTAGGATCGCGAAGGCGAGCGTCAGCGAGAACTCGTGGAACAGCCGGCCCGGCGCGCCGCCGAGGAACAGCAGCGGGATGAAGGCGGCCATCAGCGAGACCGAGATGGAGATCACGGTGAAGCCGATCTGGCGCGAGCCCTCCAGCGCCGCCTGAAGCGGCTTCATGCCGGCGTCGCGGTTCTTGTCGATCGTCTCGATCATCACGATGGCGTCGTCGACGACGAAGCCGACGGAGGTGGCGAGCGCCATCAGCGAGATGTTGTCGATGGAGAAGCCGCACGCGTACATGCAGGCGCAAGTGCCCGACAGCGCGAGCGGCACGGTGGCGCCGGCGGCGAGCGTCGGCGTGATCCGGCGCAGGAACACGAAGACGACCATCATCACCAGCACGATGGTGGCGAACAGCGTCTTGATCATGTCGCCGACGCTGGCGCGGATGGTGGTCGTGCGGTCGTTGAGCACCGAGATGGTGACGCCCCCGGGCATGAAGCGCTGCAGTTCGGGAAGCAGCGTCTTGATGTGGTCGACCGTCTCGATGACGTTCGCGTCCGCCTGCTTGCGCACGTAGAGGAGCACGGCCGGCGCGCCGTTGAAGGTCGCCTCCGAGCGGGCGGAGCGCACGCTGTGGGCGACGTGGGCCACGTCGCCGAGGATGACGCTGGTGCCGCCGGCGTTCTTCACGACGAGGTTGCGGTAGTCGTCCAGCGTCTTCAGCTGGTCGTTGGTGTCGATCGAGCGGCCGAACACCTCTCCGTCGATCGAGCCGATCGGCGACAGGGCGTTGGCGTTGATGATGGACGTGCGGATGTCGTCCGTGCTCAAGCCGGCCGCCGAGAGCTTCGCGGGGTCGGCGGTCACGCGGATCGCCGGCTGGTCGGCGCCGGCCACGCTGACCTCCGCGACGCCCTGCACCTGCGAGATGCGCTGGAGCAGCACGGTGTCGGCGGCGTCGTAGATGGCCGACGTCGGCATCTCCTTGGAGGTGAGCGCCAGGATGAGCACGGGTATGTTGTTGGGATTGGCCTTGCGGAAGACGGGCACGTTGGGCAGCCCGGCCGGCAGGTCGGTGGCGGCGGCGTTCAGCGCGGCCTGGACATCGCGGGCGGCGCCGTCGACGTTCCGGCTGAAGTCGAACACGGCGACGATCACCGAATTGCCGAGCGAGCTGACCGAGGTCAGCTCGCTCAGCCCGGCGATCTCCCCGACGTGGCGCTCGATTGGGGCGGCGACCGTCGAGCCCATGATCTCCGGGCTGGCGCCGGGGTATTGAGCGTTGATGAAGACGGCGGGGAAGTCGATCGTCGGCAGGGCCCCGACCGGCAGCTCGAAATAGGCGACGGCACCGATCAGGAACACGCCGACCGCGATCAGGATCGTGCCGATCGGCCGCCGGATGAACGGCGCGGAGATGTTCATCCGCTACTCCGCCGCCTTGGGGTGCCGGAACTCGTCGGGCGCCTCCAGCGCCGGGTCCATGGCCTTGGCGCGGGCGAAGAAGCGGGCGCGCAGGCTTTCCATGCTCACGTAGATCACCGGGGTGGTGTAGAGCGTGATGAGCTGGGACAGCAGCAGGCCGCCCACGATGGTGATGCCGAGCGGATTGCGCAGCTCGGAGCCGGTGCCGGTGGCGAAGGCCAGCGGCAGGGCGCCGAACAGGGCGGCCAGCGTCGTCATCATGATCGGGCGGAACCGGAGCAGCGAGGCCTGGACGATCGCCTCGCGCGGCCGCATGTGCTGGTCGCGCTCCGCTTCGAGCGCGAAGTCGATGATCAGGATCGCGTTCTTCTTCACGATGCCCATCAGCAGCACGATGCCGATCAGCGCGATCAGCGACAGGTCCATGCGGAACGCCATCAGGGCGAGCAGGGCGCCGACGCCGGCGGATGGCAGGGTGGACAGGATCGTGATCGGATGGATCGCGCTCTCGTAGAGAACGCCCAGCACGATGTAGATGGTGACCGCCGCCGCCAGGATCAGGTAGGGCTCGTTGGCGAGCGAGCTCGCGAACTCCGCCGCGTCGCCGGAGAAGCTGCCGGAAATGTTGTCCGGCACGCCGATCGCCGTGCTCGCCCTCTGGATGACGGCCACCGCGTTCGAGAGCGACTCCCCCTCCGCGAGGTTGAAGCTGATCGTCACCGACGGGAACTGCTCGGTGTGCTGCACCGAGAGCGGCGCGCTGTCGTGCCGGAGCGTCGTGAAGGTGGACAGCGGCACCTGCGCCTCGGTGTTCGAGGACACGTAGAGGTTCTTCAGGGAGGCCGTGTCGGCGAGATAGCGCGGCTCCGCCTCCAGGATCACGCGGTACTGGTTGGTCTGGGTGTAGATGGTCGACACCTGGCGCTGGCCGAAAGCGTCGTACAGCGTGTCGTTGATGTTCTGGACGGAGATGCCGAGGCGCCCGGCGAGCTTGCGGTCGATGTCGACGTAGAGCCGCAGGCCGCCGTCCTGGGCTTCCGAGGTGACGTCGCGCAGCACCGGCGAGGCCCGCAACGCGCCCACGAGCTTGCGCGACCATTCCGACACGTCCGAGGTCCTCGTGCCGTTCAGCGTGTACTGGTACTGCGCGCTGGACGATTGCGCGGTGATCTGGATGTCCTGCACGCTCTGGAAGGTGAGGGTGAGGAGCGGCAGGTTCGCTACCTTCTCGCCCAGCCGCCTGATGACGGCGTTCACGCCGTCGCGCCCGCCGTCGCGCGGCTTGAGGACGATGGAGAGGCGGCCGGAGTTCGGCGTCGCGTTGACCGTGCCGACCCCCACCACCGAGGTGACGCCGGCGACCGCCGGGTCGTCGCGGATCTCGCTCGCCGCCTGCTCCTGCAGGCGCGACATTTCCGCGAACGAGACGGTCGGGCTGGCGCTGGTGACGGCCGAAACCAAGCCGGTGTCCTGCGGGGGCAGGAAGCCCTTGGGGATCACCACGTAGAGCGCGACCGTCGCGGCGAGCGTCCCGAAGGTGACGAGCAGCATGAGCGCCCGGTGGTCCAGCACCCATTCGAGGCTCAGCCGGTAGCGCTCGCTGAGCCGCTCGCCGAGCCGCGCCAGCCGGCTCGGGGGCTTCGACAGGTCCTGCCTGCGATGGCGCAGCAGCTGGCCGCACATCATCGGCGTGAGGGTCAGCGACACCAGGGCCGAGGCGACGACCGCGATCGTCAGCACCAGCGCGAACTCGCGGAACATGCGCCCGACGATCCCCGTCATGAACAGGAGCGGGATGAAGACGGCGACGAGCGAAACGGTCAGCGAGATCACGGTGAACCCGATCTCGCGCGCGCCGCTCAGGGCCGCCTGCAGCGGCGGCTCGCCGGCCTCCAGGTGGCGGACGATGTTCTCGATCATCACGATCGCGTCGTCGACCACGAAGCCGGTGCCGATGGTGAGCGCCATCAGCGACAGGTTGTCGAGGCTGAAGCCGAAGAAGTACATCACGCCGAAGGTGGCGATCAGCGACAGCGGCAGGGCGACGCCGGCGATGAACGTCGCGCGGAGCGAGCGCAGGAAGACGAGCACCACCAGCACCACGAGCACGACCGAGAGCACCAGCGTGAACTGCACGTCGGCGATCGACGCCTTGATCGTGCCGGTGCGGTCGTTGACGATCGACAGCTCGACGCCGGCCGGCAACTGCGACTTCAGGTGGACCAGCTCGTTGCGCACGCGCTGCACGGTGGCGACCACGTTGGCGCCGGGCTGGCGCTGCACGTCGATGATGACGGCCGGCGTGCCCTGGTACCAGCCGGCGACGTGGTCGTTCTCCAACCCGTCGACGACGTGGGCGACGTCGCTGAACAGCACGGGGGCGCCGTTGCGGTAGGCGACGACCACGGACTTGTAGCCGTCGGCGGCGTCGATCTGGTCGTTGGCGCCGATGGCGTAGGCGTGCTGGGAGCCGTCGATGGAGCCCTTGGCGCCGGCGACGTTGGCGTTGGCGAGCGCGGTGCGCAGGTCCTCCATGCCGATCCCGTAGTCGGCGAGGCGCTGCAGGTCGGCCTGGATGCGCACCGCCGGCCGCAGCCCGCCGAGGATGCCGACGTGTCCGACGCCTGACAGCTCGGCGATCCGCTGGCCGAGCAGCGTGTCGGCGAGGTCGGACATGGCGCGGATCGAGATCGTCTTGGAGGTGAGCGCCAGCTCGATCACGGCGGTGTCGGCCGGGTTCACCTTGGAGTAGACGGGCGGGTAGGGCAGGTTCTTCGGCAGCGTCGAGGCGGCGGCGTTGATGCCGGCCTGGACGTCCTGCGCGGCGGCGTCGATGTCGCGGTTGAGGTCGAACTGCAGGATGATCGACGACAGGCCGAACGCCGACGACGAGGTCATGATGGTCAGCGACGGGATCTGCCCGAGCTGGCGTTCGAGGGGGGCGGTGACGAGCTCGGCCATCGTGTCCGGGTTGGCGCCGGGCAGCTGGGTGGTGATCTGGATCGTCGGGAAGTCGACCTGCGGCAGCGCCGCCACCGACAGGTAGGAGTAGCCCAGCACCCCTCCGAGCAGCACCGCGACCGCGAGCAGCATCGTCGCGATCGGGCGTGTGATGAAGAGGGCGGACACGTTCATTCCGACGCGCTCTGGCGATGGCCCCCGTGGCGGCGCTGCGGGGAAGGCGGCGGCGTCCCGGCGTCGGGCAGGGTCCCGGCGTCGGGCTTGGGCGGCGACACGTCCTGGCGGTGCAGCGCGGGGGCGGCCGTCGCCGCCGCTCCCCGATCCTCCGAGGGCACGACCTTGGCGCCGTCCGTCAGCTTCTGGAAGCCGCTGGTGATGACCACGTCGCCCGCCTTGAGGCCGGTGGTGACGACCGCCTCCGCGTCGTCCTGCTGGCCGACCACCACCGGCCGCATGGCCGCCTTGTCGTCGACGACCGTGAAGACGAACTGGCCGTTGGGGCCCTGCTGCAGGGCGGCGATCGGCACGGTGATCGCGTCGTGCAGGGTCTCGACCCGGAGCCTGACGTTGGTGAAGATGCCCGGCCACAGCTGGAGCTGGGGATTGTCGAAGTTGGCCTTCAGCTTCACCGTTCCCGTCGTCGCGTCGATGGTGTTGTTGACCACCGCGAGCACGCCGTGGTCGACGACGGACTTGCCGTTGCTGTCGAGCGCCTGGACGTCGAGCTGGTTGAGGAGCGAGGCCTTGTTGATGCGCGGCAGCTCCTGCTGCGGGATGTTGAAGGTGACGCTGATCGGCTGGATCTGCGACACGGTGACGATGCCGGTCGTGTCGGTGGCGTGAAGGAGGTTGCCGACATCGACGTTGCGGATGCCGGTGAGGCCGGCGATCGGCGAGGTGATGGTGGTGTAGGAGAGCGTCGTGGCGGCGCTGTCGATCATCGCCTGGTCGATCGCGATCTGGGCCTGGTCCTGCGCCACGGTGGCGACCTGCGTGTCGTACTGCTGCTGCGTCACCGCCTTGGTGAGCGAGAGCTGCTTGTAGCGGTCGAGGTCGCGGTAGGCGTTGGCCAGCGTCGCCTCGTCGAGCTTCTTCTTGGCGACGTCCTGGTCGTAGATCGCCTGGTAGAGGCGCGGGTCGATCTTGGCGATCGTGTCGCCGGCCTTGACCTTCTGCCCCTCGACGAAGTTCAGGGCGGTCAAGGTGCCGTCCACCTGGGTGCGGACGAGCACCGAGTTCAGCGCCTGCCCGGTGCCGACCCCTTCGACGTAGACCGGGACGTCCGCCTGTTGCGCCCGCGCCGTGAGGACGGGGACCGGACCGCCATCGTCGCCGCCGCCGCGCCGGCCGTGGCGCCCGCCGGCCGCCGCCGTCCTGTCGCCAGCCGTTCCGCCGTCCTTCGGCTTGTTGGTCAGGCTCGTGCTGAGGAGGGGCGTCACGAGCGCCACCAAGGCGGCCAAGCCCGCGATCCATGCCACGAGACGCCACATCCGTTTCATGATCGGTGATCCTCGATGCGCGACGACCCTGGGCCTACGACGCGTGCTTGGCCTTCCCGGCGGCGGTCTTGCCGGCGGAAACGGTCTTGCCGGCGGTGGACGTCCCGCCGGCGTAGGACCCGCCGAGCGCCTGGAACAGGGCCACCGCCTCCGTGAGCCGGGACAGCCGCACCTGGACGAGTGTGTCCTGCGTCGTGAATAGCGTCTGCTCCGTTTGCAGCAAAGTCACGACGTCGAGCACGCCCTGCTTCAATCTGTCTTCAGACAGTTGAAGGGCGAGGCGCGAGGCTTCAAGGGACTGGCGGGTCAACTCTTCTTGTTCGGCGTAGAGCTTAAGCGCGACCAGGGCCCGATCGACGTCCGAGAAAGCGGTGACCACGGCGAGCTTGTAGTTGGCGAGCAGCTGGTCCTGCAGCCCCTTGTTCTGGTCGTATTCCCCCTGCCGCAGGCCGCCGTCGAAGATCGGCTGCGCCAGGCTGTAGCCGAGCGAGTAGAAGGTGGAGGCCGGCGAGAACAGGGTCTGCAGGGCGGTGCTCTCGAAGCCGCCCTGCGCGGTGAGGCTCAGCTGCGGGAAGAAGGCCGCGCGCGCGGCGACGAGGTTGGCGTGGGCGCTGTCCAGGCTCGCTTCCGCCATCTCCACGTCCGGGCGCTGGGTCAGCACCTCGGAGGGCAACCCCGGCGCGATGCGCGGCACCGGGCTCTTCAGCACGCTCGCGCCGGCGACGAAGACCCGCTGCGGGGCGCGGCCGAGCAGGATGCCGAGCGCGATCACGTCCTGGTCGCCGGTGACCTGGAGCGGCGGCACGGAGGCCCGCAGGTTGGCGACGAGCGCCGCCTGCTGCGCCACGTCGAGCGCCGTCGCCGTGCCGGCCTTCTGCCGATCCTGGATCAGGGTGAGGATGCGGCTCGAATCCACCACGTCCTGCTTGGCGAAGGCGACGCGCTCGCGCGCCGCCAGCACGTTGAAGTAGGTGGTGGCGGTGGAAGCGAGCTGGGTCAGCTGCACCTCCTGCCGGTTCCAGCGGCTGGCGGTCGCGTTCTCCTGCGAGGCCTTGTAGAGCGCCCGGAAGCGGCCCCACAGGTCGAGCTGGTAGGAGCCGGAGAAGGCGGCGGTGAAGGACGAGCTGACGACGGAGCCGCCGGTGCTCGATGTGGTGCCCAGCGTGTTGGCCGACGAGGTCGTGGTGTTCGTCGTGGTGCTGCTGTTGCTGCCGTTCGTGTTCGTATTCGAGAGCATGCCTGTGTTCGAAGTCGGCGAGGTGAGAACCGTCGACGATTGGTTGACGCCATTGTTCGTGTTCGTGTTGGTGGTGTTCCCGCTGCCTCCGCTGTTCCCGCTCAACCCAGAAGTGCCCGACGACACCGCGGTGTTCGATCCCCCTCCGGTCCCCGAGCGCGTGATCGAGTTGCTGGCATTGATCGTCGGGTACAGCGCGGAGCCGGACTGGCGCGCGGTGGCGTCGGCCTGCTCGACCTGGGCGATCGCGGCGGCGACGGAGAAGTTGCCGACCTCGGTTTCTTCCATGAAGCGGGTGAGTTCGGGCGAGCGGAACGTGGTCCACCAGTCGACCGCGTGGTTCTCCAGGCCGCCCTTGGCATCGGCGAAGCGGTAGGAGCCGGGCACGTCGACCGTGATGTCGGGCACGTTCGGGCCGGGGATGCAGCCGGCGAGCGACAGGACGGCGAGGCACCCCGCCGCGGCGCGGGCCGAACCGAAGCGCCGGATCTTCCGTGTCAACGCATCCGCACTCAACGCCGCATCACCCGACCACGCATTTTCGGCAGACGAGCCCGCGCGCCGCCCACGACGGCGCGGTGGCGTCGTCCCGGATTCGCGGAGGGCTCGGGCTTGGATCTCATGAATGCTTTACAGACGGTGTATAGAGGCCAAAACGTGTCCTTGAATCATCACGGGTTCGTATGGCCGGCGCCGTGCCCCGCCGGCCACAGGCGATCGCGGAAAGGCACGGCAAATGATGGCAATGCCGGTCGGGTGCAAAGAGCCGCAGGCCGCCGGGCGGGCGACCGGATCGGCGGCGACCATGTTGGGGCGGTCGTCACGTCCTCGGGGAAAGCCTTGTCCGGTACCTTACGCCTCGTCCTCGGCGACCAGATCTCCGACGGCCGCCTGTCCTCCCTGCGCGACCTCGATCCCGCCCGCGACACCGTGCTCATGGCGGAGGTTCGCGCCGAGACCGGCTATGTCCGCCACCACAAGCAGAAGATCGCGCTGATCTTCGCCGGCCTGCGCGGCTTCGCGCAGCGCCTGCGGGCGCGCGGCGTCGAGGTCCGCTACGTCGGCTTCGAGGATCCCGCCAACACCGGCTCGCTGCTCGGCGAGGTCCGCCGGGCGCTGGCCGGGCGCGACTACGACCGGGTCGTCGTCACCGCGCCGGGCGAGAACCGCCTGATGGCGGAGTTCGAGGCCTTCGCGAGCGCCTCCAACGTCCCCTTCGTCATCCGCGACGACGACCGCTACCTGTGCTCGCCGGTCGCGTTCGGCGCCTGGGCCCACGGTCGCCGCGAGCTGCGCATGGAGCTGTTCTACCGCGAGATGCGCAAGCGTCACGGCCTGCTGATGGACGCCGACGGCAAGCCGGAGGGCGGCGCGTGGAACTTCGACAAGGAGAACCGCCGCGCGATGCCCAAGCGCCTGACGCCGCCGCGCCACCGCTTCATCGCGCCCAACCCCGTCACCCAAGGCGCCATCGCCGACGTGGCCCGCCTCTTCCCCGACCATTTCGGGTCGCTGGACGCCTTCGGCTTCGCCACCACGCCCGACGAGGCGGCCGTGATCGTCGACGACTTCATCGCCAACCTGCTGCCGGGCTTCGGCGACTACCAGGACGCCATGGTGCGCGACGAGCCCTGGATGTGGCACGCGATCATCTCGGCGGCGATGAACATGGGGCTGATCGACCCGCTCGACGTGTGCCGCCGCGCCGAGGCCGAATACCGCGCCGGGCGCGCGCCGCTCAACGCCGTCGAGGGCTTCATCCGCCAGATCCTCGGCTGGCGCGAGTACATGCGGGGCGTCTACTGGCTGAAAATGCCCGAGTTCAAGGCGCTCAACGTCCTCGGCGCCGACCGCCGGCTACCTTGGTTCTACTGGTCGGGCGACACCGACATGGTGTGCGTCAAGGACACGGTGGCGACGACGAAGGCCAACGCCTACGCCCACCACATCCAGCGCCTGATGGTGACCGGAAACCTCGCGATGCTGCTCGGCGTGCACCCCGACGCGATCAACGAGTGGTACATGGTGGTGTACGCCGACGCCTACGAATGGGTGGAGCTGCCCAACGTCCACGGCATGGCGACCTACGCCGACGGCGGCATCGTCGGCTCCAAGCCCTACGCCGGCTCGGGCGCCTACATCAACCGCATGAGCGACTATTGCGGCCGCTGCCGCTACGACGTGACGAAGCGGCTCGGACCGGACGCCTGCCCGTTCAACGCGCTCTACTGGGACTTCATGATCCGCCACGAGGCCAAGCTCGGGCGCAACATCCGCATGGCGCTGGCCTACCGCAACCTGGAGCGGATGACACCGGCCGACCGCGCCGCCGTGCGGGCGGAGGCGGAGCGGATCAAGGCGGCGTTCGGCGCGGTGCCGGTCTAGGCGCGCTCGGTCCGTCCGGTGCGCTCAGTCCGTCCGGCACAGCGTGTCCAGCACGCCCGCGACGTAGTCCGAGCCGGACGGCCGGCCGCGCCTGAAGCGTTCGCCGGTGTGAACGGAGATGGGGCCGCGCGGCCCGAAGATGACGCCAGGCTCGAAGGCGCGCCACGCGCCGTCGCGCTCGTGGAGGAAGGCGGAGCACCGGACCCGCGACTGCGCGGCCGCCGGGCTCACCGGACCCGTCAAGGCGAGAAGCGCGACGATGGCTCCGCGCATGGGCGCGACGGACCGCGTCACGGACGCGAGGCCACGACGGCGCGCGCCCGCCCTCGGCTTGCGGCTACGACGGACCTCCTGTAAGGTATCGTTACCTCGTCCATCCTTGTCGGCTTCGGCCGAGGCGGCGGTGAACCCTTCGGAAACCTGACGCATGGCGCATCCTGACGCAAGAATGTGTGTGCCCACGCGAATCGGGATCGGGCCGGCGCGTCGTCATTGCCGCAGCGCGCTCAGCACCGACGCGCTCGCCCGCCCATCCGGCTTCATGCCGGCCTTGGACTGGAAGTCGGAGATCGCCTCGCGCGTCTTGTCGCCGATCACCCCGTCGATCTTGCCCTGGAGGTCGTAGCCGCGCTGCACCAGCCGGGTCTGCACCTCGCGGCGGTCGACGCGCGACAGGCCGGGGTCGTCGGTGGGCCATGGCGTCCGCAGGCCGGGGCGGCCGGCGAGCCGGTCGGACAGCAGGGCGATGGCGAGCGCGTAGGATTCGGCGGCGTTGTAGCCGTAGATCGCGTCGAAGTTGCGCGTCACCAGGAAGGCGGGGCCGCTGGGGCCAGCCGGCAGCAGCAGGCCGGCATTTCCCTCGCCCAACGGCCGGCCGTCGATGCGGGTGAGGCCGCGTCCGGCCCAGGCCGCCATCGGCTGCTTGCGGCCGCGCCCCGAGGGGCCGCCGTAGCCTTCCGGCAGTCGCACCTCGAAGCCCCAGGGCAGGCCCGGCTGCCAGCCGGCCTTGTGCAGGAAGTTCGCCGTGGAGGCGAGCGCGTCGGGCGCGGAATGGACGAGGTCGCGGCGCCGGTCGCCGTCGCCGTCGACGGCGGTGCCGAGGAAGGTCGAGGGCATGAACTGGGTGTGGCCGAAGGCGCCGGCCCAGGAGCCGGTGAAGTCGCGCGGGTCGATGTCGCCGCTCTGCACGATCTTCATCGCGTCGAGCAGCTCGCCGCGGTAGTAGCCGGCGCGGCGGCCGCCGGCGCAGGTCAACGTCAGGAGCGACTGGATCACCGGCTTCGAGCCGAAGTTGCGGCCGAAGTTCGATTCCACGCCCCACACCGCCGCCACGACGTAAGGGGGCACGCCGAACCGCTCCTGCGCCGAGGCCAGCGCCGCCCGGTTCCCCGCCATCGCCGCCTCGCCGTCGCGCACCCGCTCCTCGTCGACGAGGCCGGCGAGGTAGTCCCAAATCGCGGTTCTGAACTCGGGCTGGTACGCCTCGGCCTTGAGGATGTCGGGGTTGGGCTGGAGGTCGGCGGTGAGCTGGTCGAAGGTCTGCGCGGACACGCCCTTGGCTTGCGCGGGGCCGCGCAGCCCTTCGACGCAGGACCGGAAGTCGGCGCGGGCGGGGCTCGCGCCGAGCGCGGCGGCGGCCGCGAGCAGCGCGGCCAGCCGGGAGGTCATGGAGCGGGAAGCGTTCATGGGAGGCCCTTCACATCATGCGCCGCAGGTGCTTGTAGACGATCACCCGCGACACGAAGCCGGTCAGCAGCGCGACGGTGGCGGCGATGGCGAGGATCGCGGCATAGCCGCCGGCGTGCAGGCTGAAGCTGCCGAACATCGCCTCGATCTGCTCGCCGCCGGCGCTCGTGCGCCATTGGCCGACCGCCCGGCCGGCGCCCAAGAAGAACAGGATGGCGCCGCCGCCGCCGATCGCCCCGCCGCGCAGGCCGAGCCGCAGGAAATGCTTCTGGAACTGCCGCGAGATGAAGCTGTCGGCGGCGCCCACGAAGTGCAGCACCTCGATGATCTCCTTGGCGCCGGCCATGGCGCCGCGCGTGGCGAAGGCGACGGCCAGCAGCATGGCGGTCAGCACGAGGCCGAACACCAGGAGGCCCACGCCGATCGTCGCGCGGGCCATGGACGCGAAGCGGCCGAGCCAGACCCCGTGGTCGTCGAGGGAGGCGCCCGGCACATGGTCGGCCAGCGCGCGCCGCAGCGCCGGCACGTCCAGGCGGGGACCGGAGCCGTGCCTGACGACGATGAGGCGGGGCACCGGCAGGTCGCCGAGGTCGAGGCCGCCGCCGAGCCAGGGCTGCAGCAGCTTCTCCCCCTCCGCCTTGGAGTAAGGGTCGACCGACGCGACGCCGGGCGTCGCGCGGGCGATCGCGACCGCTTGGCCGCTCAGGGCGTCGAGGTCGGCGCCGGGCGTCGGGCGCACCTGGATCGTCATCTCGCGGCCGACGTCGGCCTGCCAGTCGTTGGCGGCGGCGGCCACCAGCAGGGCGACGCCGGCGGTCAGCGCGGCGAGGAAGGTCATGATGGCGATCACGGTGACGAGCGCCCGGCCGGCGATCGTGTCGGCCGGCACCAGGGGCATGTCGCGCTTCAGCGGGCGCAGCGCGTCGCCTTCGGGCGTCCCGAACGCGCCGGGTTTGGATGCGCCGGGTTTGGGTTGGCCGGCCTCGGCGGGCGCGTCGGGTTCGGGCGTCTGGGATGTCTCCGTACGCCGGGTGTCCCGCGTCAGCGTGACCATGGGCCGATCCGCCTCATTCGAAGATGTGCAGGCGGCTGTCGCCGAGCACGAGGCGACGCGCCCCGTCGAACTGGTCCATCAGCCCGAGGTCGTGCGTCGCGATCACCACCGATGTACCCGATTTGTGGAGTTCGATGAAGAGCCGCAGCAGGCGTCGCGCCAGCGTCGGGTCGACGTTGCCGGTCGGCTCGTCGGCGAGCAGCAGTTCGGGGCGCACGATCAGCGCGCGGGCGATCGCCGCCCGCTGCTTCTCGCCGCCCGACAGGATGGCCGGCAGGGCGTGCATCCGCTCCCCGAGGCCGACCCAGCCGAGCAGCTCGACGACCTCGCCGCGGTAGCTCGCCTCCTCGCGACCCTGGACGCGCAACGGCAGCGCCACGTTCTCGTAGGTCGTGAGGTGGTTCAGCAGGCGGAAGTCCTGGAACACGACGCCGATGCGCCGGCGCAGCGCCGTGATCGCGTCCTTGTCGAGGGCGCCGGCGTCGCGGCCGAACAGGCTGATGAGCCCGCGCGTCGGCCTCAGCGTGAACAGGATGAGGCGCAGCAGCGTCGTCTTGCCCGCGCCGGAGGGGCCGGTCAGGAACTGGAAGCTCTGCGGCTCGATGCGAAACGAGATGTCCTTGAGGATCTCGCCACCCATGCCGTAGCGCAGGCCCACGTTTTCGAAGGTGATCAACCCGGTCCCCCGCTCGCCGCCTCACATCGCCGCGAAGACGGTTAACGCCGCTTTAAGGGGCGCGAGTCCAGACTGCGTCCGTGCCCCTCGCATCGATGTCGCGCCCATGCTGATCGACTGCCCGTCCTGTGCCCGATCCTACCACGTCGGCCGCGCCGACATCGGCGAAAGCGGTCGCACCCTGGTCTGCCCGCGCTGCGAGGCGTCGTGGTTCGTCGACGCGGACGGGGAGCGCCGCGACCCGCATGGTCCCCAGCCGACCCTCGATCTGGTCGCGTCGGGCATCCGACCGAGGGACATCGGGCATCCCCGGTCCGCGACGGCGCGCTGGCGCTCCGTCCTCGGGCGTGCCGGCGCGCCCCTCGCCGCCGCCGCCTGCCTCGTCCCCATCGTGTGTCTGGTCGGCGCCATCGGCACCCGCGACACCGTGGTGCGCAGCCTGCCGCGCACCGCCGGCCTCTACCGCATGCTCGGGCTGCCGGTGAACGTTCGCGGGCTGGAATTCGTCAACGTCGCCGCGCGCGTCGCCGCGCCGCTCACCGATCTCGCCATCACCGGCGAGATCCGCAATGTGGCGCGCCGGCGCGTGCCGGTGACCCGGATCGCCTACGAGGTCCGCGACGCGGCCGGCGTCGCGGTGGCGAGCTGGACCGAAGCGGCCCCGGCGCGGACGTTGGCCGCCGCGGCGAGCGTGTCCTTCGCGTCGCGGCCCCACGCCATACCCGACGAGGGACGATCGGTGATGGTCCGCTTCGACGACGATCGCGACCATCCGTGAGGCGCGAGCGGCGGCGGCGAGGCCGCCGTCGAAATCTTAACCGGCCGGGTCGATGATGTCGCGCAACGGCCCCGTGGGCCTCCGGGAGTGGTCGTGGTGAACGCCAGTGGGTCCGGGCTGACGACGAGCCGAACGCGAGCGTCCGGTCCGGTTCGTCGTCACATCTTCGGGAGCTTGAGCCTCGGCACCAAGCTCGGCCTCATCACGTGCCTGTGCATGGTCACGGCGATGGTGCTGGCGGCGAACTTGTTCCTCCGCCAATCCGGCAAGGCCGCCGAGGTCAAGGCCCACTCGCTGACCGACGAGTTTTCCGACAATCTCACGTCCAGGGTCAAGGCCGGCTTCGATGCGTCGTTCAGGGTCGTCACGACCACGAACGAGGCCCTGACCGTGCTGTGGGCGCATGGCGTGAAGAGCCGATCGATCGGCGATATCCTCCTCCGACAGATGCTGGAGGCGGACTCGGATCGCTTCGGCGCCTGGACGGCCTGGAAACCCGACAGCTTCGATGGGCGCGACAGCGACTTCGTGGACGCACCCGGCTCGGACAAGACGGGACGTTACCTGACCTACTGGCACCAGAACGGCATCGAGATCGCCCACGACCACGTCACGGATCACGGCGACAAGGCCGCTCCCTACCAGGTGGCCCTCGACACCGGCACCGCGTATCTCAGTGAGCCCTATTTCATCGACAGCAACGATCGGCGTATCGCGACCGTCTCCTACGCCGAGCCGATCGCCGCCGACCAGGTCATGGGGGCGATCGGCATCGACGTGCGATTGACGCCGCTTCTCGACGTCTTCGACAGCCTTCCGCTGCCGGAGGGCGGCCAGGTCACGCTGGTTTCCCATGGCGGCATGGTCGCGATGGCCGGTGACGCGAGGCTTCGCGAGAAGCCGCTGCTCGATGGCCGTCCCGACCTCGCCGCCGACTGGGCCGGCATCGCGCGCGGCGACAAGCCGATCGGGGTGGGGACGACGTCGGCGTCGGGTGTCGTGCGCACGTGGCACGAGCTCACCTTCAACACGGTCAAGACGCCCTGGTACGTGCTGACGGAGATCCCGCTGCGCACCTTCGCCGCCGACGCGCGGCGCGAACAGACGGCGACCGTGCTCGCCACGATCGTCATGCTTCTCTTGATGATGGTCGCGATCCTCTTCGCCTTGCGGCAGCTGGTGACGGAACCCCTGCGCATGATCGGCGCGTTCATCGCCAGCCTCAGCGATCAGGGCGGACCGCGCGAATGCCCGCAGACGGGGCGCTCCGACGAGATCGGCGCGATCGCCAAGGCGCTGACCGACCTCCGAACCTCGCAGGGCGAGGTCGACCGCCTGCGTGGGGCGCAGAGCGAACGCGAGTCGCGGTTCGCCGCCGCCCGCCACCACGAGCTGCAGCAGCTCGCCGACCACCTCGGGCAGACGATCCAGGCCGTCGCCCACATCGTGGACGCGACCGCCCTCAAGATCATGCGGCGCTCCGAGACGATGGCCGCCACCGCCGTCGCTTCCGCCGACAAGACCACCGTCATCGCCGAGGCTTCGCTCGACGCCGACGGCAACGTGGGGACCGTGGAGGCGGCCGCCGCGGCGCTGCGGGAGTCGATCGTCCGCATCGTCGCCGAGATGGCCACCGCGAAGCGGATCGCCTCGACCGCGTCCGAGAAGGCCAAGCTGTCGAGCGCCGTGACGAACGAGTTGTCGAAACGGGCCACCCACATCGACGAGGTCGTGGCCCTGATCAGCTCCATCGCGCAGCGGACCAACATGCTCGCGCTCAACGCGACGATCGAGGCCGCGCGCGCCGGCGATGCCGGGCGGGGCTTCGCCGTGGTCGCCCAGGAAGTGAAGGCGCTGGCGGTTCAAACGACGGCCGCGACCGGCGAGATCGCCGTCCAGATCAAGGCCATGCAGGCGATCGCCGCGGAGGCCGCCGCCGCCTTGACGTCGATCAGCGGGACGGTGTCGGAGATCGACGCGATCTCGACGTCGATCTCCGAAGCGGTCGAGCTTCAGGGCGACGAGACGCTGCGGATCGGGCAGTCGGTGGGCGCGGCGGTCGCCGCCTCGCGCCGCGTCCGGGCGGCGATCGAGGACGTCAAGCGGGGCGCGACGGGTACGGGGGAGATCGCCGCCGAGATGCTCATCGAGAGCGCCAAGCTGGCTGACGAGAGCGAACGGCTGAACGACGAGGTGCTGCGCGTGATCGAGAAGGTCCGCGCGGCGTAGGACGTCGGTCCGGGACGCGCGCGGCGGTTTTCGGACTGACGCGATGCCGGAGGGCGGGCGTTCGCGGCGCGGATGGTTTGTGCCGGGCGCGAAGCGGACTACATCCCCTAGACGCCCACGTGAACGTTCGTCGGGCGCGCGGCAGTGCGGGATCGATGTTTTGAGCGAGAAGAACGAAGGCGGGACGCCCGCGGCTAAAGGAAAGCCGGGGTTCCTGCGCCGATTGTTCATCGGGGTCGACGACGAACCACGGTCCGATGAAGCGCGGTCCGACGAGCCACGGTCCGACGGGTCGCCTCCGGTCGAGACCGGCGGGCCGGCCGCGCGAACGCTTCCGGGCGCGGGCCATCCTGCCCGAGGGGAAGCCCCGCCCGAGGGGTTCGCGCCGGCCCGCGCCGACGCCGTGCCGGCGGCGGACGAGGCGAGCCGGGCCGGAATCATCGCGCCCGGGATCGTCGCGCCGGAGGCCCGCCTGCCCCAGGCGGGGGCATTCGGGGCACCCTCCAGGCCGGCCGCCTCGATGCCAGCGAGCACGGCGGCGGAGGCCCCGGCGGCCGGCGACGGAACCGGCGCGAAGCCGTCGTGGTGGTCGCGGCTGCGCGAGGGGATGTCGCGCTCGTCGTCGTCGATCACGGCCGGGATCGGCGCCATCTTCATCAAGCGCAAGCTCGACGCGGCGATGCTCGAGGACCTCGAAGACGTGCTGATCCGGGCCGACCTCGGCATCGCCATGGCCACCCGCATCTCGGAGGCGGTCGGCCGGGGGCGCTACGATCGGGACGTATCCCCCGGCGACGTCAAGGCGATCCTCGCCGACGAGATCGAGCGCGTGCTGGAGCCCTACGCCGTCCCGATCGAGACCGACGCGCGAAAGCCGTTCGTGATCCTGGTCGTCGGCGTCAACGGCTCCGGCAAGACCACGACGATCGGCAAGCTCGCCGCCAAGTTCACCGGCGAGGGCAAGCGCGTCGTGCTGGCGGCCGGCGACACCTTCCGGGCCGCCGCCATCGCCCAGCTCAGGGTCTGGGGCGAGCGCATGGGCTGCGCGGTCGTCGCGCGCGAGCAGGGGTCGGACGCCGCCGGCCTCGCCTACGAGGCCGTGGTGGAGGCGAGGGCGGCCGAGGCGGACATTCTCCTCATGGACACCGCCGGCCGCCTGCAGAACCGGACGGAGCTCATGGCCGAGCTGGAGAAGATCATCCGCGTCATGCGCAAGCTCGACCCGGCCGCCCCCCACGCCGTGCTGCTCGTGCTCGACGCCACCGTCGGCCAGAACGCGATGAACCAGGTCGAGATCTTCGGCAAGGTCGCGGGCGTCACCGGGCTGGTCATGACCAAGCTCGACGGCACGGCGCGCGGCGGCATCCTGGTCGCCATAACGGAGACGTTCAGGCTGCCGGTGCATTTCATAGGGGTCGGCGAGACGGCCGACGACCTCGAGCCGTTCGCCGCCCGCGATTTCGCCGAGGCGATCGCGGGGATCGACAAAGACTGACGGGACGTCCTCCCGCGCGGCCCGGGCCGCCGTGTCGGCCCACGCGATGTCGCCGAGCCGGGTCACCCGAATTTGACTGGCCAGATCTCAACCTATGATGGCTAGCTCCCCGACCGCTGTTGATCGAAGATGACGATGCCCACGCCTGGTTCCAACATGTGCCGGCGCGGCGGACGGAAGGGACGCCACGTTCCCCTCGCCACGCTCGCGTTGCTTCTCCTGGCGGCGGCGGGACGCGCGGCGGACGCCCAGCCGACGCACGTGATCGAGCTGTTCACCAGCCAGGGCTGTCCAGCGTGCCCGCCGGCCGACCGCCTGATCGCCGATCTCGCGCGCCAACCCGAAACCGTCGTGTTGTCCTTCGCCGTCGACATCTGGGACTACATCGGTTGGAAGGACACGTTGGCGTCCCGGTCGTCCACGGCGCGCCAGCAGGCCTACGCCGCCGCGCGGGGCGACCGGCGCATCTTCACGCCCCAGGTCATCGTCGACGGGATCGCGGCGGAGGTCGGCGTCGACAAGGCCGCGATCCTGCGCGACGCGACCGTGCTCGCCGGACGGGACGGCGCGATGAGTGTGCCGCTGGCTGTCGCGGAAACCGGCACGAACCTGACCGTGACGGTGGGCACGGCGCCGAGCGAGGGCACCGTGCCGCGATCGGCCGGCGTCTACGTGCTGCGGGTGGCCCGCTCGGCCACCGTCGCGATCGGACGCGGCAGGAACTCGGGACGGGAGATCACCTACACCAACGTGGTTCGCGCGATGACCCGGATCGGCGACTGGGACGGCAAGCAAGCCCGCTATTCCATGCCGAGCCTCGCCGGCGAAGACGAGGGATTCGTGGTCCTGCTGCAGTCGGACACGATGGGCCGTCCCGGCGTCATCCTCGCCGCCGCGAAGACGGTGGGTCTCTAGCGCTCAAGGCGGCCGCGTGCGGATTCGACGGGCCGGCCGCGCTCGCGCTTTGCCCGCGCGTCGCGAACACCCCATATCACGAGCGACGACGTTGGTGGGCGGTGGAGGCTCCTCCGCCTCGACGGACGAAACGATCGGTGACGAGGACGGGCGCCAAGCATGATCGAGATGCAGAACGTCTACAAGTTCTACAAGAACGGTGGCCACACCAAGGTCGTGCTCGATCACGTCACGACGACCTTCGAGCGGGGGCACTCCTACGGCATCCTGGGCGTGAACGGCGCCGGCAAGTCGACGACCATGCGGCTGCTGTCGGGCGTCGAGGCGCCCAACGGCGGGCGGATCAAGCGAAACGTGCGCGTGTCCTGGCCGATCGGGTTCGGC
The DNA here is from genome assembly GCA_964244495.1 of uncultured Beijerinckiaceae bacterium. GTDB lineage: Bacteria > Pseudomonadota > Alphaproteobacteria > Rhizobiales > Beijerinckiaceae > RH-AL1. The sequence goes on from CAXTIU010000009.1 coordinate 139,029, forward strand.
TCCGCCTTCCATCCCCTGATGACGGGACGCAACAACGTCACCTTCGCCGCGCGCACCTACGGCGAGGACGTCCACGCCATCCTCGACTTCGTGGAGGATTTCTCGGAACTCGGCGACTACCTCGACGCGCCGGTGCGGACCTATTCGTCGGGCATGATGGCCAAGCTCGCCTTCGGCGTGTCGATGGCGATCCAGTTCGACTGCTACCTCATCGACGAGCTCACGGCGGTGGGCGACGCCCGTTTCCAGAAACGTTGCAACGAGGCGTTCGCCGCGCGCCGGAGCCGGGCCGACGTGATCATGGTGTCGCACGCGGTCGGGACGATCCAGGATTATTGCGACCGGGGCGCCGTGCTGGTGGATGGCCGGCTCATGATGTTCTCCGACGTGAACCAGGCCATCGACATGTACAACCGCCTCAACCGCTAGCTTCGCCCCACGGCCAGGGGCGATGCCGCTTTCGGTCAGGCGGCGCGCACGGAGGCGACGAACCGCGTCGCTTCCTCGCGGAGGACGCTCGACTGGTGCGCGAGGTCGCCGGCCGCCGACAGCATCTGCGTGGCCGCCTCGCCGGTTTCGAGCGCGGCGCCGTTCACCGTGCGAAGGCGTGACGAGAACGTCCCCGCGACGGTCGCCGTGGCCTGCGTGCTGCGGGCCATCTCGCGGGTCGCCTGATTCTGGACCTGCACCGCCTCGGTGATGGTGCGCGTGGTTTTCTCCATGCCGGCTATGGTGCGGCTGAAGCCGCTGATGGCCGCCACCGAGTCCCGCGCGGCGACCTGCATGTCCTCGATCTGTCGCCGGATGTCGTTGGTGGCCGCCGCGGTTTGCGCGGCCAGCGTCTTGACCTCCGTGGCGACCACCGCGAAGCCGCGGCCGGATTCGCCGGCCCGCGCGGCTTCGATCGTGGCGTTCAGGGCCAGCAGGTTGGTCTGGTTGGCGACCTGGCTGATCAGGTCGACGATGGTGTCGATCCGCTGCGCCGCCGTCGAGAGCGCCTCGATGCTGGCGCCGAAGCGGTCCGCCTCGTTCACCGCCTCGCGCGCGGTGTCGGTGGATCGCGCCATCTGGGCGCTGATGGCGCCCACCGACGCCGACAGGCGCTCGCTCTCCGTAGCCATCGTGCGTGTGGTGTCGCTCACCCGCGCGGTTTCCTCGACCGTGGCCGCCACCTCGATGGTCGTCTGCTCGGCCAGCTCCAGCAGCGAGCGTGCCGAGGCGTGCATGTGCGTCGTCGAGCTCGACACGGCGAAGACGATGCGCCCGACGACGTCCTCGAAGCGGTCGGCCATCGACGACACCAGACCCTTGCGGTCGGCGTCCGCATGCAGCCGCTGCGCGTCACGCTCGGTCCGCAGCTGCTCGGCGTCGATCATGTTCGTCCGGAAAACCTGGACCGCGCGGCCCATCGCGCCGATCTCGTCGCGCCAGCCGACGTTGGGGATCGCGATGCCCGTGTCGCCATCGGCCAGCTGGCGCATGGCGAGCGTGAGCCTCATGATCGGCTCGGCGATGAGCCGGTGCAGGGCGAGGCTGAGAAGGATCGCCATGGCGAGCGAGATCACCGGACCGGTCAGGCTGAGGAACGACGCCCGCGCGAACGCATCCGCTTGCGCCCTGGTGTGGACAGCCAGCATCCTTTCCGCCTCGTCATCGAACGCCTGAAGCTTCGCCAGGACCTGCTTGAGCGCGCCCTCCTTGCCGATGCTGGCGCCCTGGGTGTCCCGCCCCTGATTGCCCGCTCCCGGCGTTTCGGGTCGCGGACGGGGCGCCTCCCAGGTCGGTTGTTCGTCCTCGTCCATGAGCCGGTCGTCCCACGTCGCGACCAGGGTCGCCAGCTCTCGCAGACGGCGCTGCTGCGTTTCATTGCGTTCCGTCAGCACCGTGGCCGAGGCCAGCAGGTGATCGAACGTGACCTTCTCTTGATCGGCGGTCTGGAGGAAGTCGCCGGAACGGCTCCGCAGGTAGTTCCGGGTATCGGCGTCCCGCCTCAGCACCGTCGCGCGCATGTCCTTCGACAGGCCGAGGACCTGATAGGTGTGCTCCGTCCATCGCTCGGTCGAACTGATCTGGAGCAGGCTTTGGTGCGTGAAGGCGTCGACGACGAGCGTCACGGTGAACACGCAGATGAAGCAAGCGAAGATTTTCGCCGCAATCGAACGATGGTTGACCACGGTCGCGATCCCAGCACGGCGGGCTGACGGCAGCCTCGTCCAGATCCTCATCAATTGATAAAGGTCGCGGGTTAACCGTGCGTAACTATCGTCCAGGCTATCCCCAGCCGAGTCGGCCCCGGCCGGCGCGCGGGGCTGGCGTTTGAAGTCGTCTTGATGTGTGCTCTATGCTGGGCGGTGGCCGACCGATAGAGCGCGATGAACGATCAGAGACCCTCTCGTACGATACGCCTGGCCATCGTCGGCGTCGGCAATTGCGCGTCCTCCCTGGTCCAAGGCCTCACCTTCTACGCCGACGCCGACCCCGCCGAAACGATCCCCGGCCTCATGCACCCGGTGCTCGGCGGCTACGCCATCGGCGACGTGGAGGTCGTCGCCGCCTTCGACGTCAACGCGACCAAGGTCGGCCTCGACCTCGCCGACGCGATCGGGGCCGCGCCCAACAACACGGCCTGCTTCGCCAGGGTCGCCAAGCGCGGCGTGGTCGTCGAGCGCGGCCCGACCCTGGACGGCATCGGCCACTACCTCCGGGACGACATCGTCGAGGCCGACGCGGCTCCCGTCGATGTCGCCGACGTGCTGCGCCGCACCCGCACCGACGTGGTCGTCTCGTTCCTGCCGGTCGGGTCGCAGCGGGCGGCGGAATTCTACGCCGCCGAGGTGATCGCCGCCGGCTGCGGTTTCGTCAACTGCATGCCCGTCTTCCTCGCCTCGACGCCGGAGTGGGAGGGGCGCTTCAGGGCGGCCGGCCTGCCGATCATCGGCGACGACATCAAGAGCCAGGTCGGCGCCACCATCGTGCATCGCATGCTCGCCAACCTGTTCGAGGAGCGTGGCATCCATCTCGACCGGACCTTCCAGCTCAACTTCGGCGGCAACACCGACTTCAAGAACATGCTGGAGCGCGAGCGCCTGTCGTCGAAGAAGATCTCCAAGACGCAGTCGGTCATGAGCCAGCTGGCGACTCCGCTCGCGCCCGCCGACGTCCACGTCGGACCGAGCGACTACGTGGAATGGCTGTCCGACCGCAAGTGGGCCTACATCCGGCTGGAGGGCACGGGTTTCGGCAACACTCCGCTGGCGATGGAAGTGAAGCTCGAAGTGTGGGACTCGCCCAACTCGGCCGGCGTCGTCATCGACGCGGTCCGCTGCGTGAAGCTGGGCCTGGACCGGGGCCTCGCCGGCGCATTGATCGAGCCCTCGAGCTACTTCATGAAATCGCCGCCGCGCCAGGTCACCGACGCCGAGGCGAGGCTCCTGACCGAGCGCTTCATCGCCGGCGGGGACGCCGGTGCGACGGTCGAACAGGCGACGGTCGAACAGGCGACGGTCGGGCGGGTCGCCCGGTGACCACGCTGTTCCTGGTGCGCCACGGCGCGCACGACCGGCTCGGCCGCTTCCTCGACGGGCGCAGCCCCGGCGTCGCCCTGTCCGACGAGGGACGCCGGCAGGCGGCGCGCGTCGCCGGGCGCCTCGCCCGCGAGAGGGTCGACGTCGTCTACGCGAGCCCGCTGGAGCGCGCGCGCGAGACGGCCGCGCCGGTCGCCGCGCGGCACGGACTGGACGTGACGGTCGAGCCCGCCCTGGAGGAACTCGATTTCGGCGAGTGGTCGGGCCTGACGTTCGAGGCGCTTCAACCCATGGAGGCGTGGCAGCGGTGGAACGCCGCCCGCTCCACCGCGCGCACTCCGGCCGGGGACACGATGCGCGCCGCGCAGACACGGGCGCTCGACTTCATCGACGCCCGACGCCGCGCCGCGCCGGAGGGGTCGTTCGTCCTCGTCAGCCACGCCGACCCGCTGAAGGCGATCGTCACCTACTATCTCGGCCTGTCGCTCGACGACCTGCCGCGCTTCGACATCGCGCCGGCCTCGCTGAGCCGGATCGACGTCGAGCCCTGGGGCGCCCGCGTGGTCACGCTGAACGAGATGGTTTCCGCGTGAGGCCGACGCTCTCGCGCGAGGAGATCGCCAAGCGGGTCGAGGCCCTGAAGCCCTGGTTCCACAACATGGACGTGGGCGGCGTGCGCACCGCGCCCGACCACTTCCTGTTTGATTATCCCAACGTCAAGTTCCAGCGCTTCGCCGGCGCGCTGCCCGACCTCGCCGGCAAGAGCGTGCTCGACATCGGCTGCAACGCCGGCTTCTATTCCATGGAGATGAAGCGGCGCGGCGCCGCCCGCGTGCTCGGCGTCGACTGGGACGAGCGCTACCTCGCGCAGGCGCGCTTCGCCGCCGAGGTCGCCGAACTCGACATCGCGTTCGCCAAGCTGTCGGTCTACGACCTCGGCGCGCTCGGCGAGCGCTTCGACCTCGTGATCTTCATGGGCGTGCTCTACCACCTGCGCCACCCGCTGCTCGCGCTCGACCTCATCCGCGAGCACGTCGCCAGCGACCTGCTGCTGTTCCAGTCGATGCTGCGCGGCAGCCAGGCGGTGACGCCGCTCGCCGACGACTACGACATCAAGAAACGAGCGATGTTCGCCCGCGCCGGCTATCCCCGCATGCACTTCGTCGAGAAGAAGTACTCGGGCGATCCGACCAACTGGTGGATCCCGAACCGCGCGGGGGCGGAGGCGATGCTGCGCGCGTCCGGCTTCACCATCCTCGACCGGATCGAGGCCGAGGTCTACCTGTGCCGGTGCGCCGAGATCGTGGAGCCCGGCGCCGTCTACCCGCGAAGGACCCCATGATCGAAGCGGCGATGATCTGGAACGAGCCGAACAACAAGTCGCACTGGGACCCGCAAGTCGATCCGGACTGGTCGAAGTTCGCCGCCATGACGATCGCCGCCTGCCGGGCGATCAAGGCGGTCGACCCGCGCCTGACGAAGGTGCTCGGCGGCCTGTCGCCGATCGACCCGCACTTCGTCCGGCGGCTCGCCGGCCACGGCGTGCTCGACCACGTCGACGCGGTGGCGGTGCACGGCTTCCCGCTCGACTGGAACCTGTGGGCGATCGACGAGTGGCCGGCCAAGGTCGACGAGATCAAGGCGGTCACCGACCTGCCGGTGTGGGTCAGCGAGGTCGGCGTCTCGACCTTCGGCGCCGACGAGGTGCAGGTGTTCGGCTTCGACCGCACCGCCGAGCTGCTCGTCGGCCGCGTGCCGCGCATCCACTGGTACTCGCTCTACGACCTGCCGCGCGAGTGGGAGGCCACCACCCGCCACAAGGAGGCGGAAGGCTCCTCGTACTACCGGCACTTCGCGATGGGCCTGCTGCGGGAGGACGGCACGCCGAAGCCCTCGCTGGAGCGCTTCGCCCGCCACGCCCCGGCGATGGGGCTGTGCCAGTGGTTCCACTACCAGGACCACCGGCTCGACGAGGCGGTCGAGTGGTTCAAGCGGCTCGGCGTCACCTACATCCGCACCGGCCTGTCCTGGGCCGACTCGTTCCGCCCCGACGCGCTCGCCTGGTTCGACCGGCAGATGGCCGCGCTGGAGCCTTTCGAGACGACGATCACCTTCTGCTACACGCCCGAGCATCGCGGCATCGCCCCCCACCACACCAGCGCGCCGCTCGACCCGCAGGAGTTCGCGGACTTCTGCGCGTCGATGATCGCGCGCTACGGCGTGAAGGCGGCGGTCGACACCCTCACCGTTCGCTGAGCCGCGCGGCCAACGCCGTGAGGTCCGTCTCGAAGCCGGCCGCGCGATGCGCCGCCGTGTGCTCGCTCAGCACACGGGTCCGCGCGCCCGCCGCCATCGACAGGCGGTCCGCCTCGCTCGTCCCAGCGAGGATCGCCACCACCGCTCCCGCGTCGTCCGCCAGCGCGATCTCGCCGCCCGGCTCCAGCAGCGCGTCGAGCCCGTCCCAGCGGTCGGACACGATCGGCGTGCCGCAGGCCGCCGCCTCGAACAGGCGCACCGACGGCGACCAGCCGGCGGCGACCATGTCGGCGCGGGTGACGTTCAGCGTCCAGCGGCAGCCGTTGTAGAAGGCGGCGTGCTTCTGCGGCGGGACGTGGTCGAGTCGCGCCACGTTGGCCGGCCAGTCGATCGACGACGGATATTGCGGGCCGGCGACGACGAAGCGCAGATGGGGCAGCCGCCGCGCCGGCTCGATCAACAGCCGTTCCAGCACCGGCTGGCGGTCGTCGCTGTAGGTGCCGAGATAGCCGAGGTCGAAGCGCCGCTCGACCGCCAACGGGTGATAGCGCGCGGGATCGACCGAGCAATAAAGCGCGCGGGCGGCCGGCGAGCCGTAGGTGCGCTCGATGTGACGAAGCGTCGGGCCGCCGGTGAAGGAGAAATAACCGTCGTAGCCGGGGATCAGGTCCGGCGAGAGGTATTCATGGTCGCCGCGCCGCAGCTTCGCCAGCGTGACCGGCGTGTCGATGTCGTAGAAGGCGCGCAACCCCCTGGCGCTCGCCTGCACGAGGCGGCCGACCGCGACCCCCTCCGGCACGTAGGAGCCGACCATCACGACGTCGGCGCGGGCGATGAGGCCGCCGTGGATCGCCTCGAGCTGCCCGAGCGAGTCGTAGAAGATCAGGTCGCAGTACGGCGCGCTCGCGAAGTCGCGGTGGTCGCGGTACCAGGGCTTGTCGCGCTCGAGGAACGTGACGCGATGTCCCCGTGCCGCGAAAGCCTGCAGCAGGGCGCGGTAGGTGGTGGCGTGGCCGTTGCCCCAGGACGACGACAGGCTGAGGCCGAGGACGACGAGGTGCATCAGGCCGACGCCGTCACGCGGAGACCTCGGCGCGGCGTCGCGCCAACGCGTCGCGCAGCAGCGCGTCGACGTCGACCGCGCGCCGCGCGTAGGTGTGCCCGGCGAGGATGCGCCGCCTCGCCGCCTCCCCGATCTGTTTCGCCCGCGCTTCCGTCAGCGCCGCCATGTGGGTGGCGACGTCCCGACCGTCGCGGGCGACCAGGATCTCCGCGCCGGGTTCGAGGAACAGCTCGATGCCGACCCAGGCGTCGGTGATGAGGCAGGCGCCGGCCCCCGCCGCCTCGAACACGCGGGTCGCCGGCGAGTAGCCGGTGGCGGCCATCGACTCGCGCGAGATGTTGAGGGCGGCGAGCGCGGTGGCGTTCAGCGCGTTGTGGTCGCGGGTCGACACGTGGCCGAGCGAGCGGACGTTGGGCGGCATCGGCTTGTCGCCCCAGCCTGACCCCCCGATGAGGAAGCGCTTGCCCGGCGTCGCCGCCGCCGGCTGCAGGAAGAAGTGCTCGACGCGCGCCTCGCGGTCCGGCAGCCGGTTGCCGAGGAAGACGAGGTCGGTGGCGAAGCGTGGGTCCGCCGCGACGGGGAAGTGGGTCGACGGGTCGAGCGCGTTGTAGACCGGCACGCAGCGCCGCGCGCCGAGCGCCTCGTAGGCGGAAACCACCGGCGGACCGCCCCCGTAGGTCAGCACCATGTCGAGGCCGGGCAGGGCGCGGCGGATCGGGTGTGCCGGGTCGGGCCGGATCTCGGCGAGCGTCGCCGGCGCGTCGACGTCCCAGAAGATCCTCAGCGCGTCCGCCCGCGCCGCCGCGGTGACGCCGGCGATGAGCAGGTCGTCGAACACGCCGACCCCGCTCGCCTTGACCACGACGTCGGCGTCGGCCGCCTCCGCCATCACGCCGCGCAACGCCGCCTCCGTCGCGGGATAGACGACCACCGTGGCGTAGTCCGGCGGGTCGATGTCGCGGTGCGCCTGCCGGTCGTAGGCGTCCGGCTCGTAGAAGGTGATGGCGTGGCCGTGACGCGCCAGCGCGCTCAGCATGCCGCGGTAATAGGTGGCGGCGCCGTTCCAGTACGACGAGAGGAGGCTGGAGCCGTAGAAGGCGATCTTCATGCGGAGGCCTCGCGGGGCGTGGCGGCGAGCCGTGCCGCGATCGCGAGGAGTTCGCCGGCGCGATGGGCGCAGGTGTGGCGCCCCCGGATGGTGGCGAGGCCGTGCGCGGCGAGGGTTGCGCGCAGGCCCGCGTCGGCCGCCAGGGCGCGCAGGTGCGCCGTCATCGCCGCGCCGTCCTCGGCCACGAGATAGTCGCGGCCGGGCGTGAAGAGCTCCTCGGCGTCCGACCAGGGCGAGCAAACGAGCGGGATGCCGCAGGCCAGCGCCTCGAAGACGCGGATCGTCGGGATGCCGGGCAGCCGCTCGACGTAGAAGCGGCGCGGCACGTGCACGGTGGCGAGATGGCGGGCGAAGAGCTCCGGCGCGCGCGCGTTGGCGAGCCAGCCGCGATAATGGGCGCCGTAGCGCTTCAGCAGCGCCAGGGCGTCCTGCGGATAACGCACGCCGAAGATGTCGAGGGGCAGGTCGGCCTCGCGCGCGGCGCGGAGCAGGAAGGTTTCGAGTTCGGCCGTGCGCTCGCCGTCGCCCCAGTTGCCGATCCAGACGAGGCCGCTCCGCTCGCCCTCGACGGCCGGCGGCTTGAACAGGCGCACGTCGGCCGCCTCGTGCCAGACGAAGACGCGGTCGCGCCAACCCCGCGCCTCGTAGGCCGCCGCCAGGGTGCGGCCGAAGGCGAGCACGCCGTCGTAGAAGCGCAGGTCGAAGGCGTCGATCTCGCCCGGCGCGCTGACCGCGCGGTGATGGGTGTCGTGGAACAGCAACAGCGCGGGATGACCGGCCCGGCGCAGCGCCCCGAGCGCGCCGACGAGGGCGGGATCGTTCCACTCGTGGACGAGCACGAGGTCGGCGCCCTCCATCAGCTCGGCGAGGTCGGCGTCGGGCGGGTAGGTGGCGGCCGCGAGGTCGGGGTAGCTCGCCGCGAAGGGGGCGAGGGCCGCCTCGCCGTGGTCGCGCAGCAGGTTGTCGAGGCTCCACGAGCGCTCCGGCTCCTGGCTGACGACGTCGTGCCCCAGCGCCGCGAGTTCCCGCAGCACCCCGCGCAGGAAATGGGCGTTGCCGTGGTTCCAGCACGAGCGCAGCGAGTGGGTGAAGGCGACGATCCTCATGCGCCGGCGTCACACACCGAGGATCGCCGGTTCCGGCGTCCGCGCGCCGAGGCGACAGGCGCGGTAGGCCGCCGCCATGCCGGTCGCCATCGCCTCGACCGAGTAGCGCTCGGCGCGCGCGCGGGCGGCGGCGCCGAGCGCGCGGCGGGCGTCGGGGTCCTCGAACACGCGGCGGATGCTGCCGGCGAGCGAAGCGACGTCGTCGGCGTCGACGAACAGGGCGGCACCGTCCCATAATTCGCGCAGGCTCGCGATGTCGTTCAGCACCAGGGCGCAGCCGGCCTGCGCCGCCTCCAGGATCGCCAGGCCGAACGGCTCGTAGCGGGTCGGCGCCACGAACACCGGCCGGGCGGCGAGGTGGCACCGCATCCGGTCGCCCGACCAAACGCCGACGGCGTCGAGCGTCGCGAACCGGGCCGCGCCGCCGCCGGGCTTGGTCGTCTCGCCGGCGGCGCGGGCCCGGTAGGGAAGCTGCGCGACCGCGCGGTCGAGCGCCGCGACGTTCTTGCCCTCGTCCCAGAGCCGGCCGGCGGTGAAGATCTCGTCGACCGTCGCCGCCGGTGCGGCCACGCCGGGCACGTCCCGGCCGTTGTGCACGGCGCGGGGTGCCCGCGGCAGGGCGTGCGCCTCCTGGACGAGGGTCCCGAAAGCCGCTGTCGGCACGATCGCGAGGTCGGCCGCCTTGAGCCCTTCACCGGTGAGGGCGGAGCACCAGGCGTAGCGCGGCGGCAGCGGCGTCCCGTGGACGCGTGCCCACCAGGTCGCCACGCAGGAGTGGTTGACCGTCACCATCGGGCAGGGAAAGCGGGCGGCGGCGGCCAGCGCCGGCGTGTTGAGGTGCACCACGTCGGCGCCGAACCGCCGCGCGAGGAGGGCGATGCCCAGCGCGGCGGCGCGCACCGCGGCCGTGTCCTGCGCCAGCCAGTCCAGGTCGTAGCCGGTCTCCACCACGTCGAGGCCGCGACGGCGAACCTCCGCCCGCTGGTCCGCCCGAGGCCCCGGCCCGAGCGTGGCGATCCGCACGGTGGCACCCGCCGCGCCCAACGCGCCGGCGAGGTCGAGCGCGTAGGTCCACACGCCGCCGATCGAATCGGCCGTCATCAGGATGCGCGAGCCGCGTAGATCGTCGCGCGCGTCGCCGCGAAGGCCGGTCCCGCTCACGCGCAGGCGGCCTCGAGTTCGCGCAGGGGGAGCGGCCGCTCGTCCTGGATGTCGCTGAGGCTCGCGAACCGCGCGAGGTAGTAGGCGTGCGCCCGCTCCCAGGCCTGGTCGTCGGGCGGGCCCCACAGCCGCCGGTAGTCCGGCGAACTGGGATAAGGGTAGAGCGGCACCGGGTCGTTGGCCCACACGCCGTGCGCGTGGAGCTTGGCGCGCCAGGAGGCGACGAGCCCCGCCTCGTCGGCCGCCGTCTGGATCAGGTTCGCCTGGACGAAGGCCACGCGGCCCTTGGCGTAGATCAGGCGGTCGGCGAGTTCGTCGGTGGTCATGCGGCAGCGCTTGTCGAGCGCGTCGCGGCCCGACTCGGTGAGGCTCTCGACCCCGGCCTCGATCGACACGCAGCCGGCTGCGCCCAGCAGGTCGAGCAGGGCCGGCTTCCACAGGTCGATGCGGGTCTGGATGCCGAACTGGATCGGTCGGGCGACGAGCGCCTCCAGCAGGGCCGTGTTGGGCAGGAAGATCTCGTCGATGAAGTACAGGTAGCTCGCGCCCTGCGCGATCAGGGCGTCGATCTCGGCGAGGATCGGCGCGAGGTCGCGGCGCCGGTAGCCGTCGCGGAAGTCGATCTTGGCGCAGAAGGAGCAATGGTAGGGACAGCCGCGCGAACTCTCCACCTCGGCGCCGGGGCCGCAGGGCCGGCCGTCGAAGCGGTGGTGGTGGTGGTGGTGGCGCGCGACCCAGCCCGCCGGCCAGTGCAGCGCCGGCTCGTTCGTGAAGGCGCTCGCGTGCGGGCCGCCGGTGACGGTGATCGCGTCCCCCGCCCGGAAAGCCAGCGCGGGCACGGCGGCGAGCGGTTCGCCCGAGGCGAGGCGCGGCAGGATCTCCTCGCACTCGCCGCGCACCACCACGTCGACCCCGAGCTTGCGCAGCGTCGGCGCCGGCGTCACGGAGCCGTGCGGCCCCACCGCGACGGTGCGTCCGCCCCGCGCGCCGAGCGATTCGAGGAAGGCGCGGGGCACGCGCAGCTCCGGCGGGGCGCAGCGCCAGAACAGGTAGGAGGGCGCCGTCGCCACGACCGTCATGGCGGGCGCGAAAGCGGCGACCGCGTCGGCGAGGTCGGGGTTGGTGCGGCCGAACAGGTGCCCGTCCAACATCAGCACCTCGTGCCCGGCCCGCTCCAGCCACGCGCGGCCGTAGCCGAGCTCGAGCGGCAGGTGCGGCTCCCGGCAGCCGAAGTAGATGCTGTTGGCGAAATCCCAGCTCGGGTTGACGAGGGCGACGCGCATCACACCGCCTCGGCGGGCATCGCCGCGACGGCGCCCGACCCTTGCGACGCGGCGGAGCGCAGCCACGCGACGAGGTCGCCGACGCCGTCCCGCCAGGGACGCGGCATCGGCAGCGCCAGCCGCCCGTCGACCCGGCGACGGTCGGACACGTAGTAGCGCTGGTCGCCCGGGCGCCATCCGTGAAAGGTGACGTCAGCCGCCTCGCCCGTGACCCGCTCCAGGTGGCGCAGCAGCTGCACGAGGCTGACGGCGTTGCCCGGGCCGCCCCCCAGGTTGAAGGCCTGGCCGGAGATCGCGTCGATGGCGCCCCAGGCCGCGAGGTAGGCGTCCACCGCGTCGTCGACGTGCAGGATGTCGCGGACCTGGTGGCCGTCGCCGAACACAAGGATCGGCTCGCGCGCCAGCACGCGCTTGGCGAAATGGGCGACCCAGCCCTGGTCCTCCGTGCCCATCTGGTGGGGACCGTAGATGCAGCTCATCCGCATCGCGCAGGTGCGCAGGCCGAAGCTCGCGGCGTAGTCGAGCACGTACTGGTCGGCCGCGCCCTTCGAGCAGCCGTAGGGCGTGTGGAAGGCGAGACCGGCATCCTCGGCGATGCCGCTTCGCAGGGCGCGGTCCCGCGGCAGGTAGGCTTCCGCCTCGTGGGCGAGCGCCACGTGGGCGAGGTCGCCGTACACCTTGTTGGTGCTGGCGAAGACGAGCGGCGCGCCGGGGTTGCGGAGGCGCAGTGCCTCCAGGAGGTTGATCGTGCCGACGACGTTGACCGCGAAATCGTCGTGGGGGTGGGTGAGGCTGGTGGTGACGGCGACCTGGGCGGCGAAGTGGAACACCGCCTTGGCTTCCGACGCCACGGTGTCCAGCTTGGCGCGATCGCCGATGTCGGCGACGACCGCCTCGACCCGCTCGCCGTGGACGGAGCGGAGCCAGTCGAGGTTGGCCGCCACGCCCGGCCGCGCCAGGGAATCGTAGACCGTGACCCGGTGGCCGTCGCGACACAGGCGATCGACGAGGTTGCAGCCGATGAACCCGGCGCCCCCGGTGACGAGGACGGGGCGGGTGTCGCGGGAACGATTGTCGGAGGGAGCGCCTGCCGTCACGCGACGAGTCCGCGCGTCTCGAGTTCCCGCCGCGCGGCGACGACGTTGTCCTGTGCCTGCTGGCTGGCGACCCAGCCGGCGAGTTCGCTCAAGCCCTCCGTGAAGTCGCGTCGCGGCTCGAAGCCGAGCTCCGCCCGCGCCTTGCCGATGTCGGCGAAGCAGTGGCGGATATCGCCGGAGCGCGCCTTGTGGAGGATCTCGGGTTCGAGGTCGCGGCGCCCCATCGCGCCGGCGAAGGTTTCGGCGATGGCGAGGATCGAACGCTCCTCGCCGCTGCCGATGTTGAACACGCCGCCCTTGGCGCCGGGCCGCTCCAGGGCGAGCAGGAACGCGTCGGCCACGTCGGCGACGTGGATGAAGTCCCGCCGCTGCCGCCCGTCCTCGAACAGGACCGGCGCGTTGCCGTTGAGGATGCGGGACGCGAAGATCGCGAGCACGCCGGTGTAGGGGTTCGACAGCGCCTGGCCCGGCCCGTAGACGTTGAAGAGCCGCAGCGCGACGCCTTCCATGCCGTAGGCCGCCGTGACGTTCAGGGTGAGCCGCTCCTGGACGTACTTCGTCAGGGCGTAGACGGAAGCGAGGTTGGTGCGCTTCCATTCGGGCGTCGCCACCGCCACGAGGTCGCGTCCCCGGCCGTCGCGCGGGTCCCAGGATGAGGCGCCGCCCGTCTCGATCCGGCGCTCCACGCCGTCCTCGATGCCGCCGTCGGCGTTGCGGTAGAGCCCTTCGCCGTAGACGCTCATCGAGGAGGCCGTCACCAGGCGCGCGACGGGGTTGGCGAGGAGGCACTGCATCAGGCAGGCCGTCCCGAGATCGTTGACGGACACGTAGCGGTCGACGGCGTACATGCTCTGCCCGACCCCGACCTCGGCGGCGAGATGCACGACCTTGTCCATCCCCCGCAACGCCTCGCGCAGCCGATCCATGTCGCGGACGTCGCCCCTGACGAAATCGATGTCCGCGGGAAGGTGGGCGCCCTCCGCCCTGGACCCGTGCACCTGCTCGATCAGCGAATCGAGCACCCGGACGTGATGACCCTGCTCCAGAAGGCGGTTGGCGACATGGCAGCCGATGAAACCAGCGCCCCCCGTGATCAGGATCTTGTCCGGCAAAACACCCTCTTGGTCGTCCCGTGGTCGCGGTGTCGCGACGAGCTATGCACCAAGTGCATGCTGAAGCTTAGTAGATGATGCTGCCGGAAATGGCAAAGATCAAGATGAGCCGCCGGCCGTTGGCCGGTGCTTCGGCAGCCGCCCGCGCGCGAGGCGCCCGTGGGCTTGGCCGGCTCTCATCCTATGCCGCGCTTGCGAGCGACCGGGTAACGCCGCTAGATTGATCGCCGGACCTGACGAAGCCCATGCGTTCGCCATGCCGGCAACCCCAGCCCGCCGGCGGTGGCGCTCCGATCGCCCCGGCGGCGCGACCACCCTCGTCCCCGCGCGAGCGTTGCCAAAGTAACGCAGGGCATCTCAGTTGCGTGGCGCGGCAGCGCCGCAACCATCATGGCACATGGACTGTCCGCTCGCGCCATAGCAGTCTCCGAAGGCCCAGAAATTGCGTTCCGATCAGACACAAGGACATCAATCGCCCATGGATGATCTTTTCAACGCTTTCACCCGATCCTACGACGCCCGCAAGGCGACGGAGATGTCGCTCACCCAGTACCTGAGCGGTTGCCGCGCCGACCCGATGATGTACGCCAGCGCCCCCGAGCGCATCCTGGCGGCCATCGGCGAGCCCACCATGATCGACACGGCCAAGGATGCCCGGTTCGGCCGCATCTTCATGAACCGGACGATCAGGACCTATCCCGCCTTCGCGGATTTCTACGGCATGGAGGAGACGGTCGAGCGCATCGTCTCCTTCTTCCGCCACGCCGCGCAGGGCCTGGAGGAGCGCAAGCAGATCCTTTACCTGCTCGGGCCGGTCGGCGGCGGCAAGTCGTCGCTGGCCGAGCGCCTCAAGGCGCTGATGGAGAAGCATCCCGTCTACGTGCTGAAGGCCGGCGACGAGGTCAGCCCGGTCTTCGAGAGCCCGCTCGGGCTGTTCGATCCCGACGGGATGGGCGCGCAGATCGAGGAGCGCTACGGCATTCCGCGCCGGCGCCTCACGGGCCTGATGAGCCCGTGGTGCCTCAAGCGTCTCGACGAGTTCCGCGGCGACCTCGGCCGCTTCACCGTGGTCAAGCTCAACCCCTCGCGCCTGCGCCAGATCGCGGTCTCGAAGACGGAGCCGGGCGACGAGAACAACCAGGACATCTCGTCCCTCGTCGGCAAAGTCGACATCCGCCGCCTCGAGACGCTGTCGCAGAACGATCCCGACGCCTACAGCTACTCCGGCGGCCTCAACCGCGCCAACCAGGGCATGCTCGAGTTCGTCGAGATGTTCAAGGCGCCGATCAAGATGCTGCATCCCCTGCTCACCGCGACGCAGGAGGGCAACTATGTCGGCACCGAGAACATCGGCGCGATCCCCTTCACCGGGCTCATCCTGGCCCATTCCAACGAGTCGGAATGGCAGACCTTCCGCGCCAACAAGAACAATGAAGCCTTCATCGACCGCATCTACGTGATCAAGGTGCCCTATTGCCTCCGCGTCACGGAGGAGGAGGAAATCTACGGCAAGCTGATCCAAGGGTCCGAACTCGCCGGCGCGCCCTGCGCGCCCGGCACGCTGGAGATGCTGGCGCGCTTCTCCGTTCTGTCGCGCCTGCGCGAGCACGAGAACTCCAACCTTTACGCCAAGATGCGCGTCTACGACGGCGAGAGCCTGCGCGAGGTCGATCCCCGCGCCCGCTCCATGCAGGAGTACAAGGACTCGGCCGGCGTCGACGAGGGCATGGACGGCGTCTCGACCCGCTTCGCCTTCAAGGTGCTCGCGGCCACCTTCAACCACGACACGCTGGAGGTGGTCGCCGATCCGGTGCACCTCATGTACGTCCTCGAGCAGTCGATCAAGCGCGACCAGCTCGGCCCCGATGTCGAGAAGCGCTACCTCGAGTTCATCAAGGCGGAACTCGCGCCGCGCTACGCCGAGTTCATCGGCCACGAGGTGCAGAAGGCCTACCTCGAGTCCTACCAGGACTACGGGCAGAACATGTTCGACCGCTACGTCGACTACGCCGACGCCTGGATCGAGGACCAGGACTTCAAGGATCCCGACACCGGGCAACTGCTCAACCGCGAATTGTTGAACCAGGAGCTGACCAAGATCGAGAAGCCGGCCGGGATCGCCAACCCCAAGGACTTCCGCAACGAGGTGGTGAAGTTCTCGCTGCGCGCCCGCGCCCAGAACAACGGGCGCAACCCGGCCTGGACCAGCTACGAGAAGGTCCGCGAGGTCATCGAGCGGCGGATGTTCAGCCAAGTCGAGGACCTTCTGCCGGTCATCAGCTTCACCTCGAAGCGCGACAGCGAAACGGAAAAGAAGCATACCGAGTTCGTCGAGCGTATGATGTCGCGCGGCTACACCGAACGGCAGGTGAGAAGGCTCGTGGAATGGTACATGAGAGCGAAGAAATCCGGATGACGGCGATCCGGGTGACGCGAGCCTGGTCGACCGGGCGCCCGATGACGGGACGTCGGACGATGCAACCTGGCGTGGTGGTGCCATGAACCTCATCGACCGACGCCTGAACGCCAGCGGCAAGAGCCTCGCGAACCGGCAACGTTTCCTTCGTCGCGCCAAGGCCCTGGTGAAGCAGGCGGTGCGCACGAACTCGAAAGACCGCAGCCTGCGCGACTTCGACCAGGGCGGCGAGGTCAGCATCGCCGTCGACGGCCTGCGCGAGCCGCGCCTCCACCGCGCGGCCTCCGGCGGCGTGCGGGAGGGCCTGCTGCCGGGCAACAAGAAGTACTTGGCAGGCGACGCGATCCCCAAGGAGAAGCGCAACGGCGGGAGTGGCGGCGGGCAGGAAGGCGCCGCCGACGGCCAGGGGCAGGACGACTTCCGCTTCGCGCTGTCCCAGGACGAGTACCTCGACCTGTTCTTCGAGGACCTCGAACTGCCGGACCTCGCCAAGACGACGCTGGCCAAGACCGAGAACTTCAGCCTCCACCGCGCCGGCTATTCGACCTCGGGATCGCCGGCCAACCTGTCGCTGACGCGCACGATGCGCAACTCCATGTCGCGCCGGATCGCGCTGCGGCGCCCCACGGGCGACGAGACGCAGGCCCTGGAGCGGGAGATCGCCGCGCTGGAGGCGGCGGGCGGGGAACCGCAGCGGATCGCCGAGCTCAAGGAGCAGCTCGACCTGCTGATGAGGCGCGTCAGGCGCGTCCCCTACATCGACCCGATCGACATCCGCTACCGCCGCTTCCAGTCGGTCCCGAAGCCGGTGACGCAGGCGGTGATGTTCTGCCTGATGGACACCTCCGCCTCGATGACCGAGCACATGAAGGACGTGGCCAAACGCTTCTTCGCGCTGCTCTACATCTTCCTCAAGCGGCGCTACCGCCACGTCGACATCGTCTTCATCCGCCACACCCACGAGGCGGAGGAGGTCGACGAGGACACCTTCTTCCATTCCCCCGAGACCGGCGGCACGCTGGTGTCGAGCGCGCTGGAGGAGATGATCCGCATCGCCGGCCAGCGCTACCCCCGCGAGGACTGGAACATCTACGCCGCGCAGGCGTCCGACGGCGACAACAGCGCGCGCGACGGGGAGAAGACGGCGGCGCTGCTCAAGGAAGGCATCCTGCCGCTGTGCCAGTACTTCGCCTACCTCGAGGTCGGCCCGGAGAACGAGCGCCAGTCGGCCGGCTTCGTCTCGCGCGGGACGGATCTTTGGCGCACCTACGAGATGGTGCGCGAGCGCGGCGCCCAGTTCGCCATGCGCCGGGTCAACCATCGCAACGACATCTACCCGGTCTTCCGCGAGCTGTTCGAGCGCAAGCCGCGCGGCGCCCCGCAGGGGGCGGCATGAGCATGGACAGCGCGACGGTGGGCGGCACGACGGGCCGGGTCGCGGGGGGCGACGCCCTGCTGTTCACCGGCGCGGACTGGGACCACCGCATGGTGCAGCGCATCCACGACGCGATCGAGGTCATCGCGCGCCGCGACTTCAGCCTCGACACCTATCCCAACCAGATCGAGATCATCACCGCCGAGCAGATGCTCGACGCTTACTCCTCGGTCGGCATGCCGCTCTACTACAACCATTGGTCGTTCGGAAAACAGTTCGCGACGCACGAGACGCACTACAAGAAAGGCATGCGCGGGCTCGCCTACGAGATCGTCATCAATTCCAACCCCTGCATCAGCTACATCATGGAGGAGAACACCGCCACGATGCAGACGCTGGTGATCGCCCACGCGGCGTTCGGCCATAACCACTTCTTCAAGAACAACTACCTGTTCAAGCAGTGGACCGACGCCGACGGCATCCTGCAGTACCTCGATTTCGCCAAGAGCTACATCGCCGACTGCGAGGAGCGCCACGGCCATGCCGCCGTGGAGCGGCTGCTCGACGCCGCGCACAGCCTGATGAGCCAGGGCGTCCACCGCTACCCGCGCAAGCGCAAGCCCGACCTCATGTCGGAAGAGCGCCGCGAGCGCGAGCGGCGCATCCACGGCGAGCAGGTGTTCAACGACCTGTGGCGCACCGTGCCGGGCAAGGGCAAGGCGAAGGCCGGCGCGGACCTCGACGCCCGGCGCCGCGCGCTGCTGGAGCTGCCGCAGGAGAACATCCTCTACTTCCTGGAGAAGACCGCGCCGCGCCTGCAGCCCTGGCAGCGCGAGATCATCCGGATCGTCCGTCTCATCGCCCAGTACTTCTACCCGCAGGGGCAGACCAAGGTGATGAACGAGGGCTGCGCCACCTACTGCCACTACCGCATCATGAACCGTCTCCACGAGACCGGCCAGATCGGCGACGGCGCCTTCATGGAGTTCCTGACCTCGCACACCAACGTCGTCATGCAGCCGATGTACGACGATCCGCGCTACGGCGGCTTCAACCCCTACGCGCTCGGCTTCGCGATGATGCAGGACATCGAGCGCATCGTCACCGACCCGCAGGAGGAGGACCGGCAATGGTTCCCCGACATCGCCGGCATCGGCGATCCCGTCAACGTGCTCAAGCACGTGTGGGCGAACTATCGCGACGAGAGCTTCGTGTCCCAGTTCCTCAGCCCCAACCTCATGCGCCGCTGGCGGTTGTTCCAGATTCTCGACGAGGGTCAGTCCGCCCCCGAGATCAAGGTGCGGGCGATCCACGATGAGCGCGGCTACCGGCAGATCCGGCGCGCCCTGTCGCGGCAGTACGATGTCGCCAGCCTCGATGCCGACATTCAGGTGGTCGACGTGGACCTCGCGGGGGATCGCCGGCTGATGCTCCAGCACACCATGCTGAACGCCATGCCCCTCGACGAGCGGGCGGCCAAGGAGGTGCTCCAGAACCTCGCCGACCTGTGGGGGTACGACGTCGTGCTCCGTGAGGTGGACGCGACCGGGACCACCGCCAAGGAGCACGCGGCGAGCGCGCGGACGGTCCGCGTGTGAGTTCGGGCGTGACGGCGCGGAGGCCGGGGCGTGAGCCGTTGACGCGTTCGGCGCTTCGCGGTCTTCGGCGATGGTCGAGGTGGTGGCCTTCGCCTCGAAGCCCTGTCGGCATCAAGTCAACGGAAGGGGATCAGTGCGGCGTGGGTGGATGGTCATGATGGTCGCGGGACGCGGCTGCGCGGTGGCGAGGAACGCTTGATCGAACCTCCCGCGGGCGAGGCGGCGCTCCTCGAAAGCGATGCGAGGCCTTTGCTCGTCTGCTTCTCGCACCTGCGCTGGAACTTCGTGATGCAGCGTCCGCAGCATCTGCTGACGCGGGCGGCGTGCTGGGCGGACGTGCTGTTCGTCGAGGAGCCGGTCTTCGGCGCGTCGGACGACGCTTTCGACGTGGATCGCCGGGACGGCGTGCGGGTCGCGGTGCCGCGCCTAGCGGAGGGGCGGTCCGCCGAGGCCGCGTCGGCGGCGTTGGCGCGCCTCGTCCACGCCTTGCTCGCCGATGAGGGAACGCCGCGCATCTTCTGGTACTACACGCCGGCGGCGGTCGCGTTCACCCGGGACTTGCCCCGCGCGCTGACGATCTACGACAACATGGACGAGTTGTCGGCCTTCCACGGCGCCTCGCGCGACCTGCTCGGTCTGGAGCGCGAGCTGTTCGACATCGCCGATCTCGTCTTCACCGGCGGCCGCAGCCTCCACGAGGCCAAGCGGTCGCGCCACCGTGCCGTCCACTGCTTCCCGTCCTCTGTCGATGTCGCGCATTTCGCGCGGGCGCGCGAAGGCGGCTGGCCGGATCCGCCCGACCAGGCGGCTCTGCCTCGCCCGCGCCTCGGTTTCTTCGGCGTCGTCGACGAGCGCATGGACATGGCCTTCCTCGCCGGCTTCGCGTCGCTGCGCCCGAACTGGCAGTTCGTGATGCTCGGACCCGTGGTGAAGATCGATCCCGCGACGCTGCCGCGGAGGCCCAACATCCACTGGCTCGGCATGAAGGCCTATGCCGACCTGCCGGCCTACATGGCGCATTGGGACCTGGCCTTCATGCCCTTCGCCCTCAACGAGGCGACGCGCTTCATCAGCCCGACGAAGACGCCGGAATTCCTCGCCGGCGGCCTGCCGGTCGTGTCGACGCCCGTGCCCGACGTCGTGCGCGCCTACGGCGGCGGCGGTCTCGTCACGATCGTCGCGACCCCGGCCGAGGCGGCGGTCGAGGCCGCGACCGCGATCGCGGGCGTGACGGGGGACTGGCTCGCCCGCGTCGACGCGCGGCTGCGGGCGGAATCCTGGGACCAGACGTGGCGGGACATGCGCGGGCTCATCGAAGCCGCGCTGGCGCGCCGCGCCGAGCCCGCCCCCCTGACGGTCGCGCCGGCCGATTCCACCGGCGCGGATGCGTGACCGCTCCCCGGCGCTGCCGTGGATCCAGGTCGCGAAGGACTCGCCCTATTTCATGACGGACGCCGGCGCGGCCTGGACGCCGATCGGGCACAACGACGGCATCTGTTGGCTCGACCTCGCCGGCCTGTTCCGCCGCCGCGACAGGGGATCGGTCGAGACCTACCTCCAGGGACTGACCGAGAGCGGCGTGACGTGCCTGCGGCTGATGCTGGAGGACGCCCGGCATCGCCACCGCTACCTGGAGAAACCGGTCGGGCGGTTCGTGCCGGCCATGGTGGCGCTGTGGGACGACCTGGTCGCCCTCTGCGAGCGCTTCGGCCTGCGCCTTATCCTCACGCCCTTCGACACGTTCTGGACGTGGCTGCACTGGCGGCATCATCCCTACAACCGCGCCAACGGCGGCATGCTCGACGCCCCCAACCGCTGCCTGCTGGACGAGGGCTTCCGCGCCGCGCTCAAGCATCGTTTGTCGTTCGCCGTCCGGCGCTGGGGCGGCAGCGGCGTCCTGTTCGCCTGGGACCTTTGGAACGAGATCCATCCCGCGCAGGGCCTCGACCGCGTCGAGCCGTTCGCTCCTTTCATCACCGACCTCAGCCGCCACGTCCGTGACCTCGAGACGGCGCTCTACGGTCGATCCCACCTGCAAACGGTGTCCGTGTTCGGACCCGAACTCTCGTGGAAGCCGCAGTTCGACATCGCGAGCCAGATCTTTCGCCATCCCGACCTCGATTTCGCGACGGTGCACGTCTACGAGGAGGGCACGATCGACCACCCTCGCGATACCGTGGCCCCGGCGATCGCCACCGGCGCGATCGTCAGGCGCTGCCTCGCCGAGATCCGCGACGACCGGCCGTTCCTCGACACCGAGCACGGCCCGATCCACAATTTCAACAACCGCCACGTCACCTTGCCTGCCGCTTTCGACGACGAGTACTTCCGTCACATGCAGTGGGCGCATCTCGCCAGCGGCGGTGCCGGGGGCGGGATGCGCTGGCCCTACCGCCACCCGCACAGGCTCACCCCCGGGATGCGGGACGCCCAGCGGGCGATGTCCGCCTTCCTGCCCCTGATCGACTGGACGCGCTTCAGGCCACGCCCGCTCGTCATAGACGGCGCCCCGTCCGCCCTCGCGTGCTTCGGCTGCGGCGACGGGCGCCAGGCCGTGCTCTGGTGCCTGCGGGGCGACGCGCTCGATTCCGCCGGCCGGGTGCGGCGCGATGCGCCGGCGATCGAGCCCGTGCTGCGCGCGTCGGGCTTCCGGCCTGGACGCTACGCGGTGGTCGGTTGGGACACGCTGCGCGGCGTCGTCGTCGATCGCAGGGACGCGGAAGTGGGCTCAAGCGGATCACTCGTCCTCGCGCCGCCGCCTTTCGCCGCCGATCTCGCCTTCGCGGTGACACCGGCGTCCTAGAGCATCGGATCGAGAAGTGCGCTGCGGCTCTCGGGCAAACCCGATGCTTCACGACGACTCAAGGCCTCGGACCGCATCGTGGAGGCGGCGCGACGGCATCTGTGCGGAACCGATCCCGCCGCCGGCTTGCGGCGGTGACGAGCCCCGTGTAAGGTACTGCTACCTTGCCGCCTCGCGGTCCGAACCGGGACGGCAGCCACCCCGGACTCCTGACGCATGACGCATCTGACGCAAGAATGTGCGTGCCCGAGTAAATCACGACCGGGCCGCCGCGCCGGCCCGACCATGGTCCTCGAACCCGGCACGACCGGGCTATGCGGCAGGTCGGGCACGCCCACGCGGCACGAAGGGGACCTCGACGCCGTGCGCCGTCGCGAAGGCACCAGCTTCCTTCGCGAACCGCTACGCCCTTTCCGGGCCGACGCGTTCGGCGGGCGCGTCCCGCCAGGGCTTGATGTCGAGGAGCGGCGTGCCGTCGATGCAGTCGAGCCCCCTGACGAGCAACTCGCCGCCCCGCCGCTCGACCAGGGTCACGATCGACGACGCGATGGGGTTGGGCCGTGTCGGCGCGCGCAATGCGAAGGGGCCGCGCGGCGTGGCGTGGCGCGGAGCGAGGCGTACGAGGTCCCGCCTCGCCTCGAACATCCAGTAGAGCACCTGCAGCGCGCCGAGGTGCTCGACACCCTCGAGCGCCGGCATCCAGCGGGCGTCCACCAGCAGGCGGCAGAGCGGCCCGGCCGTCGCGTCGCCCCGCCGCGGACAGTCGGAGCGGCTCCGCCAGGGCGTCTCGATGCGGCCGATGAAACAGAGCGTCGCGTCCGCCGGCAGCGCGCCAGGCGAGGCGACCTCTCCAGGCCGCACGCCGTCGTCGGGGGCTTCATCCAAGTTCGCGTCCCTCCCGGAGGTCATCCGTGCCGCGCGATGGCGGGCGTCATGTCGGTGTGCCGAGCAGGGCCTTGATGCGCCGGGTCAGGCCGTCTCGGATTTCGCGATAAGCGTTCAGGCGACGCTCCCGCGAGCCTTCCACCGCCGTCGGGTCGATGGTCGGCCAGTACAGGACGTCGCAGGCGAGCATGCGGGTGAACTCGAGGGCCTTGTGGTGCGCCTCCGGCGACAGCGTCACGATGAGGTCGAAGCTCGCATCCTCCAGCTCCTCGTAGGTGCGCGGCCGATGATGGGTGAGGTCGATGCCGACCTCCGCCATCGCGGCGATCACGAAGGGATCGGCTTCCATGTCGGCCCTGACGCCGGCGGAGGCGACGTAGACGTCGCGGCCGAACAGGTGTCGCGCCAGGCCCTCCGCCATCGGCGAGCGCACGGCGTTGAAGGAGCAGGAGAAGAGGACCGCGCCCGGTCTGGCGAGCGAGGAAAGGGTCACCGCACGCGCGTCCCGGCGGCGAACACGCCGTATCGTCGCAAGCCGGTCAGCCTTTCCAGTGCAGGGCGGTGATGAGCGTGAACAAGCGCCGGGCGGTGTCGTTGTCGCACGTGATCTTGCCGCTGAGCCGTTCCATCAGCAACGCCGCGCCCTCGTCGTGCAGGCCGCGCCGGCCCATGTCGATGGCCTCGATCTGCGACGCGGTCTGGCTGCGGATCGCGTCGTAGTAGCTCGCGCACACCATGAAATAGTCGCGCAGCGTGCGCTTGAACGGCGTGAGCGAGAGGATGTGCACCGCCTTCTGCCCGCCGTCGGCGCCGACGATGTCGAAGACCAGCTTGGCCTCCTGCAGCGAGATGGTGAGATCGTAGGGACCGTCGTCCTTGTCGGGGAGGCCGAACACGTTTTCCTCGAGGAGATCGTAGATGGCGATCCGTCGCTCGTGCTCCTGGTCGGGACTGCCGCCGCCGATGGACTGCTCGTCCAGGACAACGGACCTCAGGCGATCGGACGCCGTCTCGCTCATTGATCCTTCCTCCCCTTACGCGACGCCGCGCTCGCGGGCGGCCGCCCGCTGCCCCAGGCGCATCGCCACCGAGCGGGCGTGCGCGTCGAGCCCTTCCGCCTCGCCGAGCACCACGGCCGCCGGGCCGATCGCGGCAAGGGCGGCGGGCGAGCACTTCAGGATCGACGTCTTCTTCATGTAGTCGAGCACGTTGAGGCCCGACGAGAAGCGGGCCGAACGGGCGGTCGGCAGCACGTGGTTCGAGCCACCGACGTAGTCGCCGACCGCTTCGGGCGTGTGGGCGCCGAGGAAGATCGCGCCGGCGTTGCGGATTTTGTCGGACAGCGCTTCCGCGTCGGCGGCGATGATCTCGAGGTGTTCCGGCGCCAGCCGGTCGGCCAGCGAAATGGCATCGGCCATCTTCGGCACCACGACGATCGCACCGTAGTCTCGCCAGCTCGCCCGCGCGATCGCCTCGCGGCGCAGGGTCCGCAGCTGCGCCTCGACCTCGCGTTCGACCGCGTCGGCGAGCGCGGGGTCGTCCGTGACGAGGATCGACTGGGCGGCGGCGTCGTGCTCGGCCTGGGCGAGGAGGTCGGCGGCGATCCACTCGGCGTCGCCGGTCGAATCGGCGACGATCAGCACTTCGGACGGACCGGCGATCATGTCGATGCCGACCTGCCCGAACACCTGCCGCTTGGCGCAGGCGACGTAGGCGTTGCCCGGCCCCATGATCTTCATCACCGGCGCGATGGTCTCGGTGCCGTAGGCCAGCGCGGCGATCGCCTGCGCGCCGCCGACCCGGTACACCTCGTCGACTCCCGCGAGGTCGGCGGCGGCCAGCACCAGCGGGTTGATGCGCCCCTCCGGGGCCGGCACCACCATCACGAGGCGCTCGCAACCGGCCACCTTGGCCGGGACCGCGTTCATCAGCACCGAGGACGGGTACGACGCGGTGCCGCCCGGCACGTAGAGGCCGACCGCCTGGATCGCCGTCCACCGCCAGCCGAGGTCGACGCCGAGCGGGTCGGTGAAGCGCAGGTTCTCGGGCATCTGGCGCTGGTGGAAGGAGCGGATGCGCCCGTGCGCGAGGCGCAGCGCGGCGAGGTCTTCGGCCCTTGACGCCTCCACCGCTCGCGCGATCTCGTCGGGGCTGACGCGCAGGCCGAACGCGCGGAGGTCGACCCGGTCGAAGCGCTCGGAGTATCGTACCAGCGCCTCGTCGCCCTCGTCGCGCACGTCGCGGATGATCGCGCGCACCGCCGCGTCCACATCCTCCGACACCTCGCGCTTGGTCGCGAGCAGGGCCTTGAAGGAGGCTTCGAAGTCGACGCTCGCGCTGTCGAGCCTAAGCGGCATCTTGGTCTCCGGCGGCGGACGTGGGGCCGCCACCCTTAGCCTCGCCAACGGGGCGGGGCAATGGCCCGATGCACCGGTGGCGGCGCCACGGATGAGAGCGCCGTGGCGCTCTTCAGGCGTCTCGCCGGCCCTTACAGCGTCCGTTCGATCGCGCTGGTCAGGGCGCCGGGCTTGGTCGCTGGCGCGAAACGCGCCGTGGCCGCACCCGTGCGATCGATCAGGAACTTGGTGAAGTTCCACTTGATGAGTGTCGAGCCGAGCAGCCCCGGTCGCGCCGCCTTGAGGAAGGCGAAGAGCGGATGCGCCGCGGCGCCGTTCACCGCCACCTTGGCGAACATCGGGAAGCTGACGCCGTAGTTCGCCTGGCAGAATCCGCCGATCGCCGCCGCGTCGCCCGGTTCCTGGCGGCCGAACTGGTTGCAGGGGAAGCCGAGCACCGCGAAGCCGCGCCCGGCGTAGGCGCGCTGCAACCGCTCCAGCCCTTCGTACTGCGGGGTGAAGCCGCAGCGGCTCGCGGTGTTCACGACGAGAAGCACCTGGCCGGCGTAGGTGGCGAGAGGCTCCTCCCGTCCGTCGAGCCGGGTGGCGGCGAAGTCGTAGATCGTCGTCATCGCGAGCTTATCCCCTTCGATCGTGCCGTCGGCGGCCGCCCGTCCTCGCACGGGGCGCCGCCGTCGGCGAGCGGCAGCGCGATCACCCGCGTCCCGCCGCGATCGTCGCTGAGGAGGCCGGTCAGCGCATCCGTCCTCGCGTGGCCCTGAAACTCGATCAGCCGCCCGGCGGCCGTCCTCATCGTGAAGAACAAACGCCGCGACACGTGCGCGAGATTGGCGTCGGGCGTTTCGATCCCAGGCTCGCCGGGACGCTCCAGCGTCACCCGCGGTCCCCTGGGCGTGTCGACCAGCGTGATCGTCATGGTCGCCCCCGGACACGCGGATCGATAGACCCGCGTCGGCTCCAGCGCGGCGGCGCCGTCCGCCCCCACGGCTAGCAGCGTTAACGCTATTCCCAGATGCCCCCGCATCGGCTCCTCGGTCGCGTTGCGCGTCCTCTCGCGCGTGGGTACACCGCCGCATGGCCCGTGCGAAGTCCCCGCCCAAAGCCGTCGCCGAGCCCGCGGCCGCCGACCCTGACGCGGCCGCCGCCGCGTACCGCGCGCTGGTGAGCGAGATCGCCGGGCACGACCGCCGCTACCACACCGAGGACGCGCCGACGATCTCGGATGGGGACTACGACGCCCTGCGCCGCCGCCTGGAGGCGATCGAGGCCGACCATCCCGAATTCGTGGAAGCGGGTTCGCCGAGCCGGAAAGTCGGGGCCGCGCCCTCTGCGACGTTCGCCAAGGTCCGCCACAAGGTCGGGATGCTGTCGCTCGGCAACATCTTCACCGAGCCGGAAGTCGAGGAGTTCTGCGCCCGAGTCCGCCGCTTCCTCGGGCTGAAGCCGGAGGACGCGCTCGCGGTGACCGCCGAGCCGAAGATCGACGGGCTGTCCTGCTCGCTGCGCTACGCCGACGGCGTGCTGATGCAGGCGGCGACGCGCGGCGACGGGCAGGAAGGCGAGGACGTGACCGCGAACGTCCGCACGATCGGCGAGATCCCCCATGAGCTGAAGGGCCGACCGCCCGGCATCCTCGACGTGCGCGGCGAGGTGTACATGACCAAGGACGACTTCGCCGGCGTCAACGCCCGTCAGGCGGAGGCCGGCAAGCCGCTGTTCGCCAACCCGCGCAACGCGGCGGCCGGCTCGCTGCGCCAGCTCGATCCCGCCATCACGGCGGCGCGCCCGCTGCGCTTCTTCGCCTACGCCTGGGGCGAGGCGAGCCGGCCGCCGGCGGAGACGCAGACCGGCATGGTGCGGGCCTTCGAGCGGTTCGGCCTGCCGGTGAACCCGCTGATGGTGCTAGGCCGGAACGCCGAAGACCTCGTCGCGCAGTACCGCCGCATCGAGGCCGAGCGGGCGGCGCTGCCCTACGACATCGACGGCGTCGTCTACAAGGTCGACAGCGTGGCGCTGCAAAGCCGCCTCGGCTTCGTGTCGCGCACGCCGCGCTGGGCGGTGGCCCACAAGTTCCCGGCCGAGCGGGCGACGACGGTCCTGCGGCGGATCGAGATCCAGGTCGGGCGCACGGGGTCGCTGACGCCGGTCGCGCGGCTCGATCCCGTCACCGTCGGCGGCGTGGTCGTCACCAACGCGACGCTGCACAACGAGGACGAGATCGCGCGGAAAGACGTGCGCGAGGGCGACACGGTGCACATCCAGCGGGCCGGCGACGTCATCCCGCAGATCCTCGGCGTGGTCGCCGAAAGGCGCCCGCACGACGCCCGGCCTTACGTCTTCCCGCAGACCTGCCCGGTGTGCGGCTCGCCGGCGGTGCGCGATACCGACGAGAAGACCGGCAAGCAGGATGTGGTGCGCCGCTGCACCGCCGGCCTCGCCTGCCCTGCCCAGGCGATCGAGCGGCTGAAGCACTTCTGCGCGCGCGAGGCGATGGACATCGAGGGGCTCGGCGACAAGCAGATCGAGGCCTTCTACCACGACGGGCTGATCATGACGCCGGCCGACATTTTCACGCTCGCCGCGCGCGATGCCCGCAGCCTCAAGAAGCTCAAGGATCGCGAAGGCTACGGCGAAGTGTCCGTCAAGAACCTGTTCGCCTCCATCGACGCGCGGCGCAGCGTGGAGTCGAATCGGCTCCTCTACGCGCTCGGCATGCGCCACGTCGGACGCACCAACTCGCTGCGGCTGGCGCGCCGCTACGGCACCTTCCAGGCGATCCGCGACAAGGCGGTCGCCGCCGCCGCCGACCCGGAGGTCCGCGCGGAGCTGGAGGCCATCGAGGGCATGGGGTCGGTCGCCGTGGCCTTCCTCGTCGACTTCTTCGCGCGGGCGCAGAACGCCGGGCTGGTGGACGACCTCCTCGACGAAGTGTCGCCGCGGTCCCTGGAGGCGGTGGTCTCGACGAGCCCGGTCGCCGGCAAGACGGTGGTCTTCACCGGCACGCTGGAGCGGATGACGCGCGAGGAGGCCAAGGCGCAGGCGGAGCGGCTCGGGGCCAAGGTGTCGGGCTCGGTGTCGAAGAACACCGACATCGTCGTCGCCGGCCCCGGCTCCGGCTCGAAACTGAAGAAGGCAGCCGAGCTCGGCGTGGAGACGCTGAGCGAGGAGGAATGGCTGGCGCGGCTGACGCGCTAGCGCCACCTCCGCACTTCGAGGTCAAAGGCAGCCGGAGGCGCCGTCGGCCGTGTGGGCAGCGGACCGGCGGTACGAGGTCTACGAACGGTCGTTTGACGATGGCTCGGCGCATGGCGGGTGGCCTGGGCGCGGGCCGTGAGCCTGAAAGGCGCGTCGTCCTTTTTCCCCGCCCGTCCGATGGCGCCCAACGACGCGCCGAACACCGGTTTCAATCGGCCGGTGCCGCGTATCGCGGCACCAGAGGATGGGGGTCACCCGCGGCGGCCCGAGTCGCTGGCGTGATCGAACTCGTTGATCGCTGCCAGGACTGCCAATCAAGCGCTGCCGGCCGCGAGCGCGAGGCGAGATGCCGTCGGAACGGTCCGCACGAGGCTTGCCGCATCGGTCGCCGTCACCCATCGTGGAAGAGCCGGGCCAGCAAGCTCCACGCGGAGGAAGAAGTCGGCCGCCGCGCTCTCGTGCTCCGTCCAAAGCGGGGCGGGGAGGCGGGCCCGCCCAGCGGTCCAGCGGCAAGCACTGTTCTCCAGGTTATGGAAGCCGACGCAGAGCAGCGGATCGTCAAGATCGATCCTTCGCGGCTGAGCGAAACCATCGTCGATCGCGAGGCCAACAACGTAGGCGCCTAGATCACGGTCATCACGGCTGGCGGTGACATCGCAGGGGCGTGACGTCGTCGAAACCAGCCAGACCTCCCGTGCCGTCGCTGGCACGCTGAAGCGCGCGGCAAGCCCGCGCGTGACAGGATCCACCCGCGTGCCGTCGACGAGAAGGTGCAAGCCGGCGAAGGCATCGGATTCGTCCAATACCCAGCCGAGCGACAGCGCGCGGGCTCGCAGGTGCGAGCGCACGACATCGACGATCGAGCCATCCGTGTGGAACGGGCGACAGAAGTCGGCATGGGTCAACGCGGACGTGTCGAGGGAGGCGTCGGGCAGCGCGTTCAACGCCACGACGCCGGCTTCGCCGAAAAAGGAACGGTTGCCCATATCGAGGTAGCTTTCGTTGGCCAGGTTCTCGGCCAGGATGATGTCGTGGCTGTCGAGTTCGACATGCCAGTAGGTGACCTCATCGACTTCGATCTGCTGGATCGTCGCGCCATTGAGCAGCGCGGAGGCCGGGATCAGCACCTCGCCGAGGACATCGACGCAGATGGAGTGACCGGGAGACACGCAGAGATCGCGGGCCGGGCGGTTCTCCCCGAAAGCGTGCGCCGCGATGCGGACCGGCAGAGCCTCCCGCGAACGCGGGTGGTCGCGGCACTCGATCGTGCGGTGGCCGATCCAGCGGATCGGGCGATGAGCGCCCGCTGCCGTGACGACCACGTCACCGATGGCGAGAGCCTCCACGGCCACGTCGCCGCGCGCGGTATGGATCAGCGTGCCCGTGACGTAGCATGCGATGGTCGATGTTACGGCGACGCCGGTCGTCTGTGCGTTGCTGATCCCGACGAGGGTGCTGCTATTCGCAGTGACGCTGCCCGGCGCCATGGTGGTGTTGGGATAGGTGATGTTCAGTCCGTAGGTCCCGTTACCCGTGGACGTCAGGACGAAGTTCCCGCCGACGTTGCTCAACGAGAACCCGCCATAGGAGGCGCCCGACGAGTCAGTCAGCGTGCCGGTCACCCCGTCGGTGGCGTAATCGACCGTGAGCGTTCCATTCACGATGGTTGATGTCGGATTGCCCAGGAGGGGTGCGAGATCGATCGTATCATTGGTGAAGACAATGTTTTCGCTGGCCATGATCGCAACCTTCACAGGTTTATACGGCATGTCTCGGCACGCCGTGAGCGAACTACCAATCAAGAGCCTCGCCGATGTTGTCAAATGCTTTATGCATTACCATACGTAAACTTCCCTATAGATGACGTTAGGGAACGGAGTCTTAAGAGACTGAAATACGTGGGTGTTCTGTGTTGATGTATTTTGGCGGCGGGACGACGGAGGTTGGAAGTCTGCCGGATGGTTAAGGACTTCTTAAAGCTTGCTCGCGGCTTTGATCCGAGATCATTTGATTCGGGTGATTGGCGCGCGCATGAAGATCGCTCGTCGGCGGGTCGGGGAGTCGCGGCCGACCACCCGCAGAGGTGGGTGGGGCTCCTGCTAGGGCGATCGAGGCGCCGGACTGTCTCGCCGGCCACGTTCCGCCTCCGCCCACATCTTCGCCGCCGTTCGCCCCGCGATGAACGCGAAGGCGGGCCGGTCTTTGCGAGTTCGTTGAAATTACCTATTGATCTCGG
>CAXTIU010000010.1:0-158756 GCA_964244495.1 uncultured Beijerinckiaceae bacterium
CAGTAAAAATAAGTCGCACCCAGATAAGGATACAACCACCGCGAACGCCGAGCCGATCCGGCAGACGAGGCGAAGGCCATCCGAGACACTTTTCCCGGGCTTCCGAGGCAGGTCGCTGCGAAGCCTCATCTACCCTCCAAACACGAGATTCCACCCCTACCCTATCACCGGGGATCGGGACGCTGGTGCAAACCCGATACCAGCCCGTGCCGTCGCGACGACGCTCGGCCATCGCCATCGCGTGCGCGGCGTCACCGGTCGGTGCCGGTGCACGAGATGGTCCGCCCGCTTCGACGAGGCAATGCGACTTATGACGTCATGTCCATCGATGACGTTCCCCGTGGGTCACTCCCGGCCCGAAGGTGTCGAGCGATCTCCATGCCCCGGCGCGGCATCGCTCCGCCGGTTGCTCATCGAATCATCAGCGCGAGCCATGAGGACGTGTCAGGCGAGGGAGCCCCTCCCCTCACACGTCCGAACTGAAAGGCTCGCGACCGCTCGCGAGCGCGTCATCCAGCAGGTCGAGGCGATCCTGACCCCAGAAGACTTCGCCGCGCAGGACGTAGCTCGGCGCGCCGACGACCCCGAGGTCGAGCGCCAGCCGGACGTTGGCGCTGCAGGCGTCTCGAATGGCTGCCGTTCCGGCGGTCTCGAGGATCGCGTCCGCGTCGAGGCCGGCCTCGCGCAGAAGACGGGCGATGACGCCGGCGTCGGCGAGATCCTCCTCGCGTTCGAAGACGCCGGCATAGAAGCGGGGAAGCACCGCCTCAACGTCGCCGCCGCCCGCCGCCACGGCGATCACCACCGCGTCGGCGAGCGTCGGGTCGAGCGGCCAGTGCGCGGGCCTGATGTTCATCGGAAGGCCGCGCTTCTCCTTCCAGCGCTGCAGTTCGAGCCGGCGGTAGCGCTGGCGCGCCGGGTGACGTTTGGCGAGCGGCAGGCCGCCGGTCGCGGGGAAGACCTCGGCCAAGTTGACCGGCCGGTAATCGACCGTGACGCCACGCGCGGCGACGACGCGGAGGAAGGCGGCGTGCCCGATGTAGGACCACGGGCTCTGCACCGTGAAGAAGTAGGGGACGGTCGTCACGCCGCTGCCTTGCCCGCCTGTTCCGCCTTGCCCGCCTGCTCCGCTTGGAACCGGCCGTAGAAGGTCTCGTGCTTCTTCGCCATGTCGATCAGGAGGTCGGGCGGCGTGAAGCGGGCGCCGTGCTTCTTCGAAAGGTCGTCGCAGAGCAGGACGAACGCGGCGACGCCCATCCCGTCGATGTAGGAGAGCGTCCCGCCGGTGAACGGCGCGAAGCCGAAGCCGATGATCGAGCCGACGTCCGCCTCGCGCGGATCGGAGACGATGCCTTGCTCGTAGGCCTTGGCGGCCTGCAGCGCCTGGATCACCAGGAAGCGCCGCTTCAACTCGGCGATGTCGAGCGTGTCGGGATCGAGCTTGACCGGCTGCAGGTCCGCGAGCCCCGGCCACAGGGCCTTCTGCCCACCCTCGGGGTAATCGTAGAAGCCCTTCTTCCCGTTCTTGCGCCCGGCGCGGCCGTTGGTCTCGACCATCGTCTCCAGCAGCGCGAGATCGCCGAAGCCGGCCTCCTCGTTGCCGCCGTCGGCGTGCGTCGCCCGGGAAATGTCGAGGGCGAGATCGATGCCGACCTCGTCGTTGAGCGACAGCGGCCCGACCGGCATGCCGGCCATCCGGGCCGTGTTCTCGATCATCGCCGGCGGCACGCCCTCGCGCAGCATCGCGTGCCCCTCGCCGATGAAGGCGCCGACGCAGCGGTTGGCGTAGAAGCCCCTGGCATCGCGCACCACGATCGGCGTCTTCCTGATCGCGGCGACGAAGTCGAGCGCGGTGGCGAGCGCCCTGTCGCCGGTCTTCTCGCCGACGATGACTTCCACCAGCCGCATCTTCTCGACCGGCGAGAAGAAGTGGATGCCGATGAAATCCTCCGGCTTGGCGTAGGCGCCGGCGAGCGAGGTGATCGGCAGCGTCGAGGTGTTGGAGGCGTAGACGATGTCGGCGCCGACGCCCGCCTGCACCAGCTTGGCGACGGCGTTCTTGGCCTGGCGCTCCTCGAACACCGCCTCGACCACGAGGTCCACGCCCTTCAGCGCGGCGAAGTCGCCGGTCGCCTCGATGCGGCCGAGCAGCGCGTCGCGCTCGGCACCGGGCAGCCGCCCCTTGGCAACCGACTCGCCGAGGGTCTTGGCGATCCTGGCCTTGCCGTTGTCGGCCGCCGCTTGGCTACGGTCAACCAGCACCACCGACAGGCCGACACCGGCGGCGGCGTTGGCGATGCCGGCCCCCATCAGGCCCGCGCCGATCACGCCGACCTTCCTGAGGTTCGACGGCGGCACGTCCTTGGGTCGGCGCAGGCCCTTGCTCAGCTCGCCCATCGAGATGAACAGCGAGCGGATCATCGCCGCCGCCTCCTTGGTGCGCAGGATGTTGGTGAACCAGCGCGCCTCGACGAGCAGGCCTTCGTCGATGGACACCTGTAGCCCCTCGTAGACGCAGTGCAGGATCGCCTTGGCGGCGGGGTAGTTGTCGTGCGTCTCCTTGCGGTAGATCGCGTTGGCCGGCGCCCACGTCATCATGCCGCCGGGGCTGAACACCTTGCCGGACGGCGGCCTGAAGCCGTCCTCGTCCCAGGGCGCGACGGCCTTGCCGCCGCCGGCGATCCAGGCCTTGGCCTTCGCGACGATCTCCGCCTTGGGCGCCAGCGCGTGCACCAGGTTCATCGCCACCGCGGCCTTCGGCTTGATCTGCTCGCCCTTGAAGAGCATCTGCAGCGCATCCGCCGTCGGCATCAGCCGCGCCACGCGCTGCGTGCCGCCGCCGCCGGGGAATAGGCCGACCTTGATCTCCGGCAGGCCGACCGCGGTGCCGCCTTCCTCCGCCATCACCCTGTGGTGGCAGGCCAGCGCCAGCTCGAAGGCGCCGCCGAGGCACAGGCCGTGGATCGCCGCCGCGAACGGCTTGCCGCAGGTTTCCAGCCTGCGGAACACGAGCGACAAGCGCCGCGACTCCTCGAAGAACAGCCGCATCGCCTCCTCGGGGCCATGGGCGGCGAGCGCGCGCTCGTAGAGGTCGGTGGATGCGCGCAGCATGGTCAGGTCGGCGCCGCCCGAGAACGCCTTCTTGCCCGAAGCGATCACGCAGCCCTTGATCGCGGGAGTCGCGGCGACGTGGTCGATCACCTGTGCGAGCTCGTCCATCACGGTGCCGTCGATGACGTTCATCGACTTGCCCGGCATGTCCCACGTGAGGAGCGCGATGCCGTCGGCGTCGGTGTCCAGGCGGAAGTTCTTCAGGTCCATGGGATATCCCCCGTTCTGTGAAAGGGTTCAAGCACGCCCGTCCGGGCGGCTCAAACCCGCTCGATGATCGTTGCGGTGCCCATGCCGGCGCCGATGCAAAGGGTGACGAGCGCGATCCCCTTGCCGGAGCGCTCCAGTTCGTCGAGCGCGGTGCCGAGGATCATGGCGCCCGTGGCCCCGAGCGGATGGCCGAGCGCGATCGCCCCCCCGTTCACGTTGACCACCTCGGGCGCCAGCGCGAACGCCTGGCAGAAGCGCAGGACCACGGCGGCGAAGGCCTCGTTGACCTCGATCACGTCGATGTCG
Organism: uncultured Beijerinckiaceae bacterium; assembly: GCA_964244495.1. Lineage (GTDB taxonomy): Bacteria > Pseudomonadota > Alphaproteobacteria > Rhizobiales > Beijerinckiaceae > RH-AL1. The sequence continues at coordinate 3,628 of CAXTIU010000010.1, forward strand.
CCGATCGCCATCCCCGCCCTCGCCAACACCTTCCTCGTCACGTCAACCGGCCCGGTCAGCATCAGGGCCGGATCGGAGCCGATGTTGGCGAACGCCCTGATCCTCGCGCGCGCTTTCAGCCCCGCCCTGGCGCCGGCTTCCGCCGAACCGACGAGCACGGCGGCGGCGCCGTCGACGATGCCGGACGAGTTGCCGGCGTGGTGGACGTGGTCGACCCGCTCGACCTCCGGGTGGGCATCGATCGCCACCGCGTCGAAGCCCCCGTCGCGGCCCATCGCGGCGAAGCTCGGCTTCAACGCGGCGAGCGACTGCATGTCGGTGCCCGGCCGCATGTGCTCGTCGCGCGCGAGGATGGCGAGGCCGTTGATGTCGCGCACCGGCACGACGCTGCCGTTGAACCGACCATCCTCCCACGCGGCGCCGGCGCGCCGCTGCGAACCCACCGCGTAAGCGTCGACGTCGTCGCGGGAGAACCCGTATTTGGTGGCGATCAGGTCGGCCGAGACGCCTTGGGGCATGAAATAGGCCTTGATGGCGACGGCGGGATCGACCGGCCAGGCGCCCCCCGACGCGCCGAGGCCGACGCGGCTCATCGACTCGACGCCGCCGCCGACCGCCATCTCGTGCTGGCCGGCCATCACCTGCGCGGCGGCGAAGTTGACCGCGTCGAGCCCGGACGCGCAGAACCGATTGATCTGGACGCCCGGCACGTGTGCCCCGTAGTCCGACGCCAGCGCCGCCGATCGGGCGATGCAGCCGCCCGCCTCGCCCACGGGATCGACGCAGCCGAGGACGACGTCGTCGACTTGGCCCGTGTCGAGCCGGCTCCGCTCGCGCAGCGCGCTCAGGGCGGCGACGGCGAGCCCGAGCGTGGACACGCCGTGGAGGGCTCCGTCGCGCTTGCCGCGTCCGCGAGGGGTTCGCACGTGGTCATAGATGAAGGCGTCCGGCATCGGCACTCCCATGAGATCCGTCGGGAACCGCGAGGCGACGGCTCCAGCCACATCGGAGGAGCCGTAGCCCAGTTCGCGCCGTTCTAGAACAGGTCGGACGGCAGGGCCATCGTCGACTCCGCGCCGTTCTCGATTCGGACCAGCCGCAGCCGCGTTTCCGGCAGCATGCGATCCATGAAGAAGCGGCCGGTCGTCAGCTTGGCGTCCATCGCCGCGGTGCCGTCCGCGCGTTTGGCCAGAGCCGCCTTGGCCATGCGCGCCCACATGAAGCCGAGCGCCACCAGCCCGAACAGGTGCATGTAGTCGGTGGCGCCGGCTCCCGCGTTGTCGGGCTTGGCGAGGGCGTTGTTCACCAACCACATCGTCGCCCTCTGAAGGTCGCCGAGCGCGCGGCCGAGCGGCGGGGCGTACGGAGCCATGGCGGGATCGCCGGCGTGCTCGCGCACGAAGCCGTCGACCTCCGTGAAGAAGGCCATGGCCGCGCGACCGTCGTCCTTGGCGAGCTTGCGGCCGACGAGGTCGAGCGCCTGGATGCCGTTGGTGCCCTCGTAGATCATGGCGATGCGGGCGTCGCGCACGAACTGCGACATGCCCCAGTCCTCGATGTAGCCATGGCCGCCGAACACCTGCTGCGCCGCCACGGCATTGTCGAAGCCGCGATCGGTCAGCACCCCCTTCAGGATGGGCGTGAGCAGGCCGAGCTGGTCGTCGGCGGCCTGGATCGTCGCCGGGTCTTCCGAGCGGTGGGCGAGGTCGCTCTGCAGCGCGGTCCACACGACGAGCGCCCGCGCCGCCTCGTTGAAGGCGCGGATCTGCAGGAGGGCGCGACGCACGTCGGGGTGGACGATGATCGGCTCGGCACCGCCGACGCTCCCGCGTGCCGCGCCCAGCGCCCGGCCCTGCCGGCGGTCCTTGGCGTAGGCGACGGCGTTCTGGTAGGCGACCTCGCTGATCGCCAGCCCCTGGATGGCGACGCCGAGACGGGCCTCGTTCATCATCACGAACATGGCGGCCAAGCCGCGGTTGACCTCGCCGATCAGCCAGCCGGTGGCGCCGTCGTAGTTCATGACGCAGGTGGCGTTGGCCCTGATCCCCATCTTGCGCTCCAGCGCGCCGCAGGCGAGCGCGTTGCGCGGCCCGAGCGAGCCGTCCGCCTCCGGCAGCACCTTGGGCACGATGAACATGGAAATACCCTTGTTGCCCGCCGGCGCGCCCTCGACGCGGGCGAGCACGAGGTGGACGATGTTCTCCGTCAGGTCGTGCTCGCCGGCGGAGATGAAGATCTTCTGGCCGGTGATGGCGTAGGTCCCGTCGGGGCGCGGCGCCGCCTTGGTCTTCATCAGGCCGAGATCGGTGCCGCAATGGGGCTCGGTGAGGTTCATGGTCGCCGACCAGCGACCGGCGACGAGGGGCGGCGCGTAAAGGTCCTTCTGCGCCGGCGTGCCGAAGCGCAGGATGGCGGCGAGCGCGCCGCGACTGAGGCCGGGGTACATGGCCAGCGCCATGTTCGCCGCCGTGGTGAATTCGAGCACGGGCGCCATCAGCGCGAAGGGCAGCCCTTGCCCGCCGTACATGCCGGGTACCGACAAGCCGATCCACCCGCCCCGCGCGTAAGCGTCATAGGCGGCCTTGAACCCCGGAGGGGTCGCGACCGAGCCGTCGGCCGCCCGATGGCAACCGAGGCGGTCGCCGGGCAGGTTCAGGGGCTGGAAGATGTCCTCGCTGAGAGCGGCGGCGGCGTCGAGGACGGCTTCGACGACGTCGGGCGTGGCATCGGAGAACCCGCGCAGGTTCGCGTAGCGCCCGATGTCGAAAACGTCTTCCAGCAGGAACCGGGTCTCGGCGACAGGAGCCTTGTAGAGCGGCATGCGACGGTCTCCGCGCGGGCTTCACCCCGCAGGGTCATATCGCAGGATGCCACCCCGCCCAAGCCCCGCAACGCCGCGCCTCGGCCACTTCCCGTCCAGGCGCGACGATCGCGGCGCCTCGCCTCAGCCGACGCGTTCGCCCATCCGTTCGTAGGCGAGGCGCAGCTCCGCGATGGCGCCCTCGAGATCGGCGCGCTGGCGTTCGAGGTGGGCGATCTGGGCGGCGATCTGCTCCCGGCCGAGGCTGACCGTGAGGTCGTTGCTGTCGGCTCCGGAAGAGGAGGGTGCGCCGTCTTTGGCCCGCGAGGCGATCAGGTCCTGAATCTCCGACAGCGTGAAGCCGAGGCGCTTGCCCTTGAGGATCAGTTCCAGCCTGATGCGGTCGGCGATCCCGTAGTAGCGCATCGTTCCCTGCCGACGAGGATGCAGCAGCCCCCTGTCCTCGTAGAAGCGAAGCGTGCGCAGGCTCACGCCGTAGCTGCGCGCGAGGTCGCTGATGGTGGACTCACCACCGCCCGTCACATTCTGCTCGAAGGAGAGCATCGGCGTTTCCCGACTCATTGTGCCCCACCTATTTAAAAAAGTTAGTAATTACATCTTATAAGGGCGTGCTGGATTAATACAACCTCTCTATGTCGTTTGACACGTTTCCGTGCCGGTGTGCCAAAATCAACCAGCCTTAACGCCTTGTTTACCGCTTTCGACGAAAGTCACGGTCATCGAGCGATGCGTGGACCCGAAAGGGCCGGCCCGCCCGGTCACCGGCATTTCGCTCCAACAGGGGTCCTCGACCCACGCGGAGACTCGATGAACAAGGCTGCCCCCTGGAACATCAATGGCGTCGGTGTCGACGCCCGCGGGGCGGCGCGCGAAGCGGCGCGTCGTCAGGGCAAGTCCCTCGGCGAGTGGCTGCACGGCGTCATCGCCGACCATGCCGCCGAGTTCGGCATCGAGGAACACGAGGTCGACGGGGAGGACCGCATCGCCGCCATCACGTCGCGGCTGGAGCGCCTCGGCGCGCGCACGGCGCCCTTCGATCGCCGACCCGCGACCGGGCGTGGCGAGGACGCGGTCAAGCGCCGGGAGATCCGGCCCGAGCGCGACCCCGCCGAGGCCGGCCCCCGGCGTCGCGCCGCGACGCGGCGGGACGGCACCTGGCGGGAAGACTCGTCGCGGGAAGACACTCGGCGAGAAGACGCTTGGCGAGAGGACACTTGGCCGGAAGACACTTGGCGGGACGAGACTCGGCGGGACGAGACTCGGCTCGATGGAACTCGGCGCGAGGGGCCGAACGGCGCCGGCGATCGTCGTACTCCTCGCGCCGCGCCACCTGCCGAGGAAACGGACTTCCTCCTGGAAAAGGCGATCGATGCGGTGGAGCATCGCGCCCAGCGTGTCGAGAAGCGCACCGACAACGCCCTCGCCTCCTTCGCGAAGATGCTGGAGGCCAACGAAGCCAAGCGCGACCGCGAGCGCGAGGCCGTGCTCGCGATGGGGCAGAAGCTGTCCGCCATCGAGACGCGCCTGAGCGCCGGGCCGGTCGACGACGGCCCGATCAAGGGCGCGCTCGCCCGCCTCGAGGCCCGCCTCGACACGATCAGCCGGCGCGCGGCGGCCGAGACGGCCACCCGGCAGGAGGCGTCGACATCCTTCCCGCAGGCCGGCGCCGGCGAGCCCCTGCGGCGGCTCGAAGAGAAGGTCAACTCGATCCTCCACGTGGTCGCCCGGCAGCAAGAGATGGCTCCGCTGGCGGCCGCCGACGCGGCGGAGCCGCTGCGCGCCTCGCCGGCGGCGGTCGTCGCCGCGCAGGGAGCCGCGCCGCTCCCCCATCGCCGGCTGGGCGACGCCATCGCCGACATTTCCCGGCGCCAGCGCAGCCTCGACGATCGCCAAACGCCGCCTCGCCCCGGGGCCGGAGGCGACGCGACGGGGCTCGGCGAAGTGGGACGCGGTGCCTCCGGGCGCACACCCGCATCGCCGCAACCCCGCCACGGCGGGTCGGAGAGCGAGATCGCCTCCCTGGCATCGAAGATCGAGGACATGCGGCGCGAGATGACCGGCCGAGGCCAGCCCCGCGCCGAGGCGGCCGCGGACGTCGCCGGCCTGCGCTCCGAGATCGCGACCATGTCGCAGGCGCTCAGGGGCCTCGCGCCCCGCGGCTCGGTGGCGGCGATCGAGGACGCCATCAAGGCCTTGACGCTCCGGCTCGAGGCCTCGCGCGAGCAGACGGCCGGGGAAGCGGCGGGCGAGGCGGCCCGTCCCGCCCTCGACATCGTCGGCGACCTCCGCCGCGCGCTGGCCGAGATCGATCCGCGCAAGACGATCGCGAGCCTGCAGAACGAGGTCCACTCCATCGGCGCCCGCATCGAGGGCATGAACGCCAAGGGGATCGACCGCCCCGCGCTCGAGCGTCTGCAGGAACAGATGCGGGACATCCGCGACATGATCGCGGCGAGCGCGGCGCGCTCGCTCGACGTCGAGCACATCGAGGGCGAACTCTCGGTCCTCGTCGAGCGCATGGACCGGCAGATGCGCCAGTCCGGCGCGACGCAGGATTTCGCCACCACCGCCCTCGCCGCCACCGCCGACGACATCCGCCGGATGATCGAGGCGGCCCCTGGCGCCGCGGCGTTCGAGAAGATCGAGCGTCGGCTCGAGGCGCTGGCGGCGAAGGTCGACGCCTCGATCGAGAGCGCCGACCGCCACGCCGACCGCACGCGCAGCCAGTTCGGCTCCGCCTTCGGCACCCTGGCCCAGGTTTCGGCGGCGGCTTCGGCGGCGGCGCCCGCACCCGATATGTCCGGCTTGGAGCGGCTCGTCCGCGAGCTGGGCGACAAGATCGAGGCGGTGCGGGCCCCCGGGGCTGGCGCGCAGGCGATCGAAGCGTTGCAGCACCAGATCACCGCGCTGTCGAGCCGGTTCGACGATGCCGAAGGCGGGTTGGGCTCGCTCGCCACGATCGAGCGCGCGATGGGGGACCTGTTCGCGCATCTGGAGGAAACGCGAGCCAGCGTCGATACCGCCGCCAACCGCGCGGCGCGCGAGGCCCTGCGGATCGCCGCCGAGGAAGGGCGTGGCGTTCTCGCCGCGCAGGCCGACACCCGCGGCGAGCACGAGCTGGCCGTTCTGCGATCGTTGCAGGAAGAGGCCGACAAACGCACCCACGCGACGCTGAACGCCGTGCACGAGACGCTTGACAAGGTCGTCGGCCGGCTGTCGACGGTGGAGGGCGACATCGCCCAGGTTCGCGCGACCGAAGTCCGGGCGACCGAAATCCAAGCGACCGAAGTCCGGGCGGCGGAGATGCGGGCGGCCGAGGCGCGCGCGCATGCCGCGCGCCCGACGGCGGACGAGGACGCCGCCGACCGTCCGCTCGCCGCACCGTCGGCGCAGCGGCCGGTGATCAGGGGTGGTCCGCGCGAGCCGGCGGGCCCGGGCGTGCTGGTCGGCGTCGCCGACCCGATGATCGACGCGATGCGGAGGGCGCCGGGCCGGCGCGCCTCCCCGGTCGACGCGTCCGTTGCCTCCGGTCCGCGCACGAGGCCGATCGACCTCGACGGCGAGGCCGGTCGCGCCGACTTCATCGCGGCGGCCCGGCGCGCCGCCCACGCGGCGCAGAACGATCCCTCCGTCATCGCGATGAAGCGTCCGGCGGCGGGCGCCAGCGAGGCGCGCGCCGGCCTGATCGCCCGCTCGCGCGAGTACGTGGCGACCCACAAGAAGCCCGTCCTGTTGTCCATCGCGGCGATCTTCGTCGTGCTGGGAACGCTGGTCATCATGCAGCGCGCCGGCTTCGAGGACGTCGGCACGCAGGTGGCGAGCGCTCCGGCGGCGAAGGTCCAGCGCGTGGCGGCCCTGACGCCGCCCAAAGCGCCGATGACGGCACCGGCGACGCCATCCTCCGCGCCGGGCGCCGAGGCCGCCGGCAATCCCGCGCCCGGCGACCTGTCGCCCAGCGCTCTGCCCAAGCCCACGCCGGCGCTCGCCAGCCAGATCCCCGGCAGCGATCCGATCCAGACGGGATCGATCCCGAGCTTGCCCGCCTTCGCCTCGGGCACCGGCGTGGCGGCGACCCGGCCGAGCCTGCCCCCCGGCCTCAAAAGCATGGCGGACGCCGGCGACGGCGCGGCCCAGTTCGAGCTCGGCGCGAGCTACGCGGAAGGCAAGCTCGTCCCGCGCGATTTCGCCACCGCCGCGCGATGGTACGCCAAAGCCGCCGACCAGGGCGTGGCACCGGCGCAGTACCGGCTGGCGTCGCTCTACGAGAAGGGCTTGGGGGTCGGCCGGGACAAGGCCAAGGCGAAGGCGCTCTACCTCAAGGCCGCCGAGGCGGGGAATCCCCGCGCCATGCACAACCTCGCGGTCATGCTGGCCGACGGCGACGGCAAGCCGGACTACGACGGCGCGGCGACGTGGTTCCGCAAGGCCGCGCAGTTCGGCGTGCACGACAGCCAGTTCAACCTCGCGATCCTGCTCGCCAGGGGCCTCGGCGTGCAGCAATCCCTCGTCCAATCCTACCAGTGGTTCGCGATCGCCGCCGACCAGAACGATGAGGACGCCGCCAAGAAGCGGGATGAGATCGCCGCCAAGCTCGGCGCCAACGACCTCGCGGTCGCCAAGGCCCTGGCGTCCTCGTTCCGCCCGCGCAACGCCAACGTCGCGGCGACGGAGGTCGTGCCGCCCGCCGGAGGATGGGATGGCGCTGCGGGTGCATCTCGCCTAAACAGCGCTCGACCGAAGATCTCGTCGCTGTAAGAGCCTCCTCCTTGGATCAGACGCCGTTCCTGCGCTCGCTGTTCGATGCCGCGATCGCCGCCGCGCAGCCGGCGAGAACGCTCGCCGCCCACCTGCCGGCGCCGCCGAAGGGCCGGACGCTGGTGATCGGCGCCGGCAAGGCGTCGGCGGAGATGGCGCGGGCCTTGGAACGGCACTGGCCCGGCACCCTGACGGGCCTCGTCGTGACGCGCTACGGCCACGGCGCGGCGACCGACGGCATCGAGATCGTGGAAGCGAGCCACCCCGTCCCGGACCAAGCCGGCCTCGACGCCGCCGCGCGCATGATGGCGATGGTCGAAGGCTTGAGCGCCGACGACCTCGTCATCGCGCTCATCTCGGGCGGCGGCTCGGCGCTGCTGCCGATGCCCCTGCCCGGCCTGACGCTCGCCGACAAGCAGGCGGTCAACCGCGCGCTGCTGAAGAGCGGCGCCACCATCAACGAGATGAACTGCGTGCGCCGGCACCTTTCCGGCATCAAGGGCGGTCGGCTCGCCGCCGCCTGCGCGCCGGCGAAAGTGGTCACCCTGGCGATCTCCGACGTGCCGGGCGACGGCCCCGGCAACATCGCCTCCGGACCGACGGTCGCCGATCCGACGACCTGCGCCGACGCGCTGGCGATCGTCGGCAAATACGCGATCGACCTGCCGCCGGGGGTGCGCGCCGTGCTGGCCACCGGCGCGGGCGAGACGCCGAAGCCCACCGACGCGGGCCTTCGGGCGTCCGAGTTCCACCTGATCGCCACCCCGCAGGCCTCGCTCGAAGCCGCCGCGACGGTCGCGCGCGCCGCCGGCATCACGCCCCATATCCTCGGCGACAGCCTGGAAGGGGAGGCGCGCGACGTCGGTGTCGTGCTCGCCGGCATCGCGACCCAGGTGGCGACGCGCGGCCAGCCGTTCGCCGCGCCCTGCGTGCTGCTGTCGGGAGGCGAAACGACGGTCAGCGTGCGCGGCGGCGGGCGCGGCGGGCGCAACGTCGAGTTCCTGCTGTCCCTGGCCGTTGCCCTGCAGGGGAACGGAAAGGTGCACGCGATCGCCGGCGATACGGATGGGGTCGACGGCGCGGAGGAGATCGCCGGCGCGGTGATCGGGCCGACCACGCTGGCCCGCGCCTTCGCCGCCGGCCTCAATCCGGCCGCGAGCCTCGCCGACAACGACGGGCACGGCTTCTTCCAGGCCCTGGGCGATAGCGTCGTCACGGGGCCGACCCTGACCAACGTCAACGATTTCAGGGCCATCCTGATCGAGTAGGCGCGTCGCAGCGCCACTGTCCGGTCGCCGTAAATGCTCCTTAATTAACCGTAAAGCAAAGCCGTGGGCGGGAACGGGCCGACGGCGATGGACGCTCGCGACCCCAGCTTTTAAGCCAAACTTAAGACTTTCCACGATCGCCGACCGGTTTGGCGATCGGTGGCGACGGCACGAGGGCGCGGCTGGATGGATGACGTTTGGTTCGGGCCAGGCCTGACGCGGTCCGACCTCGATCGCTTCACGGGCGCGTTGGCGTTGCGCGACGGCCGATCGGCGGTGTTCGCCGTCGCCGGCGCCGAGCCGAGGCTCGTGCTGGCGAGCCGCGCCTTGTTCCAGCTCTTCGACGTGGCCACGGAGGCCACGCTGTCCGCCAGGCTGCTCGCCGGTCACGACGGCGGGGCCGGACGCCTCAACACCCTCGTCCGTACCCTGCCGCTGGACGGGGCGCCGCGCCTGGAGCGGCTGCGCTTCGCCATCGGATCGCGCAGCGAGGTCGTCACGGTCCTGTGCCGACGCGTTTCCGACACGAACGGCGCCCCGGTCCTCGTCGCGGCGGCGCTCGGGCTTCGGTCGGGACCGACGGGCGTGCCGGCTCCGGCCCGGCCGGAGCCCACCGCTGACGCGGTGAATGCGGAAGGAGCATCGCGCCACCCGGACGCCCAGGCGATCGACGCCGCCCCCGAGCCGGCGGCCGCGCCATCGACATCGACCGAACCGGCCGCGATGAGCGTGCAGGCGATCCAAACGATGCTGCACACGCGCTGGCCGGCGAGCCGCACCACGCGCTTTCTTTGGCAGAGCGACGCCGACGGCCTTTGTACCGCGCTCACGCCGCCGCTCGCGGCGGTGGTCGGACCGGCCAACGCCGACCTCGTCGGCTGCCGCATGGGTGAGGTCGCGGCAGTGCTCGACCCTTCCGGTGCCCTCGCCGCCGCGCTCGAGAGTCGTGAAACGTGGAGCGGCCTCAACGTGGCGTGGCCGATCACCGACGCTTCGGCGGCGGTCGACGTCGGGCTGGGCGCGATCGCCACCTTCGACGGCGACAAGGTCTTCGGCGGCTATCGCGGCTACGGGGTGATCCACCTCGATCGGGTCGTGACCTGCCAGCCGACGCGGCTCCCCGAGCGTGCCGACGCGGTCGCCACCCGCAACGTCGTCGTCTTTCCCGGCGGCAAGGCGCTGTCGCCTCAGGACCAGATCGCCTTCGTCGCCCTGGGCGCCGAACTCCGGGGTCAAGCCGGGCTGGACGGAGCCGACGCGCGAGCGGGTGCGGCGCAGGTCGGCCCCGCACCGCACGATCCCGTTCCCGATGACGCCGTTCCCGTCGCGGATGCCCCGGAAGAGTCGCCCGCGGACGAGACCAGCGCGACAGCGCCGCCGGCCGGGCAGGCCGAAGCGTTGGACGCGGCGGGCGAGCCGCTGAGCCGGGCGGAGATCGCGGATGCGACCCGGGAGGTCGCGGCGATCGATCCCGACATACCGGTCCCGCTCCCTGACGGAAGCGCGGGTGAAAGGGCCGCCGAGCCCGCGCCGGCCGCGACCCCGGCGCACGCGGCGCGCGCCGCAGAAGTCGGGCGCAACGGCCTCGCCGTCCTCGATCGCCTGGCGGTCGGACTGCTGGTCAGCCGCGACAACATCCCGATCTTCGTCAATCGGCATCTGCTCGATATGCTCGGCTTCGCCGGCGAGGACGCCCTGTATGAGGCGGGCGGCATGAACCACCTGTTCGGCGACCTGCCCGGCAACACGGTCGGCGGCGAGGCGGTCGGCGTGCGCGGCCGCGACGGCACGGTGGTGCCGGCCAACGCCCGCATGCAGAGCATCGAATGGGACGGGCTGCCGGCGACGCTCCTGACGCTCCAGCAGGTCGCGGCGCATCGGGCGGACCCTCGCGACGCGCACGACGCGACCGGCGGCGAGGACGGCGCCGCCGTCGACGTCGCGAGGATCGCCACGGCCCAGGCGCACATCGAGGATACCCAGGCTCGGCACGAGGAGATGCTGGCGCGCTACGAGGCGCTGCGCTTCGAGATCGAGGCGGCGCGTGGTCGCGACGAGGACGAGTTGCGCGAGTTGCGCGCGATCCTCGAAACCTCCGCCGACGGCGTGGCGGTCATCGACGCGCACGGCGACGTGGTGTCGCTCAACCGCTCGGGCGAGGCCTTGTTCGGGTGCGAGCGCGGCGCCGCGGTCGGCCGACCTTTCACGGCCCTGTTCGCTCCCCACGACCAAGGCCTGGCGCAGGGCTACTTCGACGAACTCAGGTCGAATGCGCGCAAAAGCCTGCTCAACGACGGGTGCGAGTTCGTCGTGGAGGCGCACCAAGGGACCATTCCGGTGTTCATGACGCTGGGGCGGCTCGGGTCGGCGACCGATCCCGAGGCGGCGCGGTTCTGCGCCCTGTTCCGCGACCTGACGCATTGGAAGAAGGTGGAGCGCGAGCTCGACGGCGCCCGGCAGGATGCCGAACGCGCCAGCGCGCTCAAGACCGACTTCCTGTCGAGGGTGAGCCGGGAGGTGCGCGCGCCGCTCAACACGATCGTCGGACTGGCGGACGCCGTCGCCGAGGAGCGCTTCGGCCCGCTCGGCGACAAGCGCTACAAGGACTACCTGCGCGAGATCCACGCCGCGAGCCGGCACGTGATCGGGCTGGTGGCCGACCTCCTCGACCTGTCCAAGATCGAGGCCGGCCAGATGGACCTCGCCGCCGACACGCTCGACGCCAACCGGATCGTCGGCGATTGCGTGGCGACGATGCAGGCGGAGGCGAGTCGCGCACGCGTCATCATGCGGCTGTCGCTCGCGCCGACGCTGCCGCAGATCAAGGCCGACGGGCGCTCGCTGCGCCAGATCGTGCTCAACCTCCTGTCGAACGCGGTGCGCTTCAACGAGCCTGGCGGCCAGGTGATTGTCGCCACCGCCGCCACCGACGGGCAGGTGCTGATCCGCATCCGCGACACCGGCCCGGGCATGTCGGAGGCGGCCATCAAGGCGGCGCTCGAACCCTTCGGTCATCCCACCGCAGGTCGGCTCGCCGACGCCGCGCCGGCAACCGGGCTCGGGCTCCCCCTGACGAAGGCCCTCGTCGAGGCCAACGGCGCCGCCTTCACCATCCGCAGCAAGATCGACCACGGGACGCTCGTCGAGGTGGCTTTCCCGAAGGCGAGGGTCTCGGCAGGTTGAGCGGCAAGCCCGGAAGCGGTCCGCTCCGAAAAGCGGCCTGGGCGGAACGGCGCGGCGCGAGCCTCGTTATATCCGGCGTCAAGGAGGTTCGAAATGGACGAGAAGGTCAAGAACAAGGACGCCGAGCCGGAAAGCGAGAAGACCAAGAGCTCCTCGCTCGACAACGGCCTGGTTGATACCTTCCCGGCGAGCGATCCCGTCGCCGCGACCCGGGAAAAGTCGCATGACCCGGATCACGTCGAGACGGATCACACCGAGGCGACGTAGCCGAACCAAACCTGATCCAGCAACGACACGACGAAGCCGGCCGCGACGCAGCCGGCTTTTTTTTGTCCGCGTCGCCCCGCCCATCAGCCCGGCGATCGCGCGGCGGCGACCGGAGCCAAGCGTCACGAAAGCCTTCGTTAACCTTGAACGCGCTTGATGGACGCCTGTGCAGGACGCTCCGCGCCCAGCCGGTCACATTGCATCCCATGAAATCCCATGCTAACCCAGATCCACCAGTCTTCGGCATCACCTGACCTGATCCGGCCCGCCTCGCGCGGCGCGGGTTCCCGGTCCGGCCGTCCGGTGGCCGGGGGCGTATCGCGTGGATCGTTTTCTCTCCCACTATGTCAATCGCCTCGACGCAAAGGGGAGGGTGTCGATTCCGGCGCCTTTCCGGGCGGTGCTGGCGAGGGACGGGTTCGAGGGGCTCTACGTTGTTCCCTCGCTCGACGCGGCGGCGATGGACTGCGGTGGCAACGCGCTGCTGAGGGAGATCGACGACCTGCTCTCCTTGCACCTGCCCTACTCGGAGGAGCGGGACCTGCTCTCGACGGCCCTGCTGGGCACGAGCGAGATCCTGAAGGTCGACGGCGAGGGACGCGTGGTCCTGTCCGACGTCGTCAAGGCCCACGCGGGGATCACCGACGCGGCGACCTTCGTGGGACAGGGGCACAAATTCCAGATCTGGGAGCCGGATCGCTTCCGCGGGCACCTCGAAGAGGCCAAGCTTCGGGTGCGCGCCGCGCGGAAACGGATGGCGACCAGCGACGCGGCGGCCACGCCGCGCACTCCTGGGGCACGGGAATGAAGGGCGGCGGCGGCTGGGACCCGGAGGGTCACGGCGCCGCTGGCGGACCAGCCCGACACGTTCCCGTGCTCCGTGAGGAGGTCGTGGCGGCGCTCGCCCTCGGTCCGGGCACCTACCTCGACGCCACCTTCGGTGCCGGCGGGTACACGCGGGCGATCCTCGCCGTGCCCGGCACCCGTGTGCTCGCCCTCGACCGCGACCCGACCGCGATCCGCGACGGCCAATCGCTCGTCACGGCGGCCGACGGGCGCCTCGTCCTCGTGGAGGATCGTTTCGCCAATCTCGCCACGGTGGCCGAACAGCTCCAGTTGAGCCCACTCGACGGCGTCGCCCTCGACATCGGCGTGTCGTCGATGCAGCTCGACCGGGCCGAGCGCGGCTTCTCCTTCCGCGCCGACGGCCCGCTCGACATGCGCATGGGGACGACCGGCCGCTCCGCCGCCGACATCGTCAACGAGGCGCCCGAGGGGACGCTCGCCGACATCCTCTACCATTACGGCGAGGAGCGGCAGTCCCGGCGCATCGCCAAGGCCATCGTCATGGACAGGGCGAAGGCGCCGTTCCTGACGACCCGGCCGCTCGCGGAGATGATCGCCCGCGTCGCCCCGGCCAAGCCGACCGAGATCCATCCGGCGACCCGCACGTTCCAGGCGCTGCGAATCGCTGTGAACGATGAACTCGCCGAACTCGTCGCCGGGCTCGCCGCCGCCGAGCGCGTCCTGAAGCCGGGCGGCCGGCTCGCCGTGGTCACCTTCCATTCGCTGGAGGACCGCATCGTCAAGCAGTTCCTCGGCCGCCGCTCCGGCAAGGGCGAAACGGCGGGACGTCGCCTGCCGGGCGAGCCGGCGGCGACGCCGCCGAGCTTCACGGTGCCCAAGGGTCAGCCGATCGTCCCCTCGGGAACCGAGGCGGATGGGAACCCGCGCGCGCGCTCGGCGAAGCTGCGGGTCGCGACGCGTACCGTCAACCCTCCGGTGCCGGTCGACGCCCCGCTGACGAGCCTAGCCCTCTTGCCCGAAGCCGAACCAAGACGTGGGAGGCCGCGATGATCCGCATCCTGAACCTCATCGCCATCGCGGCGCTGGTCGGCTCGGCGGTCTACGCCTACTCGATCAAGTACAAGACGATCCTCCACGCGGAAACGGTGGCCGGCCTGCGCGGCGAGATCAAGAAGGAGCAGGACCGGATCGGCCTGCTGCGCGCCGACTGGGCGCACCTGACGCGCCCCGAGCGGGTGCAGGAGCTGGCCGACAGGCTGACCGGACTGCAGCCGCTGGCGCTCACCCAGATCGTCAAGGTCGACGCCCTGCCGGACAAGGCGGTGCCGGTCGACGCCATCGGCCGCGAGCTGGAAAGCCTCGGCCTGAGCGAGCCGACCAACACGCCGAGCGACGTCGCCGGCAACAGCGCGACCCCCTCCGCCTCACCGAAGAAAGCCAAACGATGAAGGGGGGCAAGCGATGAACGCGCCGTTCCCGCCGCCGGGCGAATCGCGAGCCGTGGACGATGGTCGCGGCACCGGCGCGACCGCCCCGCGCGGCCGATCGCGCCCGCCCCTCACCCTGCCCGGCTTCATCCGGGCCCTGTTCGAGACACGGCTCGACAAGAGCGCGAACCGCACGCGGCTCGTCGCCTTGGCGTTCACGCTCGTCTTCGCCGTGATCATCGGTCGCCTGGTGATCTTCGGCCTGACGCCGGACGCGCCGGAGGCGATCCGCAACGCCGCCTCCGACCAAGTCGCCGCCGCCCGGCCCGACATCCTCGATCGCCAGGGCGAGATCCTGGCGACCGACATCAAGGTCATGAGCATCTTCGCCGAGCCGCGTCGGCTCATCGACAAGGACGAGGCGGTGGAACTGCTGACCGCCGCCCTGCCCGACGTGAACGCCGCCGAACTGCGTCGCAAGCTCGGCTCGCGCAAGGGCTTCGTCTGGGTGAAGCGCGCGGTGTCGGCCAAGGAGCAGGCGGAGGTGTTCCACCTCGGCCTGCCCGGCGTCGGGTTCCTGCCGGAGAACAAGAGGGTCTACCCCAACGGGCCGATCGCCGCGCACGTGCTCGGCTTCGCGAACCTCGACGGCGTCGGCATCTCGGGGCTGGAGAAGTACATCGACAGCCAAGGGCTGTCCGACCTCAACGGCATGGGCTTCCGGCTGGCGGCGACCGACCTGAAGCCGCTCACCACCTCGCTCGACCTGCGGGCGACCTACGCGGTGCGCGACGAGCTCGCCAAGGGCGTCGACAAGTTCCACGCCAAGGCCGGCGCCGCCGCGATCCTCGACGTGAACACCGGCGAGATCGTCGCCATGGCCTCGCTGCCCGACTTCGACCCGAACCAGCCGGCCGACGCGCTCGACCCCAACAAGATCAACCGGCTCTCGGTCGGCGTCTACGAGATGGGCTCGACCTTCAAGGCGATCTCCATCGCGATGGCGCTGGAAACCAACAAGGTCACGCTGCGCACCCAGGTCGACGCCCGCGAGTCGCTGCGCTACGGCCGCTTCACCATCCATGACTTCCACGGCGAGCACCGCATGCTCACCGTGCCCGAGGTGTTCATCCATTCCTCCAACATCGGCACGGCGCGGATGGCGATGATGGTGGGCGTGCCCGGCCACCAGGCGTTCCTACGCAAGATGGGCCAGCTGACCCGGCTGCGCACGGAGTTGCCGGAAAGCGCGGAACCGCTGGTGCCCAAGCACTGGAGCGAGCTCAACACCATCACCATCGCCTTCGGCCAGGGCCTTAACGTGGCGCCGCTGCAGGCGTTGATGGCGGTGGGCGGCCTCGTCAACGGCGGCCAGCTCATCACCCCCACCTTCCTCAAGCGGTCGGAGGAGGACGCCCGGCGCGACGCGCCGCGCGTGGTGCGGCCGGAAGTGTCGGAAAGCATCCGCTACCTCATGCGGATCAACGCGGAGGTCGGCTCCGCGCGCAACGCCAACATTCCCGGCTACTTCATCGGCGGCAAGACCGGCACGGCCGACAAGCTCGTCCACGGCCACTACGACCACGACAAGGTGTTCACGACCTTCATGGCCCTGCTGCCGGCCGACAAGCCCCGCTACCTGTTCCTGGTGTTGATGGACGAGCCGCAGGCGGTGCAGGGCACCTACGGCTACCACACGGCCGCCTGGAACTCCGGCGAGGTCGCCGGCAAGATCATCGAGCGCGTGACGCCGCTGCTCGGCATCGCGCCGCAGATCCAATTGCCCCCGATGCCCTTCCCTCTGCTGGCCCGAATGGGCTACGGGCAAGCCAACACCCCGCAGTTCACGAAGGCAGGCCTCCACTGACACGGCTCGCGACGCTCCTCCCGGAAGTGGCCTGCCCGGCCGGGCTCGGCGTGATCGAGGTCGTCGGCCTCGCCGCCGACAGCCGGTGCGTCGAACCCGGCTTCGTGTTCTTCGCCATCCCCGGCAGCAAGGCGGACGGGTCGGCCTTCATCGCGCAGGCGGTCGAGAAGGGCGCCGTCGCCGTCGTCGCCTCGCGGCAACCGCGCGAGCCGATGCGCGGCGTGGCGGTCATCCTCGTCGCCGACGTGCGGCGCGCCCTGGCGCTGGCCGCGAGCGCCCTCCATCCCCGCCAGCCGGGAACGGTGGTCGCCGTCACCGGGACGAGCGGCAAGACATCGGTCGCCGCCTTCTGCCGCCAGATCTGGGCGACGCTCGGCCAACCGGCCGCCTCGCTCGGGACGCTGGGGGTCGTGTCGCCGTCGGGCGGCGATTACGGCTCCCTGACGACGCCGGACCCGGTGGCGCTCCACAAGACCCTCGACCGGCTCAGCGGCGAGGGCGTCAGCCACCTCGCGCTGGAAGCCTCGTCGCACGGCATCGAGCAGCGCCGCCTCGACGGCGTGCGCCTCGCCGCCGCCGGCTTCACGAACCTGTCGCGCGACCACCTCGACTATCACGGCACGCTTGACAACTACCTCGCCGCCAAGCTGGGCCTGTTCGACCTGCTGCCGGCCGGCCGGCCGGTGATCGTCAACGCCGACAGCGATGTCGCCGACACGGTGGTCGCCGCGGCGGAGGCGCGGGGCCACCGGATCGTCACGGTCGGACGGGGTGGGACCGGCCTGCGGCTCCTCGACGTGCGCCCCGACGGCCTCGCCGCCCTGCTCACCGTGACCCACGAGGGACGCACACGGACCGCGCGCCTGCCGCTCGCCGGCGAATTCCAGGTTTCGAACGCGCTCGTCGCGGCGGCGCTGTGCATCGCCAGCGGTTCGCCCGCCGACGGCGTCCTCGACGCGCTAGCGACGCTGCGGGGCGCGCCGGGCCGCCTCGAGCTCGCCGGCACGCGCGGCACGGCACCCGTCTTCGTCGACTACGCCCACAAGCCCGATGCCCTCGACCACGTGCTCGCGACCCTGCGGCCGCTCGCCAGCGGCAAGCTCGTCGTGGTCTTCGGCTGCGGCGGCGACCGCGACGGGGGCAAGAGGCCGATCATGGGCGCGATCGCGGCGCGGCTCGCCGACCGCGTGGTCGTCACGGACGACAACCCCCGCTCGGAGGAGCCGGCGGCGATCCGCCGGGCGATCCTGGAGGGGATGGCCGGCGGCCGGGCGGAGGTCACCGAGATCGCCGACCGCGCGGCGGCCATCGAGGCGGCGGTCGGTGCGCTCGGCGAGGGCGACGTGCTGGTCGTCGCCGGCAAGGGTCACGAGACGGGCCAGATCGTCGGCGATAAGGTGCTGCCCTTCTCCGACCTCGACTGCGCGCGGCGCGCCCTGCGGACCCACTCGCCATGAAGTCGTCGTCATGAACCCCGCCGGCGATCCCTTGTGGACGGGTCTCGGACTCGTCGCGCCGCTGCGCGCGCGCGTGGCCGGCCGACCGCCGCGAGGGGTCGGCGGCGTCTCGATCGACACGAGGACGCTCGAACCCGACGATCTCTTCTTCGCCATCACCGGCGACAACTCGAACGGTCACGACTACGTCGGCCAAGCCTTCGCGGCGGGTGCGGCGGCGGCGGTCGTCGACGAGGCCCACGTCGACGCCCTTGCCGGCGCCTGCACCGGCCCGCTCTACGTCGTCAGGGACGTGCTCGCCGCCATGGCCGACCTCGGCCGCGCCGCCCGCGCCCGCACGTCGGCGCGCGTGGTGGCCGTCACCGGATCGGTCGGCAAGACGTCGACCAAGGAGGCGCTGCGCCTCGCCCTGACGCCGGCCGGCGCGGTGCACGCGTCGGTGGCCTCCTACAACAATCACTGGGGCGTGCCGCTCAGCCTCGCCCGCATGCCGAAGGCGGCGCGTTTCGCGGTCAGCGAGATCGGCATGAATCACGCCGGCGAGATCCTGCCGCTCACCGCCATGGTCCGCCCGCACGTCGCGATCATCACCACCGTGGCGCCGGTCCACCTCGAGTTCTTCCCCTCGGTCGAGGCGATCGCCGACGCCAAGGCGGAGATCTTCGCCGGCCTGGAGCCGGGCGGGGTCGCCATCGTCAATCGCGACAGCCCGTACTACGAACGGCTCGACGCGGCCGCGCGGCGCTCGCCGGCGGGGCACGTCGCGACCTTCGGGGCGCACCCGGCCGCCGACGCGCGGCTCCTCGACTACGCCGCCGCGCCGACGCACGCGACGATCCGCGCCTCCATCGCGGGGCGGGAAGTGTCCTTCCGGCTCGGCGCGCCCGGACGCCACCTGGCGGAGAACGCGCTCGCGGTGCTGCTCGCCGCCCACGCGCTCGGCGCCGACGTGACCATCGCCGCGACCGCGCTGGCCTTCTTCCAGGCGCAGAAGGGGCGCGGCGAACGCCTCGCGATCGCGACGGCGGATGGGCCGTTCACGCTGCTCGACGAGAGCTACAACGCCAATCCCGCCTCGATGCGCGCGGCGCTCGAACTGGCCGGCACCCTGCCGCCCGGCGACGGCGGCCGGCGCGTCGCCGTGCTCGGCGACATGCTGGAACTCGGCCCGCGATCCCGCGAACTGCACGCCGCGCTGGCCGAGGAGGTCGTCGCCGCCGGCTTCGACCTCGTGCTGGCCGCCGGCCCGATGATGCGCGCGCTCGCCGACGCCCTCGACGGCCGGGTCGAGACGCGATGGCGGGACACGGCCGCCGAGCTGCGGCCGGTCGTGCTCGAAACCGTGGGCGCCGGCGACATCGTCGTCGTCAAGGGGTCGAACGGCAGCCGCATGGCGCCGGTCGTCGCCGCCTTGAAGGAGCGGCACGAGCGCGCTAAGGCCAGCCCCGTCGATCCGGGCGCCGCGGATGGACGCGTCGCGGCGCAACCTTCGGATGGTCCGGGTTCAGCCGTTTCCGCCGCCTAGGCCCACGCACAAGGATACCCGATGCTCGCCTGGCTCGCGGACCTGACGCCCCACACGGGGCCGCTCAACGTGTTCCGCTATATCACCTTCCGTACCGGTGGCGCCGTCGCCACCGCGCTGTTCTTCGTGTTCTTCTTCGGGCCGCGCGTCATCTCGGCGCTGCGCCTCAAGCAGGGCAAGGGCCAGCCGATCCGCGCCGACGGCCCGGCCTCGCACCTGCTGACCAAGCGCGGCACGCCGACCATGGGCGGCCTGATGATCCTGGCCGGGCTCATCGTGTCGACGCTGCTGTGGGCGAACCTCGGCAACTACTTCGTTTGGGTGGTGCTGCTCGTCATGATCGGCTTCGGGCTGATCGGTTTCTACGACGACTACCTCAAGGTGACGCGGCAAAGCCACGCCGGCTTCTCCGGGCGGTTGCGGCTGGCGATCGAGGCGGCCATCGCCCTGGTCGCGAGCGTGCTGATGTACCATTACGGCACTGTGCACACCTCCAGCGTCTCGCTGCCCGGCGTGAACGGCTACGTCGCCGACCTCGGCTGGCTGTTCCCGGTGTTCGGCGCCTTCGTGATCGTGGCGGCCGGCAACGCCGTGAACCTCACCGACGGCCTCGACGGCCTCGCCATCGTGCCGGTGATGATCGCCGCCGGTACCTTCGGCATCATCGCCTACCTCGTCGGCAACGCGATCTTCTCGAAGTACCTCGGCGTCAACTTCGTGATCGGGGCCGGCGACCTCGCGGTGGTGTGCGGCGCGCTGATCGGGGCGGGCATGGGCTTCCTGTGGTTCAACGCGCCGCCGGCCCAGATCTTCATGGGCGACACCGGCTCGCTGGCGCTGGGCGGCCTGCTCGGCACCGTCGCCGTGGCGGTCAAGCACGAGATCGTCCTCGTCATCGTCGGCGGCCTGTTCGTGCTGGAGGCCGTGTCGGTGATCGTCCAGGTCGCCTCCTTCAAGATGACCGGCAAGCGGGTGTTCAGGATGGCGCCGATCCACCACCATTTCGAGCAGCTCGGCTGGTCGGAGCCCCAAGTGGTGATCCGCTTCTGGATCATCGCCTTCGTATTGGCGCTGGTCGGCCTGTCGACGCTCAAGCTGCGGTGAGGGCGCGGCCGTGACCCCGTTGACCGCCTTCGCCGGCCGCCGCCTCGCGCTGTTCGGCCTCGGCGCGTCGGGGCTCGACGCGGCGCGCGCGCTGCGGGCCGGCGGCGCGATCGTCGCCGCCTGGGACGACAAGGCCGCCTCGCGCGAGGGGGCCGCCGCCGCCGGGGTGGGCATCGTCGATCTGCGGGCGGCGGACTGGCGCGCCTTCGACGCGCTCGTCCTCGCGCCCGGCGTACCGCTCACCCACCCCGCGCCGCACTGGACGGTCGCGCGCGCGAGGGCCGCCGACGTCCCCATCATCGGCGACATCGAGCTGTTCTGCCGCGAGCGGGCGGCGCTGGCCCCCGACGCGCCCTTCGTCGCGATCACCGGCACCAACGGCAAGTCGACGACGACGGCGCTGGTCGCGCACCTGTTCCATGCCTTGGGCCAAGAGGTGGCGATGGGCGGCAACATCGGGACACCGATCCTGCGGCTGCCGCCGCCGGCGCCGCACCGGGTCCACGTCGTCGAGTGCTCCTCGTTCCAGATCGACCTCGCGCCATCGCTGGCGCCCTCCGTCGGCATCCTGATGAACCTGACCCCCGACCACCTCGACCGCCACGGCACGATGGCGAACTACGCCGCGATCAAGGCGCGGCTCGTCGCCGGCGCGGCCCTCGGCGTCGTCTCGGTCGACGATCCCGACAGCGCCGCGATCGCCGCGCGGTTGGCGGCGGCCGGCCGCCGGATCGAGACGATCTCGGTCGCCGGTCACCCCGTCGCCGACGGCATCACTCTCCAGGGCACGGTGCTGGTGCGTCACCGAGCCGGCGCGGCGACGCCGGTGGCCGATCTCGCCGGCATCCCCACGCTGCGCGGCGCGCACAACGCCCAGAACGCCGCCGCCGCCGTGCTGGCGCTGGGTGCCGCCGCCGACGATCGGGACAGGCTGGCGGCGGCGCTGCGCTCCTTCCCCGGCCTCGCCCACCGCATGGAGCAGGTGGCGCAGGCCGGCCCCGTCATCTTCATCAACGATTCCAAGGCGACCAACGCCGACGCCGCGGAGAAGGCGTTGCTGTCCTTCCCCCGCGCGCACTGGATCATCGGCGGCCTCGCGAAGGAGGGCGGGATCGTCCCGCTGCGACCGCTGTTCGGCCGCGTCGCGCGGGCCTACCTGATCGGCGAGGCGGCCCCGGCCTTCGCCGACGCGCTTGCCGGGGCGGACGTGCCCTTCACGACGTGCGGCACGCTGGACGTCGCGACGCGGCGGGCCTTCGCCGACGCGCGCGCGCGGGCAGAGCGCACCGGTGAAACGGAAGTCGTCCTGCTCTCGCCGGCCTGCGCCTCCTACGACCAGTTCCCCAACTTCGAGGTGCGGGGCGCGCGGTTTCGCGAAATCGTCGAAAGCCTGATAAATACGTCGCCATGAAAGGCATGGTTAATCGTCTCCTTCCATGATGGGGAGCACGGCCGGCCCAAGCACATCGTGACGATGTTTCCGGCGGCAAGGGATCTCGCCCTCATGGTATCGCGCGCGCACCGGACAGCCCTGGCGAACTGGTGGTGGACGGTCGACCGCTGGCTGCTCGCCGCGCTCGCCACCATCATCGTCGCCGGCATGATCCTGACGATGGCGGCGAGCCCGCCGGTCGCCGAGCGGATCGGCCTGCCGACCTTCCATTTCGTCGATCGCCAGGCCCTCGCGCTGGTCCCGGCCGTCGCGGTGCTGATCGCGGTCTCCTTCCTCACCCCCCGCCAGGTGCGCCGCATGGCGGTGGTCGTTTTCGCCGTCGCGATGGGCCTGATCGTCGTGGCGCTGCTGTTCGGCCACGAGGTCAAGGGCTCGCGGCGCTGGATCTTCGGCATCCAGCCCTCCGAGTTCCTCAAGCCGGCCTTCGTGATCCTCGTCGCCTGGGCCTTCTCGGAAGGCGGCAAGCGCCGCGACGTGCCCGGCACCACGCTCGCCATCCTGCTGCTGCCGCTCACCATCGTGCCCCTCATGCTGCAGCCGGACTTCGGGCAGACCATGCTGGTCACGCTCGTGTGGATGGCGCTGTTCTTCATGGCCGGGCTGCACTGGTTCTGGATGGTGGGGTTGGGGGGCACCGGCGTCGTCAGCGTGCTCGCCGCCTACAAGTTCGTGCCGCACGTGCGCGCCCGCATCCTCAAGTTCATGGACCCGTCGAGCGGCAACGGCGTCTCCGACACGTTTCAGGTCGACACGGCGCTGGAAACGATCAAGGCCGGGCACTGGCTCGGCAAGGGACCGGGGGAGGGCACGGTGAAGCGCATCCTGCCCGACGCTCACACCGACTTCATCTTCGCCGTCACCGGCGAGGAGTTCGGCCTGCTGGCCTGCATCGCGCTGTGCGCCCTGTTCGGCCTGGTCGTCGTTCGCGGCCTCCTCAAGGCGGCGCGCAGCGAGGACCCCTTCTGCGCCTTCGCCGGCGCCGGCCTCGTGATGCTGTTCGGGATCCAGGCGGCGATCAACATGGCCGTCAACCTCCACCTGATGCCGGCCAAGGGCATGACGCTCCCCTTCATCTCCTACGGCGGCTCGTCGCTGGTCTCGGTGGCGCTCGGCATGGGCTTCCTCGTCGCGGTGACCCGCCGCCGGCCTCGATCCGAGATCCTGTTCGACCGCTCCGTGCCGGATCGGATCGCGGCCGGCCGGGCCGGCGTGGAACGGCCGTCGGTGGAACAGCCGGCATGAGCGCAACCGCCATGAGCGCAACCGCCATGAGCGGCCGCCCCGTGCTGCTGGCCGCCGGGGGCACCGGCGGCCACCTGTTCCCGGCGCAGGCGCTCGCCGAGGCGCTGGCCGCGCGCGGTATCCCGGTGGAGCTCGTCACCGACGACCGCGCGCTGCGCTACGGCGCCGATTTCCCCGCCCGCACCGTGCACCACGTTCCCTCCGCCACGCCGACCGGCGGCGGGTCGCTCGACCGCGCCCGCGCCATCCTCACCCTGTTGCGCGGAACGCGCGCGGCCCGGCGCATCATCAAGCGGGTCAGGCCACGCGCGGTGATCGGCTTCGGCGGCTACCCCACGGTGCCGCCGATGCTCGCCGCCTCGCTGCTGAAGGTGCCGACGATCCTCCACGAGCAGAACGCCGTGATGGGACGCGCCAACAGGTTCCTCGCGCGCCGCGTGGTGGCGATCGCCAAGGGCTTCGACAACCTCGTCATCGCCCACCCGGCGCTCGCCGCCAAGGCGCGGCTGATCGGCAACCCCGTGCGTCCGAGCGTGCTGGAGGCGGCCGGGTCGCCCTATCCCGCCTTCGACGGCGGCGCGCTGCGCCTGCTGGTGACCGGCGGCTCGCAGGGGGCGCGCGTGATGTCGGACATCGTGCCGGCCGCGATCGGGCGGCTCACGCCATCCGAGCGGGCCCGCCTCGTGATCGTCCAGCAGGCGCGCGGCGAGGACGAGGCGGAGGTGCGGGAGGCCTACGGCGCCCTGGGCCTCACCGCGGAAGTGCGGCCCTTCTTCGCCGACCTGCCGGCCCGCATCGCGGAGGCCCACCTCGTCATCGCGCGCGCCGGCGCCTCCACCGTGTCCGAACTCGCGGTGATCGGCCGCCCGTCGATCCTCGTGCCGTTCCCGCACGCCCTCGACCAGGACCAGGCGGCGAACGCCGCGCTGCTGGAAAGGACCGGCTCGGCGATCGTGGTGCGCCAAGCGGATTTCACGGCGGACTGGCTGGCGGACTCGCTCCGCCTCGCGCTCGCCGATCGCGAAGGGTTGCAGGGCCGCGCCAGGGCCGCGCATGCCGCCGGCATCACGGACGCCGCCGCGCGCCTCGCCGATCTCGTTCAAACCCTGATGCTGCCGGAGAACCGAGGATGAGGCTGCCGACCGAATTAGGACCGATCCATTTCGTCGGCATCGGCGGCATCGGCATGTCCGGCATCGCCGAGGTGCTGCTGAACCTCGGCTACAAGGTGCAGGGCTCGGACGCCTCCGAGAACGCCAACGTCGTGCGGCTGCGCGAGCGCGGCGCGAGCGTGCGGATCGGGCACGACGCCGCCAACCTCGGGGCCGCCGAGGTCGTCGTGGTGTCGACCGCGATCGGCCGCGACAACCCCGAGCTGATGGCGGCGCGCGCCGCCCGCCTGCCGGTGGTGCGCCGGGCGGAGATGCTGGCCGAGCTGATGCGGCTCAAGCACTGCGTGGCGATCGCCGGCACCCACGGCAAGACCACGACCACCTCGCTCGTCGCCACCCTGCTCGACGCCGGCCGCTTCGACCCGACCGTCATCAACGGCGGCATCATCAACGCCTACGGCACCAACGCCCGGCTCGGCGGCGGCGACTGGATGGTGGTGGAGGCCGACGAGTCCGACGGCACCTTCCTCAAGCTGCCGGCCGACATCACGGTGGTCACCAACATCGACCCCGAGCACCTCGACCACTTCGGCACCTTCGACGCGATCAAGGCGGCGTTCCGCACCTTCGTCGAGAACATCCCGTTCTACGGCTTCGCGGTGATGTGCCTCGACCATCCGACCGTGCAGGAACTCGTCGGCAAGATCGAGGACCGCCGCGTCATCACCTACGGGGAAACGCCGCAGGCCGACGTGCGGCTGGTCGACGTCGACCTCGCCGGTGGCGTGTCGCGCTTCTCCGTGGTGATCCGCGACCGCAAGAGCCAGGGCGTAACCCGGCTCGACGATCTGGTGATGCCGATGCCGGGCCTGCACAACGCCCTCAACGCCACCGCCGCGCTCGCGGTGGCCTACGAACTCGGCATGAGCGCCGAGGCGATCCGCGCCGGGCTCGGCAACTTCGGCGGCGTCAAGCGCCGCTTCACGGTGACCGGGCAATGGAACGGGGTCACGATCTTCGACGACTATGGCCACCACCCCGTCGAGATCGCGGCGGTGCTGCGCGCCGCGCGCGCCTCGACCAAGGGCCAGGTCATCGCCGTCGTGCAGCCGCACCGCTACAGCCGCCTGCAATCGCTCTTCAACGACTTCGCGACCTGCTTCAACGACGCCGATTGCGTGATCGTCGCCGATGTTTATCCCGCCGGGGAGGCGCCGATCGCCGACATCAACCGCGACAGCCTGGTGCAGGCGATCCTGGCGCACGGCCACCGCCAGCCGATCGCGCTCGCCCATCCGGGCGACTTGGCCGGCATCGTGCGCCAGTTCGCCCGACCCGGCGACTACGTCGTGCTGCTCGGCGCCGGCAACATCACGCAATGGGCCTACGCGCTGCCGGGCCAGCTG
Organism: uncultured Beijerinckiaceae bacterium; assembly: GCA_964244495.1. GTDB lineage: Bacteria > Pseudomonadota > Alphaproteobacteria > Rhizobiales > Beijerinckiaceae > RH-AL1. The sequence goes on from CAXTIU010000010.1 coordinate 29,322, forward strand.
GCGGCGGGCATCGCCGCGTGACCGGTGGCGCGAGCGGCGCCGGGCGCCCGGGCTCGCGCCCGAGCCTCGTCGCCGAACTGGCGGCAGCGATGCCGGGGCTGCGCGGCTCGCTCGACGCACGGGTGCCGCTGGCGCCGCTCACCTGGTTCCGGACCGGCGGGCCGGCGGAGGTGCTCTACGCTCCCGCCGACGAAGCAGACCTCGCCACCTTCCTTCGCGGCTGCCCCGCGTCGGTGCCGGTCACCACGATCGGGCTGGGCTCGAACCTCCTGGTGCGCGACGGCGGCATCGACGGCGTCGTCATCCGGCTCGGCAAGCCGTTCGCCATGGTGACGGTCGAGGGCACGGACATCGTCGCCGGCGCGGCGACGCCGGACGTCAAGCTCGCGTCGGCGGCGGCGGAAGCGGGGATCGCCGGCCTGGCCTTCCTGCGCGGCATCCCCGGTTGCGTCGGCGGCGCGATCCGGATGAACGGCGGCGCCTACGGGCGCGAAACGGCCGACGCCCTGGTGTCCGCGCGCGGCGTCGACCGCTCCGGCACCGTCCGCGAATTTCCGCGCGCGGAGATCGACTTCACCTATCGCCATTGCGGGGTCGCGCCCGACGTCGTGTTCACGCGGGCGCGCTTCGCCGGGCGGGCCGGCGATCCCCGGGCGATCCGCGCCGAGATGGCGGCGATCACGGCGGCGCGGGCGGCGACGCAGCCGGTCAACGCCCGCACCGGCGGCTCGACCTTCAAGAACCCGCCCGGCGCCAAGGCCTGGGAGCTGGTCGACCGGGCCGGCTGTCGCGGGCTCGTCCACGGCGACGCGCAGGTGTCCGACCTCCACACGAACTTCCTGATCAATCGCGGCGCGGCGACCGGCGCGGACCTCGAAACGCTGGGCGACATCGTCCGGGCGCGGGTTCTCGACGAAACGGGGGTCGGCCTCGAGTGGGAGATCGCCCGCGTGGGGAAGCCGGCATGACGGCGAGGGCCCGCGCATCCTCCCCCGCGAAGCGGGGAGGATGCGCGCCAAATCTTTGAAGGATGGGAAGCACCATGACGAAGCACGTCGCCGTCCTCCTTGGCGGCCTGTCCGCCGAGCGCGAGGTGTCGCTGCGCTCGGGCGAGGCCTGCGCCGCCGCTCTGGAGCGGGAGGGCTACCAGATCACCCGCATCGACGTCGACCGCGCGATCGGCGAGCGACTGGCGGCGCTGCGCCCCGACGTCGCCTTCAACGCGCTGCACGGACGGTTCGGCGAGGACGGCATCGTCCAGGGCATCCTGGAGATGCTGCGCATCCCCTACACCCACTCGGGCGTCCTGTCCTCGGCGCTCGCCATGCAGAAGGACCGCGCCAAGGATGTGATGCGGGCGGCCGGCATCCCCGTGGCGGACGGCCTCACCCTGCACCGGCTCGCCGTCGCCAAGGGGCATCCGATGGCGCCCCCCTACGTCATCAAGCCGGTGAGCGAGGGCTCCTCGGTCGGCGTGCTGTTCGTCAACGAGGATCACCAACACCCGCCGCAGGAGCTGACCCGCGACGACTGGGAGCACGGCGACATGATGCTCGTCGAGCGTTTCGTCGCCGGACGCGAGCTGACCTGCGCCGTCATCGGCGACAAGGCCCTCGACGTGATCGACATCCGCGCGGCCGACGGCGGCTGGTACGACTACCACGCGAAATACGCCAAGGGCGGCTCGATCCACGTCCTTCCGGCGGATCTTAAAGGAAATCTTTACCAATTCGTTCAAGAGTTGGCCCTGAGGGCGCACCGAGCCCTCGGATGTCGCGGTGTCAGCCGTGCGGACTTCCGGTACGACGATCGCCCCGGAGGTACGGGAGAACTCGTCGTGTTGGAGGTCAACACGCAGCCCGGCATGACCGAGACCTCTCTGGTGCCCGAGCTGGCCGCCCACGTCGGCCTAACATTCGGTGAGCTTGTTCGATGGATGGTGGAGGACGCCTCCTGCGATCGTTAGGCGGTTTGACGGCCGCGCTCGCCGGCTCACGGCCGGCGGGTGCCCCGCTCGCCGTCGCCGCCGGCCTCGATCCCTTCGCCTTCCCGATCCTTCCCCCAACAGCGCCGCCGCTGCCGCGCCGCCGCCGCCGCCATGGTCACGTGATCGGCCACGGCCTGGAGCGCCTCGTCGCCTCGCGCCTGTTCGGCACGGCGCTGGTCGTCGCCCTGCTCGCGACGGTCGGCGCGTACGGCGCGGTGCGCGGCGGCGAGTACGACGCCTTCTGCGCCGCGCAGGGCAGGTTGCCCGACATCCTCGCCAAAGCCCTCGGCTTCCCCATCAAGGCGGTCACCATCACCGGCGCCCGCGAGCTGACCGAGGCCGAGATCCTCAAGCTCGCCGGCGTCGGTCCGCGCAACTCGCTCCTCTTCCTCGACGTCGCCGACCTGCGCGCGCGCCTCAAGGCAGTGCCGCTCATCAAGGAGGCGAGCGTCTCCAAGCTCTACCCGAACCGGCTTCTGGTCGAGATCGAGGAGCGCCAGCCGGCGGCCCTCTGGCAGAAGGCCGGGATCGTCTCCATCGTGGCCGCCGACGGGACGCCCATCGACGACATGCGCGACCCGCGCTTCGAGCGCCTTCCCCTGGTCGTCGGCGACGGCGCCAACGCCAACCTGGCCGAGTACCTCTCCATCCTCGACGCGAGCGGCGACCTGCGCGAGCGCATCCGCGCCGGCCTCTACGTCGCCGGGCGGCGCTGGACCCTCAAGACGGTCGCCGGCCTGGAGATCGCCCTGCCGGAGCGCGATCCGGCCGAGGCGGTCGCGCGGCTCGGGGCGCTGGAGCACGAGGGCCGCATCCTGGAGAAGGACATCCTGTCCCTCGACCTTCGCATCCCCGGGCGCGTGGTCGCGAGGCTGACCCCCGACGCCGCCGCCGCCCGCGCGGACCTCCTCGCGAAGAAGTCGAAGAAGAAAGGCGCCACCACATGAGCTCGGCCACCATGCCTCCGCGCATGCGCCCCTTGTCGGCCCGTCGCAACGCGCTGCTCTGCGTGCTCGACATCGGCACCTCCAAGATCGTCTGCCTCGTCGCCCGGCTGCAGCCGATCGAGCCCTCCGAGATGCTGCGCGGCCGCACCCATCGCTGCCGCATCCTCGGCATCGGGCACCAGCGCTCGCGCGGCATCAAGAGCGGCACCGTGGTCGACATGGAGGCGGCGGAGGGCGCGATCCGCCTCGCCGTCGACGCGGCCGAGCGCATGGCCGGCGTCCAGGTCCAGAGCGTCATCGTCAACATGACCGGCGGCCGGCTCACCTCGCAGTTCTTCGACGCCAAGATCGCGGTCGGCGGCCATGCCGTCTCCGACAGCGAGGTCCACCGGGTGCTCGAGGCCTGCCACGCCAGCGTCGCGCCGGGGCGCAGCGCGCTGCACTCGCTGCCGACCGGCTTCTCGCTCGGCACCGGCGGCGAGATCCGCGACCCGCGCGGCCTGATCGGCGACGAGCTCGGCGCCGCCATGCACGTGGTGTCGACCGACGCGGTGGCCGCGCGCAACCTGATGCTGGCCATCGAGCGCTGCCACCTCACCGTGGAGGCGGTCGTGGCCACGCCCTACGCGTCGGGCCTCTCCGCCCTGGTCGACGACGAGGCGGAACTGGGCACCGCGCTCATCGACATCGGCGGCGGCACGACGTCGGTCGGCATCTTCTCCGGCGGAAACCTCACCCACGTCGACGCCTTCGCGGTCGGCGGTCGCCACGTCACCATGGACCTCGCGCGCGGCCTCAACATCCCGCTCACCGACGCCGAGCGGCTGAAGACCCTGCACGGCTCCTGCCTGACCTCGGCCTCCGACGAGCGCGAGACGATCACGCTGACCCCCGTCGGCGACGACGGCGACCACGCCGCCCACGTGCCGCGCTCGCAGCTGACCCGCATCATCAAGCCGCGCATCGAGGAGATCCTGGAGCTGGTGCGCGACCGCTTGAAGGCGGCGGGCCTGCCCGCCCACTCGGGGCGCCGCATCGTGCTGACGGGGGGCGCCAGCCAACTCGCTGGGCTGCCCGAGGCGGCCAGGCGCATCGTATCCGGACAGGTCAGGATCGGGCGTCCGCTCGGCATCCAGGGGCTGCCCGAGTCCGCCAAGGGGCCGGCCTTCTCGGCGGCGGTCGGCCTGCTGGTCTACCCGCAGGTCAGCGGCATCGAGCACTTCCGCCCGATCGGTTCCAAGAACCTCCGGGAGCCGACCAACGACAACTACATCAGCCGCGTCGGTCGCTGGCTGAAGGACAGCTTCTAGGACACCGCGAGGCCCTGGCGCCCGCGCCACTCCAGCCCCGCGCAAATTACGCGACGTACATTCGGCGAAGAAACGCCCCAACCGGCAAGAGGCCATGCGATGACCATCAATTTGAAAGCCCCGGAACTGCGGGAGCTGAAGCCACGCATCATGGTGTGCGGCGTCGGCGGCGCCGGCGGCAACGCGGTCAACAACATGATCGTCTCGGGGCTGGTGGGCGTCGACTTCATCGTCGCCAACACCGACGCGCAGGCGCTCACCGCCTCCAAGGCCGAACGCATCATCCAGATGGGCCTGCAGGTGACGGAAGGGCTCGGCGCCGGCTCGCAGCCCGAGGTCGGCCGCGCCGCCGCCGAGGAGGCGCTGGAGGAGATCCGCGACCATCTCGCCGGCGCGCACATGGTGTTCGTCACCGCCGGCATGGGGGGTGGCACCGGCACCGGCGCCGCCCCGGTGATCGCCCGGATCGCCCGCGACATGGGCATCCTCACCGTCGGCGTCGTGACCAAGCCGTTCCAGTTCGAGGGGCAGCGCCGCATGCGGGTGGCCGACGGCGGCATCACCGAGCTGCACAAGGCTGTCGACACCCTCATCACCATCCCCAACCAGAACCTGTTCCGCATCGCCAACGAGAAGACGACCTTCGCCGACGCCTTCTCCATGGCCGACCAGGTGCTCTACTCCGGCGTCGCCTGCATCACCGACCTGATGGTGAAGGAAGGGCTCATCAACCTCGACTTCGCCGACGTGCGCGCGATCATGCGCGAGATGGGCAAGGCGATGATGGGCACCGGCGAGGCGTCGGGCGACAAGCGCGCGATCCTCGCCGCCGAGGCCGCCATCGCCAATCCGCTGCTCGACGAGGTGTCGATGAAGGGCGCCAAGGGGCTGCTCATCTCCATCACGGGTGGCAACGACCTGACCCTCTACGAGGTCGACGAGGCGGCGAGCCGCATTCGCCAGGAGGTTGACGAGGACGCCAACATCATCCTCGGCGCCACCTTCGACGAGAGCCTGGATGGCATCGTGCGCGTGTCGGTGGTCGCCACCGGCATCGACAAGGTCGCCGACCAGCGCGAGCTGCTCGCCGCCGAGGCCCGCATCGCCGAGGCCGCCGCCCGCCTGCGCGCCCAGTCCGAGGGCCGCCGCGTCGAGGCGCAGCCCGCGCCCCCGCAGATCGCCACCTCCTACCAGGAGCCGGCGCCTCTCCCCCATCAACCCCCGCATCAAGCCGCCCCGCATCAGGCGCCCGTTCCCCAGCACTACGCGCCGCCCGCCGCGTCCGGCGTGCAGCTGCAGCAGGTGATGCCGCAGCCGGCCCCCACCTACGTCGAGCAGCAGCGCCCGACGGCGCGCGAGCAGGAGGGTCGCTACGAGGCCGGTCCCTACATCCCCCCGGTCCCCGAGACGGCGATGGTCCGCCAGCAGCGTATGCCGCAGATCGAGGACCTGCCGGTGCCGGTGCAGAACCAGATTCGCCAGCAGTACACGGCCGGCGATCAGGCCGACATCAAGCGCCGCACCCTGCTCGAGCGTCTCGCCGCCTTCGGCATGAGCCGCGACGAGACCGGCGCCGCGCCGGTGGTGGATCACCGCCCGGCCGCCCCGCAGCTCGGCTACCAGCCCCAGCACTACCAGCGCCCCGCGGCGCCGGCGCCGGCTCACGCGGATTACGCCAAGCGGCCGTCGGCGCCCCACCCGCAGCAGCGGCTCGCGCAGCAGCCGCTCGACAGCCATGGCCGCGTGGCTCCCGCCAGGTCCTCCGAGGACGACCAGCTGGAGATCCCGGCGTTCCTGCGCCGCCAAACGAACTGATCCCTCGTTCTCGAATGGGAAGGCCCGGTTCGGGCACCGGAGGACCGGGAACGTCGGGGCGGAGGATGCGTGGCGATCGCGCCTCACGCATGGTTTTCTTCCGGGAACCGCCGCCATCGCCATATTGTCGCCGCGCGGAGCTTCGACGACGTCGCCGGCACGAGGCGGAACGTCCCGTGCGACGATCGCGAAGCCTCGCAGCCCGGCCCGGTTCGGGCCTTCATGGGAACCCCTCATGACCCTCGTGTCCCGGCCCGTCTCCTCCCGAGTTCCGTCGTCGCGCCCCCGGCTCGGTCTGCTGGTCGTCGTCGGCGCCTTGCTGGCGCCCGCCGTCGCGCACGCCGACTTCCTGGACAAGATCAACCCGGAGAACTGGTTCGGGGACGACAAGTACGAGACCAAGGTCCTCAAGGACCCGCCGGCGGACAAGCTGTACGAGAAGGGCGTCGAGAACCTCGAGAAGCGCGACTTCGAGTCGTCCACCAAGAATTTCAGCAAGCTGGAGAAGGCCTACCCCTACTCCGCCTACCAGCGGAAGGGCCTGATCCTGACGACCTTCAGCCAGTATCAGGACAAGAAGTACGACGACGCGATCGGGACGGCCAAACGCTACCTCGGGCTGTTCCCGAACTCGGTGGAATCGCCGTACGTCAGCTATCTCGAGGGCATGTCCTACTACAACCAGATCCCGGACGTGAACCACGACCTCGACCGCGCCGAGAAGGCGATCGAGGTGTTCCAGACCATCGTCACCAAGTACCCGACCTCCGAATACACCGCCGACGCCCGCTACAAGATGGCGGTGGCCAAGGACCAGCTGGCCGGCAAGGAGATGAACGTCGGCCGCTACTATCTCGGACGCGGCGAGTACACGGCGGCGATCAACAGGTTCCGCACCGTTCTCGCCAAGTACCAGACGACCCCGCAGGCCGAGGAAGCGCTCGAGCGCCTGACCGAGGCCTACCTCGCCATGGGCCTGCCCCAGGAGGCGCAGACCGCCGCCGCCGTGCTCGGCCACAATTACCCGGAATCGGCTTGGTACAAGCAGGCCTACAGCCTCTTGCAGAGCGGCGGCCTCAAGCCGAGCGAGGACAAGGGATCGTGGATCTCGCGGACCTTCAAGGGCCTCGGCGTCGGCTGAACCCGCCGCGTCGCGGCGAGGGGTGAGGCTCGGGCGTTTCGGGCCTCGACTTTCTCGGGCAAGGCTTCCATGTGTGGGCCGCCGACCTTCCCTCAACATTGAAGGCTTTGAGCTCCCGTGCTCGTCCAGCTGTCGATCCGCGACATCGTCCTCATCGATCGCCTCGATATCGACTTCGCCGCGGGCCTGACCGTGTTCACCGGCGAGACCGGCGCCGGCAAGTCGATCCTGTTGGATGCCTTCTCGCTCGCGCTCGGGGCGCGCGGTGACGGTTCCCTGGTCCGCAGCGGCGCGGTCCAGGGCCAGGTCACCGCCATCTTCGACCTCGATCCCGGGCACCCGGCCCGCGCCGCCGCCGCCTCGCAGGGCCTCGACATCGACGGCGACCTCATCCTGCGCCGCGTGCAGATGCCCGACGGGCGCACCCGCGCCTTCGTCAACGATCAGGCGGTGAGCGCGCAGGCGCTGCGGGCGCTGGGTCGGCGGCTGGTCGAGATCCATGGCCAGCACGACGACCGCGCCATGGTCGAGGCGACGATGCACCGCCAACTCGTCGACGCCTTCGGCGGCCTCGGTCGCCCGCTCGGCGCCGTGCGGGAAGCGCATGGCCGGATGCGCGATCTCGAGGCTGAGCGCCGGGCCGAGGAGGCGCGCGTCGCCGCCATCCGCGCCGAAGCCGACTTCCTCCGTCATGCCCTCGCCGAACTGGAGGCGCTCGCCGTGAGCGTCGGCGAGGAGGCGGCCCTGGCCGAGCGCCGCCACGACATGCAGGCCGCCGAGAAGGTCGTCGCCGATGTCAGCGACGCGCGCGAGGCGCTGGGTGGCGAGGGCTTCGTGTCGAGCCTCACGCAATCGCTGCGGCGGCTCGACCGGCGCCAGCACCAGGCGCCGCACCTCGTCGGCCCCGCCATCCTGGCGATCGACGCGGCGCTGGTGGCCCTCGACGGCGTGCGCGACGCGCTCGACCAGGCGATGCGCGAGGCGGAGTTCGATCCCCACGAACTCGCCCAGGTCGAGGAGCGGCTGTTCGCCGTTCGCGGCGCCTCCCGCAAATACAACGTGCCGGCCGACGCCCTGCCCGCGCTGGCCGAACGGCACGCCGCGACGCTCGCCGCGCTCGATGCCGACGAGGCGAGGCTCGCCGCGCTGGCGCGCGCCGGCGTCGAGGCGGAAGCGGCCTACCGCGCCGCGGCCGATGTCCTGTCGGCCGCGCGCCGCAAGGCGGCGGCGGCGCTGGACCAGGCGGTCAACGCCGAACTCGCCCCCCTCAAGCTCGATCGCGCGCGCTTCACCACGGCCGTCGAGCCCGAGCCGGCCGGCCCCGACGGGATCGACGGCGTCGCCTTCTGGGTGTCCACCAATCCCGGCACCCGTCCGGGACCGCTGATGAAGATCGCTTCCGGCGGCGAGCTTGCCCGCTTCATGCTGGCTTTGAAGGTCGCGCTCGCCGCGAAAACCTCCGCCCCGACGCTCGTCTTCGACGAGATCGACACCGGCGTCGGGGGCGCCGTGGCCGACGCCATGGGTCAGCGGCTGGCGCGCCTGGCGTCCAAGGCGCAGGTGCTCGCCGTCACCCACGCGCCGCAGGTGGCCGCCCGCGCCGCCGGCCACTTCCGCATCGCCAAGGACGCGACGGACAAGGGCAAGCGTGTCGCGACCCGCGTCACGGCGCTGGCACCCGAAGCGCGGCGGGAGGAGATCGCCCGCATGCTGGCCGGCGCCACGATCACCGACGAGGCGCGCGCCGCCGCCGGGCGGCTGCTGGCGGAAGCCTGAGCGCCGGGCAACCCAGCGGCGTGCTTTGATATTTTTGTCGCGCCGGCGTCCCGAGCGATCGAAGTCCGCCTTTATTGGATGCTACGGACGAGACATCGCGCCGCCACGATCGTTCAAATGTCCGTCATCGCCCGACCGCTGCCATCCACCGCCGACGTTCCGTCGGACGCGACCGGCCCCGCGCGCCACGACGCGCTTCGCGCGCTGGACATCCTCGATACGCCGCCGGAAGCCGGCTTCGAGGATATCGTGCACCTCGCCAGCGAGATCTGCGGCACGCGGACCGCCCTCGTCAGCCTGATCGCCGCCGACCGGCAATGGTTCAAGGCCCGTGTCGGCTTCCCGGTCGGGGAAACGCCGCTCGACCAGTCGGTGTGCGCCCACGCCCTCGCCGACACCGACCTGCTCGTCATCCCGGACCTCCGCGCCGACCCTCGGACGCGCGACAACAGCCTCGTGACGAAGGCACCCTTCATGCGCTTCTACGCCGGCGCGCCGCTGCGAACGAGGGAGGGCGTCGCGCTGGGAACGCTCTGCGTCATCGACGCCGAGCCGCGACCGGAGGGCTTGGCGCCGAACCAGGCGAGCGCGCTGCGGGCCCTCGCCCGCCAGGTGATGAGCCTGCTCGAATTGCGCCGCGCGGTCCAAGCCCGCGACGCTTCCCTTCGCGCCAGGGACCTGGCTCGGCACCAGCTGGACGCGAGCGAGAGCCGCTATCGCGCGGTGTTCGAGAGCGCGATCGACTACGCCATCGTGGTGACCGACCTCGAAGGCCGCGTCACCAACTGGAACGAGGGCGCGACCCGGATCCTCGGCTGGACCCCGCGGGAGATGATCGGCGAACCGATCGACCTGTTCTTCACGCCCGACGATCGCGCGAACGGTACGGTGGCCAGCGAGATGCACGGCGCCCTCACCGTGGGACGCGGCGTCGACGAGCGTTGGCACCAGCGCAGGGACGGCAGCCTGTTCTGGGCCAACGGCGAGATGATGGCGTTGCGCGACGATGCCGGCACGGCCATCGGTTTCATCAAGATCCTGCGGGACAGGACCGAGCAGAAGGAATCCGCCCTGGCGTTGCAGACGAGCGAAGCCAACCTGCGGACGATCCTCGACACCGTGCCGCTCGGCATCCTGTTCGCGGAAGCGCCGTCGGGCCGCATCGTCGGCGGCAACGCGCGCGCCGCGTCCATCTTCGGCCGATCCCTGGTCGGCACCGAGGGGAACCGCAAACGCTTCGCCTTTCACGCCGACGGGCGGCCGGTCGCCGCCTCCGAGTACCCGCTCGCCAAGGTTCTGGCCGGCGCCCCGGACGCGACCTTGGAGGCCCGTTACCAGCGCCCCGACGGCACCATGGTCTGGATCGACATCGTGGGCGCGCCGGTGCGGGCGGCCGACGGCGCGGTGAAGGGCGTGGTCGTCGCGGTGTCGGACATCGACGCCCGCAAGCGCGCCGAGGCGATGCAGGAGCTGCTGAACGGGGAACTCAGCCATCGCATGAAGAACCTGCTGGCGATGGTGCAGGCCATCGCGCGCCAGACGATGCGCGGCACCGCCGACCTCGCGACGATGCGCGAGACCTTGAGCGACCGGCTCGTGGCGCTCGGCAAGGCGCATGACATCCTGATCGAGGGCGCGGCCGATCACATGAGGCTCGCCGCCGTGCTGCGCAGCGGCGTCGGCGTGCACGACGAGGTTCCGGGACGTTTCTCCTACAGCGGCCCGGACGTCGACATCGGCGGCAAGGGCGTCATGCCGCTGAGCCTGATGCTGCACGAGCTGTCCACCAACGCGGCCAAGTACGGCGCCCTCTCGACGGCCGAGGGGCGGGTGGCGCTCGATTGGTCGATCCTGCGCGCGCCCGGTCGCCCCGACGGCCTGCGCCTCGTCTGGCGCGAGACCGGCGGCCCCGCCGTGAAACCGCCGACGCGCAAGGGCTTCGGCTCTTGGGTCATCGAGCGCGGCCTGACCGACCAGGTCGGCGGCACGATCGCGCTCGACTACGCGTCGACCGGGCTCGTGTGCACCCTGGAGGCGCCGCTGCTCGGCTTCCAGCAGGCGGCGTGAGGCGGCGATCCCGGCTCGAGCCGGCCACCGTGTCGTCCGAACGCGTTTCCTGGTAAGCAGGCGCGCCCCATGCCCGGCCGACCCGTCGCGGGGGCGCCACAACGGACGACACAGATGGCTTCCGTCCTGATCACCGGCGCGGCCGGCTTCATCGGCGCCGCGCTCGCCGCCAGGTTCCTCGGCGAGGGCGACGCCGTCGTCGGGCTCGACGACCTCAACGACTATTACGATCCGGCCCTGAAGCGGGCGCGCCTCGAGCGGCTGACGGTCCACCCACGTTTCACCTTCGTCCACGGCGACCTCGCCAACGCGGCGACGATGGACGCTCTGTTCGCGGCGCACGGCTTCGACCTCGTGATCAACATGGCGGCGCAGGCCGGCGTCCGCTACTCGCTGGAGAACCCGCGCGCCTACGCGCGCAGCAACGTCACCGGCTTCCTCAACCTGCTGGAGGCCTGCCGGCACGCCCGCGTCGGCCACCTCGTCTACGCCTCGTCGTCCTCGGTGTACGGGGCGGTGACGGCGATGCCGTTCTCGATCCACCAGAACGTCGACCACCCGGTCAGCCTGTACGCCGCGACCAAGAAGGCCAACGAGCTGATGGCGCACAGCTACAGCCACCTGTTCGGCGTGCCGACCACCGGCCTGCGCTTCTTCACCGTGTACGGCCCGTGGGGGCGGCCGGACATGGCGATGTTCCTGTTCACGAAGGCGATGCTGGCCGGACGGCCCATCGACGTCTTCAATCACGGCCGCATGCGGCGCGACTTCACCTACATCGACGACGTGGTGGAGGGCGTCACCCGCATCGCGCGCCGGCCGGCCGCGCCGAACCCGGACTGGCGCGGCGCCGCGCCCGACGCCGGCAGCTCGCTCGCGCCCTACCGGCTCTACAACATCGGCAACAGCAGCCCGGTCGAACTGGGGCGGGTGATCGCGCTGCTGGAGGAGAACCTCGGCGTGAAGGCGATCCGCCGTGACCTGCCGATGCAGCCGGGCGACGTGCCGGCCACCTACGCCGACGTCGACGCCCTGGCGCGGGCGGTGGACTTCAGGCCGGCGACGACCATCGAGGACGGCGTCGCCCGCTTCGTGCGCTGGTACCGCGACTTCTACGAGGTCTGACGGTCGCCGCCGGCCGTGAGCCTCACTTGAAGCTCACGACGTCCCCCGGCCGCACAAGCGTCGACAGCTCCAGCGCGTCCCAGTTGGTCATGCGGACGCAGCCGTGCGACGCCGTCTTGTCGATCTTGGACGGGTCGGGCGTGCCGTGCAGGCCGTAGCTCGGCTTGGTGAGGGCCATGAAGACCAGGCCGACCGGATTGTTCGGCCCCGGCGGCAGCTTGAGCTTCTCGTGATTGTCGCCCTGCAGGAAGTTCTTGGGGTCGTAGTAGTAGATGGGGTTATGGGCGACGCCGCGGATCTTGTAGGTCCCCGAGGGGGAGGGCAACGCCTGGCTGCCGATCGTGGCGGGATAGGCCACCAGGATGCGGCCGCCCGCGTCGTAGCCGATCACCTGGCGCGTCGCCTTGTCGACGATGATGGTCTTCAGCTTGCCGTGGATCGGCTCCGGCGCGACGATCGTCGCGAGGATGGTGCCGCCGGCCACGCCGAGGTCGACGCCGGGGTTGAGCGCCGCCAGCAGGGTCTCGCCGAGGTGGAACTTGGCGCCGATCTTCTGCGCCGGGCTGCGGTAGCCGAGCGTCGGCAGCTTCGCGAGCTGGGCGTAGTCGCTGGGCAGATCGGGGTAGAAGGGACCGGCGACGTCGTCGGCGGTGAGCGTGTAGGTTTCCAGCACCGGGCCGCCGTTCTCCGACACGAGCTTCGCCCAGACCTGGTCGTTCAATCCCTTGCCGACCTTCAGGCCCTTGACCTTCTCGTAGGTTTCCAGGGCGTGCTCGAAGTTCTCGCCGTCGCGGCCGTCGATGACGCCGGGGGAAGCGTGCAGCCGGTCAAGCATCACCTCGGCCCGCAGGATCGCCGGGCTCACCCCGTCCTTGACCCCGATGTCAACGACGCCAGCCTTGTTGACGATGTCGAGCGTCTGCGTCGACGGCACGACCTGCTCCGCCCGGACAGGCGCGGGAGCGGCGGTGGGCGGCGGCGTGGCGGGGGAAACGGCCGGCTGGGCCGGAGGCGCGGCGGGCGGTGACGCGGCGGGCGGCGGCGCGGCGGGCGTGGCCGACGTTTCCTGCGATGGTGACGGCGGGACGGTCGGCGGCATCTGTGCTGCGGGCGCAGGCGACGCGGCGGGCGTGGCTTCGGCGCTCGGGGCGCCAGCCGGCGGTGCCGCGGGGTCGGGCGTCGTGGCGGCGACCGGCGGCGTGGCGGGAGCGGGAACCGCAGGCGGCACGGCGGGCGTGGGCGAAGCGGCGGCTCCGGTTGGATCGGGGGCTTGCCCCTGCGCGCCCTGGGCCGCGACCGGCCCGGCGGCCAGCAGCAGTGCGGCGGCCGCCGCCGCCATCACGTTCAACGCACCGGTCCTTGCCATTTCTCATTCCCCGACTTCCGGAGCGGTCTTACAACGGCGCGCGGCGCCGGCCTATTCGCCAAAATGACTCCACGCGGAATTGATCACCGCCCGAGCGGGGCGAAGCACGGGAGGCTCACTCCTCCTTCAGCTTGGCGCGGGCCGCCGCGAGCTTGGCGCGTTCCCTGTCGGGAACATGCGGAGGTTGGAGGTCGAGGTCCGCCAGCGCCGCGACGATGGCCTCGCACACGACGAGCCGCATGTACCATTTCCGGTCTGCCGGCACGACGTACCAGGGCGCCTGCGGGCTCGCCGTGCCGGCGATGGCGGCCCCATAGGCCGAGCGATAGCGCGACCAGTACGCGCGCTCGCTCACGTCGCTGGCGCTGAACTTCCACGTCTTCTCCGGATGGTCGAGCCGGGAAAGGAAACGTCGCTTCTGCTCGTCGCGACTGACGTCGAGGAAGAATTTCACGATGCGCGTGCCCTGCCGGGCGAGGTAGGCCTCGAAGGCGGCGATGTCGGCGATCCTCTGCGACCAGAACCCGTCGCCGCCGACGAGCGATCCCGGCAGGTTCGCCGCCTCCAGGGTCCCCTCGTGGACGCGGGTGACCAGCACCTCCTCGTAGTGCGAACGGTTGAAGATGCCGATCATCCCGCGCGCCGGCGCGGCCCGGTGGACGCGCCACAGGAAGTCGTGGGCCAGCTCGTGGGGATCCGGCTGCTTGAAGGAGGTCACGGTGACGCCCTGCGGGTTGATCCCGCTCATGACGTGCTTGATCGTGGAATCCTTGCCGCCGGCGTCCATCGCCTGGAACACCAGCAGCACCGACCAGGTGGCGTTGGCGTACAGCAGCTCCTGCAGCGCGCCCAGGCGCGCGGTGCCGGCCTCCAGCAGCGCCTTGGCCGCGTCCTTGTCGGGGCTTGCCGCCGGCAAGTCGTCCGGGGCGAAGGCGTCGAGGTCGAAGCCGGCGCCGGAGGTCACGCGGTAGCGCTCGAGGCGTGCCGCCGCGCCGTGGTCTTGGTGGGACATGGTTCCGATCACCCATGGTTTCGCCGCTGGTTTCGCCGCTCGCCCTCCCACCGGTCCGCCCGCCGGTGGGCGCCGCGATGCTCCGGGGTGGGACAAGGTGGTGCGACGGCGAGCTTACGGCCGCACAGGCCGATGATGGAAGGGGCCGTGACCGACCCCGCACCCCGTGGGCGCCTCGGCGGCGGCCGGCCTAGACGAAAGCCCATCCGGCATATTTGCTGATGTCGACCTCGACCTGGCGTACGAGGCTCGTTCCCACCATCCGCTCGCGAAAGCGGCCCTGATCGTAGGCGAACCAGGAGATTTGACTGAGCGGACCCAGGTTACGCTGCGCCCAAGTCTTCATCGCCGCGGGCTCGATGTCCCCTAGTTTAAAATAATTCAAATATCCTTTCCGCGTAACGATCACTTGGATGGTGTGGGCCTCGAAAGGAAGCGCCAGGATCACACCTTTAGAACTACTCTCAAACACGAAGAAATTTGGTCTGCTCACGGGCTATCTGTAGATCGATCATTTGCGTTTGCCCAGTGGCACCATCGCTTTTTGCACCGATCGCCCCATGATGCGACCTTTCGGCCCGCTCGACCTCCCGCGCGGGGGCGATGGATGGTCAGGCGAGCGTGTCGGGGCCGAAGGCCTCGGGCAGCAGCGAGCCGAGCGTGAAGCTGGCCGCGACGCCGCCGGGTCCCGCGACGTGGACCGGCGTGTCGGGGCCGGCGAACTCGCGCAACCGTTGCCGGCATGCCCCGCAGGGCGTGGTGAGGCGAGGCCCGGGGCCGACGACCAGCACGGCGGCGATCCGGCGGCCGCCGCCGGCGATCATGGCGGCGATCGCGCCGGCCTCGGCACAGGTGCCGACGGGGTAGGCGGCGTTCTCGACGTTGGCCCCGGCGAAGACCGCGCCGGCATCCGTCCGCACGGCCGCCCCGACGGCGTAGCCGGAATAGGGACAATAGGCGTTCGCGCGCGCCGCGATCGCCGCGGCGAGAAGATCGGCGGCGAAGACGTCGGCGGCGTCCGGCGCGCCGCGATCGCTCAAGCCGCCCCTCCGCGAGCCGGCGCCACTAGGGATGACTGGTCAAACCGACCCGTTTTGCCTAGAAAAGCCGGCCCGCGCTCCGCGCCGCCGCCACGGCGGTCGACGCGGGCGCCAACGAAGGTGACGGGCGGCCGGCACCCGATCAGAGATTCCATGAAGTTCACGCTCAGCTGGTTGAAGGATCACCTCGAAACGCGGGCCGACCTCGGCGCGATCGTCGAGACCTTGACCCGGATCGGGCTGGAGGTCGAGCGGGTCCATGATCCGGCCGCCGCGCTGAAGGGCTTCGTCGTCGCGCGCGTGGTCGACGCCGAGCGGCACCCCGACGCCGACCGGTTGCGGGTCTGCACGGTGGACGCCGGCGGCGCGCCCGTCCAGGTCGTCTGCGGCGCCCCCAACGCGCGCGCGGGCCTGCGCTCCGTGTTCTCGCCGGTCGGCACCTGGATCCCCGGCAAGAAGATGGTGCTCGGCGCCGGGGTGATCCGCGGCGTCGCCTCGAACGGGATGCTGTGCTCGGCCGCCGAGCTGGACCTTTCCGACGACCACGACGGCATCCTGGAGCTGCCGGACGACGCGCCGGTCGGCGCGCCCTACGCCGCCTGGGCCGGGCTCGACGATCCCGTCATCGAGATCGGTCTGACACCGAACCGGCCCGACGCCGCCGGCGTCGTCGGCATCGCCCGCGACCTCGCCGCCGCCGGGCTCGGCCACCTCGCCACACCCTCGGTCGAGCCGGTGCGGGGCGAGGCGCCCTGCCCCGTCGCGGTCGCCATCGACCTCGACGACGACGCGCTGGCGCCGGCCTTCGCCCTGCGCCGCGTCGCCGGCGTCCGCAACGCCCCGAGCCCGGGCTGGCTGCGGACGCGGCTGCGCGCGATCGGCGCGCGCCCGATCAACGCGCTGGTGGACGTCACCAACTTCATGACGTTCGACCGCGCCCGCCCGCTCCACGTCTTCGACGCCGACAAGGTGCGGGGGGCGCTCGTCGTGCGGCGCGGCCGCCCCGGCGAGACGCTGGAGGCGCTCGACGGCCGCACTTACGCGCTCGACGCGACGACCGTGGTGATCGCCGACGACGGCGGCCCGGTCTCGATCGCCGGCATCATGGGCGGCGCGCGGACGGGCTGCGACGAGACGACGACGAACGTGCTCGTCGAGTCGGCGCTCTGGGACCCCGGCACGGTCGCGGTGACCGGCCGCAGGCTCGGCATCGCGTCGGACGCCCGCTACCGCTTCGAGCGTGGCATCGATCCCCTCTTCACGCTGCCGGGACTTGACCTCGCGACCCGGCTCATCCTCGATCTGTGCGGCGGCGAACCCTCGGCCGTCGTCATGGCGGGACACGTCGCCGAGCCCGGCACCACGATCGCCTTCCCGTTCGACGAGGTGGAGCGGCTGACCGGCCTCGACGTGCCGCGATCCGAGATGGACACCATCCTCCGGGCGCTCGGCTTCGGCCTCGAAGCCGCCGACGAGCGCACCGCGACGCTGCGCGTGCCATCGTGGCGGCCGGACGTCGCCGGCAAGGCCGACATCGTCGAGGAGATCGTGCGCATCGCCGGCCTCGACCGCATCGTGCCGCTCCCGCTGCCGTCCGCCGGCGGGGCGGTCGCGATCCTGACACCGCTGCAGCGGCGCGCCCGCTTGGCGAAGCGGACGCTCGCCGCCAGCGGCCTGGTGGAGGCGGTGACTTGGTCGTTCGTGTCCGCCGCGCAGGCGCGGCTGTTCGCCGACGGGCGCCCCGCCCTGCCGCTCGCCAACCCCCTCTCCGCCGACCTTTCCGACATGCGGCCGAGCCTGCTGCCGGGCTTGGTCGCCGCGGTCGGCCGCAACGCCGCGCGGGGCGACGGTGATGTCGCGCTGTTCGAGGTGGGCCAGATCTTCCGGGGCGACCGCGAGAGCGACCAGCGGTCCGCCGCCGCCGCCGTGCGTGGTGGAACCGCCCGCCCCGGCGGGGCCGGCCGGCACTGGTCCGGCACCGCCGGCACCGTCGGGGCCTTCGACGCCAAGGCCGACGCGATGGCGCTGCTGGCGAGCCTCGGCGTCGCGACCGGCGGCCTGCAGGTGACGGCGGGCGGATCGCCGGCGTTCCATCCCGGCCGCTCGGGAACCCTCAGGTTGGGGCCGAAGGCCGTCGTCGGCACCTTCGGCGAGCTGCATCCGCGCGTCCTCGCCGCGATGGGCGTCGACGGGCCGGTCGTCGGCTTCGAGGTCATCCTCGACGACATACCCGCGCCGAAGTCCCGGCCCACGAAGGCCAAGCCGCGGCTCGACCTGTCCGACTTCATGCCGCTGCAGCGCGATTTCGCCTTCATCGCCGACCAGGCGGTGGAGGCCGGCGACATCGTGCGGGCGGCGCAGGGCGCCGACCGGGCGCTGATCGCCGATGTCGGCGTCTTCGACGTTTACGCCGGTCCCGGCGTGGCGCCCGGCCAGAAGTCGGTGGCGGTCGCGGTGACGATCCAGCCGCGCGAGAAGACGCTGACGGACGCCGAGATCGACGCCCTGATGACGAAGATCGTGAGCGAGGTCGGCAGGAAGACCGGCGCCACCTTGAGAGGATGAACGCGTGCACAGAGTAACGTCGAGGCTCCTCACCGTCCTCGCCTTCGGCCTCGCGGGCCCCCCCCTCGCGACGACCACGATGGTCCACGCCCAGGCCACCATCGACGACTGCGAGACGATCCAGGCGGCGGACGCCTATAACCAGTGTCTCGCCAAGTTCGGCCCGACCTCCAAGGTGAAGAGCGTCGAACCGGAGAGGCCGAACGACGTCAAGGCGAACGGCGAAGAGGCGGCGGCGTCCGCCGGCCCGCTCAAGGGACGTGGCGGACGCCACGCCGGCCGCCGTCGCGGCTCGCACGCGGCGCACCGGGGCTCCGGCCGCAAGCGGATGGCGATCAGCGTCCACCGGCGGCACAGGTAGCGCCACGCCGGGGCGCGCACCGGGAGGCGTCGTTTGGCGCGCGTGCGAGGTGTCGGTTATGCCGTATCGGCCACTCGACCGGTGATGACCATGCCGCCCCGCCTCTGGACCGAGCTGACCACCACCGATTTCGGCGCCCCCGACGTCCCGTCGTGGATCGCGGTGCTGCCGGTCGCCGCGACCGAGCAGCACGGGCCGCACCTGCCGCTCGGCACCGACGCCCACATCATGGAGGGCTATCTCGGGCGGGTCCGCGCCCTGTTGCCGGCGGACCTGCCGGCGGTGTTCCTGCCCATCCAGGCCGTCGGCAGCTCGATCGAGCACACGTCCTTTCCCGGCACGCTGAGCCTGCCCGCCACCGCCGCCCTCGCGGCCTGGACGGCGATGGCCGCCGACGTGTTCCGCGCCGGCGTGCGCAAGCTGGTGATCGTGAATTCGCACGGCGGCAACTCGCCGGTGATCGACATCCTCGCCCACGCGCTGCGGGCGCGGCACCAGGCCCTCGTCGTGCTCGCCTCGTGGCAGCGCTTCGGCACGCCGGACGGCCTGTTCACAGGCCACGAGCTCGGCCACGGCATCCACGGCGGCGACGTCGAGACCTCGCTGATGCTGGCTTTCCGGCCCGACCTCGTGCGGATGGAGGCGGCGCGCGACTTCGTGCCGAGGAGCGTCGCGATGGAGCGCGACCACCGCTGGCTGCGCGCCACCGGACGCCCGACCGGCATCGGCTGGATGGCGGAGGACCTCTGCGCGGCCGGCGCGATCGGCGATGCCTCGATCGCCACGGCGGCGAAGGGCGAGGCCTGCGCGGCGCATGGGGTCGCCGCCTTCGTCGAGCTGCTCGGCGACGTGGCGGCCTTCGATCCCGCCAGCCTCGGCCGGCGCGACTGAGCCCTCATGCCGCGCGCGCCGACTCGCGCGCCTACTTGGGCGGGGATGCCGGTGCGCTCGCCGGAGCACCGGACGGGGGCGCCGCCGGCGCGGGGGCGGGCGGCGGCGTGGTCGGGGGCGCGGGCGGCGCGCCGGGGGCCTGCCACGGGAACATCCACGTCTCGGTCAGCACCCGGGTGCTGCTCTTCAGGTAGGCCCGCAGGTCCGCGGTGTCGCCCGGCTCCAGTTGGACGTCGAAGGTGGCCCGGAACCCGTCGATGGTGGGGTTGACCTGCGTGTAGGACCTGACGATCCTGCCTTTGCTGCTCCCCGCCACGACCGCCACCTGGCTCGGATCGTCCTTGTAGTAGGCGAGGTCGCCGCCGGCGAAGTCGATCATGAAACGTCGCATCGTCGGCAGGTTCGGCTCCGACGAGCCGAGCGCGCGCGCGACCGTCTGGAAGGTGTTGACGACCTTGCCGTTCGACGACAGCGCGTCGAGGTCGAGGGCCGCCGTGATGGAGTAGCCGTAGGTCCGCGGCTGCCCGACGACGAGGTCGTCGGCGGCGATCCAGGACGACACGACGTTGTCGTTGCTCTCGTCGGTCGTCGGCATCTCGAACAATTCGACGTGGCCCTCGCCGAACGGGGTCGACGGCTCGACCCAGTAGCTCGGGCGCAGCTGGTAGGCGAGGTCGATGTCCTCGTAGTGGCTGAAGTCGCGATCGCGCTGCAACAGGCCGAAGCCTTTGACATCGCGGTCGAAGAAGGCGGAAGTCTTGGCGACCGCCGGGTTGCGCAGCGGCCGCCAGATCCATTCGCCGGCGCCGGTCTGGATCATCAGTCCATCGGAATCGTGCAGCTCGGGACGGTAGTCGTCGCGGAAACGATGGTCGTCCTCGCCGATGAAGAACATGGATGTCAAAGGCGCGTAGCCGACCTTGACGCCGGCCCGGCGCGGGATCAGCGTCGCCGTCACGGCGATGACGCTGTTCTCCTTGGGGTAGCAGTCGAACTGGAAGGCGCCGGTCGTCACGGAGCTGTCGAGCAGGGCGTAGATCGTCAGCTTGTCGACGTCGGCCCTGGGCGTCTCGATCCAGAATTCCCGGTAGATGGGAAACTCCTCCTGGTTGGTGCCGCCGGCCAGCGCCAGGCCGCGCGCCGAGAGTCCGTACTGCTGGCCCCGGCCCAGGAAGCGGAAGTAGCTCGATCCGATGAAGGAGATGAACTCGTCGTATTTCTTCGGCTCGTTCAGCGTGGTGCGGATCTTGAACCCGGCGAAGCCCAGGTTCACCGGCAGCGGCTTGGCGAACCGGGTGGACCCGAAGTTGAACTCGTTGGCCTGATAGGGGATGGGCGTGGGGATGCCGTCGCGCAGGGTGTTGACGACGACCGGCCGGTTGTAGAGGTGGCCGAGGTGGAAGAGCTCGAGCCGGAAGGCGCCGTTGCCGCCGAGCAGGGCCTTGTTGTCGCGGAACTCGATCTGCCGCCAGGCATCGAAGTTCAGCTTGTTCAGTTCCTCGGGCAGCGGCGGCGGCTGCCCCTCGAAGGGTGCCGACGCGAGGTCGAAAGCGCGCTTCACCACGTCGGAGAAGGAGAATCGGCTGGCCTGTGGTGGCCTCGCCGTCTGCGCGTCGGCGTGGGTCACGGCATCCGCCGCGACGACCAAGGCCCCCCGCACGATCGTTCGCCGGTTGAAAATCGCCCGATCCCTCGTCAACGCCCTTCGGCGGATCCGTTCGCCAATCGCCTTGGCCCGTGCGGGAGCCGTATCGACCTTTCCGCGAGGCGGCAAGTCCCGCCCGATCCGCGCATGTCGGCGAGGTGACCGCCCGGGTCGGCACCGGTCGTTCGGACGGCGGCGCGAGCGCCCGGACGCCGGCTCAGGTCTCAATTGAGCCAATTTCGCAGGGCCTTGTCCTTCCGCGCGGATGTCACGTATCCGTCACTCCATCCGATTCGGGTCTTGCCGCGGGGTGAGCCTCGGGCAAGACCCGCGTGCGCATCTCGAATGCCAGCACGCCGAACCTGCGGAAGCCACGTGTGGACTCAGACACTTAGTTTAAGCCCTCACGCGAGCCGCAACGCCCTGGCTATCGATCATGGCGTCGAACCCGCCCTGGAGGTCGACGGCGGACGCCACACCTTCTTCGACCATCGGCGCGTGTCCGTGCGCTGGCTGTGCGGCACGGTGCTCACCGGGCTGCTGGGCGCGGCGCTGATCGGATCGACGATGTACGCCGCCCTCGACCACGAGACCTATTTCGCCGACGCGCCGCTTCCCGCCGTGGCCCAGAAGAAGGACGACGACGAGGCCGGCCTCAACACGCACAAGGGCGACCGCCTGATGAAGCCGGTCGACATCGTGGCCGCCAAGCAGACGTTCCGCGTCCCCACGCCGACGAAGATCGGCGACAAGGAGGAGATGCGCACGCACAGCTTCGCCCGCGTCGAGACCACGCTGCTCACCGCGACCGCCGGCTATTCCGACGAGGTCCCCGCCTTCAACCCGCTCAAGGTGCTGGCCGACGCCCGTATCCAGGTCGAGGCGCAGCCCGAACCGCAGGAGGACGACGCCGAATTCTCCTGGGCGACGCGCGACCTGTCGCCTCAAACCCTGACGACCAACGTGTCGCTCCTGCCCGAGGAGGTGCAGGCGCAGGTGTCCGAGCACGTCAAGTCCTCGATCGCCGCCGGCAACCGACCTTTCGTGCTGCCGCCGCAACTCCTGTTGATGCGCACCAGCCGCGCCGACGCGCCGAACCCCCTCGCCTACGCCAACGACGTCTTCCCCAACGCCTCGTTCTCCTCGATCGAGGTGAGGATCGTGCCGGAGAACGTGACGGTGGTGCCGCGCGCGCCGAGCCTGCCGGGCGTCAGCCAGATCGACGAGAAGCTCGTGACCATGCACCGCGGCGAATCGGTCGAGAACCTGCTTCTCAACGCCGGCGTCGCGCGCGCGATCATCCCCGTCGTGATCGCGACGCTGGGCACGCGGGACGGTCAGCAGGCGATCCCCGACGGGCGCCGCATCAAGCTGCTGTTCACCGACACGGACGGCAGCGGCAACGCCACCGTCCTGGCGCGCCTCTCGGTCTACGCGGACGAAAGGCTGGAAACGAGCGTCGCCTTGAAGGACGACGGCACCTACGTCCGGCTGACCGGCAAGGACGCGCCCGCCGCGCCCCCAGCCAAGCACGGCGACGACGACGACGACGGCGGGATGCCGCTCTACAATTCCCTCTACGAGACGGCGCTGAAGCAGGAGATCCCGAGGCCGGTCATCGACGACCTCGTCCGCATCTTCGCCAACGACGTCGACTTCAACCGGGGCGTCGCCGCCGGCGACTCGTTCACCGCGTTCTACGACAACGGCGACGACGCCGAGGGCGGCAACGAGTTGCTCTACGCCTCCATCACCACGCGCGGCGAAACCTACCGCTACTACCGCTTCCAGACGCCCGACGACGGCGCGGTCGACTATTACGACCAGAACGGCCGCTCGACCCGCAAATTCCTGATCCGCATCCCCATCCTCAACGCCCGGATCACGTCGGGCTTTGGCCTGCGCTTCCACCCGGTGCTGGGCTACTCGCGCCCGCACACCGGCACCGACTTCGCCGCCCCGATCGGCACCCCGATCTTCGCCGCCGGCAACGGCACCATCACCCAGGCCGGCTGGAGCTCGGGCTACGGGCGCCGCATCGAGATCGAGCACGCCAACGGTTATGTCACCACCTACAATCACATGTCCGGCTTCGCGCGCGGCGCCGTCGAGGGCGCGCGGGTGAAGCAGGGCCAGACCATCGGCTTCCTCGGCCAGACCGGCTTGGCGACAGGTCCGCACCTGCACTACGAGGTCCTGGTCAACGGCCATTTCGTCGACCCCATGCGCGTGAAGCTCGCCCGCACGCGCGAGTTCGACGGCCGGATGCTCTCCATCTTCACCAAGGAGCGCGACCGCATCGACGAACTGCTCCAGAAGGCGCCGGCCGCGCAGGCGCAGCTGACCGCGCAGAAGTGAGCGTCCCGGGATAGGCCGTTCGCGCCCGCCTCCCCATATCGGTGGGAGGAGGGACGATGACCCACGACCTTCAGGTCCAGGACACCGCCGAAGGACAGGACGCCCCCGGGCGCGCATCGGCGCCGGTCCGCATCATCATCGAGGGCATGAGCTGCGCCTCCTGCGTCGGCCGTGTCGAGCGGCTGGTCCGTCGCGTCGAGGGCGTGACGGCGGCCGCCGTCAACCTCGCCACCGCCACGGCGACGATCACCCTCGACGGCTCGCGCCCGCGCGCGACCGTGCTGGAAGCCGTCGAGGCGGCGATCGCCAAGGGCGGCTACGCCGTCGCCGCGAGGCCCATCGTCGTCGGCGTCGAGGGGATGAGCTGCGCGTCCTGCGTCGGCGGCGTCGAGCGCGTGGTGGCCAAGGTGCCGGGCGTGCGCTCGGCCAGCGTCAATCTCGCGACGGGGCGCGTCAGCGTCGAGGCGGCGGGTTGGGTCGAGGCGGCGGCGATCGAGGCCGCCGTCGCCAAGGCCGGCTACGCGCCGCGCGCGATCGAGGCGGAACCCGCGCCGCCCGGCGGCGACGAGGCCACCCTGGTCCGCGACCTGGTCGTCGCCGCGATCTTCACCGCGCCCGTGCTCGTCCTCGAGATGGGCGGCCACCTCGTGCCGGCTTTCGCGGCGGCGATGAACCACGCGCTCGGCGCCACCGCGATCAACGTCGTGGCCTTCGCCTGCGCCACGATCGTGCTGTTCGGGCCGGGGCTGCGCTTCTACCGGCGCGGCCTGCCCTCGCTGTGGCATGGCGCGCCCGACATGAACGCCCTGGTCGTGCTCGGCGCCAGCGCGGCGTGGGGCTTCTCGGGCGTCGCCGCCTTCGCGCCGCACGTGCTGCCGGCGGGCACGGCCGGCACCTATTTCGACGCCGCCGCGACCATCGTCACGCTGATCCTGCTCGGCCGCACGCTGGAGGCGCGGGCCAAGGGCCGGGCCGGCGACGCGATCGGCCGCCTCGTCGGGCTGCGCGCCAGGACCGCCCGCGTCGAGCGGGACGGCGCCTTCGTCGACGTGGCCATCGACGCTGTTGTGGTCGGCGACCTGGTGCAGGTCCGGCCGGGCGAGGCGGTGCCGGTCGACGGCCGCGTGCGCGACGGCGGCTCCTTCGTCGACGAGTCGATGATCACGGGTGAGCCGATGCCAGCCGCCAAGGCGCCTGGCGATCCCGTCACCGGCGGCACGCTGAACGGCACCGGCGCCTTCACCTTCGTGGCGGAGACGGTCGGCGGGGCGACGGTGCTCGCGCGGATCATCCGCATGGTGGAGGACGCGCAGGGCGCCAAGCTGCCGATCCAGGCCCTCGTCGACAAGGTCACGCGCTGGTTCGTGCCGGCCGTGCTGGGCGCCGCCACGCTCACCTTCTTCGCTTGGATGGCGTTCGGCCCAACCCCGGCGCTGGGGCTCGCGGTGGTCAACGCCGTCAGCGTGCTCATCATCGCCTGCCCCTGCGCGATGGGGCTGGCGACGCCGGTGTCGATCATGGTCGGCATCGGCCGGGCGGCGGAGCTGGGGGTGCTGTTGCGGCGCGGCGAGGTGCTGCAGACGCTGCGCGACGTCGCGACCGTCGCCTTCGACAAGACTGGCACGCTGACGGAAGGGCGCCCGACCCTGACCGATCTCGCCTGCGCCGACGGGTTCAAGCCCGACGACGTGCTCGCGACGGCCGCCGCCGCCGAGGCGGGGTCCGAGCACCCCGTTGGCGCCGCCATCATCGCTGCGGCGCACGCCGAAAACCTCGCCGTGCCGGTGGCCCGCGACTTCGCCGCCCGACCCGGCTTCGGCGTCACCGCCAGCGTCGGGGCGCGGGCGGTGGCGGTCGGCGCGGACCGGATGATGGCGGAGGCGGGGATCGACGTGACCCCCTTCGCCGACACGGCCGCGCACATGGCCGGCGAGGGCCGGACACCTCTCTACGTCGCCCTGGACGGCCGGCTCGCCGCCCTGCTGGCGGTGGCCGACCCGATCAAGGCCACGACGCCGGACGCGGTGGCGGCGCTGCACCGCCTCGGCCCGCGCACCGCGATGATCACCGGCGACGCGCGCCGCACCGGCGAGGCGGTCGCCGCCCGCGTCGGCATCGACGAGGTGGTCGCCGACGTGCAGCCCGACGGCAAGGTGGCGGCGCTGCGGGCGCTGCGCACGCACGGCCCGGTCGCCTTCGTCGGCGACGGCATCAACGACGCGCCAGCGCTGGCCGAGGCGGACGTGGGCATCGCGGTCGGCACCGGCACCGACATCGCGATCGCCAGCGCCGACGTGGTGCTGATGGGGGGCGACCTCGCCGGGGTGGCGACGGCGGTGGCGCTGTCGCGCGCGACGATGCGCAACATCCGCCAGAACCTCGTTTGGGCGTTCGGCTACAACGTCGTGCTGATCCCGGTCGCCGCCGGCGCGCTCTACCCTCTGTTCGGCGTGACCCTGTCGCCGATGCTGGCGGCCGGCGCGATGGCGCTGTCCTCCGTCTTCGTCGTGGCGAACGCCCTGCGCCTCAAGCGCTTCCGCCCGCGATGATCGCCCGCCTCGCCGCGGCGCTCTCGCCGCGCGGCCGGCTGACCCGGACGCGCTACTGGATCGCCGCCGCGCTCCAGAGCGTGATCGTCATGGGCCTCGTCGCGGCGAACCTGCTGGTCTTCGGCGAGGACGGCCCGGCGTCCGGCGGCCTTCCCATCAAAGTCGGGTTGGGGCTCGCCACCGCCATCGTCGCCATCTCTGGCGTCGCGCTCACGGTCAGGCGGCTGCGCGATGCCGGCCGCTCCGGCTGGTGGTCCCTGCTCGCCGCGATCCCCCTGGTCGGCGGCCTTCTCCTCCTCGTCCAGGCCAGCCGGCGAGACGTGCGTTAGAGCCCCGCCGCCACCTTCACCGCCTGGAGGTCGGCGACGAAGCGTTCGTACTCCATCTTCTTGGCCGCCTCGTCGGGCAGCCGCAGCAGGTAGGACGGGTGCACGGTGACGAACACCGGCGCGTCGTTGCCCTGCGGGATCGGCTTGCCGCGCTCCGCGCCGATCTTCACGACGCGGCCGAGCAGCGCCTGGCCGGCGGAGGCCCCCATCGCCACGATGATCTTGGGCGCGAGGAAACTCTTCTCCAGGTCGAGCCAGTAGCGGCAGGCGGCGATCTCCTTGCTGTCCGGCTTCTTGTGCAGCCTGAACTTGCCGCGCGGCTCGTACTTGAAGTGCTTCACCGCATTGGTGACGTAGGCCTTGTCGCGCTCGATCCCCGCGTCGCCCAGCGCGCGGTTGAACATCGCCCCGGCCGGCCCGACGAAGGGGTGGCCGGCGAGATCCTCCTTGTCGCCCGGCTGCTCGCCGACGAAGATGATCTCCGCCGTCTCCGGCCCTTCGCCGAACACCACCTGGGTGGCCGGCTTGTAGAGGTCGCAGCGGGTGCAGCCGGCAGCCGCCGCCCGCGCCTCGGCGAGGGTCCTGGGGGCGGCCGGGGCGGCTTGTTCGGATGCGGCGTCCGCCGCCTCAAAAAGATCCACGCCACCATCCTCCTTGCCCGCCGCGTCGTCCGCCGACGCGCGGCCCTGCCGAACGAGAGCCTGGGCAAGGCGCGAGGGTTGCGTCGGTTCCGCCTCGATCATCCCGGCCGTGCGCGTCCCGGCGTCGCGGATCAGGCCGCCGATCATCCGGGCCTCGGGCAAGTTCTTCCAATACTTCTTCGGCATCTCCTTCTGCATCGCCCCCACCTTGAGGCGGGCGGGGTTGAAGATCGAGGCGTAGTAGGTGCGCCAGTGCTCCTCCAGCCGGTCGGCGTCCGGCACCTGGGACCGGTCGGCGCCGGGCCCGTAGGACAGCGTCGCGCCGTCCCAGAACGCCGAGCGGTGCGGGGTGAGGATCGACCAGCGCATGCCGGTGAAGCGGCGCACGAAGAAGTCGCCGACCGCCTCGACGATGTAATGGTCCGGCTCGAACCAGGCGAGGAAGGCCGGCTCGCCGTCGGGCGCCACCACCTCCTTGAAGCGCACGAAGGCGTGCATCTTGTGGATGTCGCGGTGGACGCCCTTGGCCATCGCCCGTGCCCGGTGGACGTCGGGGTCGGAGGCGTCGGCCAGGAGCTGCGGCGCGGCGCGCAGCCGCCACAGCAGGCGGTAGAGCAGCGCGAAGCGCTCCGGGTCGGAATGGAAGATGATCTCCTTCGCCAGCGCGACGAAGGTCTTCGACACGTTGAACCGCGGTCGGTCCACCGCCGGCACGTCGGCGAGGTCGTCGGTCGCCAGCAGGTCCCCGCCCTCCCCCGCCACGGCCCAGGCGATCTGGTCCGGCGCGACGTCGGCCAGCGCGGCGGAGCGCGCGGCCACGCGCCAGCCGTCGAAGTCGGTCTGGGCGGCGAGGGTGACGCGCTTCATGCGGCGATCATCGCCCGCTCGCGGCCACGTGGCATCGTGCGACCAACGAATTCATCCCGCCACGCACATTCTTGCGTCAGCTGCGTCATGCGTCAGGATTCGGCCTCCCACTCTGACGGATCAATCGCGAGATTTAAGGTAAGCATACCGCAGAGAGGCGTGATGGTCCAGTGACCTCGCCGCTCCCGCAAAATGGGGCGGCGTGCCGCGATCCTTGTCATCCCGGACGCAGCGCGGCGGAAGGACAGGGATCGTGCAGGTGGCGTCGCCGCCGCGTCGCCGCGATGCGGTCCCGCGCACCATCACTCGCGCCACAGCCCGTGCCGCCGATGCCAGTCCTCGATGCTCTCGTCGGGGTAGACCGGCCGCAGCACGTCGTCCGGGCCCGCCTCCAGTGGCACCCACGCCGGCTTGTCGTCGAGCATGATGTGGGTCCGCGCCGGCGCGGGCGGCAGCGGCGTGTCGATGGCCGAGGCGAACGGGTGCAGCAGCTCCGGCCATTCGGGATCGTAGAGCCACAGGGCGGTGGCGCACAATGTGCAGAAGTTGCGCTCGCCGGTGCTCAGCTCGCAGTGGCCCTCCGCATCAACGATCGTCGCGCGGTAGACGCCGAGCGCGTCGCGGCCGGCGACCGCGAGCGAGGAGGCGACCGCGCTGAGGTTGATGGCGTACCCACCCCCGCCGGCCGTCTTCCGGCAGATGGTGCAGTAGCAGAGCTGGTAGGGCGCCGGCGCGTGGCTGTCGCAGCCGAAGGCGACGGCGCCGCAGCGGCAGGAGCCTTCGAGGTGGAGCATGGGGACCAATCCTTCGTCATCCCTCACCGGGTTGCCCAACGCCCTCATGGTGAGGAGCCGACGCGGTCGGCGTCTCGAACCACGAGGGCTTCACGAGACGAGATACGGGGACCGCGCTCCTGGTTCGAGACGCGCTTCGCGCTCCTCACCATGAAGCTACCGACGTTTCGGCCATCGTCCCGCCGCGCCACGAAATGCAATCACCCGAACAGTTCCATCTGCTTCGCCGGCGCGGTGCGGGCTTTCAGGTCAGCTCGATCCATCAGCCCGCTGGGGCTCTACTTAGCCTTGCTCAGCTTCGCCTTGGCCGCTCTGTTCGCCAGCTTTAGGATCCTGAGCTTTTGGCGGCATCGGCTCTAAACTTGAACCTCTTGGCCCTGGATTCACCTTTGGACGACCGTCTGTCCGATCCTTAGGGCTTTGCGATCGGATGTCTTTCGGAAAAGCGGAGTCTCCGACTATTCTCCCACCAGGAATGATCACGGTACGCTCATTTTTATCCGTCATAGGACTCTCCTGGCATAGGACGAAAGAACAGTTTAGGGCCAGATATCTCGGCAGTAAACCTTTCAGAAACTATCTCTAACGTTGAAATCTCACCGGAAGCTATCCAGGTTGCCCGAACTACATTGTCCGGCTGTTCCGGGCCGGGATCAGTCTCGCTAAGCAACATATCATAACAATCTTCTTTTGTTGAAAAGTTTGCAAATTTGTCAAGATTTCCGGCAACTGTACGACCGTCTTTTAGCTTAACTACAATGAAGTCACCTACAAGGATGCGATCAATCATTGTTTCCCAAGCAGTCGGCGCCGGATAAATGGGCTCTAAACCCATAAGTTTTGCAACTCTGTAGAATATCTTCCGCTGTTTTATTGCAGCATATATCAAGCCACAGGCTACCGGAGAAATAATTGCAAAAATAATTATATCGATCCTATCAACTAAAGATGTATCACTTATGAGCAAATCTCTTTTAAACAATGGATTCGGCACAAAGTTCAACGCGCTTGCTGTTACGGTATATAGCGCAGATACGGCAATGTACGCCGCAATGTTATCTTTATTAACGCCAGGAGCACGCCCCTGGCTAATCGTGGCATGTGTGAATACAAAAACCAGCCCAGGACATAACAAAGTTAGAATACTGGTCAAAGTCAGTAATTCTTTTTCCATGCCCCTCCCCTGCTCGCAGACAACGCAAAATATCCGAATCGGAATTTTTTGCAAAAAGAATTGGAAGCATTCTTTCAACCTAGAAGAAAACGAACAAAGCGACGTCAAATTTCTTCCAACTAGCTGAAAGTCAACCCGCTCGTCACTCTGCCTCAAAACAGCTCCATCTGCTTCGCCGGCGCGATGCGCGCCTTCAGATCCGCCTTGTCCGTCAGCCCGCCGGGGCTCCAGTCGGCGCAGGTGATCCAGGGCATCATCGTCTTCACCGAGTGGCAGAGGCGCGTCAGGTCCTCCAGGCGCAGGGCGCGGACGCGGCGCGACGACAGGATCTTGGCGATCGCCTTCACGCCCAGGCCCGGCACGCGCAGCAGGGTTTCGCGGGCGGCCGTGTTGACGTCCACGGGGAACGTCTCGCGGTGCTTCAGCGCCCAGGCGGTCTTGGGGTCGACGGCGAGGTCGAGCATGCCGCCCTCGCTCGCGCCCAGAATTTCCTCGACGCCGAAGTCGTAGAAGCGCAGCAGCCAGTCGGCCTGGTAGAGCCGGTGCTCGCGCATCAGCGGCGGCTTGACGAGCGGCAGCACGCGGCTGGCGTCGGGGATGGGCGAGAAGGCGGAGTAGTACACCCGGCGCAGGCCGTAGGACGCGTAGAGCGACGAGGACTGCCGCAGGATGGCGCCGTCGTCGGACGGGTCGGCGCCGATGATCATCTGCGTCGACTGACCGGCGGGGGCGAAGCGCGGCGGCTTCTTGCCGCCGGGGCGCACCGCGCCACGCTCGCCCTTGGCGTCGTCGATGCGCAGGCGCAGGCCGCCCATCGCCTGGCGGATGCGCCCGGCGTCCTTCTCCGGGGCGAGGCGGGCGAGGCTGGCCTGCGTCGGCAGCTCGACGTTGATGGACAAGCGGTCGGCCCAGCGCCCGGCCTCGGCGAGCAGGGCCGGATCGGCGTCGGGGATCGTCTTCAGGTGGATGTAGCCGCCGAACTTGTGGTCCACGCGGAGCTTGCGGGCCACCGCCACCACCTGTTCCATCGTGTAGTCCGGCGACTGGATGATGCCCGAGGAGAGGAACAGCCCCTCGATGAAGTTGCGCTTGTAGAAGCCGAGCGTGAGGTCGACCACCTCGTCCACGCTGAAGCGGGCGCGGGCCACGTTGGAGGAGACGCGGTTGACGCAGTAGTGGCAGTCGAACCGGCAATAGTTCGTCAGCAGGATCTTGAGCAGCGAGATGCAGCGCCCGTCCGGCGCGTAGGCGTGGCAGATGCCCATGCCCTCCGTCGAGCCGATGCCCTTGGATTTCAGCGACGACTTCTTGTCGGTGCCGCTCGACGCGCAGGAGGCGTCGTACTTGGCGGCGTCGGCGAGGATGGCGAGCTTTTCGAGGACCGTCTGCATACGCTCTCAGCTTGGCCGTCGGGGGTGGCAAGGCAAGCCGCGCGGCGCAAACAGCTTGGGATAAGTCCTGCGGCGCGAGGACGCTTCAGTAGTGCGGCGGCGGCGGTTCGAGCGCGCCGGCCTCGCGGCGCGACAGGTCGGCGAGGCGATCGGTCAGCGCCGCCACCTGGCGGGCCAGCGCGTCGAGCGTGCGCCACTGCGCCGTGAGGGCGGCGTCCAGCGCCTCGATGGTGGCGTCCTGGTAGGCCACCCGGCTCTCCAGCGCCGCGAGGCGCTCCGCGCTCATGCCCACCGCGCGGCGTGGGGAGTCTGGACGATGTCGGCGAGCACCCGCGCTGCCCGCGTGCCCTCCTCGTAGGCGCCGTGCGCGGTCGAGAAGAAATGCTTCGACGTGGCTTCGCCGGCGAACACGAGGCGCTCGTCGACCGGCGCCGCCAGCACGGCGCGCGCGTCGGCGTGGCCCGGCAGCGCGTGCGAGTAGGAGCCGAGCGCGAACGGGTCGCGCGCCCAGCCGGTCGCCACGACCGGCGCCAGGCTCCCGCCGATGTCGCGGCCGAGCGCCGCCGTGATTTCTTCGCGCGCGGCGGCGACGAAGGCGGCCAGGCCGCCCGCCTCCAGGTGCCGGGCGTAGTCGCCGCCGAAGTACCCTTCGAGCAAGGCGCGGCCGCCGGGACGCAACGTGTAGCTGCCGCTGTCCCGGCGCTCCGGCGAGCCGATCAGCCGGGTGTCGCGCTCGAACGCCTCCGCGCCCTCCAGCGTGAAGAACACCTTGTCGGCGACGCCGAGCGGCAGGTGGGCTGCGGCCTGCATGTGGTCGTCGAGCGCCGGGGCGAAGCGGATCGCGCCCGACGCCAGCACGCCCGTCGGCACCGTGACGATGGCGGCGGCGGCGTCGACCACGCCCGCGTCGGTCTCGACCCTCACGCCGTAGCCGGTGAGGTCGATGCCGGTGACCTTGCCGCCGAAGCGCACCGGCAGGCTGGCGCCGAGCGCGGCGATCAGGGCGCCGTAGCCGCCGGTGACGCGCCAGTTCACGTCCGTGTCGGTGTAGCGGTCGAAGTCGAGCACGGAGACGCGATCGAGCGGCGCGCCGTTGTAGTAGGTCGAGATCGCGTCGGTGAGGCCGTTCCAGCGCGCGGCCGGATCGAGCAGCTCGGAAGCCGGCCGGTCGCGCCCGGTGCGGCGCACGGCGTCGGCGGCGTCCTCCAGCCGGGCGTAGAACGCGTCCTGCTCGGCGCCGAACGCCGCCCGCTCAACGTCGCCGAAGCCGGGCTGCACGCTCCGCCGGCGCCACGGCGGCTCGCTCCTGTCGAGGGTGAAGCCGTGGTCCGGCGCCATGGCGGCGAGCACGTTACGATCGGCCGAGTGCAGCCACTCGCAGCCGAGATCGAGCGGGGTCGGCGTGCCGCAGGCGTCCGTGTGGGCGCGGCCGCCGAGCCTGTCGCGCGCCTCGAGGATCAGGGCGGACACGCCGCGCCGGCGCAGCTCCCGCCCGGCCGCGATGCCGGCCGCGCCGGCGCCGACCACGACGACGTCCGGCGAAGGCGATGATGAGGTCATGAGGGGAAAATGGGGGCGGAACGGCGGTGCGCCAAGGGAGGCACCGTGCCTTAGCCCCGACTCGACAGGAGCGCTTGGAGCGGCGACCAGGCGCGCAGCTGGAGCGCCCACAGCATCAGTTGCGCGCGCGGAACCAGCGCCCGCAGCGCCGGCAGCGCTTCGGCGAACTTCTCCTGCAGGTAGGTTTGCCCCGGTCGCGCCTCCGACATCAGGCGCGGCGCGATGTCGTTGGTGAGGCGCGCGGCGCGCAGGAAGTCGGCCTGGCTCTGCAGCTTCGGCAGCAGGGTGCCGGCGGTGGCGAACAGGTTGTCGACCAGCAGCCGCCGCACCCGCTGCTCGTGGTCGTTGCGGCCCAGGCGCTCGAAATTGAAGACGTGGGCCAGCTGCGGGTGGCGGGCGAAGACGTTGGCCGCGTGCATGCGGTAGACGGTGAGCGTCCGGTCGATGATCGCGCTGCCGGTGAGCGCGTTGACGCCGCGCGCGAGGTACACGTCGAAGTTGCTCGTCAGCGTGCGCAGGGCGGGATTGCCCATCACGAGGTTGAGCGCGTCGCGGCGGAACACGAAGGCCGACATCGAGGCCCACGGCCAGTCCCGCCGGTCGGGGGCGACGCGGTGCACGGCGTCGGCCGGCACGGGCTTGAGCCGCGCCAGCGGCAGCGCGGCCTCGGTGACGTCGACCGGGCGCAGCAGGTCGGGCTCGCGGCCGACGCCCTCGCGGACGTAGCCGTTCAGCGCGACGAAGGTGCCGAGCACGAGGTCGGAGCCCAGCGTCTGGAACATGTCCGAGCAGGTGAAGCCGAGCGGCACGCGCAGCGACAGGTGGACGAAGACGTGGGTCGCCAGGAAGTCCGGCAGCATCACGTCGTCGGCGTCGAGGAAGGTGACGTAGGGCGCGCTCGTCGCCAGGAACCCCTCGACGGAGGCGAGCGACTGCCCGCCGTTGTCGGGGCGCCGCACCACGCGCATCCGGGGGTAGCGCGCCTGGAGCGCGTCGATGACGACGGGGCTGTCGTCGGTCGAGCCGTTGTCGAGCAGGATGCACTCGACGCCGTCGTAGGTCTGGGCGAACACCGAGTCGACCGCCGCCGCGAGATAGGCGCCGTAGTTGAAGTTGACGATGATGACAGCCACGCGCGGCAGCGCGAAGCCGTGCCCGGACGCGTGCCGCTCGGCCGACGTGGCCGGCGCACCGGTCACTTCAGCCTGCCGTCGAGGCGGTCCTGCGCCCGCTTCGCGTAGGCGGCCCAGGCCTCGTCGAAGACCTGGCCCTTGGGCACGCCGGTGACGCCCGGCCAGTGCGCGAAGACGATCTTGCCGCCCCACTGGCAGATGAAGCCGCCGTCGGCGCCCGTCGTGACGCCGACCGCCTTGTGGTAGCTCTCGCCCGACACGTCCGACGCAAGGTCGTAGCCCGGCACCACCTTCAGCCGCTTGCGGTGGACGACGAAGTTGACGAGCGGCTGCGCGTAGAGCCCGCCGCGCTGGCGCACGGTGTCGAAGGTCCGCTCGTCGGCCTCCATCGCGTCGTAGAAGTCCTGGACGGTGAGGATCCTGTTCGAGGTGATGAAGAAGCCGTCGTTGAAGGTGAGGGCGTCGCGCAGGTAGTCGATGTCGAGGTGGTGCCTGTTGTAGACGTACTCGTTGGTCTTGGTGGCGACGATGAAGTCGACGACGCCCGGCTCGAGGCGGCCGAGCAGCGGGGCCAGGTCGCGGAACAGGATGATGTCCACGTCGAGGTAGACCACCTCGTCGAGCGGCAGGGCGAGGGAGAGCAGCTTGCGCAGGCGGAACCGCTTGCCGAGGCTGAAGGGGTAGAGCTTCTTCGACAGGGCGTCGAGCTCGCGGCAATCGATGTCGGAGACGGCGACGCCGTACAGGTCGGCGACGCGGCGCGTCCTCTCCATGTTGTCGTCGTAGGGGATGAGGTGAATGGGCAGGTGGGCGTTGGTCGCCCGCCAGGACTCCAGGAACGGCAGCAGCCAGTGCATGACCTTGTCGTTGGCGATGATCGCGATGCCCGTCTTGCGCGGCGGGACGGGTGGTGCCGCCGCGTCGGAGATCCTCACGTCAGTCATCGTTGCCGTTCAAGCTCCCTGCACGCCGGCTCCATAGCGCATCGCGTTCGCGCCGGGAATGCGTCGCGACCTGCTCGGCGTGCGTTCGACGCCGCGCGTCGCGGCTTGGTCCACGTCGCCTCGGCGTGCGATAGCCACGCGTCCACACCGGCGAACGACATGACCCAAGCAGCACCCATCGGCCTCGAGGATGCCGCGACCATCGCCCCGCCGCTCGTCAGCGTCGTGGTCGTCAACTTCAACTACGGCCGCTTCCTCCGCGCGGCGGTCGCCTCCGTGCTGGGGCAGACCTACCCCCACGTCGAGTGCATCGTGGTTGACAACGCGTCCACCGACGAGACCGGCGCGGTGCTGGCGGACATCGAGGCGCGCGGCCTGCCCGTGCGCGTCGTCCGGCGCGCGAGCAACGACGGGCAGACCCCCGCCTCGCTCGACGGGCTCGCCGCCTCGCGCGGCGCCTACGTCATCTTCGTCGACGCCGACGACCTCCTGCTGCCCGGCTGCGTCGAGGCGCACGTCTACGCGCACCTGTCGTTGCGCCCGCACGTCGGCTTCACCTCCGGCGACATGCTGCAGGTGGTCGGCGACGGCGACGACGTTCGGGTGGTCGTGGCGACGGGTGAGGACTTCAACCGCTACGTCCGCGGCGGCAAGGGGCTGAAGCGGACCCTCGTGCGCCCCTACCGCCCCCCGGACGGCGCGTGGCCGGGGACGGCGCTGGCGGCGCGGCTCGACGGCCGCATCCACCACGTGCCGCCGCTGCACACCTCGTGGGTGTGGTCGCCGACGTCGGGGAGCTGCTACCGCCGCGACGCGCTGCTGCTGTTCGCCGACAACCCGGCCCTCGCCCAGCTGCGCACGGGCACGGACATGTACTTCGGCCACGCCATCGGGGCGCTGTGCGGCAGCGCGCTGATCGACGAGCCGGTGTTCGCCTACCGCGTCCACGGCGGCAACATCTACACGCGGCGCGCGCAGCTCGATCGCACCTTGTGCTTCAAGCCCGGCGGCGGCGGCGACAGCAACGCGCACGCCCGGCTGTTGATCGTCGATCACCTGGTCGCGGAGGCGGCGCGCTTCGCGCCCAACGTCTGGCTGAAGCTCAACCTCGTGGCGCTGCTGATCCGGCTCGACCACGGCGAGAGCGATCCGGCCCTGCCGCGCTGGCGGCGGCGCTCGCGGCTCGCCACGAACCTCGCCCACCACGGTCGCGATCTGGCGGGTACGCTCGGGCCATGGCTCGCCGGCCTGCTCAAGCTATGGAGCGGCGTGCCGTTCCGGCTGTGGTGACAGCGTCGGCCTCGGGCGGAAGCCTCAGGGGACCACCCCGGCGTCGCGCAGCGCCACCGGCACCTTGCTCCGGCGCTTCTGCTTGTCCGTCTCCTTCGCGCGGTAGGCGGCCAGCACCCGCGCCCCCATCGGCGACAGCGCCGCGTAGTGCCACCACAACGCGTCGCGCGGCGTCGGCGCCTCGCCCGGGTTCCACGGCTTGTTGGCGCCGGCGTAGTGCACCACCCAGGGGTCGGTGCGCCAGAGCGTGCGCAGCGCCTCCCAGCGCCGGCCGGCCCGCGTGAAGCGCACCAGCGCGTTGACGTAGGCCGGGAAGGAGCAGTTGGCGAAGGCGTTGTAGCGCGCGTCGAGCCGGGCGTAGCGACCGCCCATGATGAAGTTCAACGCGTCCTGGTCCATGTAGTACAGGCCGGGGTTGTCGGTCAGGTACTTGACCGTGCGCCCGGCGACGTCGTCGGCCCGCCATCGCGCGAGGTCGAAGACCATCACGCCGCAGTTGAAGTAGTCCGTGGTGCCCTCGCATTCGAGGCCGAGCACGCGGCGCACGTAGGCGGCGAAGCGCAGCCGCTCGCCGTCGTGGGGGATGAAGAAGGTCGGCCAGGTGAGGCTGCCGACCAGCATCGGCCAGTCGGGCATCGCCGCCACCGGCGTGCCGTCGAGCGGCGTGTCGTAGAGCGCTTCGAGGTCGCGGTGCACGACGACGTCGACGTCGAGGTAGATGATGCGCTCGACGTCGGGCAGCAGCTCCGGGAGCAGGAAGCGCAGGTAGGTGCCGGCGGTGATGTGGTCGCGGATGGGGAAGGCGCCGTGGACGTTGGTGCAGGCGACCGGCACCAGCGCGAACGTCGCGTCCGCCATCGCCTCGGCCAGCAGGGCGAGGTCCGGCGAGGCGAAATCGGTCAGCGCGTAGACGGTGACCGGGCGCTCCGCCCGCGCGTGCGCCTTGACGGAGGCCAGCATGACGATGGCGGCATCCAGCATGCGCGCGTCGAGGCAGATGCCGACGTTGATCCCGCGACCGTCCATCCGATGTCGTGACCCCAACCAACCGCGGCGCCTGCCATCGCAAAGATCGACCGGCGGGGCAACCGGGGACGCGGCCCAGCCATATAAAGACTTGCTTATATCTTTATTGCTAGGGGCGCGCGGCCTTGCTATAGCGCTGGCACCGCAACGGAGTTCCACCGCCCCATGACCCACGCGCCCAAGGATTACGTCGTCGCCGACATCGCCCTCGCCGACTGGGGTCGCAAGGAACTCGACATCGCCGAGACCGAGATGCCCGGCCTGATGGCGACGCGCGCCGAGTATGGCGCGGCGCAGCCGCTGAAGGGCGCGCGCATCGCCGGCTCGCTGCACATGACGATCCAGACCGGCGTGCTGATCGAGACCCTGAAGGCGCTCGGCGCCGACGTGCGCTGGGCGTCCTGCAACATCTACTCGACGCAGGACCACGCCGCCGCCGCCATCGCCGCCGCCGGCACCCCGGTCTTCGCGATCAAGGGCGAGAGCCTCACCGACTACTGGGACTACACCCACCGGATCTTCGAGTGGGACGACGGCGGCACGCCGAACATGGTGCTCGACGACGGCGGCGACGCCACCATGCTGATCCACCTCGGCATGAAGGCGGAGGCCGGCGACACCGCCTTCCTCGAAGGCGCCACCAACGAGGAGGAGGAGGTGCTGTTCGCCGCCATCAAGGGCCGGCTGAAGACCCATCCCGGCTGGTACGGCCGCAACGGGCAGGCCATCAAGGGCGTGTCGGAGGAGACCACCACCGGCGTCCACCGCCTTTACCAGATGGAGAAGGAGGGCCGGCTGCTGTGGCCGGCGATCAACGTCAACGACTCCGTCACCAAGTCGAAGTTCGACAACCTGTACGGCTGCCGCGAGTCGCTCGTCGACGGCATCCGGCGCGGCACGGACGTGATGATGTCCGGCAAGGTGGCGATGATCGCCGGCTTCGGCGACGTGGGCAAGGGCTCGGCCGCCTCGCTCCGCAACGCCGGCTGCCGGGTGATGG
The DNA here is from genome assembly GCA_964244495.1 of uncultured Beijerinckiaceae bacterium. Taxonomy (GTDB): domain Bacteria; phylum Pseudomonadota; class Alphaproteobacteria; order Rhizobiales; family Beijerinckiaceae; genus RH-AL1. The sequence continues at coordinate 67,426 of CAXTIU010000010.1, forward strand.
TGTCCGAGATCGACCCGATCTGCGCCCTGCAGGCGGCGATGGAGGGCTACGAGGTCACCACCATGGAGGACGCGGCGTCGCGCGCCGACATCTTCGTGACGGCGACCGGCAACGTCGACGTCATCACCGTCGACCACATGCGCGCCATGAAGGACCGGGCGATCGTCTGCAACATCGGCCACTTCGACAGCGAGATCCAGGTCGGCGCGCTGAAGAACATGAAGTGGAACAACATCAAGCCGCAGGTCGACGAGATCGAGCTGGCGTCCGGCAAGCGGATCATCCTGCTGTCGGAAGGCCGGCTGGTGAACCTCGGCAACGCCACCGGCCACCCGTCCTTCGTGATGTCGGCGTCCTTCACCAACCAGACGCTGGCGCAGGTCGAGCTGTGGACCAAGCAGGGCGAGTACGGCCGCCACGTCTACACGCTGCCGAAGTCGCTCGACGAGAAGGTCGCCAAGCTCCACCTCGAGAAGGTGGGCGCCAAGCTGACCGTGATGAGCGACAAGCAGGCCGCCTACCTCAACGTCCCCGCGCAGGGGCCGTACAAGACCAACGAGTACCGCTACTGAGGCATCGCCCATCGCCGTGCCGGCCGCGCGCTCACGCGCCGGCCGGCCGGTCGGTCCAGTACCGGAACGCGCGATCCTGCGCCGCGCGCACGAACACGGTCGCCGCCGGCCCGGTCCACGGGCCGTCGTAGCCGGCCATCAGCGCGCGGCCGGTCCACCAACCCTGCCCGGGCAGGCCGTCCGACGCGCGCACGACCAGCACCGCGAGGTCCGGCTCGCCGGCGGCGGCGGTCGCGTCGTCGATCGCGTCGAGCGTCCGGCACAGCGTCCGCATCCTGGGGCGGGTGAAGCGATGGCCGAGTTGGTCGAGCAGGTCGGCGTAGCTGACCGCCCGGCCCCGCCGCGCCGCCGCGATCAGCAGCGCGCGGACGCGCCCGACGTCGGCGATGGCGTCGGGCGACGCGGGATCAGGCGGGTCCGACGGCGCGCGGCGGTCAGGGCAGGAGTTCGACATCGACGTCGACGTCGTGCCCGCGTCGGACGTTGAACTCCGCCCGACCGTCCGTCACTCCTTCCTTGAGCCAGCCCAGTTCCTCGGCGACGTCGGGCGGCAGGGTCGCGGTGCCGTGGATGCGCAGGACGTAAGGTGGCTCGACGGCATTGATCTCGCCCCAGACGATCGATTCGGTGAGCGCGTTCATGTTGTCTCCATGCCAGACGGGTGCGCCGAGCAGGGGCAGGATCGCGTCGTAGATGTCGCGGCTGCGCGTCCACCCCGACGCGTCGACTGTAATAATGCGCGTGCCCATCGTCTCCTTTGCTGGTGCCGGTGTTGGATCTGTCTTTGTCGCTACCGCCTTGCTCACCTCAGGCCGGGCACGGACCGCGGCTCGTAACTCGTCGAGCGTTTTCTGGTCGGCGACCTCAAGCTGTATGACGTATCTGGGCATAGGCCTGTCCTCAGTTTCTTCGCTTTAGAACATCTACCGGATAAAAGCTTCTGTAATGGTTCTTCGTAAAGTAAATAGGACCACGCTCGTCTATGACAATCCTAGAGTCTCCAGGATCGGCGCCTGGCAGGCGCATATAGTAGGTCTTGTAAGTGCCACCGATTGGCAGTTGCGCCTTTGTGTCCTTGTGCGGAAAGTTCTTGTACTCATGCGGGATCAAACGTCGTTGATCAGCAGGGTCGGAGGCTCGTATCATCTTGAGCGTTGCGGCAATTTCTAGCAGTTCTGCGGCACTCAACCGCCTGTTGAGGTTTGCCGGGTCGAGCGGATCAACAATACCGTCATGCGGTATGACGATCTCGCCAAGAGGCACAATCGGATCGTCGTCGACGATCGGGATGATGGGCAGGCGAGGCTCGACCTGACGGGATGACGAGACCGGGGTGATGGTGGCACCGGAATTTGATCCATCTGTCCATCGCCCGCTGGTCGGACCGCTTCCGGCGGGCACGCGCGCTTGGTCAGGATCGAACTTCTCAAGCGCAGCGGTGTCGAAGCCGAGCGCTTTCATGAGGGCATGCGGTGTCAGGCCGCCGTCGAGCAGGTCCGCCGCATCCCGCACGTTCCGCGCGTTAACCTCTATGTGAGCCGGGGCAGCCGCGCCTGGGCGAGGCGGATGTTAGCGAGGGCCTTTGCGCCGCGCCGCCAATGGTCGGACGCGGCGGCGATGGGCGCGAGGACATCGTCCGCCACCGTACGCTCGGCCACGACCGAGAGGAGCGCGAGCAAGCGACGGCCCGTCGGCGTCGAACGCGAGGCCGCCGCTTCGGGCGAACCGCGCGAGGCGGACGCGGGCGCCGATGAAAAGGCCGGTGTCGTCGATGGCCGGGGGAACGGCTACGCCGAACGGCCAGGGCGGGACGGTCGGGGGTACTTTGACGAGATGTATTCGATGACAGGGCATAAGGTATATTTACCCTAAGCCCTGTTCACGGGCAAAAACGGTCATCGGACCCCGCCTCCTGCCGTGATCGTGCAAACGCGCGGAACAGGACGTAATGAGGCGCACGGCATGAGGCGCACGGCGCCGTCGAACGCGCTCCCGATCGTCCGACGGACCGCCTCATCGTCGGAGGCAGGAACCATCCGAGTTTCAGCGAAGCCGCTTCCATGACCCGGACGACAGTGCACGCGGCCCTCCCACGAGCCTGCTCCGTTCCCGCGAAAACGCCACCCGGCCCGACCGTCGCGCGGCCAAAGCGCAACACCCGGCGGCCATCGCCGCCGGGGCCGATTTCCGGCATCGCCGAACCGCTCGGCTCGATTATCAAACCGGACGCGCGTCGCTAGGATGGCGCGATTCGAGGCGGGCGAGGTTCGACGGATGCGCAGGCGACTGCGGGAGACCGGCTATACGCGGTTGTGGTCTCGCGTCGTCCTGCCCGGTGCCACCCCGGCGTTGGCGTGCGGCGCGGCGCGCGCCGACGCGGTGCGGACGAGCGCTTCATCGGATGCCGGGGGCGAGCTGGCGAGCCGCCTCGCCGTGCTGGGCGACCTGCGCGGCATCCACGACACCTACCTGTCCTCGATCTTCGTCGGCCTGGTGCTGTTCGCGACCATCGTCGCGCTGCTCCACCTCGCCGGGCGCCGTCGCGCGCAGGGGCGCGAGAACGCGCTGCTCGCCGCCCTCCACGAGGTCCGCGCCAAGCTCGACCGCGCCGAGACCTTCCTCGCCGCCGAGACGCAGATCATCGTCGCCTGGGGGTCGCAATCGGCCGATCCCGAGGTCGAGGGCGACGTGGGCCTCGTCAGCGACACGCCGATCCTGCGCCGCGTCCTCTCCTTCGGCTCGTGGTTGCGCGCCGAACAGGCGCAAGCGCTCGAGGGCTGCGTCGGCCGGCTGCGCGAGCGCGGCGAGGCGTTCCGCCTGGGCGCCGTCAGCCTCGCCGGCCGCCACCTGGAGATCGAGGGGCGGGCGGTGAACGGCCGCGCCGTCATGCGCGTCCGCGACGTGTCCGGCGACCGGCTGGAGGTGACGCGGCTGCGCGAGGCGCACGCCCACACCGCCGGCGAACTCGACGGCCTGCGCGCGCTGCTCGACGCGATCCCCTGCCCGGTGTGGGTCCGGGACGGGTCGTCCCAGCTGACCTGGGTCAACCGGGCCTACGTCCTCGCCGTCGAGGCGAAGGACGCGCGGGACGCCGTGCTGCGCGGCACCGAGCTGCTCGAGCCTCCGGCGCGGGAAGCGGCGGCGGCGCGGCGCGCGCGCAACGAGGTTTATCGCGGCCAGGCCGCCGCCGTGCTGGCCGGGTGGCGCTGCAGCCTCGAGGTCGTCGAGGTGCCGCAGGAGGGGGGATCCACCGGCATCGCCTTCGACGTGTCGCAGCTGGAAGGCGCCAGGCTCGACCTCCAGCAGGCCACCCAGGCGCACGCCCGCACGCTCGACCAGCTGTCCACCGCCGTCGCGATCTTCGATCGCCGCAAGCAGCTCGTCTTCCACAACGCCGCCTACCGGCAGCTGTGGTCGCTCGACGCCGCCTTCCTCGAGGGCGGACCGAGCGAGTCGGAGATCCTCGACCGCCTGCGCGCGCGCCACATGCTGCCGGAACAGGCGGACTTCCGCTCCTGGAAGGAGGCGCACCTCGCCGGCTACCAGTCGCTCGACACCAGCGAGCAGGTTTGGCACCTGCCCGACGGCCGGACGCTGCGCGCCGTCATCAACCCGAGCCAGCAGAACGGCGTCACCTACCTGTTCGACGACGTGACCGCGCAGTTCCACCTGGAGTCGCGCTTCAACGCGCAGGCCCGCGTCCAGGGCGAGACGCTCGACACGCTGAAGGAGGGCGTCGCCGTCTTCGGCACCGACGGCCGCCTGAAGCTGTCCAACGCCGCCTTCGCCACGCTGTGGCGCCTGGAGCGCAAGGACCTCGACGCCAAGCCGCACATCGATCGCGTCGCCACCCTCTGCGCGCGGCTGTCGCCCTCCGCCGAGCCGTGGGGCACGCTGCGCATGGCGGTCGCCGGCCTGCACGACCAGCGGACGGGGCTCGAACAGCGGCTCACCTGCCGCGACGGCACCATCATCGACTGCACCGCCGCGCCCCTCCCCGACGGGGCGACGCTGCTGACCTTCACCGACACCACGGCCAGCGTGAACGTCGAGCGGGCGCTGACCGAGCGCAACCAGGCGCTGCTGGAGACCGAGCAGCTGCGCAACGACTTCGTCCACCACGTCAGCTACGAGCTGCGCTCGCCGCTCACCAACATCATCGGCTTCATCCAGCTGCTCGGCGACGGCTCGATCGGCTCGCTCAACCCCAAGCAGAGCGAGTACGTCGGCTACGTCATGAAGTCGTCGGCGGCGCTGCTCGCCATCATCAACGACATCCTCGACCTCGCGACCATCGACACCGGCGCCCTCGAACTCAACGTCCGCGACATCGACGTGCTGGAAACGATCCGCTCCGCCGCCGAGGGCGTGCAGGACCGGCTGTCCGAGTCGGCGCTGACGCTCCAGGTCGTCGCCCTGCCCAACCTCGGGTCGTTCAAGGCCGACGCCAAGCGCCTGCGGCAGATCCTGTTCAACCTCCTGTCCAACGCGATCGGCTTCTCCGCGCCGGGGCAGACCGTGACGCTGGCGGCGCTGCGGCGCGGCGACGAGATCGTGATCAAGGTGTCCGACCAGGGGCGCGGCATCCCCGACGACGTCCTCGCCCACGTCTTCGACCGCTTTCATTCCAACACGATCGGCTCGCGCCATCGCGGCGTCGGGCTCGGCCTTTCCATCGTGAAGAGCTTCGTCGAGCTGCACGGCGGCCGGGTGCTGATCGACAGCGCGCCCGGCCAGGGCACCACGGTGACTTGCATCTTCCCGACGCGCAATGAGAAGCTGGCCATCGCCGAAGAGGCTTGAGCGGCCCCGCCTCGCCGAGGCCGGTTTGCTTTTTCGGACGGTAGATCCATGCTGCTTCGGTAACCAGGTTCGGGCAGACATCACGCAGTCCGCCGGAGAAACATCCCATGATCGTCGCGTCATGACCGCCGAGGCGCAGCCGGAGCCCCGGCCCTCGTTCGTCTGGTACCTCGACGTGGTCGACGAGGCGGCGACCACGTCGCTCGCCGCCGACATCGCCTCGCTGGTCCAGCCGGGCGACCTCGTCACGTTGTCGGGCGAACTCGGCTCGGGCAAGACGACCTTCGCCCGCGCGCTCATCCGCGCCCTGACCGGCGACCCGGAGCTGGAGGTGCCGAGCCCGACCTTCACCCTGCTCCAGGTCTACGACAGCGCCGTGAAGGACGCCGCCCGCTTCCCCATCGTCCACGCCGACCTGTTCCGCATCAAGGACCCGTCCGAACTCGCCGAACTCGGCTGGGACGAGGCGGCCGAGGGGGCGCTGGTCATCGTGGAGTGGCCGGAGCGGGCGGGCGGCGGCCTCGCCGGCGAGCGGCTCGACATCGCCTTCCACATCGACAACGAGAAGGGGCCGGGCTTCCGCACCATCGCGGTGACCGGCGTCGGCGCGCTCGGGCAGCGCCTCACCCTGTCGCGCTCCGTGCGCGCCATCCTGGAGCGGGGCGGCTTCACCGACGCGGAGCGCACCTTCATGATGGGGGACGCCTCCACGCGCGCCTACGAACGGCTGCTGAAACCCGACGGCACCAGGGCGATTCTGATGATCTCGCCACCGCGCCCCGACGGCCCGCCGATCCGGTTCGGCAAGCCCTACAGCGCCATCGCCCACCTCGCCGAGACCATCACGCCCTACCTCGCGATCGGGGCGGGCCTGCGCGACCTCGGCTTCTCCGCGCCGGCCGTCCACGCGCACGATGTCGGTACCGGTCTCGCGATCATCGAGGACCTGGGCTCGGACCTCCTCGTCGACGGCGACGCGATCATCGTCGAGCGCTACGCCGAGGCGGTCGCCGCCCTGGCGCACCTCCACGCCCGCCCGCGCGCCACCATCCTGCCCGACGGCGACGACGGCACCTACGAGATCCCGCCCTACGACATCGAGGCGCTGACCATCGAGGTCGAGCTGCTGCCGGAATGGTACGCGCCGCACCTCGCCAAGGTGATGCCCTCCTCCGGCGCCAAGGCCAACTTCATCAAGCTCTGGCGCGACACCTTGGAGGACGTGCTCGCCGCGCCCCCCACCTGGACGCTGCGGGACTACCATTCGCCGAACCTCCTGTGGCTGGCGGACCGCGAGGGCATCGCCCGGGTCGGCATGATCGACTTCCAGGATTGCGTGCTCGGGCATCCCGCCTACGACGTCGCCTCGCTCCTGCAGGACGCGCGCGTGTCCGTTCCGGCCGAGGTCGAGCTGCGGCTGCTCGGCCATTACGCGATGGCCCGGCGTCGGCAGGATGCCGGCTTCGACATGGCGGCCTTCGCCAAGGCCTACGCGATCCTCGGCGCCCAGCGCGCGACCAAGATCCTCGGAATCTTCGCCCGCCTCGACAAGCGGGACCGCAAACCGCAATACCTCGTTCACATCCCGCGCATACAAACGTACCTGCGCAAGAACCTCGCGCATCCCGCGTTGGCGGAGCTGAAATCTTGGGTAGAGCAGAACGTGCCGGGCTTGCTGGCGACCCCGTCCTGAAATCCGCCTCCAAACCGGCGCGATCCCCGACCCGTCCGCCGCTGCGGGCGCTCGACGGCGCGCCGGTCGAGAACATGCCCGGCGTGGCGATGGTGTTCGCGGCCGGGTTCGGGACGCGGATGCGCCCGATCACCGAGACGGTGCCCAAGCCGCTGATCCGGGTCGCCGGCAAGGCGCTGATCGACCACGCGCTGGACCGCTTCGCCCAAGCGGGGCTGAAGCGTGCGATCGTCAACGTCCATTACCGCGCCGACCAGATCGAGGCGCACCTGGCCAACCGCCTGGCCGGACGCCGCGACCCGGCGATCACCGTCTCGGACGAGCGGGCGATGCTGCTCGACCAGGGCGGCGGCATCAAGAAGATGCTGCCGCAGATCGGCGGCGAGCCGTTCTTCCTCTGCAACACCGACGCCTTCTGGCTGGAAGGCCGGCGCTCCAACCTCGCCGCGCTCGTCGCCCGCTGGGACCCCGCCGTCATGGACGTCCTGCTGCTGGTCGCGGACACGGGCAGCAGCGTCGGCGTCGACTGGCCGGGCGACTTCACGATGGAGGCCGACGGGCGCTTGCGCCGACGCGAGGAGGGCGCCGACGCGCCGTTCGTCTACACCGGCGTCGGCATCATCAAGCCGGCCCTGTTCGCCGGCATGCCGGACGGCCCGGTGCGCCTCGCGCCGACCTTCTTCGCCGCGGCGGAGCGGGGCCGCCTCCATGGCCATCGTCTCGACGGCCAATGGCTGCACGTCGGCACGCCCGGCGCGATCGCCGAGGCCGAGGACACGATCGGGCGCTCGCCGTACCGGGGCGCGTGAGGGCCACCCCTCGCCGTCGCGACCGGCCGACGCCTCAGGCGGCCTCCCGCTTCGCCGCGACGCGCTCGGGAAAGGCGGCGGCCAGCGCGGCCTTCGTCGCGCCGACCACGCCGCGCTCGGTGATGAGGCCGGTCACCAGCGCCGCCGGCGTCACGTCGAAGGCGACGTTCAGCGCGGGGCTGCCCGGCGGCGTGACGAGGATGCGGGCGATCGCCCCCTCGTCGGTCAGCCCTGTCATGTGGGTGACCTCCTCCGTGCCGCGCTCCTCGATGTCGATGCCGGCGACGCCGTCGTCGATGGCGAAGTCGATCGAGGACGACGGCGCGCCCACGTAGAAAGGCACTCCGTTGGCGTGCGCCGCCAGCGCCTTCAGGTAGGTGCCGATCTTGTTGCAGACGTCGCCGCTCGCGGTGGTGCGGTCGGTGCCCACGATCACGCAATCGACGCGGCCGTGCTGCATCAGGTGGCCGCCGACGTTGTCGACGACAACCGTGTGCGGCACGCCGTGCCGGCCCAGTTCCCACGCGGTCAGCGACGCGCCCTGGTTGCGCGGCCGCGTCTCGTCGACGAAGACGTGGACGGGGATGCCGGCGCGGTGCGCGGCGTAGATCGGCGCCGTCGCCGTGCCCCATTCCACGGCGGCGAGCCAGCCGGCGTTGCAGTGGGTGAGGATGTTGACCGGGCGCCCGCCCCGCGCCCGCGACAGGGCGCGGATCAGTTCGACGCCGTGGTTCGCCATCGCGTGGCAGACGGCGACGTCCTCGTCGGCGAGCGCGCCGGCCTTGGCGTAGGCGGCGGCTTCCCGCTCCGCCGGCGGACGCGTCCCGAGAGCCTCGCGCATCGCGTCAAGCGCCCACACCAGGTTCACCGCCGTCGGGCGCGTTCGGCGCAGGAGGTCGGCCGCGGCCGCCAGGCCGGCATCGGAGGGATCGTCGCGCATGGCCAGCGCCATGCCGTAGGCGGCGGCGACGCCGATCAGCGGCGCGCCGCGCACGTGCATGTCCTTGATCGCCCGCGCCGCGTCGGCCACGCTCGCCAGCGTCATGACGGCGAAGCGGTGCGGCAAGCCGGTCTGGTCGATGATCTCGACATCGCGCCCGTTGGCGGCGAGCCAGATGGTCCGCTTGTAGGTGTCGTCGCTCATCGAATATCCCGGCTCCTCGCGGTGCCCGCGCCCGCCTCACGAAGCCCTTACCCCGGAATCAGCATCCTTTGCAGATGCTGCCCAGGATTTTGTCGTCCCGCCGCTGGACGCCCACGTCGAGCGGCGTCGTTCCGCCGCTCTGGGAGGCGCCGGGATGGGGGACGGTCGCCCCGGTCGAGGTGATGTAGTTCGACCGAGGATCGGCGCCGTCGCGGGACGACGCGCCCCCCGACGGTCCGTTGGACTGCGCGAGGGCGCCCACCGTCGCGACAAGCGAGACGACGGCCGCCAATGACATCGACTTGACCATGAAACCTCCGTGCTGACGGTAAAACGCCTCTTTGTGGCTCGGGTTGCGCGCGATGTTGGCGCCCGATCGATGGAAGGCTTAACGTGGCATTAAGTGAGATTTGCGCGAATGGCCGCCAGGAGTTTCCCAGCGACCAGGGGTGTACGACCATGACGCTGCCGGACGGCAAAGAGACGAGAGACCAGGCCGCGGACCAGGCGCCAAGCGTCGAGCGGGCGATCGCCATGCACCGCGAGCAGGCGGACATGGCCGACGGAACGGCCGGCGGGGAGACGACCTCGGCGGCCCCGGGCCGACACGTGCCGGCGGGCACATCGCTGGCGGAAACGGAGGCGCCGATCGCCTTCGATCCGTTTCCGGCCGGGGCCGCTCGGGACCCGGAGCCGCCACCCTCCAAGTCCTACAAGACGCTGCTCTTGGACTACAGCGCCCATGCCGCGATGATCGTCGGCCTGATCGGGTTCGCCTGGACGGTCAGCGACCACGTGGTGACGCATCGGACGGCGGCAGGGATCGAGGCGACCGCCGCCGCGAGCCAGCAAGAGGCCGCGCAGCCCGCCGCGCCCGAGCGTGACAGGAAGCGAGACGAGCTGTCCGAGCTTCGCTCCGCCAACGAGCGGATGGCGAAGGACGTCGACGCGTTGCGCGCGGAACTCGGGACGTTGCACGCCGCCCTCCAGCGCGATCAGGTGCCGGGCCAGGTCCGCGCGCTCGCCGGCGACCTCGAAGGCGTGAAGGCCGGATTGAGCACGGTGAAAGGCGAGACCACCACCGCGATCGCCGTGTTGTCGGACAAGATCGATAAAGCCCAGCGCGAGACCAACGCGAAGGTGCAGCATCTCGCCACCGCTTCGGGTCCGCTCGAACGCCAGGGCGTCGACACCACCTCGACCGGATCGATCACGCCCAACGAGATGAAGCCCGCCGAAGTTAGGCCGGTCGCGACCAAGCCGGGCCTGCCGGTGCAATCGCACGCGCTGCCGATCCCGGCCCCGGTGGCGAAACCGGCGCCCGCGACGAGGCTCGCCAGCGCCGAGGACGTTCGCAAGGACGAGGCGCGCAAGGACGAGGCGCACAAGACGCTCGCCGACAAGGCCGGCGGCGACGCGACGGCGAAGTCGGCGGTCCTGCCGGGCTGGGTCGTGCGCGAGGTCTACCAGGGCGTGGCCCTGATCGAGGGCCGGCGCGGCGAACTCGAGGTCGTGCCCGGCGTGAGCATCCCGGGCGCGGGCGTCGTCAAGTCCATCGATCGCCACGGCAACGGCTGGACGGTGACGACGACCAAGGGGCTGCTCGCCTCCGCCGCGCCGCCACGCGACTATCGCAGGGCGACCCGCGACTATTACCCCGACGCCCGCGACGACTTCTAAGCGCGTCGCGCGGGGACGGCCGAGCGGCGCGACGGGCAAGCCGCCGGCGCTCGCACGCCGATCAATCCGGTTTGTCGAAGTCGTGCGGATCGAACGCGCGATGGGTCGAGCAGAACTCGCAGGTCACGCCGATCTTGCCGTCGTCGCCGATCATGTCGGCCCGCTCCTGCGGCGTGAAGCGTCGCAGCATCGCGTCGATGCGCGCCCGCGAGCAGCGGCAGGCGTCGCGCACCATCTGGGGCTGGAACACCTTGACGCCGCGCTCGTGGAACAGCCGGAACAGCAGCCGCTCGCTGGACAGCGTGGGGTCGACGAGTTCGTGGTCCTCGACGGTTCCGGCGAGGGCGAGCGCCTCGGTCCAGGCGTCGTCGACCTCCGGCTCGGCCGCCCGGTAGTCGGCCGGCGCGTCGCCGGGATCGAGATCCCTTGGACGCATGCGGTCGGGCGCCTCGGGCAGGAACTGCACCATCAGCCCGCCGGCGCGCCAAGCCGCCCCCTCGCCGGTGACGTTCTCCGCGACCGCGAGCCTGACCAGCGTCGGGATCTGCTCGGACTGGCGGAAGTACTGGTGCGCCGCCGCTTCCAGCCCCTGCCCTTCCAGCGCGACGATGCCCTGGTAGCGCGACGCCTCGCCGCCGCGGTCGATGGTGAAGGCGAGGTGCCCGTGGCCGAGCAGGTCGCCGTGCCTGGGCGCCTCCGACAGCCGCTCGGCGTCGTAGCGGGCGAAGGCGCGGATGCGGTCCGGCGCGTCGAAGTCGACGACCAGCATGTCGATGAAGCCGTCGCTCTTCGTTTGCAGCTGGAAGCGTCCCTCCATCTTCAGCGCCGAGCCGAGCAGCACGGTCAGCGCCGCCGCCTCGCCGACGAGGCGCGCGACCGGCGGGGGATAGTTGTGCTGGCTCAGAATGTGGTCGACGCTGGGGCCGAGCCGGACGACGCGGCCGCGCACGTCGAGCGGCTCGACGGCGAAGGGGAGGATGCGGTCGTCGTGCCCCTGGTCCGACACGGGACGGGTGGCATCCGGTCCGGGCATCGTCACACCCCCGCGCCGAGGCACCAGGCGATGATGCCCTTCTGCACGTGCAGGCGGTTCTCGGCCTCGTCGAAGACGACCGAGCGGGGCCCGTCGATCACCTCGTCGCTGACCTCCTCGCCGCGATGGGCCGGCAGGCAATGCATGAAGATCGCGTCGGGGGCGGCGGCCGCCATCAGGGCCGCGTTCACCTGGTAGGATTTGAGGAGGTTGTAGCGGGCGGTCTTGTCCTCGTCGCCCATCGAGAGCCAGCAGTCGGTGACGACGCAGTCGGCGCCGGCGACCGCCTCGCGGGGATCGCTGGTGAGGACCACGTCGGCCTTGCAGGCCCGCGCCCATTCGAGCGTCTGCGCCGAAGGGCCGAGCGTCGGCGGCGTCGCGATGCGCAGCGTGAAGCGGAAGCGCCCGGCGGCGTGTATCCAGGACGACAGCACGTTGTTGCCGTCGCCGCACCACGCGACCGTCCGGCCGGCGATCGGCCCGCGATGCTCCTCGAAGGTGAGGACGTCGGCCATGATCTGACACGGGTGGGAGCGCTTGGTCAGCCCATTGATGATCGGCACCTGCGCGTGGCGCGCGAGTTCCGCCATCGCGGAATGGTCGAGCATGCGGATCACCATGACCTCGACGAAGCGCGACAGCACGCGCGCCGTGTCGGCGATGGTCTCGCCCCGCCCGAGCTGCATCTCCTTGCCGGTCAGCATGATCGTCTCGCCGCCGAGCTGGCGCATGGCGAGATCGAAGGACACCCGGGTGCGCGTCGACGGCTTGTCGAAGATCATCGCGAGGGTGCGGCCGGCGAGCGGCTTGTCACGGGCCGGCGACCCTTTGCGCCAGATCGCCTTGAGCGCCGCCGCGTGGTCGATGATGCGGCGCAGGTCGTCGGCCGGCACCTCCGACAGGTCGAGGAAGTGGCGGACGTCGACGCCGTAGATCTCGGCGGCCCGCGTCATTCGGCGGCTCCGCGCTGGAGCGCGGCGGTGGACAGGCGCCGGCAGGTCGCCTCGAGGCGGGCGATCGCCTCCGAGATCTCGGCCTCCGCGATGATCAGCGGCGGCACGAGGCGCACCACGTTGTCGGCGGCCGGGATCACCAGCACGCGCTCCTCCAGCGCGGCGGCGGTGAAGGCGGCCGGCGGTACGCGCAGTTGCAGGCCCAGCATCAGGCCCTCGCCGCGCACGTCGGCGATCACGTCGCCGTAGGCGTCCTTGAGGCGGGCGAGCTGCTGCTTGAAACGCAGGCCCTTGGCGGCCACCGCGTCGATGAAACCGTCGGCGAGGACGACGTCGAGGACGGCGTTGCCGACGGCGGCGGCCAGCGGGTTGCCGCCGAAGGTGGAGCCGTGCGTGCCCAAGGTCATGCCGCGGGCGGCCTCGGCGCTCGCCAGGAACGCGCCGAGCGGGAAGCCGCCGCCGATCCCCTTCGCGATGGCCATGACGTCGGGCTCGATGCCGGAAAACTCGTAGGCGAACAGCTTGCCCGTGCGCCCCACCCCCGACTGGACCTCGTCGACCACCAGCAACAGGCCGTGGGCGTCGCACAGCGCGCGCAGCGCGCGCAGGAAGGAGCGCGGCGGCACCCGGATCCCGCCCTCGCCCTGGATGGGCTCGACCAGCACGGCCGCCGTCTGCGGACCGATGGCCGCCTTCACAGCCTCCACGTCACCCCACGGGACCTTGTCGAACCCCGGGGCCTTCGGCCCGAAACCCTCGATGTACTTGTCGTTGCCGCCGGCCGCGATCGTCGCCAGCGTGCGCCCGTGGAAGGCGCCGTCGAAGGTGATGATGTGGAAGCGCTCGGGGTGACCGGCCGCCGCGTGGTACTTGCGGGCGGTCTTGATCGCGCCTTCCAGCGCTTCCGCGCCGGAATTGGTGAAGAAGGCGTAATCGGCGAAGCTCGCGGCGCACAGGCGCCGCGCGAGCCGCTCGGCCTGCGGGATCTCGAACAGGTTCGAGGTGTGCCAAATCCGCCCGGCCTGGTCGGTCAATGCGGCGACGAGGTGGGGATGGGCGTAGCCGAGCGAGGCCACCGCGATGCCGCCGCCGAGGTCGAGGTAGCGCCGCCCGTCGGCCGTCTCCAGCCAGACGCCCTCGCCGCGCGCGAAGGCGAGCGGGGTGCGGGCGTAGGTCGGAAGCAAAGAGGAGGTCATGTCCCACTCCTGAGATCGTGAGGCTTCATCACGAAAAACGCCGCCCCCGGGGAGCGGCATGACCTGAGCACGAGATGTAGGATGTCCACCCGCGGAGGTCAAACCGCCCACGCGGGCGTCGCATCGACGGTCGACCAAGGCGTGCGATTGTTATGCCATCGCTTCCGGCGGATCGGCGAGCGGCACCGGCGCGCTTCCGCAGCGGGACCCACGACGAAAAAGACACACGGGCGATCTTCTTCGGCCAAGCTGTTCCGCGATCGGCGGGACGCTTCGCTTTCGTTCCTGCTTTGACACACGTGTGTTCGAGCGAGCCCCGCAGAAGACGCAAGGGCTTGTTGAAAACACCTAATGAAACCTGACCACCCTTGCGCGCGATTCGACAGCTAGTGTAGCCTTGGGCCGCCGGTCACGACATGCCGTGCGGCACGATTACTTCCAGCGTCTTGTGTTCAACGATGCCGGCTCGCCGGTGCGTCGTCGCATGCCCGCGTCAGGCTGCCCGACGACGCGCGTCTGCGCGTTCCGATCACGAACCAGGACCGATACCGGCGGACAAGGACATGACCGACACGTACTTTGGCGAAGAAGCAGTCGTGACCGGGGAAACGACTCCGTCGACGGCGCTGTCTTGGACCGACGAGCGGGTCGAACTGCTCCGCAAGTTGTGGCTGGAGGGTTTGAGCGCCAGCCGCATCGCGGCCGAACTCGCCGGCGGCGTCACGCGCAACGCCGTCATCGGCAAGGTGCATCGCCTGGGCCTGTCCGGACGCATCAAGGCCATGGCCGTCGAGGCCTCGACGCGGGCGCGTCCCGGCGCGATCAAGCCGGGCCCGGCCACGCGCCCGATGGTCTCCCAGGCGGCGGTGGCCGCGGTGACGCAGGACAACGCCGTCGCGCTTCGCGTCGGGCCGCCCGCCCCCCCGATCCGATCGCCAGGGGACAAAAGGGTCGCTTTCGCCGAGAACGTCACGATCATGGACCTGCGGGAGTCGATGTGCCGCTGGCCGGTCGGCGACCCGTCCTCGGCGGAATTCCGATACTGCGGCAGCAAGGCGCCGATCGGCGCCGGTCCGTATTGCGCACATCACAGCCGCATGGCCTACCAGCCCGTGCAGGATCGCAACCGTCGCAAGAGCGCCTGAGGCGCCGGGGCGTCAACGGGAGAGGGGGCAAGGCGCGTCCTCCAGGCCGGCGCGTCAGGCCCCGAACGTTTCGTCGAAGGCGTAGCCGGCGCCCCTCACGGTCCGGATCGGATCGGACTGTCCCTGTTGCGAGAGCGCCTTGCGCAGGCGCCCGACGTGGACATCGACGGTCCGCTCGTCGATCTCTGCGGACAGCCCCCAGACGCTGTCGAGCAGTTGCGCCCGCGAGAACACGCGGCCGGGTTTCGCCATCAGGTACTCCAGCAGGCGGAACTCGGTGGGGCCGAGGTGCACCGTGCGCTCGCCGCGGTGGACGCGCCAGCTCTGGCGATCGAGCTCGAGGTCGCCGGCGACCAGGCGCGAGGCGACCCGGTCCGGACTGGCACGGCGCAGCAGGGCCCGGACGCGGGCGATCAGTTCGGGCACCGAGAACGGCTTGACGATGTAATCGTCGGCGCCGGTCGAGAGCCCGCGCACGCGCTCGCCCTCCTCGCCGCGCGCCGTCAGCATGATCACCGGCAGGCCGCGGGTCGCCTGGCGGGCGCGCATGCGCCGGCAGATTTCCAGGCCCGACACGCCCGGCAGCATCCAGTCCAGGATGACGAGGTCGGGCGGATCCTCGATCAGGCGAAGGTCCGCCTCGTCGCCGCGTTCCACGCATTCGACGGCGAAGCCCTCCGCCTCGAGGTTGTAGGCGAGCAGGACGCCGAGCGTCTCCTCGTCCTCGACCACCAGGATGCGGGGCGTGGCGCTGGACACGCCGTCGGTCTTGGCGGCGGCTGTCTTGGCGGCGGCTGTCTTGGCGGCGGCTGTCTTCGCGACGGCGCGGCCGGTCTTCTCGAGGCTGTCCATCACGCGCTCAGGCCGACATCGGCGGACGGGGTGGCGAAGGAGCGTCCCTTGGGCCTATCCACCGGCAGGGCCTCGCCGGTCACGAGGTAGACCACCGTTTCCGCGATGTTGGTGGCGTGGTCGCCGATGCGCTCGATGTTCTTCGAGCAGAACAGCAGGTGCGTGCAGAACGAGATGTTGCGCGGATCCTCCATCATGAAGGTCAGGAGGTCGCGGAACACGCTGTCCTCCAGCGCGTCGAGTTCGGCGTCGCGCGTCCACACCGCCTGCGCGCGGTCGACGTCGCGGTGCGCGTAGGCGTCGAGCACGTCCTTGAGGAACAGGGCCGCCACCTCGTTCATCGACTTCAGGCCGATGATGGCGCGCGGCAGCCTCGCCTCGGCGGCGACGACGATGGCGCGCTTGGCGATGTTCTTGGCGAGGTCGCCGACGCGTTCGAGGTCGGCGGAGATGCGGATCGCCGCCACGATCTCGCGGAGGTCGACCGCCATCGGCTGGCGCCGGGCGATGATGAGGATCGCGTGTTCCTCGATCTCGCGTTGCAGCAGGTCGAGGCGGGGGTCCACGGCCACCGTCGCCCGCGCGAGGTCGGCGTCGAAGTCGACCAGCGCGTCCATCGCGTCCGACAGCATCTTCTCGGCGATCCCGCCCATCTCCGCGATCTTGCGGCCGAGCAGGTCGAGCTCCTTGTCGTAGGCCTTGACGGTGTGATCGGACATGGGAGAGACCTTGGCTGGAGCGGGCTCTTCCCCGCCGCCGGGCTCGGAAGAGGGCGGGAAGAAACGGGTGGCGGGCTAGCCGAAGCGGCCGGTGATGTAGTCCTGCGTCTGCCGCTTGTCGGGCGAGGTGAACATCCGCTTGGTTTCGCCGAACTCGACGAGCTCGCCGAGGTACATGAAGGCCGTGTATTCGGAGACGCGCGCCGCCTGCTGCATGGAATGGGTGACGATGCAGATCGTGTAGCGCTCGGCGAGGTCGTCCATCAGCTCCTCGACCTTGGCGGTCGAGATCGGGTCGAGCGCCGAGCACGGCTCGTCGAAGAGGATCACCTCGGGCTGCACCGCGACGGTGCGGGCGATGCAGAGGCGCTGCTGCTGGCCGCCCGACAGCGACAGGCCGCTCTGGCCGAGCTTGTCCTTCACCTCGTCCCACAGCGCCGCGCCGCGCAGCGCCGCCTCGACGCGCCCGGCGAGCTCGCTCGCCGGCAGGCGGTTGTAGAGCTTGATGCCGAAGGCGATGTTGTCGAAGATCGACATCGGGAACGGGGTGGGCTTCTGGAACACCATGCCGATGCGGGCGCGCAGCAGGTTCAGGTCCTGCCCCGGCGCGAGGATGTTGTCGCCGTCGAGCAGCACCTCGCCGTCGGCCCGCTGGCGCGGGTAAAGGTCGTACATGCGGTTCATGACCCGCAGCAGCGTCGACTTCCCGCAGCCGGACGGGCCGATCAGGGCGGTGACCTTGTTGGCGTAGATGGGCAGGTCGATGCCCTTCAGCGCCAGGCTGTCGCCGTAGAAGAAACGCAGGTTCCTGATCGCCAGCTTGACCGGCAGCGTCCAGCTTCCGACGGGAGTCGTCTCGGTATCGGGGATGGTCGCGCTTCCCGTCATCACTTCACCTTGCCAGCTTGATCTCGGCCACCTTGATCCCGGGCGACTTTGACCTTCGCCGCCCGGCCGCCGGTCGTCGCCATCCGGGACGCGCCGAGCGTGCGGGCCGTGATCGACAGGGTGAGGACGGCCAAGGTGATGAGGAGCGCGCCCGACCACGCGAGCTGCTGCCAGTCGTCGTAGGCCGAACCGGCGTAGCGGTAGATGACGTAGGGCAGGCTCGCCATCGGCGCGTTCAGGCTGAACGACGTGTAGGAATTGTTGAGCGCGGTGAACAGCAGCGGCGCCGTCTCACCGCTGATGCGGGACACCGCCAGCAGGACGCCGGTGGTCAGGCCGGCCTTGGCCGCCTTGTAGGCGATGGCGCGCACCACCATCGACTTGGGCATGCCGAGCGCGGCCGACGCCTCGCGCAACGGCACCGGCACCAGCCGCAGCATGTCCTCGGTCGTCCGCACGACGACCGGGATGACGATGATCGCGAGCGCCAGCGCCCCGGCGATGCCGGAGAAATGCCCCATCGGGACGACGACGACTTGGTAGACGAAGAGCCCGATGACGATGGAGGGCGCGCTGAGCAGGATGTCGTTGATGAAGCGCACGACGAAGGCGAGCTTCGACTTGGCGCCGTATTCCGCGAGGTAGGTTCCGGCGCCGATGCCGATCGGGGTGCCGACGACGACGCCGATGATCGTCATGATCAGGCTGCCGAGGATCGCGTTCAGCAGGCCGCCGCCGCCGCCGGGCGACAGGGTCCGCTGCACGAAGAGGTTCACGCTGAGGCCGGTCACGCCCTTGGTGACGAGGACGGCGAGGATCCAGACCAGCCACATCAGCCCGAACGCGGAGGCGGCGTAGCAGAGGCTCACGTAGATGCCGTTCCTCAGCCGTCGGTTGGCGTAGGGGCTCATCGGCGCGCTCCCGGCCGCCCGCGCCTCGTCAGCGCGTGGTCCGACGCGATCACGGCTCGCGCGCTCACGCCTTGCGCTCCAGGCGCGACAGGTTCCACCGGGCGGCCGCGAGCACGAAGAAGGTGATGACGAACAGGATCAGGCCGAGCTCGATCAGCGACGCCGTGTAGAGGCGGCTGTCGGCCTCCTCGAACTCGCTGGCGATGGTGGCGGAGATCGAGGTGCCCGGCGAGAGCAGGGACGAGGACAGGTTGTGGGCGTTGCCGATCACGAAGGTGACCGCCATGGTCTCGCCGAGCGCCCGGCCGAGCGCCAGCATGACGCCGCCCAGCACGCCGACCCGCGTGTAGGGGATGACGACGCTGCCGACCACCTCGCGCGTCGTGCAGCCGAGCCCGTAGGCGGATTCCTTCAGAACCGCCGGCACGGTGGCGAACACGTCGCGCGAGATGGAGGTGATGAAGGGCAGCACCATGATCGCCAGGATGAAGCCGGCGGTGAACACGTCCGTGCCGTAGGCCGGCCCGGCGAAGATCGTGTCGAGGACGGGGATCGGCCCGGCGAGCGCGATGATGGCCGGCTCGACGTAGGCCTGGAGGATCGGCTTGAGGATGAAGTAGCCCCAGATGCCGTAGATGATCGAGGGGATGCCGGCCAGCAGCTCGATGGCGATGCCGATCGGCTGGCGCAGGCGGGGCGGGCAGAGTTCGGTCAGGAAGATCGCGATGCCGAGACCGATGGGGATGGCGATCACCAGCGCGATCACGGACGTGACGATCGTCCCATAGATCGCGACCGCCGCGCCGAACGTCTCGTCGACCGGGTTCCAGGCGGTGCTGCCGAGGAAGCCGAACCCGAAGGCCTTCAGGGCCGGCAGCGATCCCCAGACCAGCGAGGCGATCACGCCGCCGAGCAGCACCAGCACGCACATGGCGCAAAGGAAGGTCAGCCCGTGGAACAGCCGGTCGCCGTCGCGGAACCGCGACAGCGCCCTCGCGCGATCGGCGACGGAGGTGTCGGGGACGGAATGCCCGGCCGCGAGGTCAACCACGTTCCACTCCCTAGATCACCGGCGAGGATCACCGGCGAGGGTCGCCGGCGAGGATCGGCGATGTCCCGTACGGCCCTCCGACGCGCTCCGCCCCGGGACCGGCGACGCCCGGTCCCCCCACGGGATGGCGACGGCTACTTGTACGCCAAGGGTTGTCCGTTGGCACCCTTGATGTCCCGCTCCCATTCCGTCTTGACGAGCGCGACGACGCTGGCCGGCATGGGGATGTAATCGAGCTGGGCCGCGGCGTCGCCGCCGTTGGCGTAGGACCAGTCGAAGAACTTCAGCGCGGCGCCGGCGGCGACCGGGTCGCTCGGCACCGTCGGCATCAGGATGAAGGTCGAGGCGGTGATCGGCCACGACGCGGCGCCGGGCTGGTCGGTGAGCAGCAGGTAGAAGCCGGGCGCGTTCGTCCAGTCGGCGTTGGCGGCGGCGGCGGCGAAGGTGGCGCTCACCGGGTCGACCTTCTTGCCGTCGTGGTTGATCATGTCGGCGTAGGTCAGCTTGTTCTGCTTGGCGTAGGCGTACTCGACGAAGCCGATCGAGTTGGTGGTCTGGCCGACGTTGGAGGCGACCCCCTCGTTGCCCTTGGCGCCGATGCCGACCGGCCATTGCACGGAGGCGGACTCGCCGACCTTGCCCTTCCACTCCGGCGACACCTTGGACAGGTAGTCGGTGAAGTTGAAGGTGGTGCCCGAGCCGTCGGAGCGGTGCACCACCGCGATGGCGGCCGAGGGCAGCTTCAGGGAAGGGTTGAGCTTGGCGATCGCCGGGTCGTTCCACGTCTTGATGTCGCCGAGGAAGATCTTGGCGAGGGTCGGACCGTCGAACACCATGGCGCCGGGCGCGACGCCGGCGAGGTTCACGACCGGCACGATGCCGCCCATCACCATCGGCCACTGGACCAGCGAGGCGGCCTTGAGGTCGGCGGCGGTCAGCGGCATGTCGCTCGCGCCGAACGTCACGGTCTTGGCCTTGATCTGCTTGATGCCGCCGCCCGAGCCGATCGCCTGGTAGTTCAGCTGCATGCCGCTCTGCTTCTGGTAGGCCTCGGCCCACTTGGCGTAGATCGGATAGGGGAATGTGGCGCCGGCCCCGGAGATCTCCGCCGCGGTGGAGGGCGTAGCGGCGGCGACGACGATCGCGCCGGCGAACGCCGCGCGAAGCATGGAATGCGAGATCATGAACGAGGGCCTCGTCGGGACGGAAGGGAAGCTGGACGTGAACCCGGCCGCGCGCGGCCGGTTTCGAGAGCTGGTAAAGATGGCGCGCGAGGCTTTTACGACGACCTGGCAACACATTTATGACACCGCTCACCGATCGGGCGGGGCGCTCGAGGAAACGGCCTCCGCCCGCCCGGAGCCGCCGGCGCCCTCGTCCGACGGGTGCAGCGGCAGGAACACGCTGAACGTCGTCGCGTCCCCCGGCGCGGAGACGATCGACAGCCGGCCGCGGTGGCGGGCGACGATGTGCTTGACGAGCGCCAGCCCCAACCCCGTGCCGCCCTTGGCCCGGCTCGCGCTGGCGTCGACCCTGTAGAAACGCTCGGTGAGACGGGGCAGGTGCTCGGCGGCGATGCCCGGTCCATGGTCGGTGACCCGCATCACCGCCTCGGTCCGCGCCTTGCCCGCCTCCGTCCTGTCCAGCAGGACGAGGACGCGGCGGTCGCGCGCGACGCAGGCCCCGTACTTGATCGCGTTCTCGATGAGGTTCTCGGCGACGCGCATGAGCTCGTCGCGGTCGCCGCTGACGACCACCCGCCCCCGCGCCGCCACGTGCAGTTCGACCCCGGTCTCGTGGGCCAGGGGGGCGAGCGTGTCGGCGATGTGGCGGAGCACCTGGGGCAGGTCGACCGGCGCCTGCGGTCGCAAGTGGAGGTGCTGCTCGATCCGCGACAGCGACAGGAGGTCGTCGACGAGCCGCGCCATCCGCTGCGCCTGCTCGCGCATGATGGTGAGGAAGCGGCCCCGCGCGCGCTCGTCGTCGCGCGCCGGCCCCTGCAGGGTCTCGATGAAGCCGAGCAGCGAAGCGAGCGGGGTGCGCAGCTCGTGGCTGGCGTTGGTGATGAAATCGACCCGCATGCGCTCGAATCGACGCGCCTCGCTGACCTCGTGGAGGTAGAGGACCACGACCGCGCCGCAGTCGAGGGGATCGAGCGGCGTGACGCTGACGGCGAACACGCGCTCCACCGGCACGCGCTCCAGCCAGCTCGCCTCCGTTCTCACGCCCCCGGACCGCGCGGCGGCGACGGCGTCGAGGACGTCGGGCGAGCGCAGGTGGCTCGCCAAGGGCACCCCGATGCCGAGCGCCGGGAAAAGCGCCCGCGCCGGCGCGTTCACGGCGACCACGCGGTCGTCGGCGCCGACGACGAGCACCGGTTGCGGGATCGCGACGAGGAGCCGGCCGAGCAGCGCGAGATCGCCGGCGGTCGGCTGCGACGACGCGTCGGCGGCGCCCCGGAAGGCCGCGCGCGATGTCGTCACGGTGCGGTCGGTGCGTCCTGATCCCGCGGTCGGCATGGTGAGGATGGCCTCGCGGCTGGAAGGACCCGCCCGCGCCCGGAGCCGGCTCGAAGGCGATGGAGGCCCCGGTGGGGAAGCCCGGATGAGGAACGCCTCGGAATACGCCGGAGATGTGACAGGGGATCGTCATTCCCGCGCCGGATCGCGACGACCGGCGGCCGCCCGCCGGCCCATCCGTCCGGCTCCACCGTGCCGATGGCGGCATCGGCGGGCGCCGCGCCGCCTACGACCGCGAGGCGAGTTGCGTTTCCGGAGGTCCGGTCGCATAAATTCCGCCATGACGCGTCACCGCACCTCGCCCATCGATCGATCGACCCCGGGTGCCTCGCCGCGCGCGCGCCGGGCGTCGTCGAGTCTGGCGTCTTCGGGCTTGGCGTCGTCGGGCTTGGCGTCGTCGGGCTTGGCGTGCGCCTTGTCCGCCGCGTGCGTCGGCCTCGCGGCGTTCCTCGCCGCCGGTGCCGCCGGCGCGGTGGATCACAAGGCCAAGGCGATCGCTGCGGCGAAACCGGCCATCCTGAGCTTGAAGGACGCGCTGCTGCACGACGCCGCCTCGCCGATCGTCGGCAATCCGGAGGGCGACGTCACCATCATCGCCTTCACCGACTATAATTGCCCCTACTGCAAGAAGAGCGAGGCCGACCTCGACGCGCTCATCTCCGACGACGACAAGATCCGGGTCATCTACAAGGATTGGCCGATCCTGGCGAAGAGCTCCGTGACGGCGGCGAAGATCGCCATCGCCGCCGGCTTCCAGGGCAAGTACGCGGACATGCACAAGGCCCTGATGCGGATGAACGCGCGCCCGGCCACCGACGCCGACATCGGCCAGGCGGTGATCGCCGCCGGCGTCGACGTGACCCGGCTCAACAAGGACCTCGACGCGCGCGACGGCGAGATCGTGCTGCTCCTGAAGCGCAACATCCAGGAGGCCGAGGCCCTGCAGCTCAAGGGCACGCCGGTCTACCTGATCGGGCCGTTCATCACCGCGAGCCCGCTCGACTTCCCGCAGTTCAAGCAGATCGTGGCGGACGCCCGCGAGGACCAGGCGAAGCCGGCGCCCGCCACGGCGCAGTAGCGGGCGCATCCTCGGACCACGGCGGCTGTGTCCCCGTTACCGATAGCGGATGAAAAACGGCGGCGGCGCCAATAAACACTTGTCCTTTGAGCCGATGCGCTTATTTTATCCCTTGCCCAAATCGCACGTGCCTGTGGTCGTGTGTCGGTGGTTGGTGTTCCGGACAAGAGGCCGGTGAACCAACCGTGAAGCCGGCAGCCGGAGCGAACCGGTGAACCCCGCCAAACGGGGGACACGACTTAAAGCAACGACGGACCGGGCTTTTTCGTCTCTGTCGGCCTCCAACGCCGACTTACCGAAGAGGCTAGTCTCTCTTGCCGGGCGTGCGGATCGCGGGGCTCACCCTGATCCAATCGATGGCGTCATCCGCTCAGCACGGGGCTCACCCCCGCGCGGAGCCGTGAGGCCACGGCGCAGCATCCGATCCGCAGGAGTGTTCCACTCCGACCCGGGTCGCGGATGGCATCCCCACGTCGTCGACGCGTCTCCAAAGCGCGTGGGCGGCGAACGATGCCGTTCACCCCTTTGCTCGAATTCGTCTGTCCGGCCTGAAGGGCCGGCACGAAGGGATGCCGCGATGACACAGAAGATCCAGGACTTCCTCCGCATGCGCCGCGACGTCGGCGGCGACTCCGGCCCGTGCCTCGTCGTCGACCTCGACGTGGTGCGCGACAATTACAAGACCTTCGAGCGCGCGCTGCCGGACAGCCGCGTGTTCTACGCCGTCAAGGCCAATCCCGATCCGGCGGTGCTCAACCTGCTGGCGCAGCTCGGCTCCTGCTTCGACACCGCCTCCGTCGCCGAGATCGAGCAGGTGCTCGCCACCGGCGCCACGGCGGAGCGCATCTCGTTCGGCAACACGATCAAGAAGGAGCGCGACATCGCCCGGGCCTACCAGCTCGGCATCCGCCTCTTCGCCGTGGATTGCGAGGCCGAGGTCGAGAAGATCGCCAGGGCGGCGCCGGGCTCCAGGGTGTTCTGCCGGATGCTGTGCGACGGCACCGGCGCCGAGTGGCCGCTGAGCCGGAAGTTCGGCTGCGACGTGGCCATGGCGCCGCGCGTGCTCGAGCACGCCCACCGTCTCGGCCTGGCGGCCTACGGCCTGTCGTTCCACGTAGGGTCGCAGCAGCGCGACCCGGCGATGTGGGACGGCGCCTTGCGGGCGGCGTCGGGCATCTTCCGCGACCTCGCGGAGCGCGGCATCACCCTGCAGATGGTCAACCTCGGCGGTGGTTTCCCCACCAGGTACCTCAAGAGCATCCCGGCGGTGACGGCCTACGGGCAGGCGATCTTCGCCTCGCTCCGCGAGCATTTCGGCAACCGCATCCCCGAGACCATCATCGAGCCGGGGCGCGGCATGGTCGGCAACGCCGGCGTGATCGAGGCGGAGGTCGTGCTGATCTCGCGCAAGTCGGACGACGACCGGGTGAAGTGGGTCTACCTCGACATCGGCAAGTTCGGCGGCCTGGCCGAGACGATGGACGAGATGATCCGCTACCCCATCCGGACCGCCTTCGACGCCGACGCCAAGGAGCCCTGCGTGATCGCCGGGCCGACCTGCGACTCGGTCGACGTGCTCTACGAGCGCGAGCCCTACCTGCTGCCGGTCAGCCTGGAGATCGGCGCCAAGGTGCTGATCGAGGGAACGGGCGCCTACACGACGACCTATTCCTGCGCCGGCTTCAACGGCTTCCCGCCGCTGAAGAGCTACGTGATCTGACGTGGCTTGTTCCTTCTCCCGCCCGCGGGCGAAGGTGCCGCGGCGAAGCCGGGGCGGATGAGGGGTTTGCCACCCCGTCCCATCGAGCGGGCGAGGCGGCACCCCCGCTCGTCCGACCCCGCCGGCGCGAGGCCGCCTTTTCCTCCCGCGAGCGGGATCCGATCCACCCGTCATTCCGGGCGCGGCGCCGTGACCGCGAGACGAACCAAGCGCTTGATGACGCCGACCAGCAGGTAGGCGAGCGGGACGCCCAGCGCGTAGGCCGGCATCAGGATGAACGGACCCACCACCATCGATCCGAGGTCGTAGTTCACGATCGCCGTCGTCTTGTCGGATCCGTCGGCCCGGTAGGAGACCGCCCATAAATAGTAGGCGCCCGCCAGCCCGCAGGCGATGGACGTCGTCGACAGCGCCCACAACGCCAAGACTCCCACCACCTGCAGGACGAAACGCATCGCCAACCTCCAGTGGCGTTCGAGCCGGATGCGTCGTCACGATGTCACCCGCCACCCGCATTCGCTCTTGCCGCCCGCATGCGATGCGGCGACAAACAGCCACCTCGAACATGGACCAGCACGGAATGACGGACGGACCGGTGCACGGCACCATAACGGGACCCATCGTGATGATCGGCTTCGGCTCGATCGGCAAGGGCACCCTGCCGCTGATCGAGCGCCACTTCAGGTACGATCCCGAGCGCTTCACCGTCATCGACCCCGACGACAAGGACCGCGGCCTGCTCGACGCGCACGGCATCCGCTTCATCCGGGACAGGATCACGCCCGACAACATCCGCGACCTGCTGCGCCCCCTCCTCGTCGAGGGCGAGGGCCAGGCGTTCGTCGTCAACCTCTCGGTGGAGGTCTCGTCGACCGCGATGATGCGGCTCTGCGCCGAACTCGGCGCCCTCTACATCGACACCGTCGCCGAGCCGTGGCCGGGCTTCTACACCGACACGTCCCTGACCATCTCGCGGCGCTCCAACTACGCGCTGCGCGAGGGCGTGCTCGACCTCCGGCGCGAACTCGGGCCGGTCGGCCCGACCGCCGTCAACTGCTGCGGCGCCAACCCCGGCATGGTTTCCTGGTTCGTCAAGCGGGCGCTGCTCAACGTCGCCGCCGACTGCGGGATCGACGCCGGCGACCCGCGCGGCCGCGAGGACTGGGCGAGGCTGGCCCAACGCGTCGGCGTCAAGGGCATCCACATCGCCGAGCGGGACACGCAGCGCGCCGCCAAGCCGAAGACGATGGGCACCTTCGTCAACACGTGGTCGGTCGAGGGCTTCGTGTCCGAAGGCCTGCAGCCGGCCGAACTCGGCTGGGGCACCCACGAGAAGGCGCTGCCGCCCGAGGGCCGCCGCCACGGCTTCGGGCCGGATTGCGCGATCTACCTCCTGCGGCCCGGTGCCGCCACGCGGGTGCGCTCGTGGTGCCCGACGCCCGGCCCGCAGCACGGATACCTGGTGACCCACAACGAGGCGATCTCGATCGCCGATTACCTGACCGTCCGCGAGGGCGAGCGGATCGTCTACCGGCCCACCTGCCACTACGCCTACCGCCCGGCCGACGACGCCGTGCTGTCGCTCGACGAAATGTCCGGCAGCCAGTGGACGCGGCAGGGGGAAAGCCTGATCCTGGGCGAGGCGGAGATCGTCGACGGCATGGACGAACTCGGCGTGCTGCTCTACGGCCACGCCAGGAACGCCTACTGGTACGGCTCGCAGCTGTCGATCGAGGAAACGCGCCGCCTCGCGCCCTACCAGAACGCGACGGGGATGCAGGTCACCTCGGCCGTGCTGGCCGGCATGGTCTGGGCGCTGGAGAACCCCCGCGCCGGCATCGTCGAGGCGGACGAGATCGACTTCCGTCGGTGCCTGGCGGTGCAGATGCCCTACCTCGGCCCGGTGGTGGGCCAATACACCGACTGGACGCCGCTGGATGGGCGCGGCGTGCTGTTCCCGGAAGACGTCGACGCCGACGATCCCTGGCAGTTCAAGAACATCCTCGTGCGATAGCCGCCGCGCGGGGACGTGGCGGAGAGCGGGACGCTAGAGAACCACGACCTTGGTGCCGACCGACACCCGCTGGTAAAGGTCGATCACGTCCGCGTTGTTCATGCGGATGCAGCCGGACGACACCGCCTTGCCGATCGTGTCCGGCTCGTTGGTGCCATGGATGCGGAACAGCGTGTCCCGGCTGCCCTGGAACAGGTACATGGCACGGGCGCCGAGCGGGTTGTCGATCCCGCCGGCCATGTGGTCGGGCAGGTCGGGCCGGCGCTTGACCATCTCCCTGGGCGGCGTCCAGGACGGCCATTCGGCCTTGCGCTCGATCTTGGCCGTGCCGTGCCACGAGAAGCCCTGGCGCCCGACGCCGATGCCGTATTGCAGCGCGCGGCCGCCTCCCTGCACGAGGTAAAGGTGACGGGACGCGGTGTCGATGACGATCGTGCCGGCCGGCTGCCTCGTCGGGTTCTCCACCTGGACCGCCGTGTGAACGTTGGCGGCCTCGCCGAGGTCGTAGTCGCTCGCGCGGCGACCGGCCTCGCGTCCCGTCCCACGGTCCTCGTCCGCCGGATCGACGTAGAGCGGCGCGACGCCGGGCGCCGCGGTGCCCTGTGGCGGCGCGTAGGCGGGCGCGTAGGGTCGGTAGGCCGGACGCTGCTCGGGATAATAGAACGACTCGTAGGCCGGACCGCCTCCGTAATAGTAGTCGGGCGCGCTATTGTAGCTGTAGCCGTAACCACGGTATTGCGCCGAGGACGGCGTGACCGAGAAAAGGACCGCGACCGACGCCGTCACGGCAAGACATACGCTTTTGCGAAACATGGAACACCGCTTGGGGCCGCTGGACACTTCTTCGCGTTTTTCGGCAACAACAAAGGCGGAAATGGGAATGGCGACGCGGGCGCCCTACCGCCCCCACCGTCATCGGCCCGCCGCGACGGACCCATCGCACAATAATCGGTGGACGACCTGGCCGCGACGGCCTGCGTGACACGCCCCCGAAGTTGCGAGCCTCCGTCAAAGGCGACTCGACCTTGAAGTCTTTAGGAGGCGCGAAACAGGAGACGCCTGATGGCTCGGGACGCCCTTCCAGGCCCCGTCATCGCGTGGCCGTCAGAGCACCACGACGTGCGCGCCGACCTTGACGCGGCTGTAAAGGTCGATCACGTCGGCGTTGAGCAGTCGGATGCAGCCCGACGACACGGCTTGGCCGATGGTGTCCGGCTCGTTGGTGCCGTGGATGCGGAACATCGTGTCGCCCTTGGCGGTGTAAAGGTACATCGCCCGGGCGCCGAGCGGGTTGTCGATGCCGCCCTTCATGAAGTGCGGGATGTCGGGGCGGCGCTTGATCATCTCGACCGGGGGCGTCCAGGTCGGCCATTCGGCGCGACGGCCGATGTAGGCCTGCCCCGACCAGGCGAACCCGTCGCGGCCGACGCCGATGTCGTAGCGCATCGCCTGTCCGTTCTCCATCGACAGGTACAGCCAGCGGTTCTTGGTGTCGACGGTGATCGTGCCGGGCTTCTCCTCCGTGGGATCCCTCATCACCGTCCGGGTGGTGCCGGCGACCGGCGGCGCGATGGCCACGTCGGTCTGGATGTTGGCCTGCTGGACGTTGCCCTGCGTCAGTGGTGCAAACAGCGTGTTGAGATCGAACTGCGGCCCGGCGGCCTGCGCCTGGCTCGCCAGGACGGACATTGCGGCCACGGCGAAGCCGCCCCTCAGAACGTTGATGATCATGACCCGACCCCTCGGTTCAATGTCGCGTTTCCGACACTGCGACGAAGGAATGCTCAAGCCCAGGCTTTCGTTCCTCGACAGGCCGTCACGAGGTTAACGCGGCGGCGCGCGAACGGCTCAATTCGCCTTGGCGGCGGCGGACCAGCGCATGTCGTCGGCACGGCCGGTCGGTGCGCTCGCGGCCTGGCCGCGCACCAGCGCGCTGCGCAGCAGGCCGTCGCTGTTGGTGAGGTCGCGATAGGCGGCGACCGCCGAGAGCTGCCCGTTCGCCGCGGCGGGCGCGTCGGTGAGGCTCTTGATCGGGCCGGCATCGGGCTTCACCGCCGCGACCGCCGGGCGGTCGCCCGGCGCCGTGGCCGGTCCGTCGGTCGGCAGCTGCGGCAGGGGGACCTTGCCGTCGAGGTCGCGGCGCACGTGCGTCTCGACGAAATGGGCGAGCTTGCGTTCGCCCGCCCTGGTGAAAAGCACGCCGTCCGGCGCGCGCAGCCGCGCGGTCTGGCCGTTCACGTCGGGGCCGTAGCTGCTGAAGTCCCCGTCCTCGTCGCTGAACGCCTCCCACGTGTCGACGTAGGTCGCGCCGCTCTTCGCCGCTTCCTCGCGGTAGATGTCGTTGAACGCCGCCATGTCGTCGGCGAAGGCGTCGTCCTTGGTGATGGGCACGCCCACCCAGACCAGCGGTATGCCGTGCTTGCGGAAGGCGTCGTCGATCGCCGCGACCCGGCGGCGGTAGGCGGCCGTCCATTCCGGCGTGCCGAGCGCGAGCGTGCCGCCGCTCTCGTGGATCGGCTGCCGATCGTTGATGCCGATCATCATCACCGCCACGTCGATCTTCTTGTCGTCCGGCTTCCTGTCCTCCGGCTTCCCGGTCTTGTCGTCGCCCTTCGCGCCGCCCTTGGCGTCGAGCGCGTCGGCGACCGCCTTCGGCCAATCGAAGACATCGGTCGTCACCAGGCCGGTCGAGGCCCGCGCCTTGTGGACGATCGCCACATCCTGACGGTCGCCGAAGGCGTCGTCGAGGCCGTTGCCGAGCATCTGCCCGAGGCTGTCGCCGAAAACGTCGACGAAGAGGGAGGCGTTCTTCGGGGGGGCCTTCTCTTTCGGGGGCGCTTCCTTCTGAGCCTGCTCCACCTGCCGCCGACGGGGCGGCCGGCGGCGCGGGGCCTCGTAGGGGGAGGAGCCGTAGTCGCGGCCCGGGTAGGGCGGGATCGCGGTGCCTTGTCCCGGGTAGCCTTGCCCGGGATAGCCTTGCCCCGGGTAGCTTTGGCCGGAATAGCCGGGCCTCGCGTAACCCTGCCCGGGGTAGGAGGGGTAACGGGGGTAGGACGGGGCCTGGGGCTGCGGTCGCCCGCCGCCGAACAGGTTGCCGAACCAGCCGTAGCCCTGGGCGGCGGCCGGCCCCGCGCTCGCGACGACGAACACGGCGCTCGAAGCGATCGCGGCGAAGAGGATGCCGGCGAAGACGGGCGCGGTGAACACGCGAGCGGCGGATCGCTTCGATCGAGGGCGCGGGTGAGCGTTCATGAAACGCTTGTAACCGCTCGCGGCGCCATGACCAACCTTGGGCGCTGCCGTGGGCGTCCGCCGCCTCCGCGTCCCGGCGCCTGTCGCGACGCGCGCGCCCCTATGCTATGGCGGTCCGATGACAGACACGACGGAGAACGGGACGGCGGACGCCGTGTTCGGCTTCCCTCCCGCCAAGCTCGCGACCGTTCCCGCCTCGGCCACGCAATACTCGCCCCTCGTGCCGGGCGCGCTTGTCCTCGAGGACGCCGCCGCCGGCTCGCTCGCCGGCATGGCCATGCTGGCCGTGCCGGGCACGGTGGAGCGGCGGCACGGCATGGCGGCGATGCTGCGGGCCTTGAAACCCGGCGCCCCTTTCACGGTTTTGGCGCCCAAGGACATGGGCGGGGCGCGCCTCGCCGGCGAGCTCGAAGCCTTCGGCTGCGATGTCGTCGACGGCGCGAAGGCGCATCACCGGATCTGCGTCGGGCGACGTCCGGCGGTTCCCGCCGGCGTGGCGGAAGCGCTGGCGGAGGGCGCGCCGCGCCGCCTCCCCGACCTCGGCCTTTGGTCGCAACCCGGCATCTTCAGCTGGAACAGGATCGATCCCGGCTCCGCGCTGCTCCTCGACACGCTGCCGCGCCTCGCCGGCCGGGGCGCGGACCTCGGCTGCGGCATCGGCGTGCTCGCGCACGGGGTCCTCGCCTCGCCGGACGTGACGCGGCTCGACCTGCTCGACATCGACCGCCGGGCGGTGGCGGCGGCGCGCCGCAACGTCGACGACGGCCGGGCGGCGTTCGGCTGGGTCGACGTGCGGGCCGGCACCGGCCTCGCCGGCCTCGACTTCGTGGTGATGAACCCGCCGTTCCACGACGGCGGCGGCGAGGACAGGAGCCTCGGCCAAACCTTCATCCGGCGCGCGGCGGAGGCGCTGCGCACCGGCGGCCGCCTTTGGCTCACCGCCAACCGGCACCTGCCCTACGAGACCGCGCTGAAGCCGCTGTTCCGCCAAGTGAGCCCGGTGATCGAGGCGGGAGGGTTCAAGGTCATCGAGGCGCGGAAGTGAGCGGGACGGCACCCGGGGGCGCGTCGCGGCTCGACCGGCTGCTCGCCAACCTCGGCTACGGCTCGCGGCGCGACGTGGCCCGCCTCGCCGCCGCCGGCCGGGTCACGCTCGACGGCTTGGCCCTCGCCGACGCCGATCGGCGGATCGCGCCGGCCGACGCCCAGCGCCTCCGCGTCGACGGCGAGCCGCTCGATCCCCTCCCCGGGCTCGTCCTGATGCTGCACAAGCCGGTCGGCGTCACCTGCTCGCGCGGGGACGCCGGACCGCTCGTCGGCGACCTGCTGCCGGAACGCTGGCGCCGCCGCGACCCGCCGCTGTCGCCGGTCGGCCGGCTCGACAAGGACACGTCCGGGCTGCTGCTGCTCACCGACGACGGCGCCCTCCTCCACCGGGTCATTTCTCCGCGCGCGCACGTGCCCAAGCGCTACCGGGCGAGGCTCGCCCGCCCGCTGCGCGGCGACGAGGCGGACGTGTTCGCCGCCGGCACCCTCCTGCTGCGGGGCGAGGCCAGGCCGCTGCTGCCCGCCGCCTTCGTGGCCATGGGACCGGCCGAGGCGACGCTGACGATCCGCGAGGGACGCTACCACCAGGTGCGCCGCATGTTTGCGGCGCTGGGCAACCACGTCGAGGCGCTGCACCGCGAGAGCGTGGGCGGCCTCGCGCTTCCCGGCGACTGCGCGGAGGGGACGTACCGCGCGCTCGATCCGGCGGCGGTGGCGACGATCTTCGCGGCGTCCTGAGGCGCCGGTCGCCCAGGGCGACTGCGGATCGGTCGGCCCGGATCAACGCACCTTGGCGTCGATCTCGCCGAGGTGACGCTCGACGATCCTGTGCGTTTCGGCGGCGAAGGCCTTTAGGTCGGGGTTCGTCCCGCCCACCGCCTCCTTGGCGAAGGCCGCGCCGTCGGCCTCGTGGATCATCTTCATGTCGACGAGGTAGGCCTTGTCGAAGTCGGCGCCGGGCAGGGCCTTGATCTTGTCGAGACGCGCCTGGAACGCGGCGTTGAGCCTGTCGGGGAACGGCAGGCCGGCGCCGGTGACGATCCCCTTCAGCTTGTCGCCGACGAGCGCGTGGTCGTGGGCTTCCGTGTTGCCCTGATCGCGGATGTCCTGCGTCGCGCCCCGCGTTTCCGCGAGCGTGCCGAGCGCCACCTCGTACATGCCGCCCTGCGAGACCATGGCGACGAACGCCTTGTCGGCGTCCGACATCGGAGCGGCGGCCCGCGCGGGCTCGACGGCCAGCGCCAGGAGAATGCCGCCCGAAACCCATGCTGCCTTGCGAACCATCGACCGAACCTCCGTCATCATGGAGGGAGAACGGCTCGGCTCGCCATAAGATGCGTCACTCGGTGCCGCCGGTCGCGGCGGCGCCGACGGCATCGCGGAAGAAGGGCTCGACCGTGCCCTTCAGCTTGATCGTCATCGGCTCGCCGGTCCGCGTCTTGGCGTTGCCGGCGGCGAGCCTGACCCAGCCCTCGCTGACGCAATATTCCTCGACGTTGGTCTTCTCGACGCCGGCGAAGAGGATGCCGACGCCGCGTTCCAGGACCGCCTCGTCGTAGAAGGGGCTCTTCGGGCTGGCGGCGAGGCGGTCGGGCGGCGTGTCGGTCATCGTCTGGTCCGAAGCTGGATGAGCGTGGACGTATAAACCACGTGCGGGCGGCGGCGCAAAGGCGGTGGTCATGGGCCGCCCGCTCCCTCGCGGCTAGTTCACGAGGTTCGCCGCGCGCATCGGCATCGCGCCGGCGATCAGGGCCGGCACCGGCGGCGGCCTGAACAGCGCGTAGGTGAGCGGCGCCGGCCCGAGCGCGTCGATCGCCACCGGCACCGCCGCGGCATGCGCCTTGAGAAGCCGCAGCGGGACGCCCGGCTCGGCGGCCACGGCGGCGACCGCCAGCCTCGGCGCGGGGCGGGGATGGGGGTGGGCCGGCACCAGCGTGACGTCGATGCCGGCGTAGGCGAGCGCCTCCGGGCGGCTCACCGTGCCGAGGTTGGCGCCCTTCCGCAGGAGCGCGGCGAAGATCGCGTTCTGGCCACCGTCGGCGTAGGTCGTGCGGATGGCGGCGGCGCCCCCGGCGACGAGGGTGGCGACCTTGGCGAGCTCGGCGGCGTGGAACGCCCGCGCCCGCGCCTCCCTGACGGGATCGTCGGAGGGGGCGAAGGCGTAGCGTCCGTCGACGACGGACGTGCGCAGCACCTCGCCGGTCGCCTCGAAGCGGTCCGAGCCTTCCTTGAGCTGGCGCCAGAAGCCGATGTTGGGATCGTTCCGGTAGAGCGCCATGTTCCCGGGGCTCATGTGGAACGGGTAGGCCTGCAGCTGGAACGCCGCCTGCCCGCCCCTCAGCGCGTCGCGGGCGATCGCGTAGAGCTCGCCCACCGCCCTGTCCGTCATCGCGAAGCAGCCGCGCGAGGAGCAGGTGCCGTGAATCATCACCGCCGAGCCGGTCGCGCCGTGCGCGTGATCGTAGGCGTTGGGGAAGCCGGTGTCGAAGGACAGGTAGTAGTGCGAGTTGGGGTTCATCTGCCGGGCGGCGATGGGATAGAAGCCCTCCGGCGTCTGCCGGTCGCCGTCGCGGGTCTTGGGGCCGAGCTGGCCGGACCAGCGGCAGATCGGGAACGTCTTGACGAACACGAAGCGCCCGTCGCCCGCCCGCTTCCACACCTCGATCTCCGCCTCCTTCTTGTAGGAGCGCAACACCAGGGGCGCGTCCGGGCCGGTGCCCACCGCCGCCATCAGCGCGAGGGTGGCGGCGGGGATCGGCGCCAGCGCCTTGGCCGGCGGCGCGGCGCGCGCGGGGGCGGCGCCCAGCGCCAGGACGACGGTTGGCGCCAGGAAGACGGCCGAGGCGGCGGTGACGCGGGACGGGGTCATGACGGGCCTGTTCACCGCTCCCTCCTACACCGCCGGACGGGCGCTGTCGCGCTTGCCCGATCGTCGGCATTCAGGTAGAATAACCGGCATACCACCGCGCGTCCGCCCTCCCCCCGCAGGGCGGACGCGATCCCCCGACACCCAACTTGGCCGAAGTCGGGGTTCATCGACCCCGGGCCGCGCCCGGGTCCGCGTTCGGCGCCTTCGCGGTGCGCCGTCGGCGCGAACGGCGACAGGAGGCTCCGCGTGACGGATTTCACCCGCATCGTCCTGCCCAAACCTCCCAAGCCGCCGCCGCGCGACGCGCTCGCCCGCCCGGTCGCGACGATGCCGGAGCTGGGCCGGTTCGTCCACGCGATCCGCGCCGGCCTCGCGATCCGCCAAGCCGAGCTGGCCGCCCGCGCCGGGGTCAGCCGGCAATGGATCGTCGCGCTGGAGCAGGGCAAGCCGAGCCTGGAGGCCGGCCGCGTGCTGCGCACGCTGGAGGCGCTCGGCTTCGAGCTCGTCCTCACCCCCACCGACCCGGCCCCGCCGTGGATGCTGCGCGCGGTGCGCGCCGCCCACGCGAAGAAGGCGGCGACGGCGGAAGGACGGCGGGTTCGGCGCAACACGCGCCGGGCGTGGGCGCGGGAGATGAGGCTGGCGGCGAACGAGGGGACGGAGGTGGTGGATCTGGAGTGAGGCAGTGTTTCGTTGCTTGAGCGACAAGGCGCACTTCTCGTGAAGTGTATCACGAACCATGATCCCATTCAGGGCTGCCCCTGGCCGATCGCAGCATGGCCGCTTCACGGCCAAGCCGCTTCCGAAGCAAAGCTTCGTCGCCCTCACCCGTCCCGTCCACCGTCGATCGATCGTCTTCAGCGCTACGCCGCTGATCCGACACGTTGGGCCGGAGCGATCGTGGGAGACGCCGACGTGGTCGATCATCGTCGGGAGCGGGTGGCCCCGTCGCCGAGAGTGGCGCCGCTCCAAAGACCTTCGCCGGAGCTTGCGAGCCCTTCCGCCAGTGCGTCGGCGGCTGGGCCCGGTCGCCGAAGGAGGATCTCGCGGACGGTGCCGGGGCGCCAGCCGCGCTCGGCGTCAACGCCATCTTCATCGTGGTTCGGTAGAAGAAGCCGGAAGACCGCACGGGAAGCGAGGGCGTCGGCGCGCGCTCGGGGGAACAAGGAAGAGGGTCGATGAAGGGCGTGGTGTTCAATCTTCTCGAAGAAGCAGTGACCCGCGGGTTCGGCGAGGACGCCTGGGAGGACCTCATCGAGGCCTCCGGTGTCTCGGGAGCCTACACCTCGCTCGGCAACTATTCGGACGAGGAGATCGGCCGGCTCGTCGCCGCCGCCTCGGCCAAGCTCGGGATGGAGCCCGACGCCGTGCTCGAATGGTTCGGGCGAACGGCGATGCCGCTCCTCAAAGAGCGCTATCCGGCGCTGTTCGAGGGCCACGACTCCTCGCGAACCTTCATCCTGTCGGTGAACTCGATCATCCATCCCGAGGTCCGCAAGATCTACGCCGGGGCGGCGTGCCCATTCTTCCACATCACCGGGGAGCCCGGCGGCGGCGTCGCGATGCGCTATTCCTCGTCGCGGCGGATGTTCGCGCTCGCGGTGGGCTTCGTGCGCGGCGCCGCCGACCTGTGGGGCGACGACCTCGCCGTGTCGACGCCGGCGGAACGGCCCGAAACCCTGGTCATGACGTGGGACGCGTGAGCGCCGCCGCGGCGGCCGCCCTGCCCGAGCCGGAGCCTCGCCCGGAACCCGTCCAGCCGGGCCCCGCCCGCGTCGGGGTCGATCGCGCCGAGCACGCCGGCGCCCCCACCCACGCTCCCGGAGCGCGGAATGTCCCCGGCGATCCCGACGACGTCGAGGGGTTGCGCAGGGCGCTGGCCCGAGCCCGCGCCAAGATCGAGCGGCAGGCCCGCATCCTGCACGAAGCCGAGACCATCGCCGAGAAGGGCCTGAGCGACCTGCACCGGCGCGGGCGCCAATCCGCGTTCCTCGAGAGGGTGGCTTCGCTCTCCAACGGCAGCTCGTCGCGCGAGGAGGCGCTCTGGCTCGCGGCGGCCGAGATCTGCCTGCAGCTCGATTGGACCTGCGCGCTGTCCTATATCGTCGCGGGAACGGGACCGCACGGGCCGATCCTGCGCGCCACGGAATGCCAGCATGCGCTCGTGCCGGGGCTCGACCGGTTCCTGCGGGATGCGGCGACATCGGGGGCGCCCAGCGCGACGACGCTGCCCGGCCGGGTCGCGGCGACGGGGTGGGCGGCCTGGGACGCGGACCTGGCCGCCGACCCCTTCTTCGTGCGCCAGGACTCGGCGCGGGCTTGCGGCATCATCAGCGGCGCGGCGTTCCCGGTGACGATCGGCGACCGCGTCATCGCCGTGATCGAGGTGTTCTCGCAGCGCCGCGTTCCCGAGGATGGCGAGATGATGGCGACGATGATCCAGGCCGGCTCCCACGTCGCCCGGGTGTTCGAGCGCGCGGCGACCTCGGAGCGGCTGCTGCGCGACGCCACCCGGGACGCCCTTACCGGGCTCGTCAATCGCACCCGCATGGCGGCGCTGCTGGCGGAGGCGGACGCCTCCGGGGTGCCGCACCATGTCGCCTTCATCGACCTCGACCGCTTCAAGTGGGTCAACGACAGCCTCGGGCACGAGGCCGGCGACACGTTCCTCCGCGAGATCGCTCGGCGGTTCTCGCGGGCGTGCCGAACGTCGTGCTCGGGGACGCTCGCCCGGATGGGCGGCGACGAGTTCGTGGTGCTGATGGAGAGCGGCATCGACGAGGCCGAGGCCGAGCGTCGGGCCAGCGCCCTGCTCGCCTGCCTCGACGAGCCGGTCGAGGTCGCCGGGGTGGCGCTGCGCACCAGCGCCAGCATCGGCGTGGCGTCCTCGTTGCACGGGGCAGCCGCCGGAGGGGCCGGGCCGAGCGCCCTGCTGCGCGCCGCCGACGCGGCGATGTACCAGGCCAAGAGTTCGGGGCGCAACCAGGTCCGCGTCTTCGACGGGGCGATGCGGACCCGGATCGGCGAGCGGCTCGCGGTCGAGCAGCGGCTCCGCGAAGCGCTCGCCGCCGGATCGCTCCGGCTGCACTACCAGCCGGTCGTCGACGGCGAGCGGCGGGTGCGCGGCTACGAGGCGCTGATCCGGATGGTCGGGCCCGGCGGCGCGCTGATCGCCCCAGACGCCTTCGTGGCGGTCGCGGAGGAAGTCGGGCTCATCGTGCCGATCGGGTCGTGGGTGATCGGCGAGGCGAGCGCGGCCTGCGTCCGCATCAACGCCGCGCGGGCGGCGCGGGGTGACGGTCCCGTGCGGGTCGCCGTCAACGTTTCCTCGCGGCAGATGCACCACCCGGGCCTGGTGGCGACGGTGGCGGCGGCGCTGGCCGCCTCCGGCTGCCCGCCGGAGCTGCTCAAGATCGAGATCACCGAATCCTCGGCGGTCGAGGATTATGAATCGACGGCGCATACCCTGAAGGCCCTGGCCAAGCTCGGGGTCGGGGCCCGGCTCGACGATTTCGGCACCGGGCATTCCTCGCTGGGACACCTCCACCGGCTGCCCTTCGAGGCGGTGAAGATCGACCGCAGCTTCGCCGCCGACATCGACGGCCATGGCCGGCAGATCGTCGAGGCGGTGGTGACGATGGCCCGCTCCTTCGGCATGAAGGTCATCGTCGAGGGGGTCGAGGACGAGGCGACGCTGGAGCGCCTTCAGGCGCTCGGCTGCGACCTGTTCCAAGGGTACCTGTTCTCGAAGCCGACGGCGGAGGCGGACCTCTGGATCGGATGAGGGCCGCGAGCGTCGGGATAGCCGCGGCCGGCGGCGAACGTCTGGAAGGCGGCGATGGTCGCCGCCTGCGAAGTCGCCTCGGGAAGCGTCGTGTCGGGGCGCCTGACCTTCATGGCCAGCGGGCGTGGGACCGACTCGTGAACTTCACCGCTCCACCGCCGGCCAGCTCGCCCCGAGCGGCCCGCCGCCGGCGACGCGGTCGCCGGGCAGCGCGACGCCGAGCGCGGGGGCGGTGGGGGTGTTGTGGCTCCTGATCGCCCGGCGATCGCCGGTGACGCTCGGGCCACCGGGGCCGGCCGGCGTCAGCAACGCCGCCTCGCCGTTGCGCGTCGTCAGGCCGAGCGCCAGCGCGCCGGCGAGCAGGAGGAGGAGGGTGCGCGCGATCTGGCCCAGGCTCAGCGCGGGGCGCCGCTCGCGGTCGTCGGGCGTGGTGAGGGTGCTGAAGGTGGCGAGGCTCATCGGGCTCTCGTGCGGTGGATCGGTCGCGGGAGGGCGGCGGATGCGTCCAAGCCTGACGGCAACACCTTTACGGACGGCTAAGCATGCCGGCGGGCGGCGCGCGGGCGTGACGGTTCGGCAACGTTCGCGCGTGAATGGCCTGCGCCTTGCTTACCTGGCGCGTTTCGGCGAGGATCGACGGGTAAGGGAGAGGTGAGTTTGTCCAAGGCGCCTTGCTTCGATGAGATGACGCTGGACGGCGGGGGAACGCGGGCGGCCTACGAGCGCATCGCCCGGTGGCTGGAGAACAAGCCGAAGGATTTCTTCGCCACGCGGCGCGACCACGCGGAGCTGATGTTCCGCCGCATCGGCATCACCTTCAACGTGTACGGCGACAAGGACGCGACCGAGCGCCTGATCCCCTTCGACATCATCCCCCGCGTGCTCCAGCGCAGCGAATGGACGCGGCTCGAGGCGGGGCTGGTGCAGCGGGTGAACGCGCTCAACCGCTTCCTGGCCGACGTCTACGGCGCGCAGGAGATCATCAGGGCCGGCGTCATCCCGGCGGAACTCGTCACCGGCAACCCGTGCTTCCGCCCCGAGATGGTCGGCAAGGTCGTGCCCCACGACATCTACGTCCACATCGCCGGCGTGGACGTGGTGCGCTGCGGGCTCGACGAGTTCTACGTGCTGGAGGACAACGTGCGCACGCCCTCGGGCGTCTCCTACATGCTGGAGAACCGCGAGGTGATGATGCGGGTCGCGCCCGACCTGTTCGCCGAGCACAGGGTGGCGCCGGTCGAGAACTACCCCGACGCGCTGCTCGCCGCGCTGCGCTCCGTGACCCCGACCGGCGCCGACGCCGACCCGACCGTCGCGGTGCTGACGCCCGGCCCCTTCAACAGCGCCTATTACGAGCACTCCTTCCTGGCCGACAAGCTCGGCGTGGAACTCGTCGAGGGGCGCGACCTGATCGTCGATGACGACGTGGTCTACATGCGCACCACCGAGGGCTTGAGGCGGCTCGACGTGGTGTACCGGCGGATCGACGACGACTTCCTCGACCCCCTCGCCTTCAAGGCCGAAAGCGTGCTGGGCGTGCCCGGCATCATGCGCGCCTACCAGGCCGGCAACATCACCATCGCGAACGCGGTCGGCACCGGCATCGCCGACGACAAGGCGGTCTACACCTACATGCCCGAGATCGTCCGCTTCTACCTCGGCGAGGAGGCCAAGCTGAAGAACGTCGAGACGTGGCGCTGCCGCGAGCCCGACAGCCTGCGTTACGTGCTCGACCACCTCGGCGAACTCGTCGTCAAGGAGGTGAACGGGTCGGGCGGCTACGGCATGCTGGTGGGGCCGCACGCCACCGCCGCGCAGATCGACGAGTTCCGCGCCAAGCTGAAGGCCGATCCCAACAACTTCATCGCGCAGCCGACCCTGGCGCTGTCGACCTGCCCGACCTACTTCGACAGCGGCGTCGCCTCCCGCCACGTCGACCTCCGCCCGTTCGTGCTCTCGGGGTCGAACGGCGTGCGCGTGGTGCCCGGCGGGCTCACCCGCGTGGCGCTCAAGGAAGGGTCGCTGGTCGTCAACTCGAGCCAGGGCGGGGGCACCAAGGACACCTGGATCGTCGACGACGCCGACGGCGCGGGGCCGGGCATGGCCTCCGACCTGCCGTTCGCCCACCCCGTCGACGGCAACGATGCGCCGGCGACCTCGTTCTCCGGCCAGCGCCAATCGCGGACGCAAGGGTAGCCTATGCTGGCACGCACCGCCGACGCCATCTTCTGGGTCTCGCGCTACGTGGAGCGGGCCGACTTCCTCGCGCGCATCATCCAGGCGACGCAGCGCCTCGCTGGGTTGCCCGCCGTCTACAACCAGGCCGCCGGCCGGGGCGAGGGCACCGAGTGGGACAGCGTGCTCGAAGCCTCGGGCGCGGCGGACGCCTTCCGGCAGACCAGGGCCGTGGTGAACGAGTCCAACGTCGTCGAATTCCTCGCCTTCTCGATGGACAACCCGTCGTCGATCCGCAACTGCATCGCCAACGCGCGGTCCAACGCCCGCTCCATCCGCGTGGCGCTGACGACCGAGATGTGGGAGGCGATCAACGGCGCCTGGTTCGAGCTGGTCAAGTTCGAGCAGATGCACGCCGGCCGCGATTCGCTCGCGCGCGAGGACCTCACCCGCTTCCTCGACTTCGTCAAGAAAACCTCGCTCGACTTCGACGGCTGCGCCTACCGCACCATGCTGCGCAACGACGCCTACTGGTTCTCGCGGCTCGGCGTCTACATCGAGCGCGCCGACAACACCGCCCGCATCCTCGACGTGAAATACAACGTGCTGCTGCCGGAGTCCGAGGTGGTGGGCGGCTCGCTCGACTACTTCCAGTGGACGGCGATCCTGCGCGCGGTGTCGGCCAACACCGCCTACCACTGGGTGTACAAGCAGTCCGTCAAGCCGTGGCTGGTCGCCGACCTGCTGATCCTCAAGCCGGACATGCCGCGCTCGCTGATCGCCTGCTACGACAACATCGTCACCTTCCTCGACTACATCGGCCGCGCCTACGGCCGCCAGGGCCCGGCGCAGCGCCAGGCCCGCGAGATCTACGAGCGGCTGTCGAAGGCGACCACTCGGGAAATCTTCCAGTCCGGGCTGCACGAGTTCATCACCGGCTTCGTCGAGCAGAACGGGCGGCTCGGCGAGGCGATCGGGGTGCAGTACCTGGCGATGCTGGCGGCGTGAGCCTGTCGGGCACGCCGCGAGCCGCGCGGCGGGTAACGCTTGAACCTGGAAGGATGCCCATGGCCCACCTCGCGATCACCCCCCACGCCGGCCCGGTCAGGATCGTCTGGCGCGGCCACGTCGTGGCGTCATCCGACCACGCGCTCGACCTCGTCGAGGGCGGCGGCCGGCCCGTGCTCTACGTGCCGCGCGCCGACGCCGACATGGCCTACTTCACCAGGACGGCGCGCACCACGCGCTGCCCGTGGAAGGGCGAGGCCGGCTACTTCACCCTGCACCACGGCGACGAGCGGGCGGACAACGCGGTGTGGACCTACGAGCAGCCGATCGCCGGCGCGATGGCCATCAAGGAGCACCTCGCCTTCTACCCGGACCAGGTGACGATCGAAGAAACGTGATCCGTCCGCACCCATGGTCGCCGGCGCGGCGGCGGACGGTGACAACGGCCCCGTCCTCGCGAGCGGTGCGGCTCGGGAGCCGTGGGACACCCCCGGTGGAGGCCGTCGCCGGTCACCGATCGTTTACCGTGAATGTAATGAACGTATAAACCAAGACGGAAGACGCTCGTACGCCCGCGTCCTCTTTCCCTCGAGCTATAATCGTCGTTAAAAATTAGGCTTTACGGTCT
The DNA here is from genome assembly GCA_964244495.1 of uncultured Beijerinckiaceae bacterium. GTDB lineage: Bacteria > Pseudomonadota > Alphaproteobacteria > Rhizobiales > Beijerinckiaceae > RH-AL1. The sequence goes on from CAXTIU010000010.1 coordinate 108,969, forward strand.
TCCGCATCGTTCGAGTGCGTGGAGTCCCGGTATGTCGGCCCGAGTTGTTTGCTGCCTGTCGCTGATCGGTCTCACGGCGGGGCCGCTCGCCCTTCCACCGGGCTCGGCCTCGGCCGATACCATCGTCATTCCCGGCATCACCACCGTGGACCGGACGCACCCGCGGGCGGGCTATCGCCAGGCGGCTTTCCCGCCGCCGCAGTACGACTTGCTCCGCCGGCGCGTTCCGTTGGCGCTCAAGGCGCGTCCCACCTACCGGCAGGCCGACACGAACTTCCCGCCGCCGGGCGGCCGGTTCGGCGGCGGGTTCTTGGAATACGTGCTGACCGGCGGCCGGCCCGAGCCGGTGTCGCCCGATTCGGACCCATCATCGGAGCCCGTGTCCCCGTCGCCCCTGGCGAACTTCTTCTCGCCCGGTCCCTACGCCGCGCCGAACCCCGGTCCGCTCAGCGCGATCCGCTCCAACCTGCCGGTCGGCGGGCTGCCGCCGGCGCTGCCGGCCTACGGCGTCGAGCCGCAGGCGACCGCCGCTCCACAAGCCTACGCCGCACCCCCGCCGCCGGTGATCTACGCCGATCCCGTCGCCCTCGCCGCGCCGCGCGGCGACGTGCGGCCGGGCGACCGGCCGCTCGACCCGTCCTTCGAGCGCCAGGAGGTCGCCTACGCCGGCGACGAGCGGCCGGGCACGATCATCATCGACACGCCGGGCAAGCACCTGTTCCTCGTGCGGCCGGGCGGCCGGGCGCTGCGCTACGGGATCGGCGTCGGCCGTCCCGGCTTCGAGTGGGCCGGCGTGAAGCGCATCTCGCGCAAGGCGGAATGGCCGGGCTGGACGCCGCCGTCCGAGATGCTGAAGCGCCGCCCCGATCTGCCGCGCCACATGGCGGGCGGCGAGGCCAACCCGCTCGGCGCCCGCGCGCTCTACCTCGGCTCGTCGATGTACCGCATCCACGGCACCAACGAGCCGGGGACCATCGGCACCAACGTGTCGTCGGGGTGCATCCGCATGATGAACGCCGACGTCATCGATCTTTACGGCCGCGTCGGCGTGGGCACGCGCGTGGTGGTGCTGTGACCGGCCGAACCCGTCGGACGGCGGAGCCTCACGTGTCGTAGCTCTGGTCGTCGGACGCGTCCTGGGCGGCGTCCTGGTCCTGGTCGGCGTCCTGCTGGTAGTCGGCGTTCGTGGCACCGCCGTCCCCCTGGTCACCGTAATAGTTGTTCACGACCGTATCGCCGCCACCCATGCCTCCGCCCATGCCACCCATGCCCGAGGCGATGCCGAGCGCATCGTTGTGGCCCCCGAAGAGGCCCCTCATCGAGTCGGCGAGCAACACGCCGCCGGCGACGCCGGCCGCCGCGCCGAGCGCCCCGTGCAGGAAGCCACCCCCGCCGCCCGCCTGCGGCGCCGGCTGACCACCCCACGGGCCGCCCTGCTGCTGCGGCGCGAAGCCGCCCTGCTGGGCGGGATAGCCGCCGCCCTGAGGGTACCCGCCGCCCTGGGGAAATCCCCCTTGCGCGCCGCCCTGGTTCCAGACGGGGGGACGCGGGGCGGACGCCTGGCTTGACTGGCCGCCGCCGAACAAGCCCGACAGGAACCCGCCGCTCGGCTGCGCCGGCGCGCGCTGCTGGAGGCTCTGGTTCTCCTGCTCGAGCTGCTGGAGGCGCTGGTTCGCCGCCTGCAGCGCCTGATCCTGCACGATCACCGTCTGCGACAGGAGGTAGGCCGCGTAGGGCTGCTGGCGCAGGTTGTCGGTGATCAGCTGCTCGGCCTCGCGGTCGCGCGGATTGTTGGCGTTGGGCCGCATCCGGTCGAACAATCCCTGCAGGAGCTGGCGCTCTTCGGGTGACATGGTGTTCTCCAATCCTTGGCTTCCAACGGGGACATTCGCGGGCTCGGCGCGCCGCGCGCACAATATGGGGCACCTGCCGCTGCGCCGAAAGGGCGCGGCGCGATGAGCCGGAGGGGGCGTCGGGACGAGCCCGACCTTGCCCCTCCCTTCTGCCCCCCGTAAGGACAATCCTTCGACGAAGGGCGGATGATGGATCAAGGCAAGGGCGGGGACAAGGACGGGAGCGGGACGCGGGCGCGCCTGCCGCGCGGCTTGAGCGATCGCGGGCCGGCCGCCATCCGCGCCACGCAGCGCATGCTGGAGCGCATTCGCGCGGTGTACGAGTTGTATGGCTTCGAGGCGGTGGAAACGCCGCTCATCGAGTACACCGACGCGCTGGGCAAGTTCCTGCCGGATCTCGACCGGCCCAACGAGGGCGTGTTCTCGTTCCAAGACGACGACGAACAGTGGCTGAGCCTGCGCTACGACCTGACCGCGCCGCTCGCCCGCCACGTCGCCGAGAACTTCGACCGCCTGCCCAAGCCCTACCGCTCGTACCGCGTCGGCCCGGTGTTCCGCAACGAGAAGCCGGGGCCGGGACGCTTCCGGCAGTTCACCCAGTTCGACGCCGACACGGTGGGCTCGAGCTCGGTCGCCGCCGACGCGGAGATGTGCATGATGGCCGCCGACACGCTGGAGGCGCTCGGCATCGCGCGCGGCGACTACGTGGTCAAGGTCAACAACCGCAAGGTGCTCGACGGGGTGATGGAGGCGATTGGGCTCGGCGGGGCGGAGCACGCCGGGCGCCGCCTCACCGTGCTGCGGGCGATGGACAAGTTCGACAAGTTCGGGGTGGACGGCGTGCGCCTTCTGCTCGGACCGGGCCGCCGCGACGAGTCGGGCGACGTCACCAAGGGCGCGGGGCTCGATCCCGAACAGGTCGACCGCGTGCTCGCCGTGCTCGACGCCAAGGCCGCCACCAACGAACTGACGGTGCAGCTGCTCACCGCCGCCTTCGCCGACACGCCGCGCGGGCGCGAGGGCGTCGACGAACTGCTCGCCATCGCGGCGCTCGTCACCGAGTATCCCGACAGGATCGTGATCGACCCATCCGTGGTACGCGGCCTGGAATATTACACCGGCCCGGTGTTCGAGGCGGAGCTGACCTTCGCCGTCAAGGGCGACGACGGGCGGCCGATCCGGTTCGGCTCGGTCGGCGGCGGCGGGCGCTACGACGGGCTGGTCGGCCGCTTCCGCGGCGAGGACGTGCCGGCCACCGGCTTCTCCATCGGCGTGTCGCGGCTCATGGCGGCGCTCCAGGCGATCGGCTCGCCCCTCGTCACGGAAGCCAAGCCACGCGGGCCCGTGGTCGTGCTGGTGCTCGATCGCGGCGAGATCGCCCGCACCCAGGCCATGGTGTCGGCGCTGCGGAGCGCGGACCCGCCCATCGCCGCCGAACTCTACCTCGGCGCGGCCGGCATGAACGCGCAGCTCAAATACGCCGACCGGCGCGGCGCGGTCTGCGCGGTCATCCAGGGCTCCAACGAGCGCGACCATCCGGACGGGCCGCAGGTGGTGGTGCGCGACCTCGTGCTCGGCGCGCGGCTCGCCAAGGCGACCAAGGACCGGGCCGACTACGTCGAGTTGCGCGCCAAGGCGCAGGTCACGGTGGCGCAGGCGGCCCTGGTCGACCAGGTGCGCGCCGTGCTGGACCGGCACGGCGCCGGCCCGGCGGCGTCGCGGGACATCGGACCGGAGGGCGGACCCAACCCGATGCCCTGACCTGTCGCGTACGTCGGATGGTCGGAAAACCGCCGCGCACGTGTCGGTCCGTTACGTCAGAAGCGGCCGTAGCCGAACGGGCCGAAGAAGGGGCGCCCGAAGAACGGCCCCCCGAAGAAGGGGCGGTAGAACGGGTACGGCCGGAAGAAGGGGTAGGGTCGCGCGTACACGACCGGGCGCTCCACGATGACCGGGCGCTCGACGATGACGCGGCGCTCCACGATGACCCGGCGATGATGGAACGGCCGGTGGTAGATGGGATAATCGTAATCCGCCGCGCGGGCGGTGCCGGCGAGGCTCGCCACGGCGAGGGCGGACAGGAGGATGGTCGGCAATAGGCGCATGGTTCTCATTCCCGATTAAGCGAATGCCGCGACCTTCGCCGGCATTGCCTGAACGGGGGATGAAAATCGCCTTCAGCTTCGGTGCAGCCGGCCTCAGTGCAGGGTCGCCCGCCGCGTCGGCCTGCCGCGGCCCCGCCCGGGCGCCCCGTTCGCGCCCTCGGCCGTCTCGCTGAAGAGTTCGGCGAGCTTCTCCGTCATCGCGCCGCCGAGTTCCTCCGCGTCGACGATCGTCACCGCGCGGCGATAGTAGCGCGTCACGTCGTGGCCGATGCCGATGGCGATCAGCTCGACCGGCGAGCGGGTCTCGATCTCCTCGATCTGGTAGCGCAGGTGGCGCTCCAGGTAGTTGCCGGGGTTGACCGACAGGGTCGAGTCGTCGACCGGCGCGCCGTCGGAGATCATCATCAGGATCTTGCGCTGCTCGGGGCGGGCGAGCAACCGCTTGTGCGCCCAGTCCAGCGCCTCGCCGTCGATGTTCTCCTTCAGCAGGCCCTCGCGCATCATCAGCCCGAGGTTCTTCCGCGCGCGGCGCCACGGCGCGTCGGCGGACTTGTAGATGATGTGGCGCAGGTCGTTGAGGCGGCCGGGCGAGCCGGGCTTGCCGGCTTGCAGCCACGCCTCGCGCGCGGCGCCGCCCTTCCACGCCCGCGTGGTGAAGCCGAGGATCTCCACCTTGACGCCGCAGCGCTCCAGCGTGCGGGCGAGGATGTCGGCGCAGGTCGCCGCCACCGTGATCGGCCGCCCGCGCATCGAGCCGGAATTGTCGAGCAGCAGCGTCACCACCGTGTCGCGGAAGGTCATGTCCTTCTCGCGCTTGAACGAGAGGGGCTGCTGCGGGTCGATGATGATGCGCGGCAGGCGGGAAGGATCGAGCATCCCCTCCTCCAGATCGAACTCCCAGGATCGGTTCTGCTGCGCCATCAGCCGGCGCTGCAGCCGGTTGGCGAGACGCGCGACGATCGACGACAGGTTCTGCAGCTGCTTGTCGAGGAAAGAGCGCAGGCGGTCGAGTTCCTCGGGGTCGCACAGGTCCTCGGCCGCGATGATCTCGTCGTTGCCCCGGCTGAACGCCTTGTAGTCGGGGCCGCGCGGCTCGGCGCGTCCGGGCGCCGGCGCGCGCTTGGCGTCGGAGGCTTGGTCCTCGTCGGAGTACTCCGCATCCTCGCTCGACTCGCCGCTCGGCGCCTCGGAGGCGTCCATCGCGGATTCGTCGAGATCCTCGGAGGAGGCTTCCGCCTTCTCGCTCTGCATGCCCTCCTCGGAGCGCTCGGCGTCGCCCTGGCGCTCCTCGTCCTGCTCGCCCTCGCCCGGCGCGTCGTCGGGCGCGTCGTTCTCGTCCTCCTGGTCGTTGCCGGAGGATTCCTCGCCCATGTCGAGCGCCGCCAGCAGCTTGTGGACGAACTGCGCGAACACGCGCTGGTTCTCGATCGCCGGCCCGAGCTTGTCGAGGTCGCGGCCGATCCGCTCCTCGATCCACGGGCGCCACAGGTCGACGACGCGCTCGCCGCTCTTCGGCGGCTTGGCGCCGGTCAGCCGCTCGCGGACCATCAGCGCCAGGGCTTCCTCCAGCGGCGCCTCGGTGCGCTGCGTGATCTCGGGGTAGCGCGCGCGGATCATCCGGTCGTCGAGCATCGCGGCGAGGTTGCCGGCGACGCCGGTCATGCGGCGCGCGCCGATCGCCTCGACGCGGGCCTGCTCCACGGCGTCGAAGCAGGCGCGGGCCGCCTGCGCCTGCGGCATCAGGCGGCGATGCACCTCGCCGTCGTGGCAGGTCATGCGCAGCGCCATCGCGTCGGCGTGGCCCCGCACGATCGCCGCGTCGCGGGCGTCCAGCTTGCGCCCCGGCTCCGGCAGGCGCGCCTTGGCGCCCTCGGACGAACGGACGAGGTTGGGACGCTCGGGCGCGTAGGTGACCTCGAGGTCGGGCGCGCGGGCCAGCGCGCGCATGCAGCCGGCCACCGCGCGCTTGAACGGCTCCTGCGGCGCCTCGACCTTCTGCGGCGGCTTCTGGTTGGTGCTCACGTCACTCACCGTCGGGCGCGTAGGGCGCTTCCATGATCCGCTCCCAGGCGTAGGGGCATACGGCGGGGAAGACGCCGAGCTTCCGCTTCGGCTCGGTGCTCGCGCGCAACCGCGCGCAACCATGCGCTCGACGAAGGGCCTCGCGCGTTCTCAGGCTCGGGCTGTCATGGAAATCCTCCCTCGCGCGCCGGCGATGTTCCAGGATCGCGTTGACCCGAGATCGGCTTCGCCTGGACGGCTGGTGATCCCACTTCGGCGTGTGCGGGAGAGTTACTTCCAAGCCGCTCGCGAACGACTTGAATTCGCTCTTGCCCGCGCTCTCGATCTCGTCGGCCACGTTGAGGAGGTCGACGGGGTCGAACCGCCCGGCGCGGATGTGCGCCGCCCGCTCGAACGCCCACCGGTCGGTGTCGTCGACGCGCGGCAGGGCGGCATCGGCCGGAGCCTCGCGCGCCGGGATGGACGGCGCGGGGGTCGCGCGGGCAGCCGATCCCTCGCTCATCGCCGTCCCCTCGTCCCTCAGCTCATCACGACGTTGACGGCGCTCTCCGGCAGCTCCTGGCCGAAGCAGCGCTGGTAGAACTCCGCGACCAGCGTCCGCTCCAGCTCGTCGCACTTGTTGAGGAAGGTCAGCCGGAACGCGAAGCCGATGTCGCCGAAGATCTCGGCGTTCTCCGCCCAGGTGATCACGGTGCGCGGGCTCATCACCGTGGAAAGGTCGCCGGCGACGAAGCTGTTGCGGGTGAGGTCGGCGACGCGGACCATCTTCGAGATCAGCTCGCGGCCGCCCTTGCCGTCCTTGCCCTTGCCGTCCTTGTTGTGGGCGGCGACGAACTTCGGCACCTTGGCCTGCACGATGTCCACCTCGCGGTCGTGCGGCAGGTAGTTCAGCGTGGCGACGATCGACCAGCGGTCCATCTGGCCCTGGTTGATCTGCTGGGTGCCGTGGTAAAGGCCGGACGTGTCGCCCAGCCCGATCGTGTTGGTGGTCGCGAACAGGCGGAAGGCCGGGTGCGGCCGGATCACGCGGCTCTGGTCGAGCAGGGTCAGGCGGCCGGCGACCTCCAGCACGCGCTGGATGACGAACATCACGTCGGGCCGCCCCGCGTCGTACTCGTCGAAGCAGAGCGCGACGTTGTTCTGCAGCGCCCAGGGCAGGATGCCGTCCTTGAACTCGGTGACCTGCTTGCCGTCCTTCAGCACGATGGCGTCCTTGCCGACGAGGTCGACGCGGGACACGTGGCTGTCGAGGTTCACGCGGACGCAAGGCCAGTTGAGGCGCGCCGCCACCTGCTCGATATGCGTCGATTTGCCGGTGCCGTGATAGCCGGTCACCATCACGCGGCGGTTGCGGGCGAAGCCGGCGAGGATGGCGAGCGTGGTGTCCTTGTCGAAAAGGTAGTCGGGATCGAGGTCGGGAACGTGCTGCTCGCTCGCGGAATAGGCCGGCGCCTCCATGTCGCTGTCGATGCCGAAGAGCTGGCGGACGGAAACCTTCATGTCCGGCAGGCCGCCCGCGCGGCTCTCGTCGATGATAACGCTTTGCATGAGTCTCTTCCGTTGGCGCCGGAGCGAGTGCCCGTCAGGCGAGCTTGATCGACTTCAGATAGTTATAAGCGCGGATGATTTCACGGAGTCGGTCCTCGTTGGAGCGGTCGCCGCCGTTCGCGTCCGGGTGCAGGCGCTTCACCAGATCCTTGTAGCGCGCCTTGACCGTCGGCGCCCCGGCCGTGTCGTCGAGACCGAGCTGGTCGAGCGCCTTGAGGGCGGCGACGCCCACGCGGGGCTTGACCGGCTCCCGCGCCGCGCGCCCGGACCGTGCCGCCGGCTTCGCACGAAACATGCCGAGCGGGTCGGCCTCGCCCTGCCCGCCGCCCTCCTCGCGAAAGCCCTTGGTGGTCCGGTTCGAGCCCATCGTCCAGGTCGGACGATGGCCGGTCAGGGCGTCGCGCTGATAGACCGCGACGTCGTCGGCGCTCATGCCATTGAAATAGTTGTAGGACGCGTTGTATTCGCGGACATGGTCGAGGCAGAAGCAGAAGAACTGGCCCTCGCGGTCGCGGCCCTGCGGCGCCCGGAACTCGCCGATCGCGTCGCAACCGGGAAAATCGCAGCGCACGCGGTTGGGCTCCGGCGCCGGCTTGGTGTCGGGCTTGACGCGGATGCTGTCGAAGAGGCGTGAATTCAGGTTCATGGCTCAGCTATTATGGGCGTGTTTGCACGGGCATCAAGCGTCGGCGCGGGGCGTCTTGATGCCCACGATGAAGCATAAGGGGAGCTTCCAATGAGTGAACAAGGGCATCCGGTCGCGGACAGGATCAGGCACACGCTCGAAGACGCCCTCGCGCCGACGGCGCTCGCGATCGTCGACGAGTCGCACAAGCATGCCAGCCACGCCCATCGCACGGCAAGGCCCGGCGGCGCCACCGGCACGGGCGAGACGCACTTCGCCATCGCGGTGGTGTCGCAGGCGTTCCGGGGCAAGAGCCGGATCGACCGTCACCGGATCGTGAACGCCCTGCTCGCCGGCGAGATGGGCCCCGACAAGGTCCACGCCCTCGCGATCGACGCGCGGGCGCCTGATGAGTGAGCCGCGGGCGCCTGATGAGTGAGCCGCGGGCGCTCGGCGGCCGCAGGCGCCTTGAAACAGCCTCACCAGGTCGCGATAGCCGGCCCGACATCCGTGGCCGACGCCGGGGCGGCGGGAAAGGCGGGACACGGACCACGGAAGGCTTGCGTTCGCACGCGCCTTTCCCTCGGATGCGACAGGGCCGGTTCCGGCCCGATTGATAGGACCGTTCGATGCGCTTGAGCCTTGAGGCCTGCCGTCCCCTGGTGCTGGCGCTGGGCGCGCTCGCGGTGGCGCTGCCCGGCGCGTTCACGTCGGCGCGCGCGACGCCGGCCGTCGTGATGGACGCGGCCTCGGGCGACGTCCTCTACCAGCAGGACGCGGCCCAACCCTGGTACCCGGCCTCCACCACCAAGCTGATGACGGTCTACGTCGCGCTCGCCGCCGCGCGCGAGGGCCGGATCGCGATGGACACGCCGCTCGTCGTGTCGGCCCGCGCCCACGCCATGCCGCCCTCGAAGATGGGCTTCGCGGTCGGCAGCCAGGTCACGCTCGACAACGCCCTCAAGATGCTCATGGTCCGCTCCGCCAACGACTTGGCGATCACGGTGGCCGAGGGCGTGTCGGGGTCGGTGGAGGCCTTCGCCGACGACATGAACGCCGCCGCCGCGCAGCTCGGCCTCCACGAATCGCACTTCGTCAACCCCAACGGCCTGCCGGCGGCCGGCCACGTCTCGTCGGTGCGCGACATGGCGATCATCGCCCGGGCGCTCTACACCCAGTTCCCCGAGCAGGCCGGCTTGTTCGACCTCGGCGCGCTGTCGCTGGGGCGGCAGGTCATCGTCAACCACAACAACCTGCTCGGCCGCTACCCCGGCGTCGACGGCATGAAGACCGGCTTCACCTGCGCCGCCGGCTTCAACGTGGTGGCCTCGGCCTTCCGCGACGGGCGACGGGTCGTCGCGGTCGTCTTCGGGGCACCCAACGTCGCGACGCGCACGGCCAAGGTCGCCGCCCTGTTCGACCGCGCCTTCGCCGGCGTCGACCGTCCCATCGGCTCGATCGTCGCCCTGCCGGCCGCCGCCTCGAACCAGCCGCCGGACATGCACAACCAGGTGTGCCGCGCCCGCGGCGGGCTCGTGGCGCAGTTCAACCGGGAGGTGGAGCAGCTCGACGCGCCGCTCGCCCAGACCACGCCGGGCCTGTTCGGCGCGCAGGGCGCCCCGGCGCAGCCGATGGCGACGCGCATCAACGTCCTGCCGACCCCGATCTACACGCCCTCCCCCGTCTTCGTCGGCGCCGCGCCGGGCTACGCCGGCCCGGTCGCCCAGGCGCGGGCCGCCCACACCCCCATCGGGACGGACACGCCCCCCGCCACGGCGGAAGCCTACGCGCCGGCCGGCGACCCCGGGCAGCCTCAGGCCGGACAGGCGATGGCTGGACAGGCGATCGGCGGAACGCCGCTGGCGATCGACGCCAACGCCCTGCCGCTGCGCGGCCGCAAGCAGGCCGTGCGCCGCGCACGCCATCCGAAGGCGGTCGCGGAGGCGCCGGTCCCCGCGACGAACGTCGTCGAAGGCGCGGAAGCGCAGGCCTCGGCCGAGAAGGCGACCAAGTCGCAAGGCAAGGGCGCCCGCAAGGGACACGCCGCCAAGACGGTCGCGGCCGCCAAGACAACCGTCAAGCCGGCGGACGACGACGCCGACGACAAGGCTCCGGCCGCCGCCAAAACCCCCGAGAAATCGAAGGCCCACTCGAAGAAGGCGGCCGCGAAGGGCAAGCCGGCCAAGGGCAAGACGGGGGAGGGCAAGACGGGGGAGGGCAAGACGGGGGAGGGCAAGACGGCGGAGGCGGCCGGCAAGGCCGAGGAGGCGGCGCCCAAGAAGGCCCCCGAGGACGAATGAGCGACGCCCGCCGCCCGCCGCCGCCCTTCGACCTCGCGATCCTCACCGGCTTCCTCGGCGCCGGCAAGACGACGCTCCTCAACCGCCTGCTCCGCGATCCGGCGCTGGCGGACGCGCTGGTGCTCATCAACGAGTTCGGCGCCGTCGGCCTCGACCACCTGCTCGTCGAGCGGATCGACGGCGACATGCTGGTGATGACCTCGGGCTGCCTGTGCTGCACCATCCGGGGCGACCTCGTCGCCACACTGGAGGACGTGCTGCGACGCCGCGACAACGGCCGCATGCGCGCCTTCGAGCGCGTGGTCATCGAGACCACCGGCCTCGCCGATCCCGCGCCGGTGCTCCACACGATCATGGCGCATCCCTACCTCAGGCTGCGCTTCCGGCTCCAGGCGGTCGTCACGCTGGTCGACGCGGTGCTGGGTGACGCCACGCTCGACGCGCATCCCGAGGCGGTGAAGCAGGCGGCGATGGCCGACCGGCTGGTGCTCACCAAGACCGACCTCGCGGACGGGGAAGCGACGGTCGAGGCCCTGGCGGCGCGCCTGCGCGCGCTCAATCCGGCGGCGCCGATCCTGCGCGCGGCGGCCGGCGAGGCCACCGTCGAGGCCCTGCTCGGCGGGGTTTCCTACGATCCCGCCGCGCGGGGCGCCGAGGCGGCCGCCTGGCTCGCGGCGGAAGCCTTCGACGAGCATGACGGCCACCACCATCACGACGTGAACCGCCACGACGCGCGCATCCGCGCGTTCTGCCTGCGCCATCCGCGCCCGGTCCCGCCCATGGCGGTCTCGCTGTTCACCGAACTGCTGCGATCGGCGCACGGCACCAAGCTGCTCCGCCTGAAAGGCCTGGTCGCGCTCGCCGACGACCCGTCCCGGCCGCTCGTCCTCCACGGCGTGCAGCACGTCATGCACCCGCCGCAGCGCCTCGCGGCGTGGCCGGACGCCGATCACGAAACGCGGATGGTCTTCATCCTCCGCGATCTCGACCCGGCCTTCGTCGTCGGCCTGTGGAAGGCCGCGTGCGGCGAGCCGGGCGTCGACAGGGCCGACCTGGCGAGCCGCGCCGCCAATCCGCTCGCGCCGGCCCCCGGCGGCCTGCTGGCTTAAGCATAGGACGGGTTTCGGACGTTCGGCGCATTCCATCGCGACACCCCGCGTCGTAGTTTCCGCGGTCGGAAGGACGAGGGCGGCGGTGTTCAGGCAGCGGATCGCGAGCGAACTGGCCTATCTGCGCGGCGCCCTGCGCCTGCTGCGCGCGACGGAGCCGATGGCCAGGGACAAGGCGAGCACCGTCAACGGGCTGTTCGCCGGCTGGATCGCGCGCCACGGCGACAGGGTCGCGCTCACCGACGGCGCCACCACCCTCACCTACCGGCAGATGGGTGCCCGCGCCGCCCGCTACGCCCGGCTCGCGAGGGCCCAGGGCTTGGGCAAGGGCGACGTGGTCGCGCTGCTGATGCCCAATCGCCCCGATTTCGCGTGCGTCTGGCAGGGCTTCGCGCAGCAGGGCGTCGTCACCGCCCTCATCAACACCAACCTCGTGGGCGACGCCCTGCGCCAATGCGTCGAGGCGGGCGGACCGCGCGCGATCATCGTCGACGCGGCGTGTCGCTCGGCCTTCGAGGCGGTGCGCGGCAGGCTGCGGCCCGACCTCCTCGTGCTCGGCACCGGCGAAGGGTCGGGCGCGGGCGGACATGCCGGCACGCTCGACCTCGAAGCCCTGCTCGCCGCCGAGTCGGACGCGCCGCTCACCGACGCCGAACGGCCGGCGCTGGCGTCGCGCGACCGCTGCCTGTACATCTACACGTCGGGAACGACAGGCCTGCCCAAGGCGGCCAACCTCAACCACTACCGCGTCCAACTCTCGATGCTCGCCTTCGCGGCGGCGGTGGAAGCGCGCGCCGACGACCGCGTCTACGCCTGCCTGCCCATGTACCACACGGTCGGCGGCATCTGCGCGCTCGGCGTCGCCTTCGCGCGCGGCGGCACCCTGGTGATCCGCCGCCGCTTCTCGGCGAGCGACTTCTGGGACGATGTCAGGGCGGAGCGCTGCACGCTCTTCCCCTACATCGGCGAACTCTGCCGCTACCTGCTCAACCAGCCCCCGCGCGAGGACGACCGGACGCACCGGGTCAGGCTGTGCTTCGGCAACGGCCTGCGGCCCGACATCTTCGACGCGTTCCGCGCGCGCTTCGGGCTGCCGCGCATCGTCGAGTTCTACGCCGCGACCGAGGGCAACGTCGCCCTGTTCAACTTCGACGCGCGCCCGGGCTCGGTCGGCCGGGTGCCGCGCTGGCTGCGCCACAAGTTCCCGTTCGCCATCGTCCGCTTCGACGGCGAGCGCGGGCGGGTCGAGCGCGGCCCCGACGGCTTCTGCGTGGCCTGCGGCCCCAACGAGCCCGGCGAGATCCTCGGCCGGATCGTCGACGACCCGACGCGGCCGAGCATGCGCTTCGAGGGATACGCCGACGCCGCCTCGACCGCCCGCAAGGTGTTGCGCGACGTGTTCGTCAAGGGCGACGCTTGGTTCTCGACCGGCGACATCATGAAGGCGGACCGGCTCGGCTACCATTACTTCCTCGACCGCACCGGCGACACGTTCCGGTGGAAGGGCGAGAACGTCTCGACCACGCAGGTGGCGGAGGTCATCTGCGGCTTCGCGCCGGTGCGCGAGGCGGCCGTCTACGGCGTCGCGTGTCCGGGCTGCGAGGGGCGCGCCGGCATGGCGGCCATCACGTGCGAGGACCCGGCCGACTTCGATCTCGAAGGCTTCCGCGACCATCTGGCCCGGCAGCTGCCGGATTACGCGCGGCCGCTGTTCCTCCGCTTCAAGCCGGCGCTGGCCACCACGGCGACGTTCAAGCTGACGAAGAACGACCTCCTCGCCGCCGGCTTCGAGCCGCGCGCCGACGAGGCCGTCTTCGTCTTCGACGCCGACGCGGCGCGCTTCAAGCGGCTCGACGGGACGGAGCACCGCCGCCTGCTGGCCGGCGGATACCGCCTGTAAACCAAGCCGAACGGATCGATGGCGACGATGGTGGTTTTGAAAGCCTCACGCGCGCATCCTGTGCGGTGTGACCCTGGGGAATGGCGCGGCCGTGCGCCGAAACCTCGGCGCAGAGGCTTCGCTTGGACAGCTCGCAGATCGCCGAAAGGGACTGGACGACACGCGCCGACGCTCCGGGAAAGGGCGAGCCGGCGCTCGACCCCCGCGTCGAACGCGTCACGGGCGCGGCCGCGTGCGAACATCGGCGGGCGTGGGCGGATCTCGCCGGCCGCAGCCTGGAACCCAACGTGTTCCTCGACCCGGCCTTCGCCCTTCCCTTGCTGCGGCACGTCCGCTCCGCGCGTTTCGACGTGCTGCTGGTGTGGGACGCCGCTCCGGCCGGGCGGTTGATCGGCCTCCTGCCGCTCGCCCTGCCGGGAATTTGGCGCAGCCTGTCGGGCGTGGTCGGCGGCTTCGCCCACGAACAGGTCGCGCTCGGCACCCCGCTGCTCGACCGCGAGCACGGGATGGCCGCCTTCCTCGCCATGCTGGGATGGCTGCGGGTCCATGCCGACGCGGCCGCTCTGCGCTTGACCGCGATCGCCGCGACCGGCGCCTTTTACGAGGCCCTGACGACACCCGGAGCGATCGAGGTCGCGTGCCTCGACGAGCGTCGGCGCGCGATCCTCCTGCCGAGGAACGGTTCGACACGCCGGCCGTCCGCCTCGGCGCGTCGGCGCAAGGAGCTTCGGCGCCAGCACCGACGCTTGTCCGAGCTGGGACGGCGGACCTATGTCAGCGCCCGCTCCCCCGACGACGTCGCGCGGGCCGCCGGGCACTTCCTTCGCCTGGAGAACGGCGGCTGGAAAGGCGGCCGCGGCACGGCCCTGCTGGCCGATCCCGGCCTGGCGCGCTTCGCCCGGAGCATGACGGCGCTCATGGCGCGGGACGGCAAATGCCGGATCGACGCGGTCGAGATCGACGGCCGCGCCGTGGCGATGGGCATCGTCCTGACGCTCGGCGACCGGGCCTATTTCTGGAAGACGACCTTCGACGAACGTCACGCCTCGCTGTCGCCGGGCGTGCAGTTCGCGCTCGACCTGACGGAGGCGCTGCGCGAAGAGCCGGCGGTCGCGTCCGTGGACTCCTGCGCGGTGCCGGAGCACTCGATGATCGCGCGCCTTTGGCCCGACAGCCTCGCGCTGTGCGACCTGCTGATCGCGATCGATCCGGCGCGGCCGCGCCGGTTCCGCCGCGCCGTGGGCATGGAGCGCGCGCTGCGCCGGGCGAGGCGCGTCGCCAAGGCGCTGGTCGTCGGGGTTCGCAGGCTCACGGGGGACGGACATTGACGGGGATCTCGATATTGACAGGGATCGTGGCGATCCCGATCTTCGCGCGGCGCCGGGATGGGCGCGACGCGAAGAGCAGGGGATGGAGCGGCAGCGCCTCGACAAATGGCTCTGGTTCGCCCGCGTGGTGAAGAGTCGGACGCTCGCGGCGCGCCTCGTCGAGGCGGGTCACGTTCGCGTCAACGGCCAGCGCTCGACCGTGCCGGCCCGCCCCGTCGGGATCGGCGACGTCCTCACGGTGGCGTTGGACCGGCAGGTCCGCGTGCTGCGGATCGTCGCGACCGGCGAGCGGCGCGGTCCCTTCGTGGAAGCGCGGCTCCTGTTCGAGGAACTCAGCGAGGCGCGCGTGCCCTGATCGAATCCCCGGGCCGTGGCGACCGGCGAAGGCGGGTGCCTCACTCTGTCGTACGCGACACGCCCACCCTTGCTATGGGTGAGCGAAGCGACTAGCGAACGTCGCCAGACACTTCAACGAGAAGACCGGCCGTGCCAAGCCGGAAAGGAACAGCAGCCATGACGTATGTGGTCGTCGAGAACTGCATCAAGTGCAAGTACACCGATTGCGTCGAGGTCTGCCCGGTCGACTGCTTCTACGAGGGCGAGAACATGCTCGTCATCCACCCCGACGAGTGCATCGACTGCGGCGTTTGCGAGCCGGAGTGCCCGGCGGAGGCGATCAAGCCGGACACAGACAAGGGCCTGGAACCCTGGCTGAAGATCAACCTCGACATGGCCAAGACATGGCCCAACCTGACGAAGAAGCGCGATTCGCTGCCGGACGCCAAGGAGATGGACGGACGGGCGGGCAAGCTCGAGTTCTTCTCGGACAAGCCTGGGGACGGCGACTGAGGGCGGGCGACCGGACGGTCCCGCCGGCGACACCTCGGTGCGCCACTTGACGGCGAGAAGCAGAGGATTCGGCTCTTCGCCGAGCCCGTGCGTTAACTAGTGCCGCGCCCCACGCGAGGAGCGGTCACGGAATCCATTGATTTTCGGACATTTTTTTGCTAGTGAGGGGTTAACGGTCCTCTGATCCCAGCCGGTTCATTCTCCGTCGTAGGGCACGGCAACGTGCGGTCACGGCGTCGTCCTCGATTTGATCGGATGTCCTCGGGCTCCGCGGGCCACTGCGGTTTTTTTCTTTCCGCGCGTGGCGTGGACCGGACGCCGTGACGTGCCCGGCAGCGGCCACCGTCACGGGCCGGTCCGTCCCTTGGCGGACCTTCTAGGGAGTGCGCCGGTCCATGTCGTCGACATCCAGGAATACGGACGGAGTGAGCAGACCGGCGTCAAAGGCCTCGACCAAGACACCGTCCACCAAACTGGCGCCTGCCGCCGATGGTCGACAAACGATCGGCGCGGCGGACGAGACACCCTTAAAGAGGGTTGTCCCTCAAGCCAAGCCCATAACGCGATCCGAAGGGAAGAACGTGGCAGCCGACGTATCCGCTAGACAGAACCAAGCTGACGCCGTCGGTAAGGACGGGCCTGACGCCGCGTCCTCGGCCAAGGCGGCCGCGACCCGAAGCGTCGCCGCCGCCTTCGTGGCCGCGCGGCAGAAGATGACGCCCAACGCCGGCGCGAGCTCTCCGGTGGGCACGGCCGGCGCGGCCCCTTCGGCGGGCAAGGGCATCGGAACCGTGGACGCCCTCGAGGCGACCGACAGGAAGGTGGCGAAGAAGATGGGCGGCCAGGACGCGGGCGTCGTTCCGCCGAAGGGCCCGCTTCAGGAGGGCGTGGGTTCCGAGGTCGCCGCGCGGCAGCCCGTGTCGGACAAGGGCGGCGTGCCCAAGGCCAAGGTGACGGCCCCGACGAAGCAGCCCTTCAAGACGCACGAATACATCGTGTACCCCGCCCACGGCGTCGGCCAGATCATCGCGATCGAGGAGCAGGAGGTCGCCGGCTACAAGCTCGAACTCTTCGTGATCAGCTTCATCAAGGACAAGATGATCCTCAAGGTGCCGCTGCCGAAGATTTCCAGCGTCGGCATGCGCAAGCTCGCCGACGGTCCGGTCGTCAAGCGCGCCCTCGACACGCTCACCGGCCGCGCCAGGGTCAAGCGCACCATGTGGTCGCGCCGTGCCCAGGAATACGAGGCCAAGATCAATTCCGGCGACCTCGTGGCGATCGCCGAGGTCGTGCGCGACCTGTACCGATCCGACGCGCAGCCCGAGCAGTCCTACTCCGAGCGCCAGCTCTACGAGGCGGCGCTCGACCGCATGGCCCGCGAGATCGCCGCCGTGCAGAGCCTGACCGACACGGAGGCGCTGAAGGTGATCGACGCGCAGCTGCAGAAGGGGCCGCGCCGCGTCAAGTCGGACGAGGTCGATGAAGGCGACGAGGCGGAGGCCGGCGAGGGCGGCATCGTCGAGGCCGCGTAAGGCCCCACGTCGGCTCCGTTCCGAGACGAGGAGGCGTCGGTTCCGGCTGGCGCTTCCGGCACTTCCCCGTTGGCGCCTTCGGCGCGTCGGGGAACCGGGTAGCCGCCGAGCGGCTCGGAGCGGCGATCACGCAGCCGAGGGAATCGAGAACACCACGCGCGTGCCACGGTAGCCGGTCACCGGCTGCTGGCTGGCCTGCAGGCTCGCCGCCATGGCGCGCACGATGCGGGTGCCGAGCCCGGTGCCCCTCGGCGCCTGGTCGGCCCCCATGCCGACGCCGTCGTCCTCCACGATCAGCGACAGGGCCGCGTCCTCCCGCTTCAGCGCCACCCGGATCTCGCCGGTCTCCCCCTGGGGATAAGCGTATTTGTAGGCGTTGGTGACGAGTTCCGTGACGATGACGCCGAGCGATACCGCGCGGTCGGTCGCCATGCGGACGTTCTCGGCGGAAAGCTTGATCGCGCGCTGCGGTCCCTCCATCGCCGTCGCCAGTTCCTCGACGAGGCCTTCGAGGTAGGTGTCCATGTCGATGGTGCTGACGTCGTCGGACGTGTACAGGCGGCGATGGATCTGCGCGATGGCGCCGATGCGGACCTGGACGTCGGCCAGCGCGGAACGCGCCTGCGCCTGTTCGGGGCCGAGGCCGCGCTGCTGCATGAAGACGAAGGAGCCGACGAGCGCGAGGGAGTTGGCGACGCGGTGGTTGACCTCGCGCAGCAGCGTCTCGGCGCGCTCGCGCGCTTCCCGCATCTCGCGCAGCGCGTCCGCCCGCTGCCGCCGCAGCCGCTCCTGGTCGACGGCGTTGGCCACCGCGTTCTGGAGGAGTTCCATGAACACGCCGCCAACGTCCTTGATGACGTAGTCGGCCGCCCCCGCCTTCAGCGCGGCGATGGCGATGCGGCCCTCGTCGCTGCCGCTGGCGTAGATGACGGGGGGATGGTCGGGCATGGCCGCGATGGCGGCGAGCACTTCGAGGCCGTCCTTCACCGGCATGAAGTGGTCCAGCGCGACGGCGTCGAAACGCTCCGCGGCGAGCAGGGCCAGCCCCTCGTCGCCGTTGTCGGCGAGCACGACCTCGTAGCCGTTCCGCGACAGGGATTTCTGGACCAGGCGGCGCAGGCCGGCGTCGTCGTCGATGTAGAGGAGGCGCGTGGCCGGACGCGCGGGCTCGCTCATGTCGGCTCGGGCACTTGCATGATCGAGAGGAACAGGCCGAGCTGGCGGATCGCCTGGGAGAAGGTCTCGTACTCGACCGGCTTGGTGATGTAGACGTTGCAGCCGAGCGCGTAGCAGCGCTGGATCTCGCGCTGGTCGTCGGTGGTGGTGAGCACGACGACCGGGGTGCGCTTCAGCTTGTCGTCGGCCTTCAGCTTCTCCAGGATGTCGGTCCCGCTCATGTCGGGCAGGTTGAGGTCGAGCAGCACCAGCAGCGGGCCGTTGTCGCGCACCGACGGCTCGAACAGGTGGCGCAGCGCCGCCGTGCCGCTCTCGAAGTGGCGGATGGTGTTGTTGACGCCGGCCCGGCGGATGTTCTTCTCGATCAGGCGCGCGTGACCCGGATCGTCCTCGATCATGATGACTTCGACGGGGGCTTGGCTCATCGGGTGGCTCTTGCCTTGGCTGAGTACACGGCTGGCAGCGTGACGGTGAAGGTCGAGCCCGAGCCGAGTTCGGACGCGACGCTGACGTTGCCGCCGAGGCGGCGGGCGAGGTTGCGGACATAGGCGAGGCCGATGCCTTCGCCAGGCTTGTCCTGTTCGCCCGAGCGGCGGAAGAGTTCGAAGATCCGCTCGAAGTCCTTCGCCTCGATCCCGCGACCGTTGTCGGTAACAGCATAGCGCACGGCGACACCCCGCGTCTCGCCGGAAACGACGATGCGCCCGGGCCTGCCGGGATGGAGGTACTTGGTGGCGTTCTCGATGAGGTTGCCGAAGATCTGCTCGATCGCGAGACGGTCGCTGACGAGGTCCGGCAGATCCTCGGCGATCGTCAACGTCGCGTCGTTGGCGGCGAGTTGCTGGGCCAGGCTCTCGCCCTGCTGCTCCAGCAGCGAGCGGAGGTCGATCGTCTGGGGGGTCAGCACGCGGCGTCCCTCGCGCGACAGCTTGAGGATGGCGTTGATCAGGCGGTCCATCTTCGCCGTCGAGGTTCGGATGAAGCCGAGCGCTTCCGGCAGGTCGGTCTCGATGGCGGCGCGCCGGTCGGGCGTGACGAGCTGCGGGGCCTGCGCCTGCGCCTCGGCGAGCAGGGCGCCGATGTCGGAGCGCACCGCTTCCAGCTCGCTGGTGAAGCCCATCACGTTGACGAGCGGCGCGCGCAGGTCGTGGCTGACGATGTAGGCGAAGCGCTGGATCTCGTCGTTGGCCGCCTGCAGGTCGGCGACGCGCGCGGCGACGAGACCTTCAAGGTTGTCGTTGGTGTGGCGCAGCTCGTCCTGCGCGCGCAGCAGGGTCAGCGTCGAGCGCTTGGAGAAGGCGTTCACGTAGGCGGCGAGCGCCAGCACGAGCGCGATGCTGACGAGGCTCGCCACGGCGAGGAGCCGCGTGTTGGTCTCGGCGTCGGCGGATTGGGCGGCCTGCGTCCGCTCCTCCTGCGCCTCGAGGGCGGCGACGTCGTCTCGGATGTGCCGCATGTAGGCGTTGCCGGCGTCGGTCTTCACCAGCGCGAGGGAGCCGCCGTGGTCGCCGCCCTCATAAAGCTCGATGGTCTTGGCGAGTTCCGCGAACTTGGCTTCGATCTCCGGCTGGAGTCGATCGAGGACCAGCATCTGCGTCGCGTTGCTCGCCGACAAGTGTTCCAGATCGCGCAGCGCGCCGGGCGCCTCGGCGATGCCCACCGCATAAGGCTTCAGGTAGTTGACGTTGCCGGTGAGGAGGTAGCCACGCTGGCCCGTTTCGGCGTCCTGCACGAGGGTCAGCAGCCTGTAGGCTTCGGACTGCACCTTCAGGGTGCGGGTGACGGACGCGTTGAAGCGATGGTTGCTGATCAGCAGCCACACCGACCCGGCGGCGACCAGCAGCAGCAGAAGGAAGCCGCCGAGGAGCGGCAGCCGCGTGCTCGCCTCCCGCCAGGTCGCGGGGACACTCGAACGGCTCGGGACCACCGCTGAGCTGAGGGCTGACATCGACGGCCTTTCCTGGGATTTCACGCTGGGCGCCCAGCCATGGGGGAGTCACGCGCCGGTCTTCGCAGACGGCGTGCGCTTTTCCAAGTCTCACCACCCTCACGCGTCTCACCGCGCTCACGAGCGTCGCGTTCTTACCAGCGCCACGACGTCGGGAACACTCATGACGAAAGGCGGTCGCGCCGCCGTCCTCGCTCCGTTTCGCCCGCGGCGGCTCTTCCGCTCCCGCGCGCCGCGTCCTATAGCTGGCGACACGATCGGGGATGGTCCGGGACGCGTGGGTATGGCGGATTTGCGGATCGTGGTGGCCGGGGCCGCCGGCCGGATGGGCCGGATCGTCATACGTCTGCTCGAGACGACGCCCGGCGTGGCGCTGTGGGGCGCGCTCGGCCGCACCGGATCGCCCGCGCTCGGCGCCGACGCGGGCGCCCTCGCCGGCGGCGGCCCGCGCGGCGTCCCGGTCGCCGACGACGCGCTGGCGGCGGTCGTCGAGGCCGACGCCATCATCGATTTCTCGACGCCGGCGACCAGCGTGGCGCTGGTGGAACTCGCCGCCCAGGCTCGTATCGTCCACGTGATCGGCACGACCGGCCTGACCCCCGACGACCACGGCAGGATCAGGGCGGCGGCGCGGCACGCCACGATCGTCTGCTCCGGCAACATGAGCCTCGGCGTCAACCTCCTGGCGGCGCTGGTCCGGGAGGCGGCGCGGGCGACCGGCGCGGCCTACGACGTGGAGATCGTGGAGATGCACCACCGCATGAAGGTCGACGCCCCTTCCGGGACCGCGCTCCTGCTGGGCGAGGCGGCCGCCGCCGGGCGCGACGTGGCCCTCGCCGAGGCCTCCGTGCGCGGTCGCGACGGCGTGACCGGCGCGCGCGAGCGGGGCAGGATCGGCTTCGCGTCGCTGCGCGGCGGCACCGTCGTCGGCGACCATAGCGTCATCTTCGCCGGCGACGGCGAACGCATCGAGCTGGCCCACAAGGGCGAGGACCGCGCGATCTACGGGCGCGGCGCGATCAGGGCCGCCCTGTGGGCGCGGGGGCGCAAGCCGGGGCTGTACACCATGACGGACGTTCTGGGGCTTTCCCCTTGATCCACCGGCGGATCAACTCATGGGCCGGCGTGCCGACGGAAGGATTTCAAGATGGATCGCGTGCTGGTTCTCCTCCGCCACGGACAAAGCGAGTGGAATCTCAAGAACCTCTTCACCGGCTGGCGCGATCCGGGCCTGTCGCCGCGCGGCACCGCCGAGGCGGCGGCGGCGGGTGTGGCGCTGAAGAAGGCCGGGCTGCGCTTCGAGCGTGCCTTCTCCTCCGACCTGAGCCGCGCGCTGGAAACACTGAGGACCGCGCGGGCGGCGCTCGGCCAGGATGATCTCGAACCGGTCGTCGCTGCCGCCCTGCGCGAGCGCGACTACGGCGACCTGTCCGGCCTGAACAAGGATGAGGCACGCGCCAAATGGGGCGAGGAGCAGGTCCACGTCTGGCGACGCTCCTACGACACGCCGCCGCCGGGCGGCGAGAGCCTGCGCGACACGGTCGCCCGCACCCTGCCCTACTACAACCAGGCGATCCTGCCCGCCGTTCTGCGGGGCGAACGCGTGCTGGTCGCGGCGCACGGCAACAGCCTGCGCGCGCTGGTCATGGTGCTCGACGGGCTGGACCCGACGACGATCCCATCGGTGGAGATCGCGACCGGGATCCCCATCGTCTACAGGCTCGGCGCCGACAGCCTGGTGGTTTCCAAGACGATCCTCGAACCGGTCATCTAGGCTTGCGAACAGGTCACCCCTCCCATGCGACCGCGAGCTGGAAGGAACGATCCCGCCGAACGGCTTGTTTCGTTCACTCACCGATCGCGTCAGCCTGACGCAACCTTGATTCGGGACAAGGGTCGCGCGAGGCTTCGCGTGACCGGGATTGTAGAATGCCGCACCTCGAAATCCTCCTCGTCGACGACGATCCCCTGATCCGGCACGTGATCGCCGACGAACTGGAGGAGGTCGGTCACTTCGTGACGCCGGCCGTCGGACCGGAGGCCGCCCTCGAGCTCCTGCACGGGAAAGACACCTACGACCTGATCCTCATCGACTACACGATGCCGGGCATGTCGGGGTTCGACCTTGCCAAGCTGGTGCTGCGGATCGATCCCCAGGCCAAGCTCGCCATCCTCACGGGCCACGCGGACTTGCCGGAGCAGCCGCCCTGTCCCGTGCTGACCAAAGGGGTGCGGATGAGCGAGCTGATCAAGGCTGTCGAGGCGGTCGCGGCGGGCGAGCCGGTCCAGCTCGCCCACGACGCCTCGGCGACGCGCGTCGACCTGCTCGTCGACCAGATGTCCACCAAGCCGGCGGTCGGCGGCGTGCGCGGCGCGATGGGCGCGACTTACGAGGCGCCCGCCGACGAGGCGATGCCCGACGCCTTCGCCTCGATCCTCGATCGGCTGCCGAGCAAGTAAGCGGCACGGTGCCGACGGTCGGGTTCGAAGTGGCGCCGGGGCTCAGGTACGTCCCCGGCTATCTCGACGGGGACCGGCAGGCCGCCCTGCTGCGGGACGTGAGGGCTGTCCTGTCGGGCGCCCCGCTGTACCGGCCGACCATGCCGCGCACCGGCGCGCCCCTTTCCGTCGCCATGAGCAACTGCGGTCGCCTCGGCTGGATCTCGGACCGCGCCGGCTACCGCTACGCCGCCGTCCATCCGGACACCGGTCGACCTTGGCCCGCCATCCCGACGCGCGCCGCCGAAGCATGGTCGGACCTGTGCGAAGGCTCACCGGCGCCCGAAGCCTGCCTCGTCAACTACTACGCCGCCGGCGCCCGCATGGGCCTGCACCAGGATCGCGACGAGGAAGACCTCGCCGCGCCGGTCCTGTCCCTCTCGCTCGGCGACACGGGCGTGTTTCGCTTCGGCGGGACGGCACGGCGCGATCCGACCCGCAGCCTCAGGCTCGCGTCGGGCGACGCGCTCGTGCTAGGGGGCGCGGCCCGTCTGGCCTTCCACGGCATCGACCGAGTGCTGGGCGGCACGTCGCGCCTGCTGGCGGAAGGCGGGCGGTTCAACCTCACCCTTCGCCGCGTGACGGCCGGATCGGCGACGGACGACCGGCCCTAACTCGGCTTGGCGTCGGGGTTGGCGGCATCGTGCTTGACGGTGTCGGGCTTGGGTCCGCCGCGCGAGACGCCGACCTTCGCGGCGCGCAGCGTGCGCTCGCCGATCTGGTAGCCCTGCTCGACGACCTGCATGACGGTGCCGTTGGCGACGCCCGGGTCCGGCACCTCGAACAGCACCTCGTGCTGGTTGGGATCGAACCTCTTGCCCATCGGCTCCATCCTGCGCACGCCGAAGCGGCCGAGGCGGGAAAGGAAGTCGCGCTCGGTCAGGTCGATCCCTTCGATGA
This sequence comes from uncultured Beijerinckiaceae bacterium, assembly GCA_964244495.1. Classification (GTDB taxonomy): domain Bacteria; phylum Pseudomonadota; class Alphaproteobacteria; order Rhizobiales; family Beijerinckiaceae; genus RH-AL1. The sequence goes on from CAXTIU010000010.1 coordinate 132,663, forward strand.
AGCTCTTGATCGCCGGATCGGCGGCCTCACGCGTTTCCGCTGGCACGGCGTCGATGGCGCGACGCAGGTTGTCGGCGAAGGTGAGCATGTCACGGGCGAACGAGGTCACGCCGTAGGCCTTGGCGTCGCTCACCTCCCGCTCGGTGCGCCGGCGGAGGTTCTCCATCTCCGCGAGCGCGCGCAGCGACCGGTCCTTGAGGTCGGCGTTCTCCGCCTGCAGCGCTTCGAGCACCTTGAAGGGATCGGGCCCTTCCCCCGACGGGGAGGAAGAGAAAGCCGACGCGTGCGCCGCCGTGGCATCCGCCGAAACCGGCCGTCCGTCGTTCACGTCCGCCTGCTCGCGATTGGTATCGTTCATGAGACCTTACGTTATTTCGCCTTTGGGAGCCGACTCCATATCAGTTCCGCCGCGCCAAATATCAAGCGTGGAGGCCGGGATCGGCCGGGCAGGCCGCTCGGGCGTTGTGGGGCGCGGTCGCGGTCGCGACGGCCGCGGGAGCATCGAGGCGCTCGGGCCTCGATCCGACCTCGGAGACAACACCTTGATTTCCACCCGTAACCAGCTGCCCGGCACCATCCTCGAGATCCACGAAGGCGCCACCACCTCGCACATCATCGTCGACGTGAACGGGGCGAAGGTCTTCGCCTCCATCACCAACGAGGCGGTCGCCGACCTGGGACTCGCCGTCGGCAAGGAGGCCGGCGCCGTCATCAAGGCATCAGACGTGATGGTCGCGGTGGAGTGAGCCGCCGGTCACACCTTCTTGGTGGTGCCGATCCGCAACGTGTCCTGGGCATTGCTCTTCAGCAGGCCCTCGATCTTGCCGGCCATCGCGGCGAGCAGCCAGGGCAGGTGCACCTCGACGCGAATCTCGGCCGGCTTGACGTCGATCTCGGCGGTCGCCGTCTGCCCCAGCGCGGCGACGCGCAGGTGGGCGACATCCGCCACCCAGGCCATCTCGGCGTGACCGACCTTCTCGACGTACTGCGTCCGCAACAGGTCGAAGCGTTCGGTGATCCGTTTCCTCGCCTCGACGACGCCGAGATCGTGCGGGAACGTCATGACGATGGATCGGGACATGGGCGCTTCTCCGGACGGAGCTAACGTAAGCATTCGGCCGGCGCGTTGTAGGTGGCTGCCGATGTCCGGCAGGTGAACGACCGGCGTCGCACGGCCGCGTCGGGATGGGCGCTACCGCGACGCCGGCTCGGCCGGGCGCACCCGCAGCGCCTCGACGCCGGGCAGCGCCTTGCCTTCCAGCCATTCGAGGAACGCCCCACCCGCCGTCGACAGGTAGGTCAGCTCGTCGGTGACGCCGGCGTGGTTCAACGCCGAGACCGTGTCGCCGCCGCCGGCGACCGTCTTGAGCGTCCCGGCCCTGGTCAGGGCGGCGGCGGCCTGCGCGATGCGGACCGTGCCGCGATCGAAGGGCGGGATCTCGAACGCGCCGAACGGCCCGTTCCAAACCAGCGTCTTCACCGTCTGCAGCAGCGACTCGACGTGGAAGATCGAGTCGGGGCCGATGTCGAGGATCATGGTCCCCGGCGGCACCGCGTCGACCGACACGACCTGGTCCGGCGCGCCGGCCGCGAAGCGCTCCGCCACCACCGCGTCGACCGGCAGCACGATCTCGCAGCCGGCCGCCTTGGCCCTCGCCATGATCGATCGGGCGGTCTCCGCCATGTCGTGCTCGCAGAGCGAGGCGCCGACCTGCTTGCCGAGCGCTGCCAGGAACGTGTTGGCCATCGCGCCGCCGATCACCAGCACGTCGACGCGGCCGACGAGGTTGCCGAGCAGGTCGAGCTTGGTCGAGATCTTGGCGCCGCCGACGATCGCGGCAAGCGGGCGCTCGGGATGGCCCAGCGCCTCGCCGAGGTACTTGAGCTCGGCCTCCATCGCGCGGCCGGCGTAGGCCGGCAAGGCGTGCGCGAGGCCTTCCGTGGTCGCGTGGCCGCGGTGGGCGGCCGAGAAGGCGTCGTTGACGTACACGTCGCCGAGGCTGGCGAGCCGCGCGACGAAGTCCGGATCGTTGACCGTCTCGCCCTTGTGGAAGCGGACATTCTCCAGCAACAGCACGTCGCCGTCGCCCATGGCGGCCACCGCCGTCTCCGCGACCGGACCGACGCAGTCGGGCACGAAGGTCACCGCGCGCCCGAGCGCCTCCCCCAGCGCCGGGGCGAGCGGGCGCAGCGAGTCCGCGGCGCTGGGCCCGCCCTTGGGTCGCCCGAAGTGCGACAGCACGATCACCTTGGCGCCGCCCTCCGCCAGGTCGCGCAGGGTGGGCGCCACGCGGGCGATGCGGGTGGCATCCCCGATCACGCCGTTCGCCATCGGCACGTTCAGGTCGACGCGGACCAGCACGCGCTTGCCGCGCACGTCGAGGCCGTCGAGCGAGCGGACGTCGTCCGTCCCGGCCACCTCGTGCTCGGGCATCAGACGAGCTTGCCCATCGCGACGGCGGTATCGGCCATGCGGTTGGAGAAGCCCCACTCGTTGTCGTACCAGGACAACACGCGCACGAAGGTGCCGTCGATGACCTTCACCTGATCCATCGCGAAGATGGAGGAATGCGGGTCGTGGTTGAAGTCGACGGACACGTTGGGATCCTCGGTGAAGCCGAGGATGCCGCGCAGCTCCTGCGCCGCCGCGCGCTTCACCGCCTCCTTCACTTCCGCCGCGTCCGTCCTGCGCTTGGCCGTGAACTTGAAGTCCACCACCGAAACGTTGGGGGTGGGGACGCGGATCGACGAGCCGTCGAGCTTGCCGGCGAGTTCCGGCAGCACCAGCCCGACCGCCTTGGCCGCCCCGGTCGTCGTCGGGATCATCGAGAGCGCCGCCGCCCTGGCGCGGTACAGGTCCTTGTGCATGGTATCGAGGGTCGGCTGGTCGCCGGTGTAGGAGTGGATCGTCGTCATGAAGCCGTGCTCGATGCCGATGGCGTCGTTCATCACCTTGGCGACCGGCGCGAGGCAGTTCGTCGTGCAGGAGGCGTTGGACACCACGACGTGCTCGCGGGTGAGCTTGTCGTGGTTGACCCCGTAGACGACGGTGAGGTCGGACTTGTCGCCCGGCGCCGACACCAGCACGCGCTTGGCGCCGGCCTGGAGGTGCAGCGCCGCCTTCTCCCGCGCCGTGAAGAGGCCGGTGCACTCCATCGCGATGTCGACGTTCATGTCGCGATGCGGCAGCTCGGCCGGGTTGCGGATGGCGGTGACCTTGATCGGCCCGGTGCCGACGTCGATCGTGTCGCCGGCGACGCTCACCGTGCCGGGGAACCGCCCGTGGATGGAATCGTAGCGCATGAGGTGCGCGTTGGTTTCGACCGGCCCGAGGTCGTTGATGGCGACGACCTCGATGTCCTTGCGGCCCGATTCCACGATGGCGCGCAGGACGTTGCGCCCGATGCGTCCGAACCCGTTGATCGCAACCCGCACAGCCATGGTTCCAAGCTCCTCGCATCGCCCTTACGGCGCCAACGCGGCACGCCGGATGCCGCAGGATCGCGGTGGCCCCGGCGCTCCCCGCACGGGGACGACGATCTTCGCCTCGCCGTCCTCCGATCGCGCTTTCATGGATCAGGCGGCGCGGACGAGGGCGAGTGCATAACAGGTCGAACCTCCCTGTCAACGCGAGCGATCGCACGGGCCAGGGTGATGCCCGAGGCGAGCGCGGCGTCCCACCGTACCCGCTCGCATGTGGGCAACGCGTCGGCCGCGTTGACGCCCGTTCGCCCATCGCGCCAAATGTCGCCTCCTCCGCGAGCACGCGACATCCCTTGGCCCGTCACGCCCCCCTCGACGCGGCGCTCAAGCGCCTTTCCTCGGCGCTCGATCAGCTCGAAGCCGCCTCCGCGCGGTTGCGCGCGACCGGCGCGGAGAAGCGCGACCTCGCCGACGCGCTTGCGGCGATGCAGGACGACCGCGGCCAGCTCGCCGAGGACCTCGACGTTTCCTTGACCCGCACCAGGATGCTGGAGCAGGCGACCGACGAGGTGGCGCGGCGCCTCGGCCAGGCCGGCCACGCGCTCCGCCGCCTCGTCGCCGCCCAAGGTGACGCGGCGCATGACGGCGCCATCCAGGACGGCGCCATTCACGACGGCGCCATTCACGACGGCGCCGCTCAAGACAGCGGGGCCTGAGGTGGCGACGGTCGCGGTGGTGATCGCCGGGCGCACCTACCGGATGGCCTGCGGCGAGGGCGAGGAAGGCCACCTGCAGGATCTCGCCCGCCACGTCGACGTGACGCTCGCCACCCTGCGCAAGGGCTTCGGCGAGATCGGCGACACCCGCCTCGTCATCATGACGGCGATCACGGTGGCCGACGAGCTGAGCGAGGCCAAGCGGCGGATCGCGATCCTGGAAGAAACGCTGGCCGGCTTGGCGCGGACGACGTCCGAGGGCGAGGCGATGCGCGACGCGCTGGCAAGCGACGTGGCCGTGGCCCTCGACGCCGCCTCCGCGCGCCTGGAACGGGTGGCGCGGGACCTCAACGGGGCGGGCAAGGAGTAGGGGCGTCGCGGCGGTGTGGCGGCTCAGTCGCGCACCGGCATCTCGCGCGCGGCCTTTGCCGATTTCGGCGTGCGCTTGAAGCTTTCGCGACGGCCGAAGACGGTGCGCAGGATCGAGGGGGCGTTGGAGAGCGCGATGAAGATCATCGCCGGCGGCACCAGCACCACCGTCGCCGCGTAGCGCCACACCGGCCCGCGCTTCAGCGTGACGTAGGGCAGCAGCGTCATGCCGAGCGCGATGACCACGACGAGGATGCCGATCAGCGTGACGACCGGCAGGTAGGGCGTGGCGTCGCCCCCGCGCAGGATCACGCCCGCGAACAGCGAGACGATGCCGATCGCCGCGCAGGGGTAGAAGACCTGCACGAAGATGAGGAAGCTCGCCGACAGCTTGAAGCCGAACGACCAGGGCGCGCCCCAGATGGTGGCGAGCAGCTTGCGGGCGACCTGGACGAAACCGGTCGACCAGCGCCGCTGCTGGACCCGCCAGTGCCCGACCCGTTCCGGCACCAGCCCGGGGATGCCGGGGTCCATGACGAACAGGCCGCGCCAGCCGGCGAGCGCGACCCGGATGGTGAGGTCGAGGTCCTCGACGAGCGAATCGGAGGACCATCCGCCCGCCTCCCTGATCGCCTGGCGTCGCCAGACGCCGCCGGTGCCGTTGAACTGGAACAGCCAGCCGCCGCGGTAGCGGCCGGCCTGCTCGACGACGAAGTGGGCGTCGAGCATCATGCCCTGGACCCGCGTCAGCAGGTTGGTGCGATAGTTCGAGAACTCGCAGCGGGACTGCACGAAGCCGGCGTCGGGGTCGGCGAGCAGCACCGGCACGACGTCGCGCAGCCAATGCCGGGGCGGCCGGAAGTCGACGTCGAGCACGGCGACCAGCGGCGCGGATGTCGCCGCCAGCCCCTCGGCGAGCGCGCCCGCCTTGAAGCCGGCGCGGTTGGATCGGTGGCGGTGCTCGACCAGGACGCCATACGCCGTCATGGCGGCGGCGGCCTCGGCGATCATGGCGACCGACTCGTCGGTCGAGTCGTCGAGCACCTGGATGTGCAGCTTGCCGCGCGGCCAGTCGAGCGCCGCCGCCGCGTGCATCGCGCCGATCGCCACCTCGTGCTCGTTGAAGACCGGCAGCTGCACCAGCACGTCCGGCAGCTCGGCTTCCGGCAGGAAGGCGCGCGGCAGGTGGTTGCGCCAATGCGGCGGCCCGAGCAGGTCGTACGCCTTGATGCCGATCAGCGCGAGGAAGCCGGCCCCGACCGACAGCAGGCCGAGGACGGACACGGCGAGGCTCGTGTCGGACAGGTCGAGGAGCAGTCGGAGCACGAAGGTCATCGGCCCCGTGCCTTAACGGTCCGTCGCCGGCGCGTCGAGGGCCGGGCCAGCCTCGGGCGACGCGTCAGGCGCGCTCCCTGGCGTGGCGGATGCCCTCCAGGATGAGCGCCTTCGCCTGCTCGGCGTCGCCCCATCCGGTGACCTTCACCCACTTGGTCGATTCGAGGTCCTTGTAGTGCTCGAAGAAGTGCTTGACCTGCTGCAGGGTGATCTCGGGCAGGTCGGTGTAGTTGCGCACCGTCTCGTAGCGCCGGGTCAGCTTGGTCGCCGGCACCGCCAGGATCTTCTCGTCGTGCCCGGCCTCGTCCTCCATCAGGAGCACGCCGACCGGGCGGCAGTTCATGACGGCCCCCGGCGCGACCGCGCGCGTGTTGCACACGATGACGTCGCACGGGTCGCCGTCCTGCGACAGCGTGTGGGGGATGAAGCCGTAGTTCCCGGGATAGCGCATGGAGGTGTAGAGGAAGCGGTCGACGACCAGCGCGCCCGAGGCCTTGTCCATCTCGTACTTGATCGGCTCGCCGCCGATCGGCACCTCGATGATGACGTTGATGTCCTCCGGCGGGTTCTTGCCGATGGCGAGCTTCTCTATCTGCATGGAGATCTCCAGGCCTGCCGGCGCGAAAGGGCGAAGCGCGCCGATCCGAGGGACGGCGCCGGCAGGCTGCCTAGCAGACGCGGGAATCGAAGACCAGACCGTCGAGCGTCGGAGCCATCGGGTGCGAGCCCCGGCGGGGCGACGGAGGGCGATCGGGTGAAAGGCGTCGCGATGACCGGTCGCCCCGATCACCCTCGTCGCGAGACGGCCTTTCGGGCCTCCTCGACCTGAAGCGACCGGAGGGGGGCGGCTGGAAGGGCGGAAAGTCGACCCGTCGGGCCTTCACCCGACCGCCCCCGCGGGACGCCTTCGGGACCCCGCCCGCCTCACTCGAAAGCGAAGGCCACGCGGGCGCGCATCTCCGACCCGAAGCGCTCCTGTGCCTCGCGGACGAACTTGCCGCCGAGGCGTCTGTAGAACGAGAGCGCGCGATCGTTCTCGGCCAGCGCCCACACGATCACGGACGTGTAGCCATGGTCGGTGAGGTCGCTGCGGGCGACCTCGAACAAGCGGCGGCCGAAGCCGAGGCCCTGGAACTCCGGGGCGATGTAGAGCTCGAAGATCTCCGCGCCGTAGGGCATGGAGGGGACCCGGTTGCGGCCGTAACTGGCGTAGCCGCCGATCGTCTCGTCGAAATCGAGCACGACGAGGCGGGATTTGCGGACGATCGCCGAATGCCACCAGCGCGGCCCGCGCCGGGCGATCATCTTCTCGAGTTCGCGACCGGGGATGATGCCGCGATAAGCGTCCCGCCACGCCGCGTCGTGCACGTCGGCGATGCCCTGGGCATCGTCTTCTCGGGCATTGCGGATCGTGATGAGCGTCTCGACCATGGACGGATGTTAGGCTCGCTTCGGCGCGGCCCGCAAGAGATTTCATGGCGCCCGTCGAATGACTCTACGGCAGCCTTCGTCGCATCCCGGACAGGGCCGGGATGCCGCTCGCGTCGCCGCCAACTCCATCGCTCGCCGGTCCGCCATTCGCGGGCCGCTCGCCCAAGAGCGCGGCGGGCGACAGGGTCGCCTGGGGCCGCACGCCGATGCGGCTCCAACGGCACAGCAGCCCGAGCGCCACCGCCTGCAGGCCGGCCAGCGTCGCGAACCAGGATTGTTCGGTGGCGACACCGAAGGCCGTGATCGCGAGCACCGCCACCATGCCGCCGAGCACCGCCGGCGCCGCGGCGCGGTTGGCGCGTCCGGCGGCGGCCAGGCCGAGGGCGAACACGGCGGCGAGAGCGAAGGCGCCGAGCACGCCCAGCTCGTACCAGATGGAGAAGAGGATCGTTCGCGGCGCGTGGCCCGGCAGGACGCCGACGACCACGCCGCGACGCGCCGTGTCCAGGCCATGGCCGGTGACGAGGCGGGCGCCGTCGGCGACCACGATGGCGCGCCAATCCGTCATGGCGGCGACCGTGCTGCGGCCGACCGGGCTGAGGGCGGAGGCCAGCGGCGCGAGAGCGAACGGCAGCAGCGGCGCCAGCCCCACGAGGACGACCGTCGCGAGCGCCGCCGTCCGTGCGACGCGACCGGGCCTGAGCATGGCCTGGGCGAAGGTGACGGCGGCGATGGCGAAGACCGCCATAGCGATGGGCGCCCTGGAGATCGACACCGTCGCCGCGACGACCACCGCCAGCGCCGCCGCGAGCCGCCAGCGCCCGAACACGACCAGCGCGCCGAGCGCCGGCCAGACCAGGACGGCGAGGGTGAGGACGGAGCGTTCGAGGAGCGAGGGGTCGAACTCCGTCCCGCCACGGAACGAGGCCGGCCCGAACAGGGCCAGACCGAGCGTCGCCAGGGCGGTGACGGCCACGCCGACCGGGAGAAGGGCGAGGACCGGGTGAGGGCGCCGCTCGGGAACGTAGGCGATGACGAGAACGCTTAACGCCGCCGTGACCAGGAGGCCGATGAACAGCGGTGCCGCCGCGCGGGGCACCGGCGTCCAGAGCAGCGACAGGCCGCCCCACGCGAAGAGGAAGATCGCCGCCAGGCCGATTGGGTGACGCAGCGCCCCGCGCAGCGCGGCGCGGCCTCTGCCGGAGGCCGACACGGTCGAGGCCGACAGGAGAAGTCCCGTGCCGATCGGCAGAAGGATGAAGAGCGCGCGCCGCGACACCACGCCGGCGAGCGGCGCGCCCACCATCAGGAGCGCGAAGCCCACCCAGCCGAGCAGGCGGGCGGCGTCGGCGGCGGGGTCGGGGCGACGGGGCGCGGCGAGCACGATCGGTGGCGTTCCCGGAAGGCGTTCGCGGAGGCGGGTCTCCGCGACGGGCGCTTCATGGTAGAGGCGCGCGCGGGCGGTGACTGTGCGATGGCGGCCACAGTCGAGGGCGTTCTCGCGGGGCGTCCCGGCGCGGCGTTCCCCGCCGGCGCCTCATGCCGGCGCAGATGGCGCGTCCGATGTCCCGACGCCGACGCGATCACGCCGCACAAAGTTTTGAAAACCCCGATGGGTTTGGTTAAGCTCGACGCAACGGCCCAGCTTCCGCGGAGAGCACCATGAACAAGGATCAACTCGCCAGGATCGCCATGGCGATGGTGGCGCCCGGCAAAGGCCTCCTCGCCGCCGACGAGAGTTCGAGCACGATCAAGAAGCGGTTCGACGCGATCAGCGTCGCCTCCACGGAGGAGAACCGTCGCGACTACCGCGAGTTCATGTTCCGCTGCGACGCGGCCATGCGCGAGCACATCTCGGGCGTCATCCTCTACGACGAGACGATCCGCCAGAAGGCGAAGGACGGCACGCCGCTCGTCAAGGTCATCGAGGCGATGGGCTCGATCCCCGGCATCAAGGTCGACGAGGGCGCCAAGGCGATGCCGATGTTCCCGGGCGAGACGATCACCGAAGGCCTCGACGGCCTGCCCCAGCGGATGAAGGATTATCACGGGCTCGGCGCGCGGTTCGCCAAGTGGCGCGCGGTCATCACCATCGGCGCGGACGGCCGCCCGACCGCCGGGTCGATCCGCGCCAACATGCAGGCGCTCGCCCGCTACGCGGCGATCTGCCAGGAGGCCGACATCGTGCCGATCGTCGAGCCGGAGGTGCTGATGGACGGCGCCCACCCGATCGAGCGCACCTACGAGGTCACGCGCTTCGTCCTCCAGACGCTCTACAACGAGCTTTACGAGCATCGCGTCTTCCTCGAAGGCACGATCCTGAAACCGAACATGGTGATCCCCGGCGAGGATGCGCCGAAGGCGTCGCCCGAAGAGATCGCCGCGTGGACGGTGAAGCTGTTCCGCAATTGCGTCCCGGTCGCGGTGCCGGGCATCGCCTTCCTGTCGGGCGGCCAGTCCGACGTGGAGGCGACCGCCAACCTCGACGCGATCGCGCGCCTCGGTCGGCAGCCGTGGGCAATCACCTTCTCGTACGGTCGCGCGCTGCAGGCGGCGGCGCAGCATGCCTGGTCGGGTCACAAGGATCGCGAGGGCGCCGGGCAGGCCGCTTTCGCCCACCGCGCGCACATGAACGGCCTGGCGGCGCTCGGCCAATGGTCCGACCAGACGGAGAAGGCGGCCGCCTGAGCGCGGCCGGTGCCGCCGGCGTTCAGGTTTCCGACAGCATCTCGTTGAACATCCTCACGACGCTCGAACTGTTGTACGGCTTGGTGATGAAGCGCATCCCGGGTTGCAGGTCCCCGCCCTCGGGCCACTGCCGGGCCGACACCACGACCACGGCGCAGTTGGGAATGACCTCGCGCGCCTCGCGGGCGACCCCGAACCCGTCGGGGTCACCCGGCATCTGAACGTCCGTGAAGATCGCCTGGATGTCCGGCCGGCCCCTGAGGATCGCGATGGCCTCGTGGCCGTCCTTGGCTTCCAGGACCTCGTAGCCGTTATCCTCGAAATGCTCGACCGCCAGCATCCGCAGGAGGGTTTCATCGTCGACGACGAGGATCACGGGTCGAGAAGGCGTCATCTGGTCGGAAGTCGCGCGGCACTCATCCGTTCCGCCGCGACATCCATCTTTAAGCAGGCCGCGTGAACCTCACGGCCCTCGACGCATCCTCACCGTTCGTCACGGGCGTCCGCGAGCCGGCGTCGAGGGCCTGCCATCGTCACCGCTCCTCATCGACGCGGGGCGGCGGCATGGACTGACCTTTATCCCGGCGCGCTTCCCTGATCTCCTGCTCCGCGGCTTCCCAGAATTGCTGGTGTTTGCCGTCAGGTCGCCCGCTCGCAACCCACAACTCGTAGGCGCGATGGCGAACCTCGTACTCGTATTCGTCGTCCATGACTGCCCCGCGATGACCATAACCGTCACGTGCAACCGCCGCGCGGACAGCGCGTGCCGCCGCATCACATAAGCACGAACGGACCTGTTTCTGAAACGCGCCGACGCCGTCCGACCCTCGCCGTCCCCCTCGACGATGGGGGTTCCCACGGCGACCGACATCGCTTGGCGTCAAACGGCATCGACGCTCGTCGTCGGAGAGGCCGGCCGGCATCCGCCGAGACGGGGCCGTGGCCCAGCCAGCTCCCGAACGCGCCCGAGCCGCCCCGCGCGACGCCGTCGACCGGCGCGCGTCGCGGCCGGATCGTCATCCTTCCCGGTGCCGCGCGACGTGCGGTGTGGCACCCCCTCTTCCTCGCAACGGCCGCGCTTGGCCACAGCAAAGGCATCCTCGCCGCTCATTGCGCCGGTGTGTTGCATTGTTGCCGCCGGCCGACGTGCCGCATCGACCGGAAACCGCCGCGTCCCGCTCGCCCGGATGCTCCAGAAACGGTCCGGACCGCGAGGGCCGAGGATGGCGGGAAGGAGGCAGGGCGGTCTTGGCGGTGGACGCAGTCTCGCCGAACCGGTCTCCGCTTCGCGGCATGGTTGGACGGGAAATCTATCAACACCTGACGGGAAAACCTTAAGCCCTGACGGGAAGTCCGTGAGGCTCGACGGGTAATCGCGACCGAACGCAGCTGTTTGCGGCAGTCAGGCGAACAGCAGATCGGCAGGTGCGACGAAGTCGCCGCCACATCGCAGCCTGACGTAACTGTCACTTCCTTCGGCTGCCAAAGAATCGGTCAGGTTGTGTGCGAGGCGAGAATCCCTTAAGTACAGCATCGATCGCTTCGTCACGCTTCTGATACCGGAGCACGAAGCGATCGCGTCGACCTTCAGGTCTTCCTGCGTGCAATGAGTCTTGTTCCGTGATTGAGAAGCTTGCCCAGACCGTTGCTGAACTCCCGCCCGGCATCATTAAAGCAAAAACCAGCACCGAAGATGCCGCAAGCGCCGACGACCACCTGTTCCGTCAAGCGCTGTTCAAGAAGGTCAAGACAACGTCGGGTAACGCTGTTCCGGCGATCGACGCCTTCTTCGACAATCTAACGGCGACCTCTGTCAGGGGTGATGTCGATGCAGCTCGTGCCCTGCGTCGCATCATCCACCATCGCCAGCAGCAGGACGGTGCGGCAGCAGCGCAAAGCAAACGCGAGAACAGCCCCATCGCCGCCGCCTTGCTCAGGCAGAAGCGCTTGGCCGACGTTGCTCACTTGGTCGGTGGTTTAGCCTTCCTGGCGATGTTGCCGGCACTGAAGGAGCAGGCCGAGGCGGCTTACAGACCCTTCCAGCTCCGATCAAGCATGGTACCGTTCGGCTTGGACCTCGGACCCGCCTGCGAAGCTATTGCGAAACACGCGCGAAGAGAGCGCAAGCGACGGCCGAAGGGCGACTATGAGGTTGGGTATGGCAAGCCACCCTTGCAGACCCGGTTCACCGCGGAAAACAACCCGGCACGCAGACGCAAAGCAGCAAGCGCGTGGGACGCGCTCGACTGCAGCCTGCACAAGCCCGTCACCCTGACCAGGTCGAACGGCGACAAGACCAGCACAACGCGGCTTCGCGCTGCCTACGACAGCCTCATCAGGAAGGCCATCACGGGCGACCGTGCTGCGCGTACCGAGGTGCTCCGGCGCATCCTCGACCTCAGCCGCAAAGGCCTGCTGTCAGCCCCGCCATGCCCGCATCGCGTGAGGCACAGGCAGGTCAGCGAGGAGGATCGACAGTGCCTTTCAGAAGGGCTGGCTTTCACCACTCACCATGTCAGCCGCGAGATCATCGCACTTTTCGCGAAGAATTTTGGGGCTGACCCGGGCATCGTCGACCACGAATACGACGCCCTGGTCGCGAAGGCGCGCCGCAGCGAGACTCGGCAAGCTGCTCAGCGGCATACTGCCGATCCCGGCGGCAGAAGCACGGGCGGGCGGGCTGCAGAGCCTGCTCCCGCCCCGAAAACCAACGAAAGCGGCGGCTCAGCCCCGGCCCCTCCGACCCGGACGCGGACGCGCGCGGCGTCACCGGCGAACCCGAAACATCCGACGCTGCCGCGTGCCAGGGTGCCCGTGGTCGAGACGCCCGCCACCAGCAAGACGGCGCACAGCATACCGGGAGGCAAGCCCCGGGGCTGAGCACCCATGGCACTCACCCCCGACATTAAGCCGATGCCCCATGCCGCCCTCGGCGGCAGCACCCCGCCACCGATCCTGCACCGAACAGCCTGCGCAGGAAGACCAACCGGAAGGACCGTTCCCCCATGCCTAGCAAGCTGCCCTACGCCACCTCGGCCGTGAAGTTGCAGACCGGCCTCGCCGCGCGCGACGTGCAACGACGATCAAAGATGAAGCACCTTGCCGCCGCCGCAGTCGCACCGCGACGACGCAACGATCTCCTGCCCAAGTTACGGCTCGTCGACCGCGATCCTCGCAGCCTCATCGTCCCCGCCCGCAACGTCCGGGGCCTGGAGGCCGCCCACGTGCGCGAGGTCGCCAACGCGATCTCGACCTTCGGCTTCGTCTCCCCCGCTCTAATCAGCGCCGACGGCCAGGTGGTCGACGGCGTGGTGCGCGTGGAGGCGGCGAAGCTCCTGGACCTACCGACGATCGCCTGCGTCGTGATCGACACCCTGACGCCGCCCGAACTCAAGCATCTGCGCATCACGATCAACCGCTTGGGCGAGAAGGGCGGATGGCGGCTCGACGACCTCCGGCTGGAACTCGAGGAGCTGATCATCGACGACGCGCCCATCGACGTCAGCGGCTTCACGCTGACGGAGATCGACGGCATCCTCGCCGTCGACGAGCCAGCGCCGGTCGAGCCCGGACCGCTCACGCCCGAGATAGGGCAGCCGGCCGTGACCCGGCCGGGTGACGTCTTCCTCATGGGTCTGCATCGCGTCACCTGCGGCGACGCGCGGGATGGTGCCACCATGGAGCAGCTGATGCGGGGCGAGGCGGCGCGCTTCGTGTTCACTGACCAGCCTTACAACGTTCGCGTCAGCGGCCACGTCACCGGTGGCGACCATCGCGAGTTCGCCATGGCGAGCGGCGAGATGAGCGCGGCGGAGTTCACCGCCTTCAACGAGGCCTGGATCGGCCAGGGGGTGCGCTACCTCATCGACGGCGGCGTGCTGGCGACGTTCATCGACTGGCGCGGCCAAGCCTCGGTGACGCAGGCCGCCGCCGCCGCGGGGCTGGGGCAGATCAACCTGGTGGTATGGGGCAAGACCAATGCCGGCATGGGTAGCCTGTACCGCTCGCACCACGAACTCTTGCCCTTGTTCAAGAAGGGCGACGCGGCCCACGTCAACAACGTCGAGCTCGGGCGCAAGGGCGGGCGCTCGCGGACCAACATGTGGACGTATCCTGGCGCCTCGTCGCTCGGCTCGGACGCGCGGCGTGGCCTGCAGGATCACCCCACCGTCAAGCCGGTGGCGATGCTGGCCGACGCGCTGCTGGACCTGACGCACCGCGGTGACATCGTGCTCGACCCCTTCCTTGGCTCCGGCTCCACCCTGATCGCCGCCGAGCGAACCGGGCGCGTCTGCCGCGGCGTCGAGATCGACCCGCACTACGTCGACCTGATCGCCCGGCGCTACGGGGAAGTGACCGGCACGGCAGCGATCCTGAAAGAGACGGGCGAGACCTTCGCCGCCCTCGCGGCCCGCCGCAGGGACGAGGCGGGTGCTGCCACCACGAACGCTGCTCCGATAACTGCCGCTTCCACAACCGAGTCGGTGCCGAACGAGCCGGTGTTCCGCAAGCGCACGCGGCTACCGGCGGCGTAGGCCGTCACAGCTGACGGTGGTGGCAGTGCGCGGAGACTTCGGCTCAGCGCGCACTCCTATCCTGGTCAGACGTTCAGGCGGTGACTGGCGGCGAAGTCTGTTGCGCGCTGCGGAACGCAGGTGTGTTCGCCTTTCCAGCGCTTACTCGACTTGGTTTGCGATCGCCACAGGGATCCAGGAGCAAAAGGGGTGCCCGACCTGTCGGATGCAAACCGAGGAATGCCAACCGTTGCTGTCCTCTACGGTGCCACTCGTACCCTCTGGCGGGAGCTGGCAGTCCGCCTGGTCCAGAAACGCCAGCGCCGCCGTCGTGTCCTTGGCGGTCAGCAACGCCGTGAACTTGTCAGTGTCCTCCACCTGCCGGCAGCCGGCGTAGCCGCGATCGGTGCTGACGCGCGCCCCGATCCTGATCATTGGCCTCCGCACGTGATCGCTCGGGTCGTCAGAACCGCTTGAACCACTGGAGAACAGCTCGCTCCCCAGCAGCGCTGCGACCAGGACCGCGGCTGAGACGCCGACGACCTTCTGCGTCTTCGACAGCTCTTCCCACTTCTGCGCTTTCACGACCGTACCCCGCTTCGTATCGGGGCCTCGAAAGGCAAGCTGACCACCTCGGCGCTCCCTCACTCGCACATGTAGCTGTAGGCGGCCATGGAGCAGTCGGGCTCACGCTTGTACGCCTTGACGTACTCGTCGCGCGTGATCATCCGCGCCTTCGGCCCGCTCCGTCACGCCCAGGCACCTGGCGTCCGCGGCCATCAGCACCTTGGTGTACCGGCCGGGTGCGGTTGCTCGTGCCGCGTCGACGCGCGCCATCACGCCCGCACAGCTGTCACCCGTGGTCGGAGAAACGGGCTTGCCCGCCTGGCCAAAGGCAGGAGCTGCCACCGCCATGGTTGCGAAGACGGCGAGGTACACCGAAACGCGAGCATGGGCGCAGTTGCCCAGTGCTTGCCGGCTTTGCGGCAGATCCATGCCGCGCAGAGGACGGCCAGTGAGCGGTGGACCAGCGTTGATTTTGCGCATGCGGGCGACCTCCTGTCGACGATAAGTGACGTCGCACAACGCTCGGTCGCGCCGCACAGTCAAGTGCAATGTCACTGATCGTCTGTAGATTGATCGTCGACATGCACCTCGTCCTGACGGGGTGGACATCCAACACCGCCTCGCCCGCAACCTGCGCCGCCTACGGCAAGAACACGGCTGGTCGCAAGAAGCCTTCGCGTTCGAAGCGAAGCTGCATCGCACCTACATCAGCGACCTCGAGCGTGGAGCGCGCAATCCGACCCTCACCGTGGTCGAGAAGCTCGCCACGGCGCTGAAGGTCACCGCGAGCGTGCTGGTCGAATGAACGCGAGATGGTGAGGCGCGGTCGCCCCGGTTCGGCAGAGGGCAAGCTTACGGGGGATGGGTATGGCGCCACTTCGCTATGGCTTGGGTTGCGGATGGTCGGAACGATTAATCCCTTCGGGTCTGCGTATGCGTCGCGCACGTAAGGCTCGGCTGATAGATAATCAGTGTAGATCGGCGCCGAAGGTCTGACCCCGGTCGCTTTCGATATCAGCCCCTACGATCACACCAGAAAGCAGGCTAATGGTGGGGTCACGATCGGCGCCGGTTATGACCCCACTAGTTCGACAGCTTTATAATATATCTCAACGGCTTGTGCCCGCTACGAGCGAGACACGTGTTCTTCGCCGATTTACAGCGTTCGCATGCTGTCACCCGTCAAGGCGAGGTCGGTCCAGGGCGACAGGACTGCCGCGCCGCAGGGCTGGAGGAGGTTGCCGCTTTCTTGTGCGGCCAGCGACAGAACCGCGAGGGCGAGACCGCCGCCGGCCGAGTCGCCGGTGAGGGCGATTGCACCGGCGTCGCCCCGAGCAAGACCGCGATAAGCGGCCCAGACGGCATCGATTGCGGCTGGAAACGGGTGCTCCGGCGCTAGCGGGTAGTCAACGACGAAGGTGTCGGCCTGTGCGCGGACGGCGATCTGCCCCGCTATCTTGCGGAGGGGAAAGGCCGCGCCGAGCACGTAGCCGCCTCCGTGGGCGAAGAGAAGCCGGGCGCCCGGCTGCGCCCTGTCTGGGCGACACCACCAGCCCGGCACGCCACCCACCGTGGCTGGTTCGTAGCGCACGCCCGCAGCGCCGACCATGGCCTCGATGATCGCGTCGAACTGGCTGCGGTCGCGTGGTCCCTCGTCCTGACCCTTGTCTGCAGAGGCTGCCGCTCTGCGCTCGGCCAAGATCGTAACATCCTCAGCGGCCGGCGGGTGGACGCTTGTCGTTCCATACTTGTCGTCGAATCCCGAGTCGATTGACATTACTCGATGTCCTATCCTGACTATCACGGCGTTCTCGGGCGCACACAAGTCAACCTCGATGCCGAGGTAGCCTTCCCCGGTCCGCGCCGCGAGCCTTGATAACGCGCTCCCTATTCGCCGACACCTGTACGCGGCAACGATCCCGTTCGCGTCTGCCTCGCTCATCCCCGTCAAAGCAGCCGGTAGCCGGTGGTGTGGCAAGCGCCGAGGCCGCACTGGAGGATGGCCGAGACAAGGTTGATCAGGCAGAGCGCGATGACGTAGAGGCCGGCGAGCGCGCCGACCCGCGTCAACACCGGTGATTGCGGGACGAGGCTCAGCCGTTCACCGTCGAACACGGCGAGCGTCGCCGCGAACGCCAGCAGGACCGCGAAGGCGATGACGACCGACCAGACCGGCATGTGCAGGCCGAGCACGGCGCCGCCGGGGTAGGCGTGGCCGGGGCGGGCCACGATGTTGAGCAGCACTTGGCGCACCGAGATCAGCAGGAGGTACAGCGCCCACGCGTGAGGAGCGTGAACTTCACCAGCTCCTCCATGACGTCCACCAGCCGGTCGTAGTAGGCGGACCGCTTCATCCGTCCGGCCTCGTCGAACTCGTCGTAGGCCTTGGCGACTGACGACTGGTTGGGGATGGTGATCATCCGCAGCCAGCGGCCAAGCACGCGCAGCTGGTCGTCGGACTGGCCTTAAGGACCGGAAACTGACCGTCCCATCAGACTTGACGGCAAGCATAGTGCGACCGAGACCAGCGGATCGGGATCGGGGGTCAATGCGTCACATGTCCGCCATTGGATGGATCGATTTCGACGAGGCGGAACGCCAGCGCGCGCAGCGCCTCATGCAACTCTTCACCGAGCAGGACACCCGTGACGAGCTGGGGCTGGGCGCCATCAGGGATTCTATCGCCGATCACCTGTTCCCGGGCACGAGCACCGTTCAGACGCGGCTGCGATACATGCTGTTCGTCCCCTGGATCTTCTCGCGGCTGACCGCCCGCAGCGATGCGCGTGAGGTCGCCGAGCAGGTGCGCGCGGACCAGATCCGGCTCCGCGACGCCCTCGTGGCCGGCAAGCAGGACAACGGCGTGATCGGCGTGAACGCCGGCCCCAAGCTAAAGAGGCTCCCGGCCAACGTCTACTGGTCGGGCCTGCACACCTGGGGCATCCGGCGGTTCGCCGGCTCCATCGAGGCGTATGCGGCGTCAGTGCCGTCCCGGTCCAGGACCGTTGCAAAGGATCACGCGGACGACGACCACGGGGCGGATAGCCGGCAGGCCACTCCTTGGCACCCGCGCCTGCCCGAGGCGCCGACCGACCTCTTGCAGGTCGCGACCTTCGACCTCAGCGATGACGAGTCGGCGTTCATCGTTGACCGCCTCGTCGACAGTAATCCGGAAAGCCTTCTGACGTTCCTCGCGAGCCGCAATCGCCGGGCGGACGCAGACGATATCTGGACGCATCCGCACGTAGCCGAGTTCCCCTCCACCGTTCGCCGCATCGTAGCGCACGCCGAGATATTCTCCGAGGTGATGCACGCAGCGTCCCTCCTCTACAACCTGATGCTGAGCGAATTGCGCGGCAATGCCGATTGGGTCGGGCACTACGAGGGTCAACTCGCCCGGTGGCGGCAGACTTTCGACGCGGCCCGCCTGCGGAACTGGTCTTTGGACGACCTTTGGGACGAGACGCGGCACCCGGCCCACCAGGTGCTTGAGCCCACCCGGTGCTTCGTCTCTGAATGGGTGGAGCTGCTGCAAGCGACTCGCGGCCTTGCAGGCGACCGCGGGAAGGCGGATGCCATGGTCGCAACCCGCGAGCGGCGGCTCAAGAAGGGGCAGTCGCGCTTCGCGAACCGGGCGGCGCGCGACCGCTGGCAGGGCTCGTCTGGCGCCTACCGCCTGCAGTTCCGATGGCCCCAGGCAAGGCGCCACCTGCACGACCTCGCGCGTGGTTAGGGCGACGCTCAATCCGGAGACGCGGCTACTCTACGGTGAGAGCCTCCAGGCGCCTCCGGGCTTTCGCTTCGACGCCGGCGTCGCCACCACCTTCTCCATGGACTTCGAGACCGCGCTTGCGGTTCCAGTTAGCCTAGCGCTATTCGCGGCCGAGAACCGCGACGAGGTGCTGAGCCACCCCATCGCGCTGCTGGAAGGCGCGGAGCGCATAGCCGGCAAGCTGGCGGTGTTCGTTGACGCGGGCCAGATCCAAGCGAGCAGCGGGCTCGGCAGTCGCCTCTGCTCCCTGCTGGAGCGGACGATCGTCGAGGTGAAGGCGCCGCAGGGTGGCAGCTTTCACCCGAAGCTCTGGGCGCTGCGTTTTCGGCCGCTTCGGGGCGACGGTCCGACCCTCACGCGGCTGCTGGTTCTGTCGCGGAATCTCACGCGGGATCGGTCCTGGGATGCCGCCCTTCGCCTAGACGGGGAGAGGACCAGAAGCCCGAAGGCCTGTAACAGGCCGCTCCACGATTTGGTGGCCGCACTGCCGGACATGGCGGTCGGAGACGTCGACGACGAGCGCCGGGCGCTCGCCGCCGACATCGCGGAGGATCTCCGGCACACGGATTGGAAGATGCCGGACGGCTGCGACGAGGTCGCCTTCGCCGTGAACGGCGTCAGGGGGCACCACTGGAAACCGGATTGGAGCAGAAGGATCGGCGTCGTGTCGCCGTTCTGCGACGGCGCGGCCCTCGACCACCTCGCTGAAAACGCCGACGAGGCGCCGGTGCTTATCAGCCGGCCCGACCAGCTTGCCTGCGTCGCAGACGCGACGCTGGACGCGTTCGGCCGCGTCGCGATCCTCGACGAGCAGGCCGAGGCAGAGGACGGCGAGGAACCGCGAGCGAGCGAGCAGCAGGGTCTGCACGCCAAGATCTACGTCCAGGAGCAGGGCTGGAAGACGCGCCTGACGCTCGGGTCGGGAAACGCCACGAGTGCGGCGCTGCTCGCCGCTCGGGGTCGGACTACGGCGAACGTTGAGGTGTTCGCCACGCTAACCGGCATGCGCTCGAAGCTCGGCGGGGTCGATGACATCCTCGGCGATACCGGCTTCGGACGACTCACACGGACCTTTGAGCACGGCGAGGTCGAGAAGCCCGACCCGGCCGACGTCTCGGCCGAGCGCGCGCTGCTCGAGGCGCGCAGGGCGCTGGCGCGCGGCGGCCTGCGCCTCCGCTGCGAAGAAGTGGAGGACGACGAGGATCCCCGCTGGCGCCTGCTCCTGATCCCGCCCGAAGGCGGCTTGTCTCTCGAGCGCCTCGGACGGGTGCGCGTCTGGCCGATCACGCTGGACGAAGGACACCACCGTCACGCGCTCGATGCGATCCGCGTCGGTTCGCCGCTCGACCTCGGCGCCGTCGCGCTCGTCGATCTGACGCGCTTCTTGGCGATCGAGATTACCGAGGCGGAGACCGGTCGCGCCGAGACCTTCAGCACAGGCCTTCCCGTCGACGGGCTGCCGGCGGAGCGCGACGGCGCGATCCTGCGCTGGGTGATAAGTAGTAAGGAGACTTTCCTGCGCTACCTGCGCCTGCTCCTCGCGGAACTCGGCGACCCCTTCGGCGCGGCGCTCGCCGCACAGGACGCAGCGGGGGGCGGGGGCTGGCGGGCCGGATCCGACGACCAGCCCCTCCTGGAGGACCTCGTCCGCGCGCACTGCGCTGGTGACGGGCGGCTCGACGCCGTCGAGAGGCTCGTCAGGCGGCTGGAGGCGAGCGGGGCGACCGGGGATAAGGGTGTGCCCGATGACTTCCTCGCTCTGTGGCGCGTCTTCCGCACCGCGCTGGAGACGACAGATGCGCGGTGAGCGATTCGACGCCGCGCCCGCGCTCGCGCAGCTGAAGAGGTTCCAGCGCCGCACGGTCGACTACGTGTTCGACCGGCTGCACGGCCCGGACCAAGTTCGGCACTTCCTCGTCGCCGACGAGGTCGGGCTAGGTAAGACGATGGTCGCACGCGGCGTCATCGCCAAGACGATCGAGAAGCTCTGGGATGGCGCCAAGCGAATCGACATTCTCTACATCTGCTCTAACCAGGCGATCGCGCAGCAGAATCTCAATCGGCTGAACGTGATTGGTAAGGAGGCGATGGCGCTTCCGACCCGCATTACGCTCGTGCCCCTGCAACTCAGAGGCAACGATTCGCTTGCGTCCAACAAGGTCAACTTCATCAGCCTCACGCCGGGCACCACGTTCAACCTGAAGTCGACGACTGGCGTGATCGACGAGCGCGCGCTCCTCGTGCGACTCCTGGAACCGTTCGCTGGGTTCACGTCGCTCAGGAACGCCTTCCAGGTCGGGGCTGGCGACGGCAACTGGGACTGGCACGTCGATCAGATGACGCTTGAAGGCGTCGACGTGACAATCGTGCGCCGGTTCCGGGCTGCGGTCGAGAGAAGTAACAAGCTCCAGGTCGACATCGCGGAGGTCTGTCGCCTGTTCGCCCGTCGCCGCGAGTCATACCCGTGGCACGCCGTTTCGACGCGCAACGCTCTCGTCGGGGAGCTCCGGAAGGCACTATCGCACGCATGCGTGAGCGCGCTCAAACCCGACCTCATCATCCTCGACGAGTTCCAGCGCTTCCGCGAGCTGCTGCGCGGCGACGGCGACGCGGGCGAACTCGCGCGCGCTCTATTCGAGTATGGCAACGAGACGACAGGCGCCAGGACGCTCCTGCTCTCGGCCACGCCCTACAAGATGCTGACGCTGTCGGACGACGAGCCCGCTGACGGCGACCACTACGCCGACTTCCTGGAAACGATCGGCTTCCTGCACGGTCGTGAGCGGGCGGCGCAGGCAACGGCCGACCTGGATAGCGAGATGCGCCGCTTCCGCGTGTTCCTACAGCGGCTGCCGGCCAGCACGGCCGACGCCAAACGGGCGCGTAAGGGTGTCGAGTGGCGGCTCAAGCGGGTGATGAGCCGCACCGAGCGGGTCGGCAGCACCGCCGAGCGGGATTCGATGCTCGCCGAAACTCCCATGCCGTCGACCATCGACACGGTCGATTTGCATCAGGCGGCGGCGATATCGCGCGTCGCGCTTGCGGCCGACGCGCCGGAGACCACCGAGTACTGGAAGTCGGCGCCCTACCTCCTCAACTTCATGCGCGACTACACGCTTAAGCGCCGGCTGAAGGAACTCTCGCCAAGCCCTGACCCGGCGCTCGTCGCCGCCTTAGCGAAAGCCGAGACGCTTGCACTACGCCGGGAGGCGATCGAGGGCTACGAGCCGATCGATCCCGCCAATGGCCGGTTGCGCGCGCTCACGTCAGACCTGTTCGACGCCGGGCTCGACCAGCAACTCTGGATCGTGCCATCGCTCCCCTACTACGGCCCGGCGAGCCCCGGAATCCCCGCCACCAAGGCGCTAGTCTTCTCGGCGTGGCAGATGGTGCCCGACATGATCGCGGCGCTCGTGTCCTATGAGGTCGAGCGACGAATGGGATCCGCCGCCCTGAAGCGACCCTACTCCGAAGCGGCCCGCAGACGACCGCTCCAGTTCAGACTTGAGCACGGCCGACCCGCCGCGCTCAGGTCGCTCAACCTCGTCTACCCGTCGCCGACGCTGGCCAAGCTGGGCGATCCGCTCGCGATCTTCGCCTCCGCCTCGGAGCGCCTTGGGCTCGACGCAATGCGTGAGGCGGTGCGCGACAGGATCGTCGCCGGCCTCCGTCATCTTACCCCGGCCAGCGGCGTCGAGCCGGCGGGGTCGCGCGAATGGGAGTGGTCCACCGCCGCCTCGATCGACGCGGCCTTCCGAACGGGTGCGGCCGCGTGGCTCGCCGACGGCGCCTCGTTCGGCTGGACTGGGGATGAGACGGGCTTCCGCGAGCATATCGCTGAGCTCAGGCGCGTCGCGACCGGCGGAACGCCGCCCTCGATCGACGCCGCTGCCGTCGACCTGCTCGTCGACGTGGCGCTGGGCAGCCCGGCGGTCTGCGCGCTAAGGGCGCTGCGCCGCATCGCGCCCGAGCTGGCTTGGGACGATCCCACGCTGCTCGAGAACGCAGCCCGTGTCGCCTGGGGGTTCAGGACGCTCTTCAACCAGCACGAAGCGGTCGCGCTCCTCATGCAGGAGAGTGAGGAGCACTACTGGCGCAACGTCCTCACTCATTGCGCGGCGAACAACCTCCAGGCCGTACTCGATGAGTACGCACACTATCTTGTCGAGGGCGAGGGATTATCGGGCCAAGGCGCGGCGAAGAGGGTGACGGGCGTGGCCAAGGCGATGGCCAGCGCGCTCTCCATCCGGCCATCGCAGATCGACGTGGACGACGTGGGCGTCGAGGATGGCAGGATCGTCGTCCGCCCGCCTATCAGGATGCGCGGTCGCTTCGCCATGCGCCTGGCCGAGATGAAAGACGAGGAAGGGGGTGCCGTCCGCCTCAGCACGGTGCGCGAGGCCTTCAATTCGCCCTTCCGCCCCTTCGTTCTCGCAACGACGTCAATAGGGCAGGAGGGCCTCGACTTCCACCCCTACTGTCACCGCGTCTACCATTGGAACCTGCCGGGCAATCCAGTCGACCTCGAGCAGCGCGAGGGGCGCGTGCATCGCTTCAAAGGACACGCCGTCCGCCTGAACGTCGCCGCGGCGCATGCGGACGCGGTCCGCAACGGCGGGACGGCTCCCGCCGATCCCTGGGCGGCGATGTTCGCCGCGGCGCGACGCGCGACCCGCAGCCGAGACGAACTCGTCCCTTATTGGATTTACGAGGGGCCAGCGAAGGTCGAGCGGCGCGTGCCGATGCTGCCGTTCAGCCGCGAGACGACGCGACTAGCTTGGCTCAAGCGAAGCCTGACCATATACCGCCTCGCCTTCGGACAGCCGCGCCAAGACGATCTGCTGGCCCACCTGACGCGATTGATTGGAGAGGGGTTTGATCCGCAGGATATGGAGGAGCTGCAAATCAAGCTGCAACCCTGACGACGACTGGCGAGGCCCGTCGGCTCGAAAGCCTTTGACACTCTTCCCGATTCGGAGCCAACCCTTTGAAAATCAGCTGATCGTCTCCCCACCAGCACACCCTTCTGGTGGTCGTGGCGGTCCTGTGTCGGTCGGCAACGAATACCACCCGCCAATCAGAAATTGCTGCTTAGGATCAGCAAATGCCGTCGCGGTGAGGCAAGGTAGAGCCTAAATTGATTAGTGCAGCCAAGGTGAACGAGCGTCTGCTTTAGAGACGCATCTGAGGCGCGTTGGAAGGCTGGTTGGGTCAACCTCGATCGAATATGCAGGTTATCACTAACCTCGGTTCTGGCGTGCGCGAACGGACGAGCATGCCTGCTCCTGGGCTGACATGCACAACCGGGCGCGTTAGGCTACGCTCCTCGGTTCCTCTCGAAAGCGTCTGATCTGAGCCGCCAGCTTATCAACGAGTACCGCGCCGAACTCGACTGGCTGCGCGCGATCTCCGGCAGTCGCCGCGAGAGCGTCCTGCGCGAGGCGTTCAAGGACCTGCTGAAACGCTGGGGTCGCGCTCGCGATTCCAGAACGCCGGCACTGACGGGTCGACCACCCACGGCCCACGAGTGTGGATCGGCTTCGTGTTTGGGTTCTTCCGCATTTTGCGTGGTGTCGGCAGCAAGCGCTGAAGGAGCTTTTGGCTCATGCAGCAAGCAGTACGCGCTGGCGCAGCAGGTCGAAGCTGGCGCGTCCGTACATGCTGCGCTTGATCAGCTTGAGGCGGTTGACTTGTCCCTCGACGGGCCCGTTGCTCCAGGGCTCGCCCATAGCCGCCCGCACCGCCGCCTTGTCTTGCCTGAGTCCGGCGGCGAAGCCGCGCAGCTCGGTTGCGGTAACTGCATCGAGCCAGGGATCGAACCCGGCAGGACGTCGCTGGCGCAGCAGCTCGGCAAATGTGTTTCGGCGTGGGATCTGGACGCCGATCGGCGCCGGGGTCACGTTGTAAGTCATTGTTCCTTCAGGATGTGGAGTCGGTTAGAGGGGTCACCAACTCGCGCTGTTTAACACCATCGGCGACCAACGCATCTATTTGGGGCTAAGTTAAGCACCGTCGTCCTCAAAGGCCAGGTGTGCCAGATAATATACTTAGCTAAAGAGGTGATTTTGTACCGTGATGCAGTATATCCGAAACTATCTTCAAGAAGCAGCTGATCTGCTCATCGCTGCCAATCGTGATGCGGACGTAATCACAGATGCGGGGCGTCGTGAAGTGCCGGACGATGACAGCGTGCTGCCGCAAGGCGGCAGCCAACCGAACCCCGGCGTGTGCGGGATGCCTCGCGAAGACGAAGTTCGCGGCCGACGGTAGGACATCGAAACCCTGCGCCGTGAGGCCGGCCGTCAAACGCTGCCTAATCTTAATGACGGCGGCGAGGCCTGCCTGGAAACGCTCCTCGTCTTTGACCGAGGCGATGGCTCCGGCGTGGGCGAGGCTGCCGAGTGGATAGGAGTTGAAGCTATCCTTCACTCGGGTTAGCGCCTCGATCAATCCCATATTGCCCACAGCATAACCCACGCGCAGACCAGCCAGCGCCCGTGACTTCGACATGCTCCTGGTCACCAGCAGATTGGGATGCGATGCCACCAGCGGAATCGCTGTTTCCGCACCGAAATCGACGTAGGCCTCGTCGATCACCACAGGTATGTCGAAATGCTCGTCCAGCAGCGACTCGATCGAGGCCCGTGTTAACGCGATCCCCGTCGGTGCATTCGGATTGGGTAGTATGATCGCGCCGGCAGCACGCCTGTAGTCAACAAAGCGCACCTGGAAATCGGCAGCGAGTGGAACTTCTTCGAATTCGACACCATACAAGCTGCAATAGACTGGATAAAAGCTGTAGGTAATATCGGGAAATAGCAAAGGTGCGTCGTGCTTCAGTATTGCGGCGAACGTGTGCGCAAGCACCTCGTCGGACCCGTTTCCAACGAAGATCTGCTCGGGGCGTACCCCGTGATAGGCGGCCAAGACCTCGCGCAGCCCGGTCGACGTCGGGTCGGGGTACAGGCGTAGCGCGTCGCTCGCTGCGGCCTGTATGGCCGCCAGGACGTCGGGCGAAGGACCGTTCGGATGCTCGTTGGTGTTGAGCTTCAGGAGCTGCGTCAACCTGGGCTGCTCGCCCGGCACGTAGGGATGGATGTCGAGCGCCAGGCGACTCCAGTATCGGTTCACCATGGTAGTATACCTCGTCCAATCGACCCATGCGTTTCGGAACGTCTATTTAAGACACTATCGGGCAACTTGAGCCTCGCCACCAACCCAGGCCTAGGCTCCGGACTCAATCAGCACCAGAAGGCGATGACGGCGGCAAGGGCGACGG
>CAXTIU010000011.1:0-158488 GCA_964244495.1 uncultured Beijerinckiaceae bacterium
GTCAATCGTCAGCAACGTTCGGCGCGCGAGTGACGTCCGCTGCACTCGCAGCATCGTCCAGCTGTGCTTCCCGATCCAGCGGAGCTTCCCGGTCTCGATCTTGATCGCATCGCAACCAACGGCAGCCTGACGCTCGGACTTGGCCTCGCCATCGCATCGACCTGCCACCGCGAGGATCGCATCGATCGCGCCCGCCTGCTCGGCGTGACCCCGGCTTGATCGTGGCCTGCACCGAGCGGCGATGATCCAGGCCGACGCTCTCGCGCCGGTCCATTGCTTCCATCACACGATGCCGCTGGTTCCACACGCGAACCCGCACCTTGATGCGTCGGCGGCGTCGAGACGCACCATTCCACGGAAACGCTGAATGTGCCGACAGAGACGAGGGGCGGGAAGTGAGGAAAGCCGGCCGGAGACGACCCAAGCTTGACGCCAGAGACCCGAAGTATGACCGCATGTGCCTGAACTATCGGCGAAATTACTATGATGCTGAATAGTGTATAGTTAAGTATAAATGGGTGGTGGGCCGGGCAGGACTCGAACCTGCAACCAGACCGTTATGAGCGGCCGGCTCTAACCGTTGAGCTACCGGCCCGCCTCTCCCGGCGCGATCGCCTGGAGGCGGCGCTCGGCGGTCCGGGCGGGAGGCAGCATTAAACCGCTTTCCGAAGGGGTTGCAATCCCGCCACTTCGCCGTCGAGGTCACGCTCGGCCGTGGCGATCGTGGAATCCCGAGATGCCGGGCCTCCGGCCGACGACAGGGTTCCGCGCAAGATCCAAGTCCGCGAACCGGCAGGCGCCGAGGTTTCCTCCGACACGAAGCCCAGGGTCGTCGCCAGCAGGATGAACATGGTGGATGCGCCGATCGCCACGATCGAGCTGTTCGCGCGGGCAAGGCTGTCGTTGGCGGTGATGTCCGTCTCGGTCATCCGATCACCGTGGCGGGACGCGTGTGAACAAAGGCTTCGCGGATCGCGACAAGATGACGGCAAGCGCGCCTCGAGCCACCGAAACCCGATCATGATTGACGAAGTCTTGCCGCGTGCCGGCGCGGCGAGACGGCCCGAACAGCGTCCGACCCTTGGACAGCGGCCGCATCGTCGATCGAGCGCTCGCGAGGCCGGCCCGCATCGCGCGGGATGGGACGCCGGCGTTTCGCCACGAGGCGCTTTATTCTTTATTTAAGAATTTGCTGCATCGTCGCGGCATGAGGCAGTCCAAACCCTTCCATCGTGATCAACGCGGCTCGACCGCCGTGGAATTCGCGTTGATCTCCGGCATGCTGATCCTGTCGATCCTCTTCATCATGGCGATCGGCGTGTACCTCTACTTCAGTCAGGCGTTGGACTATGCGACCTCCAAGGCGGCACGGCAGATCATGATCGGGGCCGCGCAGACCGCCGCCGTCCCGCAAAGCACGTTCGCGTCCACCTACCTTTGCCCTTACCTGCCGGTGGCCCTTTCCTGTGCCAACGTGTTCGTCAACGTCCAGACCGCCACCGAAGCCGCCGGGCCCGGCGGCTACTACGTCTACGTCACGTCCAGTCAAAGCGGTCTGATCATCCCTCCGCTGTCGAGCAGCTCGATGCAGTACTCGTTGGGAGCCCAAGGCTCGTACGAGTACCTGCAGGTTCTCTACCCCATCACGTTCTTGCCGAGCTTTGTGACGAACCTGATGAGCAACGGCGTGGTCTACAACGGCGCCCCCGCCGTCCTGCTCGTCTCGACCGCCGCCTTCCGCAACGAGCAGTACTGATGCGCCGCGCCGCGACGACGAGCTTCGATCAAATCCCGCGACGTTTCCTCGTCTCGGCGCGCGCGAGCTCCGCGGTCGAGTTCGCTTTGATCTTCCCGTGCCTGCTGATGCTGATGCTCCTGGGCTTTCAGGTCGTCGCCTACGTCAACGCCGTACGCAGGGTCGAGCTGCTGGCGACATCGATCAGCGAGATGATCTCCCAGGCTCCGCCGCCATCGCCCTCGACGACCATCGCGACCGTGAGCGCCGCGGACATCCACTTCAGCTACGACGCGGGGCTCGTCGTCTTCCCGTACCTCATGAAGGACGCGGCGCGCCAGAACATGTCGTGGTGGCAGGACATCGAGATCGATTACGCGAGCATCCAGTTCACCGCGATCCCCGGCGCCAACTGCAACGGCAAGCCGGATCTCAGCGCGTGCTACCTCGCGAGCGTCGTCTGGACCAGTTCCGGGACGACGGGGTTGAACTATCGCCCGTGCGTCATTCCGCAATTGGCCGCGTCGAATACGGCTGCGCCCAGCAACACCACCCTTCCAGCCGGCATCTTCGGCCCGAACTCGATCATCGTCGTGGATGTCGTCTTCACGTTCACGCCGACGTTCGGGGCGCGTTACATGCCGGCGTTCAGGATCGCGCGCTCGACCTACGTCAAACCCCGGTACGCCACGCTGATCAACTTCAATACCGCCAATAACGACGGGATCGCCACACTATGTCCGTAATCTCGGAGCTCCGGTCGAAGCTCGTCGCCGTATGGTCCGCGTTCGCGCCCGCGAACCGCGGCAACGTCGCGATCATCTTCGGCTTCAGCATCATCCCCCTGGTCGGGCTCGTCGGGATCGGCGCCGATTACGGCGTCGCGCTGACGGACAAGACCAAGCTCGACAACGCCGCCGACGCGGCGGCCTTGGCGGCGGTGGCGACCGCCAAGGCCTACGTCGCGGCGAACCCCAGCGATTCCAACCTGACCAGCGACGCCATCGCGGCGGGTTTGAGCCAAGCCGCGAGTACCTTCACGGTCAACGCGGGCAACGTGCCGTTCGCCCAGATCCCCGTCGTGCAGACCGCCGCGACGACGGCCCCGACGCCGTCGACCTGTGCGTCCGTGACCGCGTGCATCTACCTCAGCCGGACCAACCAGACCTTCACCTCGACGACGACTTACGTCACGGCGACGCAGAACCACTTCGGTCAGATCTTCGGTTCGCCGACGATAAGGATCACCGGGACCTCGGTGGCGTCGGCCGACATCCCGAGTTACCTCGACTTCTACCTGTTGATCGACGTGTCCGGTTCCATGGGCCTGCCGGCGACGACCAACGGCCAGAACGCGCTCGCCGCCGTCGATTTCGACAACTACGCCGCCTACCAGCAAGGCTGTCAGTTCGCCTGCCATTTCCCCGGCTACACCGGTTGGAACCTCGCCATGAGCACCAAGGACCCCGATAGCGGCAACACGGGTATCCTGCTGCGATCGGGCTCCGTGAACAACGCGGTCTGCGCCTTCCTGACCAAGACGGCCGTTCCGGCCGTCGCCAACCAGTACCGCGTCGGCATCTATCCTTTCGTCACGATGATGACGAACAAGTTCGCGCCACTGAGCGGGAACTATACCGGCCTGTTCTCGACGATGCAGTGCCTCGCCAACCCGCCGTCCACCTATCAGCCCCATGCCTTGGACAATCTTCTCGATATCGGGACGACCCAGTACCCGTCGAATGGCGACATGACGACCGGAACCGGAAGCGGCGGCACCAACCTCGGCACGAGCCCGCAGGACACGAACTCCATCTTCTCGCAGGTCAAGACGGAGGTCGCCACTTACACGAGCCCGTCGTCATCGAAGGACGGATCGTCGGGCATCAACTCCAAGCCGTTCGTCTTCCTGATCACCGACGGCATGGAAAACCCTCAGCATTACGCCAGCAACAGGAGCAACCCCTACTATTACCAGAATGGCGGCTTCGACGGCCTGCGTTATCCGACGGCGCTCACGCCCAGCCAATGCACGGCCTTGAAGCAGGCCGGCGTCACCATCTCGGTCCTGTACATTCCCTATGTGACGCTCAACTTCAAATACGACCCTTACAACGAAAACGCCGCGGCCAACGCCGCCATTCAGAACCTGCCGACCAATCTGCAGCAATGCTCGGGGAGCACGAGTTCCTCGGCCAATTTCTTCTACACAGCCAACTCGCCGGCGGACGTGACGGCGGCCCTGAACTCGATGTTCAACCAGGCTGTGAAGATCGCTCACCTTCAACAGTGACGGGTAGGGACCGGTGTCACCCGTCCCTCACGCCGCCTCCCGCTTGGGCGCGATCAGCTTGCGGTTGAGCAGCGCCTCCGCGATCTGCACGGCGTTCAGCGCCGCGCCCTTGCGCAGGTTGTCGGCGACGCACCACAGCACGAGGCCGTTGTCGACCGTCGGGTCCTCCCGGATGCGGGACACGTAGGTCGCGTCCTCGCCGGCCGCCTCGTGGGGCGTGATGTAGCCGCCCCGCTCGCGCTTGTCGATCACCAGGCAGCCCGGCGCCTCCCGCAGGATGTCGCGCGCCTCGTCGGCGGAGATGGGGTCGGCGAACTCGACGTTGACCGCCTCCGAATGGCCGATGAACACCGGCACGCGGACGCAGGTCGCCACCACCTTGATCTTGGGGTCGAGGATCTTCTTGGTCTCGACCACCATCTTCCATTCCTCCTTGGTGAACCCGTCCTCCATGAACACGTCGATCTCGGGGATGACGTTGAAGGCGATCCGCTTGGGGAACTTGCCGGTGCTGACCGGGTCGGAGACGAAGATGGCGCGCGTCTGGGCGAACAGCTCGTCCATCGCCTCCTTGCCCGCGCCAGACACCGACTGGTAGGTCGAGACGACGACGCGGGTGATCCGGGCATGGTCGTGCAGCGGCTTCAGCGCCACGACGAGCTGGGCCGTCGAGCAGTTCGGGTTGGCGATGATGCGCTTCTTGGCGAAGCCGTCGAGGGCGTGGGCGTTCACCTCCGGCACCACGAGCGGCACGTCCGGGTCCATCCGCCAGTGCGAGGAATTGTCGATCACCACCGCGCCGGCGGCGGCGATGCGCGGCGACCAGTCCTTCGAGATCGCGCCGCCGGCCGACATCAGGCAGATGTCGGTGCCGGCGAAGTCGTAGGTGTCGAGCACCTTGCACTTCAGCGTCTTGTCGCCGAACGACACCTCCGTGTTGATGGAGCGGGGCGAGGCCAGCGCGACGACCTCGTCGGCCGGGAAGCGGCGCTCGGCCAGGATGTCGAGCATCTCGCGCCCGACGTTGCCCGTGGCGCCGACGATGGCGACCTTCAAGCCCATGTGAAGCGAACCCCTGTGATCTGGATCGTGTGACGCGGACCCGAGCGGCGCGGCACCGTCCGCGACCGGCCGCGGACACCCCGGTATAAGGCATTGTTGACGTTGACGCGATGTCCTTGCGCGCCGTTAAGGATCACCTCAAGTCTTCATGCGCCTCTGCCGGGTGGGCGGGGCATCCGCGTGTCGAAGGATGCTCGCGTGCGCCCGGGATGGACGGCGTGCCGTGAGCGACATCGCACCGGGGTTATCGAAGACGACGCCATCCGCCCGCCGTGGCGGCGCCCTCGGGCTCGTCGTCGGCGCGGCGCTGTTGTGCGGCGGCGCGGCGGTCGCGGCGAGAGCGACGGCGCGCGGGCCCGATCGCGCGAGCGAGCCGAAGCCTGTCGCCGAGAGCTGGATCGCGATCGCCAAGCCGGTGCGGATCTACAGTTTCGAGGCGCCCGCCTTCCGCGGCCTGCCCGCCGCCTACACGGCGCGGCGACACGCCCTCGGCGGAGGCCGCGAGGACAGGCTCGTGTTCGGCACGTTCGGCCATGGGGCGCCAATGCTGCGGGTCAGCCTGTTCCGCCGCGCGGGGGAAGCGCCGGACGCTACGCCCCTGACGGCGGTTCTCGCCCGTGCCGCCGCCGACGCCGGGCTGGGCGTCGGCGACCCGCTCCGCCGAGGCGCGCTCGCTCCGGGCGTGGGTCGAAGCGCGGCCCATGGTCAGGCAGAACGGGTCGCGACGCGGTTCGGCGGCGCCGAGGTTGCCGACCTCGCGCTGTCGGACGGCACGACGGCCGCGCCCTGCACCGGGTTCCGGCTGGCGCTCGATCGACCGGCTTTCGCGATGACGGGGCTGGTCTGCGCCGCCGACGGCGCGCCGATGCCGCGGCGCGCCCTGGGGTGCCTGATCGAACGCCTCGACCTCGCGTCGGCGCGGGACGATCGGGACCTCATCGACTTCTTCGCGGCGAGCGAGCTGCGCCGCGACGCCGGTTGCGCCGGCATGGGCCTTGGACCCAACGCCGCGCATGCGGCGTGGCTCGACGACATATCGGTCACGGCCGGGAAGAGTTTGCGGCGGCGTTAAGGATTTTATACGGCCAAGGTCCGACTATGAACTAAACGTCAGCGCGAGCGTTGCTGGTTCATGGGGGACAACATGCGTGCACTCGTCATGGGGATTTTGCTGGTCGGTGCGGCGGCGGGAGGTTTCGCCTCCGACGCGTCCGCCAAGCCGAAGAAGCACGTTGTCAAGGCGCGCCAGCTCGACGCCTTCGATGTCAGCGGCCTCAATGGTGTCCCGCTCACCGTCAACCGGCGCAGCTGGCTCGATTCGGGCAACACCGTCCGGTCCGACTCGAACAACGGCGGCCAAGCCTACATCGCCGCGAGCACGGAATTCAACCAGACCGAGGACCGGATCATTGACCCGGACAAGTTCGGCAACGACGTGATCCGGGGTCAGCCCTACGTTCCCGGCCAGTCGGTCGCGGTGGTCGAGTTCGACACGCAGCCGAACGGCACGCCCCACTTCGATGGCGTGCTCGGCGCCCAGAACTATTACCTCAATCCCGCGCCCCCGCAGGTCCCGAGCCTCCCGGCGGCCATCCCCTTCTTTCCGGACCGCTGACGTTTCAGGCTGCGACGTGAGCCTGTCCGACGAGGGGACGCCGTGAGGCGTCCCCTTTGCTATGACGTGACGCGGCTCCTCACGCGCGTCCTGAACGCGACCCCGAACGGCATCGACCGGATCGACTTCGCGCTCGCCCAGCATTTCCTGGCCGGCGACCCCGCGTCGACCTTCGGATCGACGGCGACCGGCATCGGGT
Source organism: uncultured Beijerinckiaceae bacterium (assembly GCA_964244495.1). Lineage (GTDB taxonomy): Bacteria > Pseudomonadota > Alphaproteobacteria > Rhizobiales > Beijerinckiaceae > RH-AL1. Next base: position 6,905 of record CAXTIU010000011.1, read on the forward strand.
CGCGCCTCCTGGACGCGGGGTCGGCCGCAGAAGTCGTCCAAGCCATCGCCGGCCATTGGGGCGAAACGGAGAGCGCCGTCGCAGACGATCCGGTCTACAGCCGCGTCGTCGGCTGGCTGAAGGGCACGAAACCGCAGGCCCTGCCATCGTCACCCCCGTCGAAGGCGCCGCGGCGGCGCGGCATCGCCGCCAACCTGAAGAGGGGCGTCAAGCCCCTCGGTGTCGCCAGATGGGTCGGGCGCCACGGCCTGCCGGTCACTCGGACGCCGGCGAAAGGACTTCCGCCAAAGAGCCTGTACCTCAACGTGAGCCAGTTCCCGCTGTGGGTCGCCTCCTCGTTCGAGTGGCTTGAGTCGCGGCGCGACGTGAAGGCGGCCTTCTTCATCCATGACCTGCTGCCGGTGTCCATGCCCGAGTATTTCCGGGCGGCCGAACTGGAGCGGCACCGGGCTCGGCTGCGCAACGTCGCCCGCTTCGCCGCCGCCGCCGTCGTCACCACGCGCACGGTCGCCGGGGACCTGCAGGCCCACATGCGCGACCTCGGCCGGGGTGACATCCCGGTCTTCGTGGCGTCGACGCCGATCTCACCGACCTTCCTGGCGCCGCCGACGATCGAGCCGGCGCTGCGAGACCAACCGTTCTTCGTCTTCTGCTCCACCCTGGAGCCGCGCAAAAACCACCTCATGATCCTCGCCGTCTGGCGGGCGCTGGTCGAGCGCCTCGGAGCGGAAGCGCCCAAGCTCGTGCTCGTCGGGACGCGCGGCTGGCACTACGACGCGATCATCGACCTGATCGAGCGCAGCCCGGCCTTGCGCGCCCACGTCCTGGAGGTCGGCGGCCTGTCGACGCCCGGGTTGAAGCGCCTGATCGACAACGCGCGCGCGCTGCTGATGCCGACGTTCGGCGAGGGATACGGCCTGCCGGTCCACGAGGCGCTCGCCGCCGGCGCGCCGGTGGTCGCCGCCGACATCCCGGTCTTCCGCGACCTCGCGGCGCCGGGACTGATCCTGTGCTCACCCCTCGATGGCGAGGCTTGGCTGGAAACGGTCGCGGACCTCGCGCGCCGACCGCGCGAGGATGCCGCAGGGCATGCGCCGGCGGGATGGGCGACCTACTTCGATGCCCTGGACGGTTTCCTCGAAGCCGTGTAGCGCCCGCTCCGTCTCCCGTCGGGGGCCGCTCACGACGACGGCCCGGCCTCCGGGGGACGCGCGCCGCTGCGGCTCGGATCGCGCAGTTCGCGGATCCCGGCCAGCATACGGACCACGAAGATGATCGTGAAGACGGCGCCGGCGAACAGCAGCAGGGCGTCGTAGGCGCTGAAGAACTGGGTGCCGAGCGTCGCGCCGACGTGCCCGGCGAAGAACATCCACGTGTTGATGGCGACGAGGCAGAGGCGCAGCTCCGTCGGGCCGAAGCCGAGGAAGGAAAGCTGGAAAACGCCCGACAGGTGATTGTTGATGAAGACGTACATGCACAGCAGGTAGTAGCCGACGAGCGCGAACAGGGCGACATCCATGCGCACGTGGAGCGTGAACCCGATGCCGGCCATGATCAGGAGGTTGTTGATGGCGTCGATCGTGTGGTCGAGGAAGTAGCCGTAGATCGGGCGTTCCATCGAGCGATAGCGGGCGAGGCTGCCGTCGAGCGAGTCGCCGAACCAGTTCAGCGCTAGCCCGAAGGAGGCGAGCCAGAGCATGACGGGCATCGTGCGGCTCAGGATGTAGCTGACGAAGACCAGGCTCGCGCCGACCACGCTGATGAACGTCAAGCGATCGGACGTGATCCAGGGCGGAAGGCGGGCGCAGAGCCAGGTGAGAAGCTGGCGTTCGCGACGCGCGACGACGTTGGCCTGGATGCGCCGGACACGGAACGGCTTGTCCTGCACCGCCGAAGCCGTCTTCTTCGTCCCGCTCATGACGCCTTACCTGCGCGGTCTCGCCACCGATCGGCGGCTACGGCAACCCAGTCGCGCACGCTGCTTCCTTCGCACGTTTCGGTCGGTTATGGTGCACTGCATACAACGCGTTTGTGCATCCCGGCTAGGCATCCTGCACAGGACTGTGAGTTTTTAAGGGGCCATCGATCGCCGCGCGTGCGCGGAGCCGGGTGGAGAAGGCTTCGTTGGGCATCGTTTGGCGTTGGCCCGGTTTTCGCCCTTGACGGTTCGCGGGAAAACGGCGCCGTGTTGATCTGGCCGACGGATTGTGCGACGCAAGATGGAACGACAGCGTATCGTGTGAGCTTCAAGGCTGATATCGGCGTGCTGATACCATGGGGCGCATGCGTGCCTTGCCAGAACAACCCCGGAAGCGAGATCGTATGAAGCCAACCACCGCCGGTCTCGAGCAGAACAGCCGCGGCGCGCTTCAGGACATCGTGGCAAGACGTATGGACGCGGAACGCAAGGTGGTCCGGCAGGCGTCGGATCGCGAGTTCACGCCCTTCGCCCAGACGACCGATTTCTCCACACTTCCGGGCATGCAGGAACTCAGGCTCCAGCGCTCGGCCGCCGATGTCATCGGCTTGTCCAATCCGTTCTTTCGCGTCCACGAGGTCCGGGCCGGCGCCACGACACGGATTGCCGGCAAGTCCTACGTGAACTTCTCGTCCTACGACTACCTCGGTTTGAACGGGCATCCGGACGTTCAGGCGGCGGCCTCCGAGGCGATCGCCGATTTCGGGACGTCCTGCTCGGCGAGCCGCCTCGTCGCCGGGGAACGGCCGCTGCACCGCGACCTCGAGCGCGCGCTGGCCGACCATTACGCGCAGGAAGATTGCGTCGTCTTCGTGAGCGGCCACGCGACCAACGTCACCGCGATCGGTGCCATACTCGGACCCAAGGACGTCGTCGTCCACGACAGCCTCGCGCACAACAGCATCGTCCTCGGCGCCACGCTGTCCGGCGCCGCGCGCCGCTCCTTCCCCCACAACGACCCCGTCGCCCTCGACCGCATCCTGAACTCATGTCGTGCCCAGTACGAGCGCGTCCTGATCGTCGCGGAGGGGCTTTACAGCATGGACGGCGATTGCGCCGACCTGTCCGCCTTCGTCGACATCAAGCGCCGGCACGGCGCCTGGCTGATGATCGACGACGCTCACGGACTCGGCGTCCTCGGCGAGACCGGCAAGGGCAGCTTTGAGTTGTGCGGTGTCGCGCCGGGCGACGTCGACATCTGGATGGGGACGCTGTCGAAGACGCTGTCGAGCTGCGGCGGCTACATCGTCGGTTGCCGGACGCTCGTCGAGTATCTCAAATGCATGTCGGGAGGCTTCGTCTACAGCGTGGGCATGCCCCCGCCGATGGCGGCGGCAGCGCTCGCGGCCCTGCGCGCTATGGGACGCGAGCCGCAACGCGTCGCTCGGCTGCGTCGCAACAGCGCGCTGTTCTGGACGCAGGCCAAGTCCCGCGGGCTTGATGTCGGATCGAGCGAAGGCCACGCGATCGTGCCCGTGGTCGTCCGTTCCTCGCTCGCGGCCGTCACGCTGAGCCAAACGCTGTTCGAGCGCGGCATCAACGTCCAGCCCATCATTCATCCCGCCGTGGCGGAGCGCGCCGCTCGCTTGCGCTTCTTCCTGTCGTCGGAGCATACGGCCGATCAGATCACGACGACCGTTCAGGCCATCGCCGAATGCACGAACAAGCCCCAGGCCTCCGGCTTCACGCTCACGACCTGATCGCCGAAGCCCCGTCGCGGCAAAGGTTCGCGGGACGCTCGCCGGCGCTCGTCGACAGGGCCGCGAGCCCCTGCGCCGCGGCGCGCGACATCCGCCCGAGGAATATGCTATCGCTCCGTCTTGGTCGGGGCGGACATCTTGCGGGGGGAAGCGCCGAGACGCGCTGTGATTGAAGCGCGAAGCCCCGGATTTCGGGTCAACGGTCGAGTTTGAATCGGGGTCACCGATGCGCATCAAGAGTTCCGCCCTAACCTCTTCGCCGGACGTGGAGCGGCCATCGTCGTCCGCCACTCGCGGGTTGGGCGAGATCGCCATCGTGGGCCGGGCCTGCCGGCTGCCCGGTGCGTCCTCCGTGGCCGATCTCTGGACGATGCTCGTCGAGGGACGCTGCGCGATTTCCCGCATCCCGGACGACCGCTGGTCGCTGGAGCGTCTGCTCCATCCGCGCGGCCCGGAACGGGGCAAGACGTACACGTGGTCGGCGGGGACGCTCGACGACATCTGGGGCTTCGACCCGGCGGCTTTCGGCCTCTCGCCGCGCGAGACCGAGCAGATGGATCCGCAGCAGCGCCTGCTGCTCGAGCTCGCCTGGGAGGCGCTGGAGGACGCCGGCATCAGGCCGTCCGCGATGGCCGGCAGCGACACCGGCGTGTTCATCGGCGCGTCCGCCCTCGACCACGCCAACCTCCGCATCCTCGATATCGCCGCCGCCGACGCCTACATGATGACCGGCAACACGCTTTCGGTCGTGTCCAACCGCATCTCCTACATCTTCGACCTGCACGGCCCGAGCTTCACGGTGGACACGGCCTGTTCCTCCGCGCTCGTGGCGCTCAACGAGGCGGTCGTCAGCCTGCGCAGCGGCCGGATCGACACGGCCATCGTCGGCGGCGTCAACATCCTGGCGAGCCCGCACAGCTTCGTCGGCTTCTCGCAGGCGTCCATGCTGTCGCGGCGCGGCCTGTGCCAGGCGTTCTCCGCCAACGCCGACGGCTACGTCCGGTCGGAGGGCGGCGCCGTGCTCGTGCTGCGCACGCGGGAAGCGGCGGAACGGGCCGGCAACCGGGTGCACGCGCACATCGTGGGATCGGACGTCAACTCGGACGGCCGGACCAACGGCATCTCGCTGCCCTCGAAGGTGTTTCAGGCGCGCCTCCTCGAGAAGCTGTACCTTGATCCCGCCCTCGACCTCGACGCCGTCGCTTTCATCGAGGCGCACGGGACCGGCACGCCGGTCGGCGACCCGATCGAGGCGACCGCGATCGGTGAGGTGCTCGCGCGCGGTCGCGCCGAACCGCTGCCGATCGGCTCCGTCAAGACCAACATCGGCCACATGGAGGCGGCCTCCGGCCTGGGCGGCGTGCTCAAGGCGATGCTGGCCCTCGAGCACGACCTGCTGCCCGCCTCGCTGCACAGCGATGACCTCAACCCGCACATCGACTTCGCCGGCCTGAACCTCGCCGTCGCGCACGAGGCGGTGCCGCTCGCCCGCCCGGCCGGCAAGCGGCGTCTCGCCGGCATCAATTCCTTCGGCTTCGGCGGCACCAACGCCCACGTCGTGCTGGCCGACGCGCCGGTCGTCGCCGCCGCGCCGGTCGCCGTCGCGCCGTCGTACCTCGTCCTGTCCGCCCATAGCCGCGCAGCGCTCGGCGCGCTCGTCGCCGACTACGCCGCGCGGCTCGAGGCTGCCGACGAGACGAGTGCCACGGCGATCGTGGCCGCTACGGGGTTGCGCCGCGACCGACTGACGCACCGCCTCGTCGTGCCGGCGGCGGGACGCGCCGAGATGGTCACCGCGCTGGATCGACTGTGCGACGAGGACCAGACCGTGGTCGGCGCGGCGCGGGGCACGGCGATCGAGCGCGACGCGCCGGTCTGCTTCGTTTTCTCCGGCAACGGCAGCCAATTCGCCGGCATGGGCATCGTCGCCTACGAGCGCAACGCCATCTTCCGGGCGCGGATCGACGCCATATCGGAGGCCTTCGAGGCCCTGGCCGGCTGGTCCATCGTCGAGGCCCTTCACGCCGACGACCTCGAGAAGCGGCTGGAGCTGACGCAGGTCTCGCAACCGCTGCTGTTCGCCGTGCAGTCCGCCGCCTGCCACGCGCTCGCGGCGCTCGGGCTGACACCGTCCTTCGTCGTCGGCCACAGCGTCGGCGAGGTCGCCGCGGCGGAAGCCGCCGGCATCCTCGACGCCGCCAACGCCCTCAAGACCATCTTCTCGCGCTCCCTGCACCAGGAGTTGACGCACGGCCTCGGCGGCATGGCCGTCGTGATCGGCTCCCGCGAGACGACCGAGACGATCCTGGAAACGCTTCCCGGCCTCGGGATCGCGGCCTGCAACTCCCCGCGCGCCTTCACCGTCTCCGGCCTCAAGGGGGACATCGACAAGCTTTCCGACGCCGCGCGCCGCCACAAGGCCCGCGTCCGCAAGCTCGACCTGCGATACCCGTTCCACAGCGCGCTCATGGCCCCCGTCGAGCGTCCACTGCTGCGCAGCCTCGCCGGGCTCAGGCACGCGCCGCCGACCCGGGCCACCTTCCTGTCCACCGTCACCGGAGCGGCGATCGAGCGCGACGAACTCGACGCCCATTACTGGTGGCGCAACGTGCGCGACCCCGTGCTCTTCTCGGACGCGATCACCGCCGCCGCCAAGGCCGGGGCGCGCGTCTTCGTCGAGATCGGCCCCAACCCCACGCTGCTGGGACACGTCAACGACACGATCGAGGAGCGGACCGCGACGATCGCGACGCTCGGCATCATGGAGAAGCGCGACAAGGGCGGCGATCCCCTCGTCGCCGCCGTCGCCCTCGCGATCGCGCGCGGCGCCAGGATCGACGAGGCCAAGGCGTTCGGCTCCGGGCCAGCCGCCGGCACGAGCGTGCCGCTGCCGAGCTATCCCTGGCAGCGCAAGACGTACCGGCTGCCGGAAACGGTCGAGTCGCCCGGGATGATCCGGTCGACCGCCTGGCATCCGCTGGTCGGCGCCCGGTACGGGACCGACACGCTGGAATGGCACTCGAGCCTCGACACGTCCGTGCACCCGTGGCTCGCCGACCATTGCGTCGACGGCCGCGCGATCCTGCCGGGGGCCGCCTTCGCGGAGATGGCGCTGGCGGTGGCCCGCGACTGGCTCGGGATCGAGCAGGCGACGGTCGCCGACCTGGAGATCACCAGCCCGATGCAGCTCACGCCGGACGCTTCGCGCGAGGTGCTCTGCCGGGTGTCGCCGCTCGTGAGCCACCTGGAGATCCTCAGCCGGCCGCGGCTCGGCCAGACACCGTGGCAGACTCACGCGACGGCCAAGATCCTGCGCGACGCCACGATCGGCGTCCTGCCCGAGACCGACGACCACGCGCCGCTGTCGCCATCCCACCCCGTCACCGGCACCGAGATCTACGCGATGGCCGAGCGGGCCGGGCTGCAGTACGGCCCGTCCTTCCGCAAGCTGGCGACGGCGTCGGCGGTGCGGCCGGATCGCATCGTCCTCGACCTCACCAAGGAGGACGGCGATCCCTCCTTCGGCGTCGACCCGGCGCGGATGGACGCGTGCTTCCACGCCCTGGTGCTGATCTTCTCCAGCCTGCGCGACGCCGTCCACGGCACGGCCTACATCCCTGTCCGCTTCGGCGAGATCATGCTGCGACGGCCGGGCGCGACCTTTACCAGGGCGCGCATCGACGTGCTGCGCCGCGACGAGCGCATCATCATCGCCAACTTCCTGCTGACCGACGCGGCCGGCGAGGTCGTCGTCTTCATGCGCGAGGCCCGTTTCCAGGCCATCCGCACGACGCGCACCGCCGATGCCGTCAAGCAGATGATCTATCAGACGGCGGTGCTGGCCAGCGAGCCGACCGCCGCGCGCAACGACCGGCCGGTCGCCCTGGCCGCGTTCCGGGCCGACGACGCCGCCGACACGGCGATGGCCGACGACTTCGTGCTGCTGGAGGGATGGGCGACGGCGCTCGCGCTGCAGACGGCGCGCGACCTCGCCACCGCCAATTTCATCGACGTCGAGGCGCTGGTCGCCACCGGGCGCCTGCCGGCGAAGACGCGCCCGTGGCTCGAGAACATGCTGGCCTCCCTCGACCGCTCCGGCCTGTGCCATAAGGACCGGCTGGGTCACCACATCGACCCCGAGGTGGACCTTCCCGCTCCCGACGAGATCCTGCGCACGATCGCCCACGAGCATCAGGGCCTCTCGGCCGAGCTGCTCGTGGCGGCGAGCACGGTCACCGCGATCCGCGCCATCGTTGCCGGGACCGGCGACGCGCTGGGTCGGCCTTTGTCCGTCAAGGTCGTCGACGGGTTCGAGCTTGGCTCCAGCCAGGCGCACGCGGCGGCGGCCTCGCTCGGCGCCCTGCTGCGCAGGTCCTTCCCCTCCTGGCCGAAGGACCGCGCGACGCGGATCCTGCAGATCGGCTACGGCCCGCTCACGAGCCTGGCCGTGCCGCTCGCCGACACGATGCAGGCGCAGGTCGTCGTCCTCGATCCGGACCGTCGGCGCCTCGAGCGCGCGCGCATGAGCTTCGCCGATCGCGGCGACCTCGGCTTCGTCGACAAGGTCGAGGACCTGCCTGCCGAGGGCTTCGACATCGTGATCGCCGCCGGGGCGCTCCATCGCCATCGCCGCCGCCCCGGCTTCTGGGCGGGCCTGCGTCGCGCGATGGCCCCGGGCGCGCTGCTCGCCGCCGTCGAGCCGTCGCCGTCCTTCTTCCGCGACCTCGTGCTCGGGCTCGACGCCTGCCTCGCCGACGACGAAACCTTCGACGGCGTCTCCCTCAGCGACGCGGACTGGCTGGAAACGATGCAGGCGGTGGGCCTGGGCGGCGCGCAGGCATGCCCCATCGCGACGGACGCCGGCTCGGCTCTGCTGCTGACGGCGCAGCTCGACACCGAGCGGCGTCGTTGGAGCGGATCGGGGACCGCGATCATCGTGGCCGACGGCGAGGCGCGCAGCTCGCAGGCCATGTCGGCCTTCGCGACCCTGCTCGCCTCGGCAGGCGTGCACGTTTCGATGGTGCTCGACGGCGGGATCGAGGCGGAGCCCCCGGCGGAAGCGCCGGCCTTCGTCGTCGTCTTCGCCCACGAGCCCGATCGGCACGTCTCGGTGGTCAAGAGCCTGACCGACCAGTGCATGCGCTTGAAGCGCGTGGCGGACTGGCTCGGCCCGCAGGCGACGCGGATCTGGCTCGTCACCGCCGGCGCCACCGTGTCCGACATCGACCGCGACAGCGACGTCGCCGCCGGCCTTTGGGTCTTCAGCCGGACCTTGTCGAACGAGAGGTCGACGCTCGATGTCCGCCGCGTCGATGTCGCCGCCGCCATGCGGCCGGAAGCGTTGGCCGAGCGGCTCCGCGACCTCGTCCTGTGCGACACGGACGAGACGGAGATCGTGCTGCGTCCCGACCTCACGCAGGTCGTGCGCTTCGAAACCGGGTCGAGCCACGATCGCGGCGGCGGCAAGGCGGAGGCCGCCCGGCTGAAGCGGGGCGAAGGATCGGGCATCGACCGCATCCACTGGGACGCGATCGCGCGTCAGGCGCCGGGTCCGGCCGAGGTGGAGATCGCGGTCGAGGCGATCGGCCTCAACTTCCGCGACGTGATGTTCGGTCTCGGCCTGTTGCCGGAGGAGATCCTGGAGCACGGCTTCGCCGGCCCGACGCTCGGCCTCGAATGCTCCGGCCGCATCGAGCGCGTCGGCGCCGCGGTCAAGGGCCTGAAGCCCGGCGATCGCGTCATCGCCTTCGCCAAGAACGCGTTCTCGACCCACGTCGTGACGCCGGCGGCGGTGGTCGCGCCCATTCCGGGCGAGCTGTCCTTCGAGACCGCCGCGACCATCCCCGTCGCCTTCCTGACCGCCTACCACGCGCTGATGCTGTGCGCCCGGCTCAAGCCGGGGGAAACGGTGCTGATCCACGGCGGCGCCGGCGGCGTCGGCCTCGCCGCGATCCAGATCGCCCGCTGGCGCGGGGCGCGGGTGATCGCGACGGCGGGGTCGGCGGAGAAGCGCGCGCTGCTGTCCTCGCTCGGCGCCGAGCACGTCTTCGACAGCCGGTCCGGCGCCTTCGCCGAGGACGTCCGCCGCGTGACGGGGGAGGGCGTCGCCGTCGTGCTCAACAGCCTGTCCGGCGAGGCGATGGAGCGCTCGATCGGCATCCTGAAGCCGTTCGGGCGGTTCGTCGAGCTCGGCAAGCGCGACTACGTCGCCAACACCCACGTCGGCCTGCGGCCGTTCCGGCGCAACCTGTCGTATTTCGGTGTCGACCTCGACCAGTTGCTGATCGACGAGCCGGCGACGAGCAAGCTGCTGATGCGCTCCGTGCTCCGGCTGTTCGCCAGCGGCGAACTCGTGCCGCTGCCCTACCGCGCCTTCGACGCGGGCGAGACGACGGAGGCGTTCCGGCTGATGCAGCAGTCCGGGCACATCGGCAAGCTGGTGGTGCGCCCGCCCGCCCTCGCCGACATCGCGGTGCGGCAGCGCCGCACCTTCCCCGTCGCGTCGGACCGGCTGCACCTCATCACCGGCGGCTTCGGCGGCTTCGGCCTGGAAACCGCGCGCTGGCTCGCCGCCAAGGGCGCGCGCAACATCATGCTGGTCGGCCGCAGCGGCGCGGCGAGCCCGGCCGCCCGCGAGGCGCTGGCCGCGCTCGCGGCGCAGGGCGTGCGCGTCCGCGCGGAGGCGCTCGACATCGCCGACAAGGCGGCGACGCAGCGCCTCTTCGCCCGGTTCGGCAAGGACCTGCCGGTGCTCGGCGGGATCATCCACGCCGCCATGGTGCTCGACGACGCGATGCTCGCCAACCTCACCGCCGAGAAGATGGAGCGCGTGCTCCGGCCAAAGGTCGCCGGCGCCGAGAACCTCGACCGCCTGACGCGCGAGATGCGGCTCGACTATTTCGTGCTGTACTCGTCCGCGACCACGCTGATCGGCAACCCGGGGCAGGGGGCCTACGTGGCGGCGAACGGCCATCTCGAAGGTTTGGCGCGCCGCCGCCGCAAGGCGGGGTTGCCGGCGCTCGCGGTGGCCTGGGGCGCGATCGAGGATGTGGGCGTGCTGGCCCGCTCGGACGCGACGCGCGAGGCGCTCGCCACCCGCGTCGGCATCAAGGGCATGGTCGCGCAGGATGCCCTGCGCCTGATGGGCGAGGCGCTCGGCACGCCCGGCGCCGACGCCGTCGTGACCATCGCGCCCATCAACTGGTCCGCCGCCCGCCAGCACCTTCCCGTGCTCAAGGCTCCGGCCTATCGCAAGCTGGCCAGCCAGGACGAGGCGACGACCGCCGAGAAGGACAAGATCGACATCGCCGCGCTCATCGCCAAGAACACGCCCGACGAGGCGCGCAAGGTCATCAGCGGGCTGATCATCGAGGAGATCGCGCGCGTGCTGCGGCTGCCGCGCGAGGACGTCGCGCGGACCACGCCGCTGTCGGAGATCGGCCTCGACTCGCTGATGGCGGTGGAACTCGCGCTCGGCCTGGAAGAGCGCTTCACCCTCGCCGCGCCGCTCTCGACGACGGCGAGCAGCTTCACGGTCAACGAGCTGGCCGACCACGTCATCGGACTGGCGACGGGGACGATGAGCGAGAACGACGCGATCGAACGCACGATGGTGGAGCGCCACCTCGGGGCCTCGGTCGGGGCGCACGAGCTGGAGGCGCGCGCCGAACAGGTCCGGGCGAACAGCCAGACGATGAAGGGCATCCTCAACTAGCGCGACGGCGTCACGATCGGCCGTCGCGCAAAGCGGCCTCCATCGCCGCGCCGACCGCCAGGATGGCGCGGTCGGCGCCCGCCATCCCGGCCAGCATCAGCCCGGCCGGTGCCTCGCCCGGGCGGTGCACCGGCAACGACACCGCGCACCCGTCGATCACGTTGACGAGGCTGCAGTTGCGCAGCGCCAGCAGGTTGGTTCGTCCGAACGCCTCGTCCGCCGCGAGGTCGGCGATGCGGGGCGGCGCGATGGCCACGGTGGGCATCAGCAGGCCGTCGTAGGCGGCGCCGCGCGCGCTCGCGCGGGCGATGATTGAGCGGCGCGCCGCGAGCAGGTCCAGGTAGTCGGCGGCGCTCTGCTCCGCGCCGCGCGCGATCCGGGCCGCCACCCGGGGATCGTAGCCGGCGCCGCGCGTCGCCAGGAGGCGGCGATGCCAGGCGAAACTCTCCGCCGCCGCGAAGCCGCCCTTCCCGTTGAGGCCGGCCACCTCGGCGAACTCGGGGAAAGGCACGTGCTCGATCCGCGCGCCCGCCCGATCCAGGCGATCGAGCGCGGCGGCGAAGGCGCCGGCGACCGAAGCGTCGAGATCGTCCAGGGCGACGTCGGTGGGAACGGCGAGGCGGAGGCCGCGGATCGACCGCTCGGGCAGCGGCAGCACGCGATCGCCGGCCATAACCGCGTCGATGACCGCGCAGCACGCGACCGAGTGCGCGAGCGAGCCGAGCGAGTCGAGGCTCGTCGACAGGGGGATGGTGCCGGTCAGCGGCACCCGGCACGCCGTCGGCTTGTAGCCGACGAGGCCGGTGAAGGCGGCCGGGATCCGGCAGGAGCCGCCGGTGTCGCTGCCGAGCCCCGCGTGCGCCATGCCGTCGGTGACGGAAACGGCGGCGCCCGACGACGAGCCGCCGGGGACGTATCCGTTCGCGCGCCGCCACGGGTTGCGCGGCGTCCCGTGGTGGGGATTGAGGCCGAGGCCGGAATAAGCGAACTCGGTCATGTTGGTGCGGCCGATCAGGACGAAGCCCAGACGCCGCAGCCGCGCCACCGCGACGGCGTCGTCGCGCGCCGGAGGGACGTCGGCCAGCACCGTCGATCCCGCGCGCGTCACCTGCCCCTGAACGTCGAACAGGTCCTTGACCGAAACCGGGATGCCGGCGAAGCGCGAGGGCGCCGCGCCCGCGCCTCGCAACGCGTCCATGGCGTCGGCGGTCGCCAGCGCCGCCGCGCGATCGACGTGGACGAAGGTGCGGGCCCCTTCGCCGTCCGCGTCCTCGATGCGCGCGAGGCAGGCTTCCACGAGCGCCCGCGCGCTGGTGCCGCCGGCTTCGAGCGCGGCGGCGCAGGCGTCGAGCGTCCGGTCGTTCGTGGGGGTCATCTCATCGCGTCCTGGTGGCGAGCGGGGCCGGACCGGTGGCCATGCCGGTCTCGCCGAAACGGAAGTCAAGTAAACGTGTACGCCGCTCGACCGGCGATCGGAAGGTTGCGTTAACCATGCCGGCGTCAAACTCCGAAGCGTGCCGCTCAGCGGTCCGGCCCCCGAGGCTCCCATGCGTTTCGCCATCGCCGCCGTCGACCGCTACCTCGGCGTCTTCGAGAGTTTCGTCGGCGCGGGATGGACGCCGCTGCGGCTCTTCACCATGCCGATCGCCGACAAGCTCGAGAATCACAAGGCGGTCGCGGCCTTCGCCGGGAAACATGGCGCGGGCGTCCAGTTCGAGCGTGTGACCGAGCGGGACCTGGAGCGCCTCGGCGAGCAGGGTTGCGACGCCCTGGTCGTCGCGAGCTACGCGTGGCGCGTCCCGGACTGGCGACCCTTCTTGAAATACGCCGTCAACGTCCACGCCTCGCCACTTCCGCTCGCGCGCGGGCCGTATCCCGTCAACCGAGCGATCCTGGAACGGCGCGCGCACTGGGCCGTCTCGTGCCACCGCCTGACGCCGGACTTCGACGCCGGCGACATCCTCGCGGCCGATCGCTTCCCGCTGCACGCCGACGAGTGCCACGAGAGCCTGGATCTCAAGATCCAGATGGCGGCCAAGCGGCTGGCGACGACGGTGGCCCATCGCTTCGACGAGTTGTGGACGAAGGCGACGCCGCAGGGACCCGCGCAATACTGGCCGAAGCCGGCGATCGCCGATCGCATCCTCGACTTCACCGAGCCGGTCGACACGATCATGCTGAAGATCCGCGCTTTCGGAGCGACCGGCTCCCTGGCGCGGGCCAACGGGATCTGGTTCGTCCTCGTGCGCGGCATCGGCTGGACGGAGACGCATGATGTCGAGGCCGGCAGCCTCGTCCACGTCCACAACGGGACCTTCGTGATCGCCGCGTCCGACGGCTACATCGCCGTGCTGGAAGGGGAGATGCCGTCCGCCGCGGTGCTCGCGCATCTGCGTCCCGCCCCGGCCGGCGGCGAAGCCGACGCGGCGTGAAGCGACCGCGCCTCAGCGCGCCGGCCGGACCAGCGTCTTGTCGATCATCATGTGGATGCCCTTGGAGCCGTTGACCGTCTGCGTCACGCGGAGGTCGGCGGCGAGGCTGCACAGGGTGTAGGCGTCCTCGCGCGACAGGCCGCTCTCCTCGCCGATCAGCCTGATCATGTCGCGCAGCGCCACCTTGGCGCATTCGTCGAGCGAGGGGTCCATGCCCATCGTGATGAAGTGCGTCGGCGTTTCCGCGCGGGGATAGGTGAAGCTCAGGTCCTCGCGCAGGTGGAACTCGAAGGTGCCGCGCAGCGCCGTCTCGATGGCGGTGATGCAGACCTCGCCGTCGCCCTGCGCCCCGTGGCCGTCGCCGCAGGAGAACAGGGCGCCGTCCACGAACACCGGCAGGTACAGGGTGGCGCCGGCGACCAGCTCCTTGTTGTCCAGGTTGCCGCCGGTCGCCTGCGGGGCGCTCGACGAGATGCGGCCCCATCGCTTCGGCGGCGCGACGCCCATGATGCCGAAGAACGGCGCCAGCTTCAGGTCGAGCCCCCAGGGCAGGCGCCCGACCATCCGCGCCCTGTCGAGCGGGATGGTGAGGCAGCGCGGCTCGGGAAATTCCAGCGGCAAGGTGCCGAGCAGCGGCAGGAGCAGGTTGAAGCCCCAGTCCTGGGTGAGCTCGACGTCGACGATGCGGACTTCCAGCACGTGGCCGGGCCTAGCGCCCTCGATCGCGACCGGCCCGGTGAGGATGTGCGGGCCGAGCCCTCGCGTCATCGTCGCGTGGATCGCGTCGAGCTCGGGCGGCACGTGGAAGGCGCTCCGGTCCGGCACCACGTTCGCGGCGCCGGATACCGTGTCGATCGTCACCCGGTCGCCGCTGCGGACCGTGAGGCGCGGGGGCAGGTCGGCGTCGAAGAAGCCCCAGTGGCAGGTCCGCGGGCCGGCGGTCAGGTGGTGGTGGGCCATGGTGCCTCCGCCGACGCGGCCGGTCAGGCGGCGTAGGGCGTGTCGGTGACCAGCATCTTGCCCGGCGCGTGGGAGATGGCGAACGGCAGGCGGGCGGTCTCCATCGCCACCTGGCTGGTCACGCCGCACGCCCAGAACACCGGCACCTCGCCGCGCTCGACCGCGACCGCCTCGCCGAAGTCGGGCCTGTCCAGGTCGGTGATGCCGAGCGCGCCGGGATCGCCGACGTGGACCGGCGCCCCGTGCATGTCGGGGAAGCCGGCGGTGATGTCGACCGCGCGCCGCACGTGGTCGGCCGCGACCGGCCGCATGGAGACGACGAGGGCGCCGCCGAACGGCCCCACCGCCACCGTCGGCCGGTTGGTCCGGTACATCGCGACGTTGCGCCCCAGCGTGACGTGCCGGAGCGGGATGCCGTCGGCGATGAGGGCGGCCTCGAAGGTGAACGAGCAGCCAATCACGCTCGTCACGAGGTCGTCGCGCCACAGGCTGGCGATGTCGTCGACTTCCCCGGCCATCACGCCGTGGCGGAAGACGCGGTAGCCCGGCAGGTCGTGCCGCATGTCGATGTCGCACCCCAGCGTCGGCAGGGCCGGATCGCCGGGTTCGGAGGTCGCGAGCAGCGGGCAGGCTCGGTGGTTGGCCCGGCAGAACTCGATGAACGGTCCGGCATCGGATGCCGGCATGATGATGATGTTGCCCTGGACGTATCCCGGCGCCAATCCGGCCGTGTTGCCGGTGAAGGCGCCGCGACGGATGGCCCGCCGCGCCGCCTCGGCGGGGGAGGGTTGCCGAAGGGCGGAAGGCTGGAAAGCGACGGATGTCATGAAACCTCGCGCGATTCGTCTGGTGGGCGCCGTTCGACGCTACGCAATATAGGGGCCGCCCGCGTGATCGCATCCGCCGGCGACGGGGCCGTCCCCTCAGTGGAGCCGGGCCAGCAGGCCGGCCATCAGCGCGCCCCGCTCGGCGAGGCTCGCGACCTCGATGTGCTCGTCGAGCGTGTGGAAGCCGGCGCCGTGGCACCCGAGCCCGTCGAGCGTGGGGATGCCGTCCGCGCCGGTGAAGTTGCCGTCCGACCCGCCGCCGGCCGAACCATGGCTCAGCTCCCACCCCATCTCCGCAGCGACGCCTTGCGCCACGGTGACCATCCGCATGGTCTCCCGGCTTGCCTCCCAGACCGGGCGGGTGACGCCGCGCGCGACGTCGAAGCCGGTCCCGTCGTCGCTCACGCTCGCGAGGGCGAGCATCCGGGCGACGCCGCGCTCGAGATCCCCCTGGCGCTTGGCCATGCTGAGCGCCTCCGCCCGGCACTCGGTCGAGACGCAGTTCACCCATCGGCCACCGTGGATCACGCCGACGCTGAAGGTGCAGGCCTCATCGGTCATGGCCTCGATCGCGAGGACCTGCCGCGCCATGATGCTGATGGCCGAGCGTCCCTCCCCCAGCGTCGAGCCGGCGTGGCTGGGGCGCCCGGTCGCCCGGAGGTCGAAACGCGCGATCGCGTAGCGGCCGCTGACGACGCCGTTGCCGGGGCGGCCCGGCTCGGGGACGAGGACGTAGCGGTGCCGCCGCGCCGTGGCGACGATCAAGTCGCGCGTGGACGGGCTGCCGACCTCCTCGTCGCTCGTCAGCAGGAAGCTGACCGGCAGCGGCGTCTCGACGCCAGCGCGGGCGAGCTGCACCACCGCCTCCAGCGCCGCGACGTTGCCGCCCTTCATGTCGAGGATCCCCGGCCCGTAGCAGCGCGGCCCCTCGCGGCGGAACGGCAGCGCCTTCAAGGTCCCGAGCGGATGCACCGTGTCGAGGTGCCCCATGAGCAGGATGCCGGGCTCGCCCCGGCGCGGGTGCGGGAAGTCGGCGAGGACGCAATCCCCGAAGCCGCCGCGCCCCGGCACCCGCGTCAGCGCGGCGCCGGCGCGCTCAAGGTCGGCCGCCGCCAGCGTCATCATCGCGTTCACGGCGGCGGCGTCGAAGGTCGGGCTCTCGCGGCACACCCAGCGCTCCAGGTCGCGGAGCATCGCCTCGGGATCGAAGGCGAGCCGCTTGAGGTCCGAGGCGTCCGCCGCCATGATCCGGTCTCCCAGGGTGATCGTGCCGGAGGTGCAAATGTCGGTCCGCGAAGGGCTGGCCGCCTAGCGGGCGTCCTGCCCGCGAAACGGCCAGTCGACCACCCCGCCGCAGAACAAGGCCCACCAGACCAGCACCGGCTGGAAGGCGAAGCGCGGCAGGTGATAGCCCCAACCCAGCACCACGCCATTGATCGGGATGTGCTTGACCGCCTGGTTGATGTTGGCGGGGAACACGCACACCGCGTAGAGCGCCAGCATGATCCCGGCGAGCCATCGCAGCCGACGGGTCAGCAGGGCGAGG
Source organism: uncultured Beijerinckiaceae bacterium (assembly GCA_964244495.1). Lineage (GTDB taxonomy): Bacteria > Pseudomonadota > Alphaproteobacteria > Rhizobiales > Beijerinckiaceae > RH-AL1. Next base: position 24,062 of record CAXTIU010000011.1, read on the forward strand.
GCGCCGAGCAGCTCGCAGCAACCGGTGGCGATCACCACCGCGTGCGGCGCCGGCACCCAGTCCGGCACGATCGCGGCGAAGCCGTCGGCGGCGCGCAGGTGGAGGACGCCGACGACGAAATAGGCGACCGCGAGCACGAAGCGCAGTACCGTGCGGACGCGCTCGGTGCGCGGGCTCGTCCGGCGATCGGGCGTCCCGGCGCCCGGCGGACGACGAAGGCCGCCCCCGCGATGGGTCGTGCCGGCGCCGTCGCGGAGCGCGGCAGATTGGGGTCGGGTCACGTCGGCTCTCCAGGTGCCACGGGGCAACGGCGCGAGACCATCGAACGATCCCTCACGCTGGCCGGACCGCCGTGCCGAACGGCACGGGGCTGAAGATTCCCCGGTCCCGTATAAACTCACGAAACGCCCGCGTTCGACGGGAGCGAAGTGTCCGAAGCCGGCGGCCATGCACCGCACCATCGCGAAGGAGAACGATCATGGCGCCGCCACCACCCTCCCGCACGGGACAACCGGGCTGGACGCGATTCGGCCTCGGGTCGTTCGTTTGTACCGCCGTCAGCGACGGCAAGCTCGACGTGGGGCTGCCGCCGCGATCCGTCTTCGTGGGACACGAGGGGGCCGAGGTCGAGGGAACCACCATCGCCGACCTTCTGGCCGCCGAGTACCTGCCGGTCGAGGGGACGCACCTCGACCAGAACCTGCTGCTCGTCGACACCGGCGCGCACCGCGTGCTGTTCGACGCCGGCTCGGGCGCGGACCGGGACTTCGGCCCGGCCACCTTCGGTCCGCTGGTGGGCCAGGCCCCCGCCAACCTGCGCGCGTCCGGCATCGCGCCCGGACAGGTCGACCTCGTGTGCCTGAGCCACCTGCATCCCGATCATTGCTGGGGGCTCGTCGATGGCGATAAGCCGACCTTCCCGAACGCCTTGATCCTGGTGCCCGCCACCGAGCGCGAACACCTCGAGGAGCTGTCAAAGCAACTCGACTCGCCGGACATGGACCCGATGGTCCGCAGTGCCGTGGTCGGCGCGCTCAGGAGCCTCAAGCCCTACGAGGAGGCCGGGCGCGTGCGCCGCCTCGCCGACGGCGAGCGGGTCGTCCCCGGCATCACCGCGCACGCGGCGCCGGGCCACAGCCCCGGGCACATGACCTATCGCGTCGAGTCGGACGGGCATGTCCTCCTGGCGCTGGGCGACATCGCGCACCACCAGGTCCTCCTCCTCGCCCATCCCGAGTGGGGCACGATCTACGATCACGACCAGGGCCTCGCCGCGCGGACGCGGGCCCGCGTCCTGCGCGAGGTCGTCGAGGCGCGGGCGGCGGTCCACGCCTACCATTTCCCGTTTCCCGGCCTCGGCCACCTGCAGGCGCGGCACGGCCGGTACCGCTGGCTGCCCTCGCCCCTCGAACTCGCCGACGCGCCGCGCTGAGTGGGTGATCCCGGAACCCTGCTGATCTACGGCGCGAGCGGCTATACCGGCCGGCTCTGCGCGGAGCACGCCGTGGCGCTGGGCCTCCAGCCGGTGCTCGCCGGGCGCGACCGCGCCAAGGTGGAGCCGCTGGCCCGCCGGCTCGGCCTCGCCTGGCGCGCCTTCCCGCTCGACGCCGAACCGGCGACCGCCGCCCTCGCCGACGTCGCCGTGGTGCTGCACGCCGCCGGCCCGTTCTCGGCGACGGCGCGGCCGATGGTCGACGCCTGCCTCGCGACCGGCACCCACTACGTCGACATCACCGGCGAGATCGACGTGTTCGAGGCGCTCGCCGCCCGCGACGCGGCGGCGAAGGCGGCCGGCGTCACCCTGCTGCCGGGCGCCGGCTTCGACGTCGTCCCGAGCGACTGCCTCGCGGCGCACGTCGCCGCACGCCTGCCCGGCGCGACGCGCCTGCGGATCGCGCTGGGCGGCTTCGGGGCGGTCAGCCGGGGCACGGCGAAGACGATGCTGGAGGGCGTCGCCGCCGGCACGCGCGTGCGGCGCGACGGTCGCATCGTCACGACCCCCGGGACGCCTCGCGCCACCCTGGACCTCGGCGACGGCCCGCGTCCCGCCGTCGGCGTCGGCTGGGGCGACGTCGCGACGGCGTGGCGCTCGACCGCTATCCCCGACATCGCGGTGTTCTTCGTCGCCGCGCCAGGCCTCGCCGCGATGGCGGGTCTCCCCGCCCCGCTGATGCGGCTGCTGGGCACGGGCGGCGCGCAGCGCCTGCTGAAGCGGCAGGTCGAACGATGGCTGCCAGCCGGCCCGACGCCGGCGCAGCGCGCGAGCGGGCGCCACACCCTCCTCGCCGAGGCCTGGGACGCCACGGGCGCGCGCGTCGCCAGCCGGCTCGACACGCCGGAAGCCTACACCCTGACGGCGCGCACCGCCGTGGAGGCGGCGCGGCGCCTCGGCGCGGGCGGCGTCGCGACCGGCTATCAAACCCCCTCGACCGCGTTCGGCGCCGATTTCATCCTGGCGTTCGCCGGCGTCGCCAGGATCGATCTTCCCCCGAGCCGCGAACCGGGCCGAACCCGATCGCCGCACCGCCCAACAAGGGATGACCCATGACAGCCGAGCCCGACCCGACGGGGCGCCCGTCGCCCGCCGACGACCACGTGGACGTGGAGGTCGACGCCGTGCGCACCGCCCACGAGGGCTTCCTCACCGTCACCGTCCACACGCTCCGGCACCGGCGGTTCGACGGCGCGATGAGCCCGACCTTGACCCGCGAGCTGCTGGAGCGCGGCACCAGCGTCTGCGTGCTCCCCTACGATCCCAGGACCGATCGCGTGCTGCTGGTCCGTCAGTTCCTGGTCGGCGCGCTCGTCGCGGGGGTGGCGCCGCGCCCGTTGCAGGTGGTGGCCGGGATGGTGGGCGAGGGCGAGGGCGACGAGGCGGTGGCGCGGCGCGAGGCGATGGAGGAGGCGGGCTGCACGTTGAAGCGGGTGGTGCGGGCGCAGGCGTTCCTGCCCTCGCCGGGCGGCACGTCGGAGCGGATCGTCGCCTTCTGCGGCGAGGCCGACCTCACGGATGCCGGCGGCGTGCACGGGCTGGCGAGCGAGAACGAGGACATCCGGGTCGAGGTGGTCGACGCCGACGTCGCGGTGGCCCTGCTCGACGACGGCACGATCGAGGCCGGGCCGGCGGTGGTGATCCTGCAATGGTTCGCCCGCCACCGCGAGCGGCTTCGCGCCGACTGGCGTTGACCGGCGCCGGGCCGCGTCGTGGACGCGCTGCGGGACGTGCGCAGCCGGCTTCGCCCCGGGGCTTGCGGCGGTCACGCGCCTGGCTTAGGGTAACGCTACCTTAAATCTCCGGACGGGGGCGCAAACATCGCACGAGATCCTGACGCATGACGCATCCTGACGCGAGAATGTGCGCGTGAGGAAGAAATCACGCGAACAGGCCGGGGCGGCGAGCGGCCCACGGCGGCTCGGGCGTCGGGGAGGCTCGTGCGATGGTCGGCTCAGCCGTGCCGCCCCAGCGCCGCCAAAGCATCGGCCATCGCCGGTCTTTCCGAGGGGCTCGGCCGCGCGCACGCTTCCTGGAGGCGGCGCAGCGCGGCCGGTTCGGGCGCCGCGCAGCGGTCGAGCAGCTCGCCGAGCAGCAGCCCCCAGGCCCGCACGTCGAGCCGCGCCAGCGCCGTGGCCTCGCCGGCCGGCATGAAGGAGGCCGCGCCGAAGTCGCTCAGCATCGCCTCCGCCCCGTCCCACAGGATGTTGTGGGCGTACAGGTCGCCGTGCAGCAGGCCGCGCGCGTGCAGGTGCGCGCTCGCCGCGCCGACGCCCCTCGCGATGCGCAGGACGGTGTCGGGATCGAAGCGCGCGTCGGCGGCGTACACGTCGCGGCTGCAGCTCGCTAGGCTCGGCGGCCCGGCCAGCGCGCGCGAGCCGGCCGGCAGGAGCGGCATCAGCAGGCCGTCGGCGCCGCCCGGGTGATCGGCGAGGCGGCCCAGCCCGCCGACGAGGTTGGGATGGTCGCCGGCCGCCAGGCAGGCCGCCATCTCGCAGGCGGGCAGGCCGTCGCTGGTGATCGCGCCCTTGAAGAGCTTGAGGGCGACCGGCTCCGCTTCCGTCGCGCCGGGCGCGCGCCAGGACGCGCGGACCACCCGTCCCGACGCGCCCTCGCCGATCAGCCCTCCCACCCGCAGGTCGGACCACGGGACGCGGGTCGGCGGTGGGGCGCCCGCCCTCCTGTCCAACGGGTTGCCGGCCCAGGCCAGCCACGCGAGCCTCGGCAGCTCCGTCAGCCAGGGGGGCAGGGCGTCGAAGCCGTTGGCGGACAAGCGCAGCAGTTCGAGGTCGGCGGCGCCGGCCAGCGTTTCGGGGAGACGGGTCAGGCGGTTGCCGGCGAGCATCAGCTTCCGCAGCATCGGCCGTTCGCCGAGCGCGCGCGGCAGGGCGTCGATCCGGTTGTCGGTGAGGGTCAGCCAGCGCAGGGCCGGCGGCAGCGACTCGGCCGGCACTTCGCGAAGCCCGCAACCCCGGAAGCCGACCTGGCTCAGGCCCACGCAATCGCCGAGGCTCGGCGGCAGGCGGGCGATCGGGTTGCCGGAGCAGAACAGGACGCGCAGCCGCTTCAACCGGCCGAGGTCGTCGGGTAGGCCTGTCAGGGCGTTGCGGCTCAGGTCCAGGACTTCCAGCGTCTCCGCCGCGTCGAAGACGGCGTGGGGGAACGCGCGCAGGCCGCGTCCGCTGAGGTCCAGCTCGCGGGCACCGGTCGCTCGGGCGGGGTCGTCAGCACGCACGGGTGTTGTCCTCGGTCGGGTCGCGAACGGTGCCGCCCCGCTCCTCGAACTCGCGCAGGGCGACGCGGGCGGCGGCTTCCACGTGGGTCGAGCAGGATCGGCGCGCCCCCTCGGCGTCCCGCTTCTCGACCGCGAAGCGGCGCTTCACGTCGAGCAGGGCGCGCCGTCCGGCACTGGCGTCGCTGGCGGCGCGCAACGCGTAGAGCTGCGCCGCTGCCGACACGAAGGCGGCACGATGCGGCTTCATCGTCACAAGCCTTCCGCCTCCAGCGGGCGCACCGCCTCGCGGACGAGGCTCCGGCCGACGCCGAGCTGCTCGCACGGCACCCGGCCGGACAGGTGCTCGCCCGACGCGTAGGCGCCGTCGCTGATGACGCGTCGCGGGCGATCCTCGAGCTGGCGCCGCACGGATCGCGGGACGATGGGGGCGGGCGGCGAGGCGGCGTCGGAGGTGCCGGTGGACTCGGTCAGGCTGGAGCGCTTCTCGGTCATCGTGACGGTGACTTATCCGGCCGGCGACTTCGTCAAGTCAACGAAGGATCGCGCCACACCGTCTTGTCCGATTGCCCGACGATCCCATTCTTCCTGGACGCATGTTCGAATGGAGAGTCCGGATGTCCGACGATGCCGCCTTGTTCGACAAGGGTATGCCGATCCGCCGGGAGGTGCTCGGCGCCGAGTACGTCGACGCCTCCATGGCCAAGGCCGACGACTTCATGATGGCCTTCCAGCGCGCGACGACGGCCTGGGCCTGGGGTTGGGCCTGGGGCGACCCGACGCTCGATCGCAAGACCCGCAGCCTCATCAACCTGGCGATGCTGACCGCGGCGAACCGCTCGCCGGAGATCAAGCTGCACGTCAAGGGCGCGCTGCACAACGGCGTCACCGTGGCGGAGATCAAGGCGACGCTGCTGCACGCCACCGCCTATTGCGGCATTCCCGCCGGGCTCGACGCGTTCAAGGCGGCGCACGAGGTGCTGTTGGCGGAAGGCGCGATTCCGGCGCCCGCCAAGTAGCGCGGCGAGGCGCGCGCGCGCCTTCGACAGGGAGATGAACGATGATCGACGCGAACGGGCCGGTCGGGCCGCCGGCCCGCGTGGCCTTCCTGGGCCTCGGCATGATGGGCGCGCCGATGGCGGCGAGGCTGGTGCAGGCCGGCTTCGACCTGCGCGGCTTCGATCCGGTGGCGGCCGCCCGCGCCGCGCTGGCCGAGGCCGGCGGCACCGCCTGCGCCAGCGCGATGGAGGCGGTGGAGGGCGCGGCGGCGGTCATCACCATGCTGCCGCACGGCAAGGCGGTGAACGCCGCGCTGCTCGGCGACGACCCGCCGCTCGTGACGCGGCTGGCGCCCGGCGCCTTCGTGATCGACATGAGCTCGTCCGCGCCGGTCGGCACGCGCGAGCTGGCGGAGCGTCTGGAGGCGCATGGCCTCGGGCTGATCGACGCGCCGGTGTCCGGCGGCGTGCGCCGCGCCAAGGACGGGTCGCTGGCGATCATGGCCGGCGGCTCGGAGGGGCTGCTGGAGCGGGCGCGTCCGATCCTGGATGCGATGGGCGCGTCGATCTTCGCCACCGGCCCGATCGGCTCCGGCCACGCGATGAAGGCGCTCAACAACTACGTGTCCGCCGCCGGCCTGATGGCGGCCTGCGAGGCCCTGCGCGTCGGCCGGGCGTTCGGCCTCGACCCCGCCATGATGACCGACGTGCTCAACGCCTCCACCGGCCGCAACAACAGCACGGAAGTGAAGCTGAAGCCCTTCGTCATCAGCGGGAGCTACGGGTCCGGCTTCTCCATGGCGCTGATGACGAAGGACCTGCGCACGGCCGACGACCTCGCGCGTCACCTCGCCGTGCCGGCGCCCTTGTCGCGCGCCGTCACCGCGCTGTGGGGGCAGGCCGATGAGAAGCTCGGCGCCGGCGCCGACCACACGGCGATCGACCGGTTCCTGGGGGACCTCACCGAGGATCGTTGACGGCGCCAGCCGGGAGCGTTCCGTCAGGCCTGCGGGGCGCTCGCCAGGACCGGCCGCGTGTCCCTCTCGGCCTCGGGGCGGAACGGCCGTTCCGGGTGCATGAAGAAGGCCCCGACGATGCCGACGCCCATCAGAGCGATGGTGCCGATGAAAGGCAGCTGCCAGTTCCCCGTCGCGTCGATGACCCACCCGAACAGCAGCGGCGAAAGGAGGGCGGCGAGCGCCGACCCGCAGTTCATGAGTCCGCTCGCCGTACCGGCGAGCTGCGGCGCGATGTCCATCGGCGTCGCCCACATCGGCCCGATCGTCGATTCCGCGAAGAAGAAGGCGCCGCCGAGCGCCAGGGCGGCGGCGGTCGCGTCGTGGATGAACAGGATGGGGATCGAGCACAGCAGCGACAGGGCGAATCCGCCGATGACGAGGTCGCGCCGCGCGCGCACCAGGCTGCCGGTGGTGCGCAGGATGCGATCGCTGAGGATGCCGCCGAGCGCGTCGCCCAGCACGCCGCCGAAGAACACGATCGAGGCGAACAGGGCGGAGTTCTTCAGGTTGAGGTGGTAGGCGTGCAGCATGAACTGCGGCACCCAGCTCAGGAAGGTCCACAGCGTCCACCCGTAGCAGAAGTAGGTGAAGATCACCGGCGCCATGCGCCGGGTCAGCCGCATCCAGGGGATCGGCGTCCGGGCGGCGGCGCGGCGCGGCGGCATCCGCTCCGCGTCGGAGGGGGAGACCCCGGCGTGGTCGCGCGGGTCGTCGCGGTAGTACCAGAACCAGACGGCCGCCCAGGCGAAGCTGGCGACGCCGACGATGATGAAGGAGCCGCGCCAAGAGACGGCGACGATCAGGGCCACGATGAGCGGCGGCGTGATGGCGTTGCCGAGCCGCGCGCTCGCGTGGGTGATGCCCTGGGCGTAGCCGGACTTGCCGCCGGGGAGCCAGTCCGACATGGCGCGGGTGGCGACGGGGAAGGTGGCGCCCTCGCCCAGCCCGAGCAGCAACCGCGCGACCAGCATCGAGGCCATGCCGCCGGCCAGCCCGCTCATCACGGTGGCGCCGGCCCACACGAGGCCGCAGATCGCCAGCGTGCGGCGCGGGCCGAAGCGGTCGGCGAACCAGCCGCCGACCACCTGGAACACCAGGTAGGGGTAGGCGAACACCGAGAACACCAGGCCGAGCTGGGTGTTGCTGAACCCCAGCTCCTTGGCGAAGACGCCCGAGGCCGTGCTGACGTTCACGCGGTCGATGTAGGTGAGGAAGTACATGACGCAAAGCAGCAGCAGGACGTTGCTTCGCGCCGACAGGCGACCGAGCGTCATCGTGTTCCCTCTTGCCCGCCGCCCGTTCGCGGCGGCTTCGCATCGGTGATCGCGTCCCACATCGACACCGGCGACGCAAGCCGCCGATGGAGGCAGGCCGTCGATGGCCCCCGTCAATGGCCCCGCGCGTCGACCGGCCAGATCGCGACGAGGGTCTCGCCCTCCACGACGTGGATCGCGTCGTGCAGGTTCACCGTCGGGTCGCAGTGCGGTGTCACCAGCTCCACCCTGTCGCCGAGCGCCGGCCGGGGGCCGGGCGGACACGTCAGCTTGCCGTGCTCGTCGCCGAAGAACGCGTAGCGGCTGCCGACCGGGGCGCCGCGCGCGACGAGCGGCAGGGGACCGTCCGTCGCCAGGCTCTTGACGCCGGCGTCCAGCGTCACGTAGTCGGCCGCCGGCGTGCTGACCACGCAGGCCTGGAGGAACAGGGCGGTCTCGAACGGGGGTGAGTCGACGCCTCCCGCCAGGACCGGGGCGTACTGGGCATCGCCGAACAGGTAGGACCCTGGCTGGATCTCGGTGAAGGGCGCGGCGTCCATGTCGTGCGTCCCGGTGCCCGCGCCGGTGACGATGGGAAAGGCGATGCCCTCCGCCGCGCCGGCGGCGAGGATGCGCGCGACGCTCCCGCGCAGCCAGGTCGCGCGCGCCGCCCGCTCGGTGCGATCGGCGATGTGCTGGATGTTGCCGGCGTAGGCTTGCAGGCCGCGCAGCGTCAGGTTGGGCAGTCCGCGAATCGTCTTGGCGAGCGCGACCGCGTCGGCCTCCGTGGCGGTGCCCGTGCGATGGAAGCCGGCGCCGTAGTCGACGAGCACGCCGAGCGGGTGGGACAGGACCGCCGCCGCCTCCGACAGGGCGGCGGCGTTGCCGGGGTCGTCCACCACCACCATCGGCCCGCCCTCGCCCGCGCGCCGGGCCAGCGCGATCAAGCGCTCGATCGCCCGCGTCCCCACCACCGGCGAGGTGAGGAGCACGCCGGGCACGCCGGCCGCGACCATCACCTCGGCCTCGCGCAGGACCGTGCAGGACACGCCGAGCGCGCCGGCGGCGACCTGCGCCCCGGCGACGGCGGCGCTCTTGTGCGTCTTGGCGTGCGGCCGCAGCGCCACGCCGTTGGCGCTCGCGATCGCGGCCATGCGCGACACGTTGCGCCGAAAGGCGACGGCGTCCAGCACGAGGGCGGGCGTCAGCAGCCGCCGGCGCCCGTCGGCCGCCCCGATCAGATCCCCGTTGGGCCACGAACCCGTGCACGATCCCATGGCGGCTTCCTTCCTTGTGTGACGCGCATCGATCTCGCCGGACGACACGGTGCATGTTTCGCGCCCCTATGCGCGCGCCGCGATCGGCCGTAGAAAGCCGGTTCCGCCGCCGCGCGACCGTCAAGGGAGACATCGATGGGCCAGACCGTTCTCGTGACCGGTGCCACCGCCGGCTTCGGCCAGGCGATCGCCGCGCGGCTGGTCCGCGACGGCCACAGGGTGATCGCGACCGGCCGGCGCGCCGACCGGCTGGAAACGCTGCGCCGCGAGGCCGGCGACGCGCTGCTGCCCCTGGTGCTGGACGTAACCGACGCGGCGGCCGTCGCGGCCCTGCCGGACAGCCTGCCGGACGGGTGGCGCGCCGTCGACGTCCTCGTCAACAACGCCGGTCTGGCACTCGGGCTGTTGCCGGCGCAGGAGGCCGACCTCGCGCAATGGGACCAGATGGTCGCGACCAACATCACCGGGCTGATCCACGTGACGCGGGCCTTGCTGCCCGGCATGGTCGCCCGGGACAAGGGCCACGTGGTCAACATCGGCAGCATCGCCGGCTCCTACCCTTATCCCGGCGGCCACGTCTACGGCGGCACCAAGGCCTTCGTGAAGCAGTTCAGCCTTAACCTGAAGGCGGATCTGGTGGGCACCTTCGTGCGCGTGACGGATATCGAGCCGGGCCTGTGCGGCGGCACCGAGTTCAGCGCCGTGCGCTTCGGCGGCGACGAGGCCAGGGCGGCGGCCGTCTACCAGGGCACCCAGCCGCTGACCGCCGACGACATCGCGGAAACGGTCGCCTGGGTGACCTCGCTTCCCCGCCACGTGAACATCAACCGCGTCGAGATGATGCCGACCTGCCAGGCTCCCGGCCCGCAGGTGATCAAGCGCAACGGTTGAGGGGCGGCGGCGCCCGTAGCGAGGTCAAGATGAAGAAGCTGATCGTCCTGATGAGCGTCCTGTCCCTGGCCCCGCTGCTGGGCGGATGCCTATCGAGCGGCTCGGGGTCCGATCCGACGGTATCGAGCGAGAAGTACGGAAGCTACGAGGAGCGCTCGAAATGCCAGGACACGTCCGAAGGCGGCGAAGGCAAGCGGGTGTGCTACTGACGGCTCGCGGGCTCCTCACGCGAGGCCGGCGGCGCGCCGCAGGGCCTGGTTGAGGCGGTCCTGCCAACCGGGGCCGCCCTCCTGGAAGTGGGCGAGCACGTCCTGGTCGATGCGCAGCGACACCAGCTCCCGCGCGCCGGGCGCGGCGGCGGGCCTCGCCGGTTCCGGCGCCTTGGCCGGGACCTGGCGGAACACCGCCTCGGCCGCGTCGATCGCGTTGAGTGGGCGCCGTCGCTTCTTCTCGTCCAAGGTCCCGTTCCTCCGCGCGCCGGCGCCGCCGTCCTCCGTCGCCGCCGACACGATGCGCCGGCACAATGCGCCGGCAGGGGTCGCCGTGTCGAGCGGCGCGGGCGCGGGACGCCGTCCTTGTCGTCGAGGAGTCTTCGCGTCCGGAAGCCCGTGCCCTATAAACGTGGTCACCGAAACGCCCGAGCGCCGGAGCCCACCATGAGCAGCCAGCTCTTCACGCCGCTTCGCATCGGCGACCTCGACCTCCCCAACCGCGTCGTCATCGCGCCGATGTGCCAGTATTCCGCCGACGAGGGCAGCGCCACCGACTGGCACATGATCCACCTCGGGCAGCTCGCGCTGTCGGGCGCCGGGATGATGATCCTGGAGGCCACCGCCGTGTCGCCGGAAGCGCGCATCTCGCCCTTCGACCTCGGCCTGTACTCCGACGCCAACGAGGCGGCGCTCGCCCGCGTGATCGGCGCGATCCGCCGCTACGCCCCGATCAAGGTCGCCATCCAGCTCAGCCACGCCGGCCGCAAGGCGTCGAGCGCGGCGCCCTGGGACGGCGGCGCGCAGATCGCGCCCGACGCCCCGCTCGGCTGGCGCACCGAGGCGCCGTCCGCGCTGCCGCATTCACCGGGCGAGGACGTGCCCCACGCGCTCAGCCTCGCCGACATCGGGCGGGTGCGCGACGACTTCGTGCGGGCGACGCGGCGCGCCGCCGCGCTCGGGCTCGACGGCATCGAGATCCACGGCGCGCACGGCTACCTGCTGCACCAGTTCCTGTCGCCGCTCGCCAACCACCGGGACGACCGCTACGGCGGCAGCCTGGAGAACCGGATGCGCTTCCCCCTCGAGGTGTTCGAGGCGGTGCGCGCCGCCTTCCCGGCGGACAGGCCGGTGTGGGTGCGACTCTCGGCGACCGACTGGGTGCCGGAGGGATGGGACGTCGAGGGGACGATCGCGCTGTCCCGCGAACTCGAGGCGCGCGGCTGCGCCGCGATCCACGTGTCCACCGGCGGCGTCTCGCCCCTGCAGGCGATCACGCTCGGGCCGAACTACCAGGTCCCCTACGCCCGCGCGGTGAAGGACGCCGTCGGCCTGCCGACGATCGCCGTCGGCCTCATCACCGAGCCCGAGCAGGCGGAGGCCATCGTCGCCGACGGCGAGGCCGACGCCGTCTCGCTCGCCCGCGCGATGCTCTACGATCCGCGCTGGCCCTGGCACGCCGCCGCTGCCCTCGGCGCCAGGGTGAGCGCGCCCAAGCAGTACTGGCGCTCGCAGCCGCGCCAGTACAAGGACCTGTTCACCGACGCCAGCTTCGGGCAGCGCTGAAGGCGGGCGGCTAGGCCGCCAGCTCGCGCATGACCTTGATGAGGTCGCCCTTGCCCTCGAAGCCGATGCCGGGCAGCTCCGGCATGGTGATGTGGCTGTCGGCGACCCCCACTCCGTCGGGGAAGCCGCCGTAGGGCTGGAACAGGTCGGGGTAGCTCTCGTTGCCCCCCAGCCCCAGGCCGGCCGCGATGTTCAGCGACATCTGGTGGCCGCCGTGCGGGATGCAGCGCGACGGCGACCAGCCGGCCACCTTCAGGCAATCCAGCGTGCGCTGGTACTCGCACAGCCCGTAGCTCAAGGCGCAGTCGAACTGCAGCCAGTCCCGGTCGGGGCGCATGCCGCCGTAGCGCAGCAGGTTGCGCGCGTCCTGGTGACTGAACAGGTTCTCGCCGGTCGCCATCGGCCCGGGGTAGTATTCGGCCAGCGCCGCCTGCAGCGCGAAGTCGAGCGGGTCGCCGACCTCCTCGAGCCAGAACAGCGGGTAGTCGCGCAGCATCCGGGCGTAGGCGATGCCCTGTTCCAGCGTCAGGCGCCCGTTGGCGTCGACCGCGAGTCGCGCGCGGCCGTCGAGCTCCTTCAGCACGCCCTCGATGCGCGGCCGGTCCTCCGCGAGGCCGTTGCCGATCTTCATCTTGACCACGGTGTAGCCGCGATCGAGGTAGGATCGCATTTCCGCGCGCAGCTGCTCGATCCCCTTGCCGGGGTAGTAGTAGCCGCCCGCCGCGTAGACGAACACGCGGGGGTCCGCCTCGCGTCCGTGCCGCTCGGCCAGCAGGCGGAACAGCGGCTTCCCCGCGATCTTGGCGACCGCGTCCCAGACCGCCATGTCGATGGTGCCGACCGCGACCGAGCGTTCCCCGTGGCCGCCCGGCTTCTCGTTGCGCATCAAGGTGGCCCAGATCCGGTCCGGGTCGAGGGTGCCGGCCTCGTCCACGAGGCTGGCCGGGTCGGCCTCCAGGAGCCGGGGCGCGAACCGCTCGCGGATCAGCCCGCCCTGGCCGTAGCGGCCGTTGGAGTTGAAGCCGTAGCCGACCACCGGGCGCCCATCCCGCACGACGTCCGTCAAGACGGCGACGAGCGACAGGGTCATCTTCGAGAAATCGATGTAGGCGTTGGCGATGGACGAGGCGATCGGCGCCGTCACCTCCCGCACGTCGACGATCTTCATGGGCCGCTCCAGCTTGCGTGTCGACGGGACCATCGTCCCATTCCGCCTCCGCCGTCCACCTTTTCCGCCGCGTGCGAAGGGGCGCCGCGACGGTCTGGTGCGGGAATTGCTGACGCCAGCGTTGTCTTCGGCCAGGCAGGAACGATCGATGATCAGGCTTTGGTGGCGTGCCGCCGTTCTCGCGGTGTCCATGCTCCTCGCGCGCGACGCCTTCGCCGAGACGAGCCTGCGCATCGCCATGACGGCGGCCGACATCCCCACCACGACGGGCATGCCCAACAACGGCTTCGAGGGCATGCGCTTCCTCGGCTACCCCGCCTTCGAGGGCCTGATCCTGTGGGACCTCACGCGCACCGACAGGCTCGCCGGCCTGCGCCCCGGTCTCGCCGAGAGGTGGGAGGAGAGCGCCGACAAGAAGACGTGGACCTTCCACCTGCGGCAGGGTGTGACGTTCCACGACGGGACGCCGCTCGACGCCGACGCGGTGATCTGGAACCTGGACCGCTACTTCAACAAGGACAGCCCGCAATACGAGCTGGCCGGCGCCGGGATCACGCGGGCGCGCGTGCCGGTCATGGGCAGCTACAGGAAGGTCGACGGCGCGACGGTGGCGATCAGCACGACGTCGCCGGCGTCCTACTTCCCCTACATGATGGTCTACGTCCTCTTCACCTCGCCAGCCTCCTTCGAGAAGGCCGGCCACGACTGGGCCAAGGTCGCGACCCTGCCGGCCGCCGGCACCGGCCCGTTCAGGATCACGAAGGTGGTGCCGCGCGAGGCGGTGGAGATGGCGCGCTGGGACGGCTACTGGGACAAGGCCAAGCTGGCCAAGGTCGACAGGCTCCGGCTGCAGCCGGTCCCCGACGCCAGCTCGCGCCTCGCGGCGCTGCGCTCGGGCCAGGTCGATTGGATCGAGGTGCCGCCGGCCGACGGCATCCCGTCCCTGAAGCAGGCCGGGTTCGTCATCACGACCGGGTCCTACCCGCACGTGTGGCCCTATTTCTACGACATCGGCGCCACCGACAGCCCGTTCAAGGACGTCCGGGTGCGCCAAGCGTTGAACTACTGCGTGGACCGCGCCGGCATCGTCGACCTGTTGAACGGCACGGCCGAGCCGGCGGTCGGCTGGCTGAAGGCGAACGACCCGAACTTCGGTTCGCCGGTCAACCACTACGGCTTCGATCCGGCCAAGGGGAAGGCCCTTCTGGCGCAGGCCGGGTACGGTCCCGCCAAGCCGCTCACCTTCCGAGTGATGATCTCGAGCTCCGGCTCGGGCCAGATGCTGCCCCTGCCGATGAACGAGGTCGTGCAGCAGACCCTGCACGACGCCTGCGGCGTGAACGTCGCGGCGGACGTGGTCGACTGGCAGGTGCTGCTCAACGCGTCCCGCTACACGCCCGACAGCCCCAGCCTGAAGGGCGACAGGGCCTTGAACGTCAGCTCGCCTTCGTCCGACGCCGGCGTGATGGCGCGCTACTTTTCCTCGGCGAACTTCTCGCCCAACGGCTTCAACTTCGAGCACTGGAAGGACGATGCCTTCGACGCCGCCCTCAAGGCGCTCGCGGAGGCTGACGCCACCGACGCGAAGCTGATCACCGACGAGACGCGCCGCGCGCACGAGCGGCTGGTCGACGATCCGCCGTGGCTCTACATCGTGCACGACCTCAACCCGCGCGCGATGTCGCCGAAGGTGCACGGTTTCGTCTCGCCGCAATCCTGGTTCGTCGACCTGACGCTCGTCAGCGTGAAGTGAGGGTCCCGATGAGCGATCCCACCACCCTGTCGGCCGGGGACCTGGGGCGTGCGATCGCCGCGCGGCGCCTGTCGCCGGTGGACGCGGTCGAGGCGGCGCTCGCGCGCGTCGACAGGCTGGAGCCGAAGCTGCGCGCCTTCACGGAGGTCTACGCTGGCGACGCCAGGCTCGCCGCCGAAGGCGCCGACAAGGCGATCCGCTCCGGGCACGCGGTCGGGCCGCTGCACGGCGTGCCGGTCGTCCTCAAGGACCTCATCGACCTCGAAGGGCGGATCACCGCCGGTGGCTCGGCCGCCCATCGCGAGCGCCGCTCGACCGTCACCGCGACCATCGTCCGCCGGATGATCGCGCAGGGCATGATCGTGCTGGGCAAGACCCACACGGTGGAGTTCGCCTTCGGCGGTTGGGGCATCAACCAGCACCTCGGCACGCCGCTGAACCCGTGGGACCTCGCGACGCCCCGCACGCCCGGCGGCTCCTCCAGCGGGACCGGCGTCGCGGTCGCCGCCGGCCTGGCGCCGTGGGGGATCGGCACCGACACCGGCGGGTCCGTCAGGCTGCCGGCCTCGTTCTGCGGCATCACCGGCCTGAAGGTGACGGTCGGCCGCGTCAGCACCCACGGCATCATCCCGCTCAGCAGCACGCTCGACACGCCCGGCCCGATGGCGCGCACGGTGGAGGACGTGGCCCTCCTCTACAACGTGCTGTCGGGACCCGACCCGCTCGATCCCACGACGCGCGGCATCGCGCCGGCCGACCCGCTGCCCACCCTGAACAGGGGCGTGCGCGGCCTGCGCATCGCCCGCATGCCCGACGCCGAGCGCGACGGCGTGGCCGCCGACATGCTCGCCGCCTACGACCGCTCGCTCGACCTGCTCGCCGATCTCGGGGCCGAGGTCGTGACCATGGCGCTGCCGTTCCGCTTCGCCGACCTCGTCACCGCCTCGGCGATCAGCCAGGCCGAAGCCTACGACGTCAACGGCGCCCTCGCCGAGGACCCGGCGGCCCCGATCGGCGACGCCGTGCGCGCCCGCGTGCTCGCCGGCGGCGCGGTCACCGCCAAGGACTACGTCGCCACCAACCGGCTGAGGCGGCGATTGAAGCAGGAGGTGGCCGTCGCCCTTGCCGGCGTCGACGCGCTGCTGACCCCGACGACGCGCCACGCCGCCGTGCCCGTGACGGAGGTCGACGAGGCCGTGATGCCGTCGCACTTCACCCGTTTCGGCAACCTGCTCGACATGTGCGGCCTCGCGCTGCCGAACGGCTTCACGGCGGGCGGGCTGCCGCTCTCGCTCCAGGTGATGGGACTGGGCTTCGAGGAGGCCACCGTGCTGAGGATCGGCCAGGCGCTCCAGGAGGCGAGCGACTGGCACCTTCGCCGGCCGGCGCTGGGGTAGCGCCCGGCGACGGCGCCCCGAAAAAAGTTCAACCCGGCCACCTCTTCGCGCTAAACGTTGCCGCCCGAGCTCAAGGCGCGCCGATGGATGCCCTCTCCCTGATACTCGAAGCCCTCGAACCGCTCGCCGGCCGCCACGTGGTGGACATCGGGTGCGGCGCCGGGCACCTCGCCAAGACGCTCGTCGCGCGCGGCGCCGTCGCGACCGGCGTCGATCCCAACGGCGACGCCGTGGCGGCGGCGCGGCGCGCCGTTCCCGGGGCGAGCTTCCTCGAAGCCTTCGCCGAGGACCTTCCCTTGCCGGACGGCGGCGCCACGGGGGCGGTGTTCCTCAATTCCCTGCACCACGCGTCCGACCCGGGCGCCGCCCTGCGCGAAGCCGGCCGCGTGCTCCGGCGGGGAGCGCCGATCATCGTCGTCGAGCCGCTCGCCCGGGGCACCTATTTCGACGTGCTGCGCCTCGTCGACGACGAGACGGCGGTGCGCACGGCGGCACAGGACGCCCTGGCGCGCGCGATCGGCGACGGGGCGCTCGGCTGCGTCCGTGACGAAACCTTCGAGAGGGTCTCGCGCTTCACGAGCCTCGATGATTTCCTCCATCGGGCCGCCGCCGTCGATCCCGAACGCGCGGCGGCCATCGACGCGCGCCGCCCCGCCATCGCCGAAGTCTTCGAGCGCGTTGCCGGGAAGGATGGCGCGGGACGTTTCCTGCTGCGGCAGCCGTTGCGGTTCCAGGTGCTTGTCGGGGGCGAGGTCGCCGCGTGATCGCCCGGAGGCTGCTGCGGACGCTGGTCCTCCTCGGGATCGTCGCCGGCCCGGGCGCGGCCGCCGGCGCGGATGACCTGACCACCCTCGTGCACCGGCCGGCGACGGCCTCGGGCCGGCCGCCGCTGATCGTCCTGCTGCACGGCGCGGGGGCCGACGAGCGGGACATGATCGGGTTGTGGGCGCAACTGCCGGCGCAGTTCGTGGTGGTGTCGCTCCGCGCGCCGTTCGGCGATGCGGCGCACGGCTATCGCTGGTATCGCCGGGAGACGGGCGAGGCCGACCGCGCGACGAGCCGCAAGATCATCGACCTCGTGGTGGACGACGTCGTCAAGCGCTTCGACGCCGATCCGGCACGGGTCTTCATCGCCGGCTTCAGCCAGGGCGCGGTGATGGTCTACGAGGTCGCGCTGCGCGAACGCGGCCGTTTCCGCGGCGCCGCCGTCCTCAGCGGCTCGCTCTTCGCCTCCGAGCGCCGAGCCTTGTTGGCCAGGCCGGCCCTGTCGGCCGGAGCGGACCGGAGCCGCGTGGCCTTCTTCGTCGGGCACGGCGACGCCGACGCCCGCATCCTGTTCGGCGCCGCCACCGCCGCGCGCGACGCGCTCGCCACGCTGGGCGTCCCGACGGCGTTCCACGCTTATCCCGGGATGGGGCACGCGACCGGCGAGGCCGAGATCAGGGACTTGAGCGCGTGGCTGGCGGCGCGTGCCACCGGGGAGCCGGCGGCCGGGTCCCGGTGACGCCCCTGGTGATCTGCCCGGCCTCAGCCGGCGCCGCCGTCGACCTCCCGGCCGGACTTGTGGGAATGACTCGGCAACGCGCCCGACCCCGGCGTCGCGTCATGGTTGATCAGGTGATCGGCGGCGTGGGCGCCGGCGCTCGGCGGAGCGTCGTCGTATTGGCTGTTCGACGGGGCGGCGCGCCGCGTCGCGTCGCGAGGGGTGTTCGGCCTGTCCTTGCGGCTCGCTGTCTTGCTGGCGGTCATTGCTTCGCTCCCTGTTCGACGGACCGAGTAGACAAGGTTCCGACCGGAACGCAAGACCCCACGAAAGCACCCGATCGTCACCACCGCATCAGGGCGGTGCCCCAGGCCATGCCGGCCCCGATCGCCATCATCGCGATGAGGTCGCCGTCCCTGAGGCGGCCGGCCCGGTTCGCCTCGTCGAGCGACAGCGGCAGCGAAGCGCTCGACGTGTTGCCGTAGCGATCGAGGTTGATCCAGCATTTCTCCATGGGGATGCCGACGCGTTCCAGCACCGATTCGACGATGCGCAGGTTGGCCTGGTGACAGATGACATGGTCGATCGCCCCCGTCTCGACGCCGTTCGCGGCCAGCGCCTCGGCGAGCGCGTCCGGCAGCACCCGAACGGCGAACTTGTAAACGTCGCGCCCCCGCATCGCGATCTTGTGGAGGTTGGCGTCCAGCATGGCCGGGGACGCCGGATGTAGGCTGCCGCCGCCGGGGATCGCGAGCAGGTCCGCGGCCTCGCCGTCGCTGTGCAGGTGGGCCGACAACAGGCCGCGGTCCTCCGTGGTCGGCCCGACCACGAAGGCGCCGGCGGCGTCGCCGAACAGCACGCAGCTGCCGCGATCCGTCCAATCCACCAGCCGGCTCAGCAGCTCCGCGCCGATGACCAGGATGCGGGTCGCCGACCCGCTGCGGATGAACTTGTCGGCGATGGTCAGGCCGTACAGCGAACCGGCGCAGGCGGCGGACAAGTCGAAGGCGAAGGCGCGGCGCGCCCCCAGCTTGGCTTGGATCATCATCGCGCAGGCCGGCATCGGCATGTCGGGCGAGATCGTCGCGACGATGATCGCGTCGAGGTCCATCGGCTCGACGGCGGCGTGTTCCAGCGCGCGCCGCGCCGCCGCGACGGCCATGTCCGACGTCGTCTCGCCCGGCGCGGCGATGTGCCTTTCGTTGATGCCCGTCCGTTGCCGGATCCAGTCGTCCGAGGTCGCGACCATGGACGCGAGGTCGGCGTTGCTCAGGATACGCTCGGGCGCGTAGCTGCCGGTGCCCAGGATACGCGTTCGCAGCAAGAGGCCCACCCAAGGTTCGGCACGGCGGCGACCGTCGCGTCGGTGCCGCTGGATTATGCCAAAGGCCCGGTCCTGGCTACCGCTTCCCCGTCCCGGCTCGTCGCATACGCCGGGCTACCTCGCGCCGGCGGCACGTCGCGGCGCGCGCAGGGCCAGCTCGCTCGCCATCAGCTCGTAGGAGCGTTGCAACATCTCGATCGTTCCCCGGGCGGCGCGCAGGACGTTGTTGTTCACCCGTGGTCGCACCGCCGCAAGCGTCCAATTCGTGCCGCCCTCCAGCGATTCGCGAGGCTGGATCAGGATCTCGTTGACGTTCTCGAATCCAGGGCACGCCTTGAGGGACTCCAAGCAGATCGTCTGCAACTGGGTGCTCGAACAGGCTTCTCTGGTCATACGGGAATCTCCTTCATGGGTGATGGCGCGTCCGTGAGCCGCCGAGGGGTGGCGCGCCGAGGCGGGACGCGGACGATGTCAAGCGCGGTTGGCCGCCCAACCGATGAGGTAACCGATCGCACCGGCGAGCATGAGAGCCTCGAGCGGCTGCCTGGTGACGCGTCGCGCGACCTGCTCGCCGCCGGTCCGCATCGCCTGCTGGCCGGCCGCCAGGGCGTCGCCGGCGGAACCCGGCAGCTTGTCCTTGAGGCCCTGCGCCTTGGCGCGTCCTTGATCGTGAAGGTCGGCGGCAACGCCGGGCGCCGCGTCGAGAGCCTCTTGCGCCTTGTCTTTCGTTTCGCGCCCGGCCTGACCGGCACGCGCGACATTATCCTTTGTTATCTCGGCGTCATCCTCGGAAGTCATTGAAATCTTTCACCAAGCAAGGTTTAGGCGGCGTCGTCCGAGGTAAACGCGACGCCGAAACTTCTGTTCCTCCGCTGTCGAAAGGCTTAAAGCCTCCCTCGACGCGGAGCAGCCGGTCCGGAGCTGCTGCGGCGTCGCGACCGAGCCGACGCGCGCCAGACCTTCACGATGCTGACCTTCTACGGCCACGAGACTAAAGGATCCGTCACGGTTGCCTCCGGCGCGGCGACGATGCCGGCCAACGTCGACTGGATCGATGTCTTCGCGCCGACGGCGGACGAGATGGGCCGCCTGGAGGGGTGGCTGAAGGTTCGCGTGCCGCGAATGGAGGACCTCGTGGAAATCGAGTCCTCCTCGCGGCTGTCGTCCGACGGCGATACGCTGTTCATGAGCCTTCCGGCCACGATCCGCGACGAGATCGGCTATCCCAAGACGACGCCGCTCGGCTTCGTCGTGACGAAGGCGTGCGTCGCGACAATCCGCTTCGATGGCCTGCCGTCCTTCGAGAACCTCGCCAAGCAGGTCGCGGCCAAGGGCGAGTTGTCGCGAGGGGGCATGGGCGCGACGGTGTCCATCCTCGAGATCATCGTCGACCACCTCGCCGACGTGCTGGAACACGCGGGCGACGACCTCGACGCGATGTCGCGCGATATCTTCTCGGGCAACCTGATGAGCGACAAGGATCACCGGCCGCGGCAGGCGAACAAGGCCTTGCGGGGTCTGCTCCGCAAGGTTGGGCGCAACGGCGACCTGATCTCGAAGGTCAGCGAGAGCCTGCTCGGCCTCGGCCGCATGACGCCGTTCCTCGTCGCCAAGGGCGCGAGCCAGGTCACTCCCGATCTGAGGACCCGCCTCGACACCATCGGCCAGGACGCCCGCTCGCTCCACGATTACCAGGAGCACATCGCCAGCAAGACGCAGTTCCTGCTCGACGCGCTGCTCGGGCTCGCCAACATCGAGCAGAACAACGTTTTCCGGGTGCTCACGGTGGTGTCGGTGGTCGGCATCCCCCCGACGTTCTTCGCCTCCATGTACGGCATGAACTTCAAGTTCATGCCGGAATACGATTGGACCTACGGCTACGCCTACGGGCTCACCCTGATCGCTTGCAGCGCGATCGGGCCGGCGCTCTGGTTCAAGATCAAAGGCTGGTGGTAGGCGGTTCGTCCGCGCTTCGGCCGCGACGCGCGGCGCGCAGCCCCGTCGAGGACAGCGGCGAGCGCTTGCCGTGCAGGAAGACGTAGGCCGGCGGCGCCGCGCCCGGCAGCAGGGCCGCGTCGACCTCGCGCAGCCGCGCCGCCCGCAGCGCCCCGGCGGCGTGTCCGCTGGCGGCGCTCAACGTCGAGCCGGGCCTGTCGACGACGCCGAGCGGCAGCGTGGCGGCGATCAGCCGCCAGCGCCGCCAGCGGTGCAAGTCGGCGAACGCGTCCGATCCCATGATCCAGACGAAGCGCACGCCCGGGCAGCGCCGGGTCAGCGCGGCGACGATGTCGCAGGTGAACGACGAGCCGAGGCCGCGCTCCAGGCCGCTCACGGCGATCCTCGGGTGGGCGGCCACCCGCCGGGCCGCCGCCATGCGCGCGTCGAGCGGGGGCAGGGCGCTGTGGTCCTTGAGGGGGTTGCCGGGCGACACCAGCCACCAGACGGCATCGAGGCGCAGGCGGCGCAGGGCGACGAGGCTCGTCGCGCGGTGACCCTCGTGCGGCGGATCGAAGCTGCCGCCGAACAGCCCGATCCGCTGGCCCCGCGCGTGCGGCGGCACGCCGGCGAAGCCGCTGGACAAGCCCTGCGCGATCACGCGTCCCCGCGCACGGTCACGGCCTGATCTGTCCCTGGCCGTGGACGCGGTACTTGAAGGTCGTGAGCTGCTCGACGCCGACCGGACCGCGCGCGTGCAGCCGGCCGGTGGCGATGCCGATCTCCCCGCCGAACCCGAACTCGCCGCCGTCGGCGAACTGCGTCGACGCGTTGTGGAGGACGATGGCGCTGTCCACCTCGCGCAGGAAGCGCCGCGCCGCCGCCTCGTCCCGCGTGATGATGCCGTCGGTGTGGCGCGAGCCGTAGCGCTCGATGTGCCCGATCGCGGCGTCCAGCCCGTCCACCACCTTCACCGCCAGGATCGCGTCGAGGTACTCGGCGCGCCAGTCGCTCTCGACCGCCGGCACGACGCGTGCGTCGGTCGCCGCCGTCGCCGCGTCGCCGCGGATCTCGCAGCCGGCGTCGAGCAGGCTCGTCACGAGGGGGCGCAGCAGGGGCGAGGCGGCGTCGACCAGCAGCGTCTCGGTGGCGCCGCACACGCCCGTGCGGCGCAGCTTGGCGTTGCGGACCACGCTCAGCGCCATGGCGCGGTCGGCCTCGGCGTGAACGTACAGGTGGTTGACCCCTTCGAGGTGCGCGAACACCGGCACGCGGGCCTCGTCCTGGACGCGGGCGACGAGCGCGGCGCCCCCGCGCGGGACGATCACGTCGATGGCGCCGCCGCAGCCGGCCAGCATCACGCCCACCGCCGCGCGGTCGCGCAGCGGGACCATGGTGATCGCCGCCTCCGGCAGGTTCGCGGCGCGGAGCCCCGCGACGAGGCACGCGTGGATCACGCGCGACGAGCGGAAGCTTTCCGAACCGCCGCGCAGGATGGCGGCGTTGCCGGCCTTCAGGCAGAGCGCCCCGGCGTCGGCCGTGACGCCGGGGCGGCTCTCGTAGATGAGACCGACGACGCCGAGGGGCACGGACACCCGCTCGATCACCAGGCCGTTGGGACGCTCGAACGTCGCCGCCACGCGCTCGACCGGATCGGGCAGCGCCGCCACGGCCTCGAGGCCGCGCGCCACGCCCTCGATGCGCCCGCCGTCGAGCACCAGCCTGTCGAGGAAGGCCGGCGCGGTGCCCCGCGCCCGGGCGTCGGCGACGTCGCTCCCGTTGGCGGCGAGGATGTCGACGGCCCTCGCGCGGACCGTCGCCGCCGCGACGCGCAGCGCCCGCGCCCGGTCGTCGTCGGACGACAACGCGAGCACGCGGGCGGCGGCCCGCGCCTGCCGTCCCAGGGCGTTCATCACCGCCGCCACACCGCCGCCCTCGGCTCGCAACGGGTTCGCGGCCTCGGGGGAAGGCATGACGTCGGTCGCGGCTCTGGGCGGGTTCATGCCGGCTTTATCGCCGCCGCCCGCGCGATGGGCAAGCGGCGTCGCGCGCCCGCCAAGCTCGCTGGCGACGGGATCAGCGCGACCCGTCCCGAAATCGATCGGGCGCGCGCCAAAGATACTTCGGACCTCTCACGAAATATTAAGGTTAAACCTTCACCTTGCTTGAGACGCAAGTATTCGGCTGTGCGGCAGTGTCGGAGTGTTAACGATGATAAAGCAAATGTTAATCGCCGCTACGGCGACGGTCGTCCTGGCGGGCGCGGCGGGCGCCGCCGACCTGCGCGGTCCCCTCCAGGACACGCCGCCGTCCTACGGCGTCCTGCCGTCCTACGGCGCCTACAACTGGACCGGTGCCTACGTGGGCGCCAACGTCGGCTTCGGCGGCGGTGTCGACCATTACAACACCACCGTCAACAGCGCCCAGCCCAACGGCAACTATGTGCCAGACCAGTACGGCAACTTTTATCAGCAAACGTCGCCCTTCAGCGCCAACGCCAGCGACGGCCAGCGTTCGAACGGCGTGATCGGCGGCGTGGAGGTCGGCTACAACTACGAGCTCGGCGGCTGCGGCTGCCTCGGCCATTTCGGCGGCGGCCTGGCGAACAACGTTGTGGTGGGCGTGGAAGCCGACTTCGAAGGCACGGGCATCAGCAGCGGCAACGCTCTCAGCAGCTTCGCCGCCGGGGTGCCAACGGTCGGCCAGCAGTACGTCGGCGTCAACAACAACATCGACTATATCGGCACAGTGCGCGGCCGGCTCGGCTACGCGTTCGACCGCGTGCTCGCCTACGGCACCGGCGGCTTCGCCTACGCCAATGTGAACACGTCCGTGAACATCGGACCTCCCGCCAACATCTCCACCAACAGCTCGCAGTTCCGCACCGGTTACGTGTTCGGCGGCGGTCTCGAAGTGGCGGTCACCAACAACGTGCTGCTGCGCGCCGAGTATCTGCGCGCCGAGTTGAACGAGAAGTCGGTTTCCTCGGGTCCGCTGCCGTCGAACAGCTACAGCTACAACATCAACGAGCGGACCGACGTCAACATCGTGCGGGCCGGCCTCGACTACAAGTTCGGCGCCCCCGTCGTCGCGGCGCCCCCGGTGATCGCGCGCTACTGAGGCGACGCCCGCCCGTCGCGCCCGACGCGGCGGGCCTGCCCGCTTGGCCCGTTCCAAACGGCCTGGCCTATGCTACAGCGGTGGGGATGACAGGGAGCGCACCTTACCTTGGGCGGTACGACGCCGAGCGCCCGCGCGACCGGCGCGCGGCCGCCCTCGTCGAGGCGCTGGGGCCTCGTTCGATCGTCCTCGTCGGCATGATGGGGTCGGGCAAGACGTCCACCGGCCGCTGCCTCGCCAGGCGCCTCGGGCTCGAGTTCGTGGACGCCGACTGCGAGATCGAGTGGGCGGCCAAGATGCCGATCGACGAGATCTTCGCGCGGCACGGGGAAGCCTACTTCCGCGACGGCGAGCGGCGCGTCATGGCGCGGCTGCTGAGCGGCGGCCCCCGCGTGATCGCGACGGGCGGCGGCGCCTACATCAACGAGCAGACCCGCGCCCGGATCAGCGCCGGCGCCCTGTCGATCTGGCTCAAGGCCGATATCGACGTGCTGTGGCGGCGCGTGCGGCGCCGTTCGCACCGACCGCTCCTGAAGACCGCCGACCCCGAGGGGACGCTGCGCGGCCTGGTGGCGCAGCGCTACCCCGTTTATGGTCGCGCCGACGTGACGGTGGTGTCCCGCGACGGTCCGCACGAGGCGGTCGTCGACGACGCCCTCGCGGCGCTCGAGTTCCACATGCGCTTCTCGCCCGACATCCCCCCTCCGGCCACCATCCGCAAGGACTCCATGCAGACCGCCGCGTTCGCCCCGCCGCCCGCGATGGCCGCGGCCCACAGGATCGCGGTCGACCTGCCGGACCACCCCTACGACATCCTGATCGGACCCTCCCTCCTCGCCGAGGCGGGGCAGGCGATCGGTCGGCTGGCGCCGGGCGCGGCCTGCGCGATCGTCAGCGACGACACCGTCGCCGGCCACTACCTGCCGGCCCTCCTGGCGAGCCTCGACGCCGCCGGGATCCGGCACGCCAGCGTCGTCGTGCGTCCCGGCGAGGGCTCGAAGTGCTACGCCACCTTTGAGAGCGTGTGCGACGCCATCCTCGCCGCCAAGCTCGAGCGCGGCGACGTGGTGGTGGCGCTGGGGGGCGGCGTCGTCGGCGACCTCGCCGGCTTCGCGGCGGCGAGCGTGCGGCGCGGCATGCGCTTCGTGCAGATCCCGACGTCGCTGCTCGCCCAGGTCGATTCCTCCGTCGGCGGCAAGACCGGCATCAACTCGTCCCACGGCAAGAACCTCGTCGGCGCCTTCCACCAGCCCTCCCTGGTGCTGGCCGACGCCGACGTGCTGCGGACGCTCGACCCGCGCGAGTTCGCCGCCGGCTACGCGGAGCTCGTCAAGGTCGGCCTGATCGGCGACGCCGCCTTCTTCGCCTGGCTCGACACCCACCGCGACGAGGTTTTCGCCGGCGGCCCGGCGCGCGCCGAGGCGGTGGCGCGCGCGTGCGCGGCCAAGGCCGGCGTCGTGGCGCGCGACGAGCGCGAGCAGGGCGAGCGGGCGCTGCTGAACTTCGGCCACACCTTCGGCCACGCCTTCGAGAGGCTGACCGGCTACGACGGCACCCGCCTGATCCACGGCGAGGGGGTCGCCATCGGCATGGCGAGCGCGTTCCGCTTCTCCCGCAGCCTCGGGCTGTGCCGCGCGGACGATGTCGCCAGGGTCGAGGCCCATCTCGCGAGCGCCGGCCTGCCGGTCCACGCCGCCGCGATCCCCGGCGCCCGCGTCGAGGCGGATGCCGTGCTCGACGCCATGCGCCAGGACAAGAAGGTGGA
This sequence comes from uncultured Beijerinckiaceae bacterium, assembly GCA_964244495.1. Lineage (GTDB taxonomy): Bacteria > Pseudomonadota > Alphaproteobacteria > Rhizobiales > Beijerinckiaceae > RH-AL1. Next base: position 49,944 of record CAXTIU010000011.1, read on the forward strand.
GCGCGGCGCGCTGACCTTCGTCCTCGCCAAGGGGATCGGCCACGCCTTCGTGGCGAAGGGCATCGGGGCCGAGGAGGTGCTGTCCTTCCTCAAGGAGGACCTGAAGCCCGCCAAGGCTTGGGCCTGACGCCGTGCCGGACCTCCCGAGCCGGACCGCGATCCCCCGCGCGACCCTGACCTCGCGCAGGGCCCCGGTCGCCCTCGGAGGCTCGGCCCGTGCATGAGGCGAAGGCGGTGCTCCCGGTCGACCTCTGGGTGGCCGTCGCCATCATCGTCCTGTGCGTCGCGATGTCGGCGTTCTTCGCCGCGTCCGAGACGGCGCTGACCGGCGCGTCGCGCGCCAGGATGCACGCCCTCGAACGCAACGGCGACAAGCGCGCCGCCCTCGTCAACCGCCTGCTGCGCAAGCGGGAGCGGTTGATCGGCACCACGCTGCTCGGCAACACGCTCGTCAACATCGGCTCGTCGGCCTTCATGACGAGCGTGCTCGTCGTCGTCATCGGCGACAAGGGCGCCGTCTGGGCCACCGTCATCATGACGGTGCTGCTGCTCGTCTTCGCCGAGGTGCTGCCGAAGACGGTCGCGGTCAACAACGCCGACCGGACCGCGTTGCTGGTGGCCCGCGCGCTCACCCCGTTCGTCGCGATCTTCGGCCCGGCGCTGGTGGCGGTGGAGATCCTGGTGCGCGGCGTGCTGAAGGTGTTCGGCGGCCGCGTCCAAGCCAACAAGTCCATCCTGACCGGGGCGGAGGAGCTGCGCTCCGCCGTCGACCTCCTGCACAAGGAGGGCAACGTCGAGCGCTCCGACCGCGACATGTTCGGCGGCCTGCTCGAACTCGGCGACCTCACCGTGCTCGACATCATGGTGCACCGCACCTCCATGACGGCGATCGACGCCGCCCTGCCGCCCGACGAGCTGGTGCGCCAGGTGGTCGTGTCGCCCTATTCGCGGTTGCCGCTGTGGCGCGGCGAGCCCGACAACATCGTCGCCGTGCTCCACGCCAAGGACCTCGTGCGCGCGCTCACCGCGTCCAACGGGGACGTCGCCACCCTCGACATCGGCAAGGTGGCGGTCGAGCCCTGGTTCATCCCGGCGACGACGTCGCTCAAGGACCAGCTGCAGGCGTTCCGCCGCCGCAAGACGCATTTCGCGCTCGTCGTCGACGAGTACGGCGTGGTCATGGGCCTGGTGACGCTCGAGGACATCATCGAGGAGATCGTCGGCGACATCAAGGACGAGCACGACCTCGTCGTCCAGGGCGTGCGCCCGCAGGCCGACGGGTCGGTGCTGGTCGAGGGGCTGGTGCCGATCCGCGACCTCAACCGGGTCATGGCCTGGGACCTGCCCGACGAGGTGGCGACCACCATCGCCGGCCTGGTGATCCACGAGGCCCGCGCGATCCCCGAGAGCGGGCAGGTGTTCACCTTCCACCGCTTCCGCTTCGAGGTGCTGCGCAAGGTGCGCAACCGCATCGCCTCGCTGCGCATCGTGCCCGATGCCGTGCGCGACGGCATGGGCGAGCGGCCCTGACGTTTCGCCGCGCGATGGGCTGGCCAATGCGATGGCATCGAAATTGCTTGCCTCGACTCCCGGCACTGTCTCCTCGTGCCCTCCCTGCAACTTCCCGCCCGACCCTGTCGCGGCGGGGATTTTTTTGGCGGCGACACCCATCGGCGGCGCGGCGAGCCTGGGCCGGCGCCCTCGTCGGCCGCCCCCGAACGTTGCGCGCCCGACCGCGTTGGCGAGCGAGGAGGCCAGGATGGCAGATCTTTACCCCGTCGTCGGCGCGGCGATCGCGGTCGCCGGCGGCGACAAGCTCATCGGCAATCGCGGCTACAAGGGCATGTTCCGCTCGCTCGGCTGGTCGGACGAGGGCATGCAGGCGGTCGCGGCGGCCGAGGTCGTCGGCGGCCTGATGATGATCCCGCGCTCCACCCGCCGCTTCGGTGCCGCGATCGTCGCGGCGATCTCGGCGGCCGTGCTCGTCAGCGAGATCCGAGGCGGCGACCCCAAGCTCGCGGCTTCGCGCGGCGCCGTGCTGGTCGCCGCCGTCGCCGCCCTGACCGCGCCGAAGCGGTAGTCCCGCCGCTGCCCGCCCGTCCCGTGTCCGGCGCGAGCGTCCTGCGCGCCCGGTTCAGGGCGGCGTCGCGCGGCGGCGCCGCGCTCGACCGGGTGTTCGAGCAGGGCGCGTTGCGGCTGCGGGTGCCGCGCGGGGCGGACTGCCAGGGCATCATCGTCAACACCGGCGGCGGCGTCGTCGGCGGCGACAGCCTCTCGATCGCCCTGGCGCTGGCGGCGAGCGGCGCGCTCACCGTGACCACCGTGGCGGCGGAGAAGGTGTACCGCTCCGCCGGACCGGACGCGGTGATCGCGACGACCCTCGACGTCGCCGCCGGCGCGCGGCTCGACTGGCTGCCGCAGGAAACGATCCTGTTCGACGGGTGCCGCCTGCGCCGCAGCCTGTCGGCGACGCTGGCCGGCTCGGCGCGCCTGCTGGCCGTGGAAACGCTGGTGTTCGGCCGGCTGGCCAGCGCCGAGACGGCCATCACCGGCGTCCTCGCCGACAGCTGGCGCGTCCGCCGCGACGGCCGCCTGCTGTTCGCCGACGAGACGAGGCTGGCCGGCGCGGTGGGCGCGATCCTCGACCGGCCCGCCGTCGGCGACGGGGCGCGGGCGGTCGGGCTGCTGCTGTTCTGCGCGCCCGACGCCGAGGGCGTCATCGACAGCCTGCGCGCCGTCACCGCGCCGTTCGCCGTCGGCGAGGACGCCGTCGAGGTGGGGGTGAGCGCCCGCGACGGCGTGTCGATCGTCCGCGCGCTGGCCCGCTCGCCTCCGCGGCTGCGCGCCTGTATGCTGGCCGCCATCGGCGCGTTGCGCGAGGCGCCGCCGCCGAGGATCTGGGCTTGAGGGTGAGCCATGCGCCTAACGCCGCGTGAAAAAGACAAGCTGCTGATCGCCATGGCGGCGGTCGTCGCGCGGCGGCGGCTGGAGCGCGGCGTCAAGCTGAACTACCCCGAGGCGATCGCCCTCATCACCGACGTCGTGGTGGAGGGCGCGCGCGACGGCCGCTCCGTCGCCGCCCTGATGGAGGCCGGCGCCCACGTGCTGACCGCCGACCAGGTGATGGACGGCATCGCCGCGATGATCCCCGACGTGCAGGTCGAGGCGACTTTTCCCGATGGCACCAAGCTCGTCACCGTGCACCATCCGATCCGCGGCGGCGATGGTGGGTTGGTGCCCGGCGAGGTGGCGACGGCCGCCGGCGACATCACGATGAACGCCGGGGCCGACGCGATCGAGCTCGACGTCGCCAACACCGGCGACCGGCCGATCCAGGTCGGCTCGCACTACCACTTCGCCGAGACCAACCCGGCGCTCAGCTTCGACCGCGCGGCGGCGCGCGGCCGCCGCCTCGACATCGTCGCCGGCACCGCCGTGCGCTTCGAGCCGGGCCAGACGCGGCGCGTCAAGCTGGTGCCGCTGGGCGGGGCGAGGGAGGTTTACGGGCTCCGGGGCGAGGTGATGGGGGCACTCGATTGAGCACGGACCTCGCGCTCGTCGCGAAGGCGGCCGATTTCGCCGCCCGCGCCCACGCCGACCAGAAGCGCAAGGGCGTGAAGGGAAAGCCCTACATCAACCACCTGGCCGAGGTCGCCCTGCTGCTGGCCGATGCCGGCGCCGACGCGGCCCTCGTTGCCGCTGGCTGGCTGCACGACACGATGGAGGATTGCGGCGTCACGGCCGAGACCTTGAAGGATACGTTTGGACCCGACGTCGCGTCCCTGGTGACGGATGTCACGGACGACAAGGCGCTGGAGCGGTCCGAGCGCAAGCGGGCGCAGATCGCCCAGGCCGCCGCGAAATGCGACCGCGCCAAGTGCCTGAAGATCGCCGACAAGACGAGCAACCTTCGCGCCCTCAAGGTCACGCCGCCGGAGGGCTGGTCGCCGACCCGCGTCGACGAGTACATCGCCTGGGCCAGCAACGTCGTCGCGCAATGCCGGGGCGTCAACCCGCACCTCGAACGCGATTTCGACGCCGCCGCCGCGGACCTGCAACGCGTCATCGTGCCGGAGGCGTAGCCGTGCCCAGCACGCTCGCCGATCCATGAGGTACGGCCGACATGTCCGAAGACCCGAACTGGTTCTACAACCTCGTCAACGGTCGGCCCGTGCCGTTCCCGGCCGTGATCGCCGAACGCATCTTCAACCGCGACGCGATCGATCCATCCGTCCCGCTGGCGCGCGTGCGGTGGCGCACCGGCGAGGCCACTTTCGAGCCGCAGGTGGAGGGGTGCGGGCCCGGCGAGATCTGCGGGCTTCACATCGAGAATTTCAGCTGCGTCGTCCTTCTCGAGCGCCTCTACGAACTCCTCGCGGAGGTCGGCGGCGTCTACATGTCGACCGCCGGATTCCTTGTCGCCCGGGAGGACGCGCGCGGCTGTTTCGGCCCGGGTCATAGCGACGATGGGGTCGTCGCGACCTCGCTCGACGCGTTCATCGACCTGGCCTCCGTCATCTTCAGGAACTGCGGGCCGGACGCCGATCTGCGAACCGCTTGATGACGCCTTGACGGTCCTCGCAACACGCAAGACGTCCCGCGAAGCGAGGGCGGCGTGCGGGTACCCCATGAAGTTCAGTGGGGTGCGCGACTCCCGTACCCACCACGCTTCCCCGCGCTGCCTACGCCGGTTTGCTTGTCCGCGTCGAGCACGACGTCCACCACCTACGGCGAGGACGTGGCGTCTTGAGCTGGGCGACTGAAGGCAGCGCCTTGGCCGAGCCGACCGCATCTTCGTATCCGGCTTGACCCCGCCATCTCCAACCCTCGCCATGTCAGCGAACGACGACGCGGCCGCGCCGATGTCGCCGAATGCACGGATGGCATGGCCCGATGTCGACGTCCGCCGCCTCGGGCGAGCACCCAAGTCGGCGAACGTCGACTTTGGCAAGGCCCGGTGTCAGCGCCGGTCGACACGCGCGGCCAGAGGTAAGGCGTCGCGCCATCGGCTAGACAGGGCCGGTCTGACAGGTTAATTTACCTGAAGACCGTTGTGGTCGCAAGACGCCTTGACGCATCGCCGTTTGGACACCTTGCTACCCCCTTCCATGACGCCCGATCGGAGACGCCATGCCCACCACGCTCCCCCGCGCCGCCTACGCCGACATGTTCGGCCCCACCACCGGCGACCGGGTGCGGCTCGCCGACACCAGCCTTTTCATCCGCGTCGAGCGCGATTTCACCACCTACGGCGAGGAGGTGAAGTTCGGCGGCGGCAAGGTGATCCGCGACGGCATGGGGCAGGGGCAGACGACGAGGGCCGCCGGCGCGCCGGACACGGTGATCACCAACGCGCTGATCCTCGATCACTGGGGGATCGTCAAGGCGGATGTTTCCATCCGGGACGGGCGCATCGCGGCGATCGGCAAGGCCGGCAACCCGGCGATCCAGCCGGGCGTCACGATCCCCATCGGGCCGGGCACGGAGGTCATCGCCGGCGAGGGGCGCATCCTGACCGCCGGGGGCATGGACAGCCACATCCACTTCATCTGCCCCCAGCAGATCGACGAGGCGCTGCATTCGGGCGTCACCACCATGCTGGGCGGCGGCACCGGGCCGGCGACCGGCACCTTCGCCACCACCTGCACGCCCGGCCCCTGGCACATCGCCCGGATGATCGAGGCGGCGGACGGCTTCCCGATGAATCTCGGCTTCGCCGGCAAGGGCAACGCCTCGACGCCGGCCGGGCTGGTGGAGCAGGTGGAGGGCGGCGCCTGCGCCCTCAAGCTGCACGAGGACTGGGGGACGACGCCGGCCGCCATCGACTGCTGCCTGTGCGTCGCCGACGACCACGACATCCAGGTGATGATCCACACCGACACGCTGAACGAGTCCGGCTTCGTCGCCGACACGGTCGCCGCCTTCAAGGGCCGCACGATCCACGCCTTCCACACCGAGGGCGCCGGCGGCGGCCACGCGCCTGACATCATCACGGTCGCGGGCCTGCCCAACGTGCTGCCGTCGTCCACCAACCCGACGCGGCCGTTCACGGTGAACACGCTCGACGAGCACCTCGACATGCTGATGGTGTGCCACCACCTCGACCCGTCGATCCCCGAGGACCTCGCCTTCGCCGAGAGCCGCATCCGGCGCGAGACCATCGCGGCGGAGGACATCCTCCACGACCTCGGCGCGCTCTCCATGATGTCGTCGGACAGCCAGGCGATGGGCCGCGTCGGCGAGGTGGTGATCCGCACCTGGCAGACCGCCGACAAGATGAAGCGCCAGCGGGGCGCGCTGCCGGGCGACGGGCCGGACGACGACAACCTCCGCGCCAAGCGCTACGTCGCGAAGTACACGATCAACCCGGCCATCGCCCACGGGGTGTCCAAGCACGTCGGCTCGGTGGCGGTGGGCAAGCTCGCCGACCTCGTCCTATGGACGCCGGCCTTCTTCGGCGTGAAGCCGGACCTGGTGCTGAAGGGCGGGGTGATCGCGGCGGCCGCGATGGGCGACCCCAACGCTTCCATCCCGACGCCGCAGCCGGTGCACTACCGCCCGATGTTCGGCGGATACGGCGCGGCGATGACGGGGGCCTCCCTCACCTTCGTGTCACGGGCCTCGCTCGACAAGGGGCTGGCGACGAGGGTACGGACCCAGCGCGCGCTGGTGGCGGTGGAGAACACGCGGGGCGGAATCTCCAAGGCGAGCATGGTGCACAACGACGCGACGCCCGCGCTCACCGTCGACCCCGAGACCTACCGGGTGGAGGCGGACGGCGCCCACCTCACCTGCGAGCCGGCGCACGAACTGCCGATGGCGCAGCGGTATTTTTTGTTTTAAGTAAATAACGCCATTAAGTGATCCATCAAAATCGGATGAACCATTGTGACAAAAAACGCTGAGGCCGGATGGGAAAGCGCCTTTGACGTCATGAAGGAGAATTACGCGCTAACTGATGATGCTATCGGCGTTTTCGCCATTAATCTGAAATTTAATCTTGATGATATTCAGACAATCGCAAGCGAAGCAATAACCGGTGGCGGTGATGATAAAAAATGTGATGTGCTATATGTCGATAAAGAACGACAGATCGCCGTATTAGCTCAATGCTATATTTCAAAGAAGGCCCGAGAGGCTGCTCCTGCGAACAAAGCATCAGATTTAAATACGGCTATTTCCTGGCTTCTTACTTCAAACATAGATAAACTCCCAGATGGTCTTAAAGAGCGCGCAGAGGAATTGCGAGCTGCTTTATCGGCGGGCGAAATAAAAAGGTTTTATATATGGTATGTGCATAATTGTCCAAATTCTAAGAATGTGCAAACAGAGCTTCATTCGGTAGAAACATTATGTCGGACAGCCCTAAAGGGTTTTCCCCAAGGAAGTGATATCAATATCTTTGCAGAAGAAATTGCTAGAGAGCAGTTGTCTCGTTTGTATGTTCAGGCCGAAAGGACTGTTATAGTTACCGATGAATTTGAGACAGTGGTTCCCGGAGCGGTAGAGATCATTGAAGAGGATTGGAGTTCCATTGTTACCACAGTACGTGGATCATGGCTGCATAAGCTATATGCTGACTATGGAACTGACCTTTTTTCTGCAAACCTGAGAAGTTATCTAGGTTCTCGCGAAAGTGACTCAAATATAAATAACGGTATAAAAACAACTGCTCAAACTGAGCCTCAAAACTTTTATGTCTATAATAATGGAATAACAGCTTTAGTTCTAGATTATAAATTACTAAAGAAGACGAAGAAGGGTCAAAGTCTCAAAATAAAAGGTATTTCTATTGTTAATGGGGCGCAAACTACAGGGTCTATTTCCTCATCAGGTGAGCCTTCCGAAAAACTACAAGTAGCTATACGGTTTGTAAAGGCTGCGAAAGAAGCCATCGTTGCTGATGTTGTTAGATTTAACAACTCGCAAAATAAGCTGCAAGCGGCTGACTTTAGAAGCACGGATCAGATCCAAGATCGCTTACGAACCGAGTTTGATGCGATCCCGGATGCAGAATACGAAGGAGGGCGTCGCGGCGGCGCAAGTGACGCTATCAAGCGAAGCAAATACTCTTTACCGTCGTATACGGTGGGGCAGTCCCTTGCTGCTTTCCATGGTGATCCTGTTACAGCTTACGATAAAAAGTCTGAGCTTTGGACAAACGAGAAGAACTATCGACAGATATTTACCGATAGAATCACAGCGCGCCATGTAGTTCTGTGTTACTCTCTTCTGACATCTATTAATGAAAGAAAGTTACTTTTATCTAGAAAGGCAAGTGAGAACTCTGGGTCGTTGACGGCTGTAGAAAGCTCTAGCTTGACGTTTCTGACGAAAAAAGGTGCTACTTTTCTTTTAGTTCATGTAATATCACAATGTATGGAGACTATGCTAGGTAGGCCTGTTCCGAATAAGTTTGATCTCCATTTCAAGAAGAACATAAGTCCGGGTCAGGCTGCAAAAATTTGGGAGCCTATAACTAGCATGATGCTTTCACTTTCTGCGCAATTAGAAAATGCCTTTTCAAGGAATAGAATATCTAATGAAAGTATATCTAAAGCGGTTCCAAATTTTGTTGGTTTTGTTGACGCAATCAAAACCCATCAAAAAGCTACATTTGACGAGTTATCGTCGCATCTAAGAATTGGAACCGACTAGTATTCTATTTCTAATCATGCCTGCATCAATTAGGAAGAACCATCACGTTGGATTGCAATACACGCATTCGCGGAACGCCGGATCTACGCTGCGACCCCACGGCCCCTCGTAGAGCGCGAGGAGACGCTCCGCCTCGCTGCCGCCGGCGAGCACCGCGTCGAGGCAGTCGAGGTACATCGTCTCGTCCGCGCCGGCCGCGTCGCGACGCGCCCGCGCGGCCAGCCCGGAGCGGGCGATCGCCAGCGTCTCGCGCGCCACCTCCCGCAACGGCCGGCCGGCGACGGTCGCGGCGAGCCCGAGCCGGGGCACCTCCGCCCGCAGCGTCTCGCGATCGGCGTCGCCCCAGCCGCGCACCAGATCCCAGGCCGCGTCGAGCGCGGTCCCGTCGTACAGCAGGCCGGCGAACAGGGCCGGCAGCGCCAGGAGGAACGGCGTCGGCCCGGCGTCGGCGCCGCGCATCTCCAAAAACGTCTTCAGCCGCACCTCGGGGAAGATCGTCGACAGGTGGTTGGCCCAGTCCGACAGCGTCGCCCGCTCGCCGGGCAGGGCGGGGTGGCGGCCGGCGAGCAGGTCACGGAAGTCGGAGCCGGCCACGTCGATGTAGCGGTCGCCGCGCTTGACGAAGTACATCGGCACTCCGAGCGCGTAATCGACGTAGCGCTCGTATCCCATGCCGTCGGCGAAGGCGAAGGGCAGCATGCCGGCGCGCCGGTTGTCGGTGTCGCGCCAGATCTCGGAGCGCTCCGACAGGCGCCCGTTGCGGCGCCCTTCCGTGAACGGCGAGTTGGCGAAGAGCGCGGTCGCGACCGGCTGCAGGGCGAGCGACACCCGAAGCTTCCTCACCATGTCGGCCTCGTCGGCGAAGTCGTAGTTCGCCTGCACGGTGGTGGTGCGGAACATCATGTCGAGCCCGCGCGTGCCCACCTTGGGCATGTAGCGCCCCATGATCGCGTAGCGGCTCTTCGGCATCACCGGCGTCTCGGCGAGGCTCCACCTCGGGCTCATGCCAAGCGACAGGAAGCCGACGCCGAAGCGCTCGGCGATCGGCGCGAGGGCGGCGAAATGGGCGTCCAGCTCGGCGCGGGTCTCGTGGACGTTGTCGAGCGGCGCGCCCGACAGCTCGAACTGGCCGCCCGGCTCGATCGAGATCGCCCCGCCGCCGTCCTCGCCGGCCAGGCCGATGATCCGGCCGCCGTCGAGGATCGGGGTCCAGCCGAGCGCCGCGCCCATCTCCTCCAGCAGCCGGCCGATGCCGTGCTCGCCCTCGTAGGGGACAGGGGTCAGGTCGGCACGACGGAAGCCGATCTTCTCGTGCTCCGTGCCGATCCTGTGGCGCGCGGCCGGCTTGCCGCCCCCCGCCAGCCAGCCGACGAGGTCGTCGCGTCCGGAAACCGGCATCGTGTCCGAAACGTCGCGAGCCATCGTCGAGCCTTGAGCCTGTCATCAAACCGTCGCGGGACGCCGGCCCGCGCGCACCGGGAAGGCCAAGCCCGGCGGCACGCGGCTACATAGTCGTCCCGCCGGCGCGGTGCAACGTCGCCGCCCGAGCGGCGCGAGCCGAGGGACCGGTGCCGCCGCGCGTTCACGACCCCGTTTCCCGTTAACGGATTCCTAATGCTCCGCGCGCAAACAAAAGGCGGAGACGGACGATGACAATGATCAGGCGATTCGTCAGGGATGCGCGCGGGGCGAGCTCGATCGAGTACGCCCTGATAGCGGTCTTCGTGTCGGTCCTGGTCGTCGGCGGCGCGACGGCGATCGGCACCAAGCTGTCGGCGAGGTTCGCCGCGGTGTCCGGCAATCTCCACTGAGGCGAGCGTCAGCTCCGCTTGCCACCGAGGATCGAGCCGATCGCGTCGCCGAGCCCCTGGCCGGACTGTGGCTGGACGCCGGACTGGAACATCTTGCCCAGCGCTTCCATGCCGGCCTGCATCATCGGGGGCATGCCGGCGCCGCCGGGCGCCGCGCCGCTGGCGGCCGCCCCGCCTGCCGTGCTCCCCGCCGCCGTGCTCCCCGCCGTGCTCCCCGCCGCGCCCCCGTGCGCCGCGCCGCCCGCCGCCGCCGCCTGCCCACCGCCGAACAGGCTGCCGAAGATCTCGCCGACCATGCCGCCGAGGCTGTTGCCGGGCACGGTGCCGGCCTGTCCCGCGCCGCCGCCGAATGGCCCGAACAACCCGCCGCCGGCGAGGTGGCCGAGGATGCCGCCGAGACCCTGGCCGTGCATGGCGGCGGCGACGCCGCCCAGCACCGTGGAGGTGATCACCGGCAGCATTCGCTCCAGCGTCGCGGCGGGGATGCCACTGTGGCGCGACGCCTGATCGATGACCTGGCCCATCATCCCGCTGGTGCCGAACAGGCTGCCGGCGACGGCGCCACCTTTGCGCGCGACGCTCGGGTCCTGCGCGGCGGCGGGGTCGGCGTAGGCCTGCCGGTGCCCCTCGTCGGTCATGGCGCCGGCGATCTCGCTCAAGCCCCCCGGCTGGGCCGACTTCGCCATGAAGGCGGCCGACAGCGCCGGAAGGAGCGCGCGCACGGCGCCGTCGGCCTGATCGCGGCTGAGGCCGAAGCGCCGGGCGAGGACGTCGAGTCCCTGCCCGCCCTGCGCCCCGGTGACCGTCTGGTAAAGGTTGAACACGCGGTGCTCCGACTCTTAATGATGGTCCTGTTCGCCGCCGGCCGCCGTCAACGCTTGGAAGGGAACGGTTGCGCGGCGAGGCGCCCGACCACCAGATAGGACACGGCGACCGCGAGGCAACCGAACACCGCCGCGCCGCCGATCAGGCCGATGAAGCCGCCGCGCGGTCCGCCGAGGGTGGCGCCGATGGTCACGAAGGGGATCGTGCCGAGCGTGGCGCGGCCCCAGTTGAACACGGCCGAGAGGATCGGACGGTTCAGGTTGTTGTAGGCGGCGTTCGCGACGAAGACGCCGCCGAGGAACAGCCACAGGATGCCGCTGGCGTGGCAGAAGAAGCGGAGGAGGTCGGCGGTCGCGCCGTGGGCGTCGAAGAGGAGGATGACGAGCGGCGCCGCGAACCACAGCACCAGGGAGAAGGCCACCACGTAGCCGGCCGCCAGCATGTAGCAGTCGGTGAGCACCGTCCGCACCCGGCCGAAGGCGCCGGCGCCGAAGTTCTGGCCCATGATCGGCCCGACCGATCCCGACAGCGCGAACAGCACGCCGAAGCCGACCGGCGTCACGCGGTCCATGATCGCGAAGGCGGCGATGACGGGTTCGCCGAAGCGTGAGAACACGTGCATCGCGTAGATGTTGGCGACCGGCGTCGCGAGGTTGGTGAGGATGGCCGGGGTGGCGATGGCGGCCATCGGTGCCACGTCCGCCCAGATGGCGGATAGCCTCGGCCGCTCGACGAGGTCGTGGACCTTCACCGCGCCGTACCAGCCGACCAGGAGCAGGCTGAAGCGTGAGATCACCAGCACGATCGCCGCGCCGTAGATGCCGAGGTGCAATCCGAAGATCAGCACGGGGTCGAGGCAGGCGGTGACGACCGCGCCGCCGAGCGTCGTGTACATGGCGCGCTTGGCATCGCCGATGCCGCGCAGCACGGCGGAGAACGCCATGCCGACGCCGAGGAAGACGGTCGCCGGCAGCGTCATCCGCAGGTAGAGCGAGCCGACCGACAGGGCCTCGCCCCGCGCGCCGAACAGGGCGAGGATCTCGTGCGCGAAGGGCAGCGCCAGCAGGCTGAGGCCGCCCGACACCACCGCCATGTGGACGGTGCCGGAGGCGGCGAGGCGCCGGGCGAGGGGCCGGTCGCCGGCGCCGAGCGCCCGCGAGACCAGGGCGCCGATCGCGATCGAGAGGCCGATGTTGACCGACACCAGCAGGAAACTCACCTGCGAGGCGTAGCCGACCGCCGCCGTCAGGTTGATGTCGCCGAGCCGCGAGATGTAGAGGAGTGACAGGAAGTCGACGAAGAAGACGGCGATGAGCCCGACCGAGCCGGCGGCGGTCATGACGAGCACGTGGCGCATCGTCGACCCGGTCGTGAACAGGCCGGCCTGCCCGGGGCTCGACCGTCCCGCGGCCGGCGCCGTGGTGGCGGGGATCGGGCCTCCCGCGACCTGATCCTTATCGACCAGGCCTTTGGCGATCATGTTCATCGAGCACTCTTTTTCACCACGCGGCGCTCCCGTCGCGGGCTTCGGCCCTTGCCGGGGGGATCGGGCGCGTTCTAGCCTAGATCGCGTCCGTCGAACACCGACGCGAGGGAAGGGACGGCCGCTTGGGGATCGAAGACCGCATCCGTGACCACCCCCCGCATGGTCACGCCCCGGGCGACGCGGGGCACGACCACACCGGACACGCGCACACCGGACACGCGCACACCGGACACGCCCACGCCGGGCACGCGCACGGCGCGCTGGGGCACGTCCACGCGTCCTCGTTCGGGACGGCGTTCGCCGTGGCGATCGGCCTCAACGCGCTGATCGTCGTCGCGGAGGCTGTGGCCGGCCTCGCCGGCCATTCCGTCGCCCTGCTGGCGGATGCCGGGCACAACCTGTCCGACGTGCTCGCGCTCTGCGCCGCCTTCGCCGCCAGCCGGCTCGGCCGGCGCGCGCCCTCCGCCCGCTTCACCTACGGGCTCGGCGGCACCTCCATCCTCGCCGCCCTGTTCAACGCGGTGGCGCTGCTGGTCGTGACCGGCGCGCTCGGCTTGGCGGCGATCCAGCGCCTGCTCGCGCCGCAGCCGGTCGCGGCGACCCTGGTGATGGCGGTGGCGGGTGCCGCCATCGTCGGCAACGGCGTGTCCGCCCTGCTGCTGGCGCGCGGCCAAACGGGCCACGGCGGCGACCTCAACGTGCGCGCCGCCGTGGCCCACCTCGCCGCCGACGCCGCCACGGCGCTCGGCGTGGTCATCGGCGCCCTGCTGATCGCGCTGACCGGTTGGGCGTGGATCGACCCCGTCCTCACCCTCGCCATCGCCGCGATCATCGTGCTCGGCACCTGGCGCCTCCTGCGCGAGGCCTTGGCGCTGTCGCTCGCCGGCGTGCCGGAGGCGATCGAACCCGCGGCCGTGCGCGCCACGCTGGCGGCGATGCCGGGCGTGGCGCGGCTGCACGACCTCCACATCTGGCCGGTCAGCACCAGCGAGACGGCGATGACCGCCCACCTCGTGATGCCGGGCGGCCACCCCGGCGACGCCTTCCTGATGAGCGCCTGCCGCACGCTGCGGGAGAGGCACGACATCGGCCACGCGACGCTGCAGGTGGAAACGAGCCTCGACACCGTCTGCGCCCTGGCACCCGAGACGGTGATCTAGAATCCGGCCGTCGGCGGCAGCATGAACGGGCGCCGCATCGCCGGTGGCAGCGGGCCGCGCCGCATCAGCCCGGTGTCGTCCGGCACCGGCGCGCCGTCCCAGCCGAGCCGATCGGGCGGGAACAGGGTTTTCAGCCACCGGCGGCGGGGCAGGGCGCCGAGGATCGCCGGCAGCGGCGGGATGGTCGCGGCGACGACGTCGACCAGCGTCAGCGCCTCCTCGTCCTCCTCGTAGACCACGAGCGCGTCCTGCGCGGGGAGGTGGGCGACCGCGAGGTCCTCGCCGCCGAGCGCCGTTAGGAACAGCGACGTCGCCCCCACCATCGCGCAGCGCTCCGACACCGGCGCGCGGGTGGCGAGGAGGCGGTTCACCAGCGCGAGGTCGCCGTCTCGGTCGAGCGGGCGGGCCGGCGTCGTGGCGACCGCCACCGCCGGCATCGCGCCGACGAAGGCGTGCTGCGCCAGCGAGGCGAAGCCGAAGCGCGCGTAGAGGGCCGGCTCGCCGGTGTAGAGCAGGGTGGGGCCGGGCGTCGTCTCGCACCAGGCCAGCGCTTGGAGCGTGAGGGCGCGGAACAGCCCCCGGCCGCGCCAGGCCGGTCGCACCGCCACCGAGCGGAGGCCGGTCGCCGCCGCCGGCGCGCCGTCGCAGCATAGGCGCAACACCGCCGCCTCGACGCTGGCCACGCAGGCGCCGTCGTCGGTGAAGGCGGCGAAGGGCATCCAGGCGAGGTCGACGCCGGCCATCGCGTCGCGGGCGCGCGCGTCGATGGCGAAGACGTCGAGCAGCAGGGCGCCGTGGGCGGCGGAGGCGGCGGGATCGGCGAAGAAGTCCTGCCTCATCGTCAGGTGCGACGCGTCATGGGCGTTCATGGAGTTGCTTCGTGGCGGCTGGAGCTGGGATGGTCAAGTCGTGGGGCGCCTCGCGTCTCGGCCAAGGCTTGACCATGAAGCGCTAAGATGGGCCGAAAGCCGCAATCCAAATCGACGTACGGTCCGCGTCCATGGCCGTTGACACGCGCACGCCCCCGCCTCAAACCTCCCGCGCGTTTCCCGAGCCGAGCCCAGCCGCCATGTCCCACGACGCCCTCGCCGCCACCATCGAGGCGGCCTTCGATGACCGTGCCGCCGTCCACGCGGGGACGCGGGGCGCGGTGCGCGAGGCCGTCGACGAGGCGCTGGGCCTGCTCGACAGCGGCCGGCTCCGCGTCGCCGAGCGCGGCCCCGGCGAGGGACCGGGGGCCTGGCGCGTCCATCAGTGGCTGAAGAAGGCGGTGCTGCTGTCGTTCCGGCTCAACGACATGGGCGCGATCCCCGGCGGCCCCGGCGGGGGGACGTGGTGGGACAAGGTGCCCTCCAAGTTCGACGGCTGGGGGCCGGCCGAGCATGCCGCCTCCGGGTTCCGCTCGGTGCCGAACTGCGTGGTGCGCCGCTCCGCCTACGTCGCGCCGGGTGTCGTGCTGATGCCCTCCTTCGTCAACCTCGGCGCCTACGTCGATGCCGGCACCATGGTCGACACCTGGACGACGGTCGGCTCCTGCGCGCAGGTCGGCCGCAACGTCCACCTGTCGGGCGGGGTGGGCATCGGCGGCGTGCTGGAGCCGCTGCAGGCCAACCCCACCATCATCGAGGACGACTGCTTCGTCGGCGCCCGCTCGGAGGTCGCCGAAGGCGTGGTGGTCGGGCGCGGCGCGGTGCTGGCGATGGGCACGTTCCTGTCCGCCTCGACCAAGATCGTCGATCGCGCCACGGGTCAGGTCCACGTCGGCCACGTCCCGCCCTACGCCGTGGTGGTGCCGGGCACGCTGCCCGGTCGCCCGCTGCCGGACGGCACGCCGGGCCCGTCGCTGTATTGCGCGGTGATCGTCAAGACGGTGGACGCCCGCACCCGCGAGAAGACGGCGATCAACGAGCTCCTGAGAGACTAACCGGTCGACCCCTTCACCGCCTCGATGAGCTGCTTCAGCGAGAAGGGCTTCGGCAGGAAGCCGAAGTCCTCGCCCTCCGGCAGGTTCTTGGCGAAGGCGTCCTCCGCGTAGCCGGACACGAAGATCACCTTGGCCTTGATGCCGCGCTTGCGCAGTTCGCCGAACATGGTGGGGCCGTCCATCTCCGGCATCACCACGTCGGAGACGATGAGGTCGATGCCCCCCATGTTCTCGGCCGCGATCTCCAGCGCCTCGAGGCCCGAGGCGGCCTCCAGCACGGTGTAGCCGCGCGCCGCCAACGCCCGCGCCCCGAAGGCGCGCACCGCCTCCTCGTCCTCGACGAGCAGGATGGTGGCGTGACCGGTCGAGTCGGCGACCGGCTTGGCCGCCACCTTCTTCATCGGCTCGTCGGCCTCGGTCGCGACGTGGCGCGGCAGCAGGATCGTGAAGGTGGTGCCGCGTCCCACCGTGCTGTCGCAGAACACGTAGCCTTCCGTCTGCTTGACGATGCCGTAGACCATCGACAGGCCGAGGCCGGTCCCCTTGCCGACCTCCTTGGTGGTGAAGAAGGGCTCGAAGATCTTCTCGCGGACCTCGGGCGGGATGCCGGTGCCGTTGTCCTCCACCGCGATGGCGACGTAGTCGCCGGGCAGCAGCACGTCCTCCTGGAAGGCGGCGCAGTCGGCGGCCGGCACGTTCTTGGTGCGCAGCGTGATCGTGCCGCCGGACGGCATGGCGTCGCGCGCGTTGACCACCAGGTTGATGATGACCTGCTCGAACTGGTTAAGGTCGGCCTTGACGAGCCACAGGGCGCGGCCGTGGCGCAGGTCGACCTCGATCTTCTCGCCGACGAGGCGGCGCATCAGCATCTGCAGGTCGCTCATCACGTCGCCGAGCTGCAGCACCTGCGGGCGCAGCGTCTGCCGGCGCGAGAAGGCGAGCAGCTGGCGCACCAGGCCGGCCGCCCGGTTGGCGTTCTGCTTGATCTGCATGATGTCCTGGAAGGACGGGTCGGTCGGCCGGTGGTTGGCGAGCAGCAGGTCGGAGTAGCCAATGATGGCGGTCAGCACGTTGTTGAAGTCGTGGGCGATGCCGCCGGCGAGCTGGCCGATCGCCTGCATCTTCTGCGACTGGGCGAAATTCTCCTTCAACGTGCGCTGCTCGGTGGTGTCGAGCGCGTAGATCGTGGCGCCGCCGCCTTCCATGTCGCCGGGCGTCGACACGAACAGCCGCGCCGAGCGCTCGCCCTCGCCGGTCCCGACGTTGGCGCCGGCGATGGTCACGTCGACCGGCGCGATGTCGCTCTTCATCGCGGTGGCGTCGCCGATCGCGCGTTCCAGGGCGAGGCGGTCGCGCTCGACGACCGCGCCGTAGATCGAGCGCGCGGCGCCGTCCGTCGCCCGGCCCTTGAGCGCGGCCGGAAGCATGCGGGCGAAGGCGGCGTTGGACTGCGTGATGGTGCCGGCCGGATCGGTGATGGCGATGGCGATGGGCGTGGCGTTGAAGACGCGGGCGAAGCGCACCTCGGCCGCGCGGAGGTCGCCGCCGGGTTCCTCGCCCGGCGCCCGGCTGATGACGAGCGTGCGCGAGGGGCCGGGCAGGCCGTCGGCGGAAAAGGCGAGGCGGTGCAGCAGGCGTACCGGCAGGCTCTGGCCGCCGCGACGCTTCAGGTCGATGTCGAAGGTTTCGGTGCGCACCTCGCCCGGGCCGCCGGCGACGCTGGCGAGCAGCGCGGCGTTGCCGCCGGCGACGAAGTCGGTCAGCCGCAGGCCGCCCGATCCGACCTGGGCGAGGTCGTAGTCGAGCCAGGAGGCGAGCGTGGCGTTCATGTAGGACACGTCGCCCTCCTGGTTGCAGGAGAAGAAGCCGGCCGGCGCGTGGTCGAGGAAGTCGATGGCGTGCTGCAACTCCTGGAAGACGTTCTCGTGGCGCTCGCGCTCGCGGGTCACGTCGGCGATGGTCCACAGGCTGGCGCGCCGGGCGGCGAGCGGGAGCGGCCGCACCCTGACGCGATACCAGCCGACCTCGCCGGCCGTTCCCTCCAAGGGTGGCGACAGCCTGAGCTCCTCGGTCGCCCGCTTGCCCTCGCGGGCGGCCTGGGCCAGCCGATAGACCGCTTCCGACACCTCCGGCGATCCCGAGAACAGCCGCTCGATGCCGCGCAGGTCGGCCGCCCCGCGCGCTTGGGCGAGCCGCATGTAGCTGTCGTTGGCGTACAGGAACTTGCCGCCGGCATCGGTGATCAGCATGCCTTCCGGCGCGGCGTCGCAGACGGGTCCGGTCACGTCGTTCTTGCCCGAGTGAACGCCGAACTGGACGATGCCGACCGCGTAGCCGAACAGGGCGAAGATGCCGACGACGGCGAGCAGCGCGAGCAGGCCGATGATGAGGTTGCCGGCCTCCTCGCGCGGCAGCAGCGAGAAGGCCACGGCGGCGGCGACGAGCAAGGCGGCGAAGACGAGCACGAGGCTCGGACTTCCCGATCGCTCATTCCGATGGAACGCCGTCGACGTTTGATCGCTCATGCGAGGGGGCTCGCTGCCTGTCGCGCGCGATGGTCCGGCGCACCGGCCTTCGCGCAAGTTGTGCGCACGACCATGTGGGGAGAGGATGCCATTTGCAACTCCGCGCGGGATGCGCCATCGCTTGGGGATCGTGAAAGAGGAGGCGGAAGACCGGTGAGCCCCCACCCATCGCCGCGGCATCTCCGGAAACCGCCGCGCGCGCTCGGGCCGACAGCCTAGCGCGGGGGCGTTAACCATCCATTAACCTTGCGCGCGCGGCGTCGGCGGTGGCGTGATAGGACTGATCCGGACACTTCGCAAATGACGGGCGGCCGTGCCGACGATGGACACCTTGTTGAACAATAAAGCCGTGATGATCGGCTTGGCCGTGCTTGCGTTCCTGGTCGCGGCGGTTCTGGTCCTGACCATCGTGAGGATGCTGTTCGGCGGTCGCCTGCGCATGCCTGGCGGCCGCGCCCGCCAGGCCCGGCTGGGGATCGTCGATGCCTTCGACCTCGACCGCCAGCGTCAGCTCATCATCGTGCGCCGGGACAACACCGAGCACCTGATCATGATCGGCGGCCCCAACGACATCGTCATCGAGTCGGAGATCGTCAGGGTCGAGGCTCGCGACCCGCGCGACGGACGTCGCGAGAAGGTGGCCGACACCCTGTTCGCCCCCAGCTTCGGCGAGGCGCGCATCCCGGCGCCGGCGCCCGTCGAGCGCGAGGCCCCGGCGTTCGCGTCCGCGCCCTTCGCGTCGGCGCCGGTTCGGGAGAACCCCGCCCGGGACGTGCCGGTCAACGAGGCGCCGCCGCCCTTGTCGCCGATGTTGCCGGAACTCGACACGCCGCCGGAGGATGTTCCGCCGCAAGCGGCCGCGGCGCCGCCCCGCGCGCCGACCTTCCCGCTCCCGCCCCGTCGTCCGCCGGGGCCGGCGCCGGAGCGCCGTCCCGCGCCGCCACCGCTCCGTCTTCCCGAGGGGGTGTCCCGCACGGACGACATTCCGCCGCCGCCGAACCCGAGCGCCGGGGCGGCCCCCTTGCCGCCCCTCGCGGCCGTGCCGCCGGTCAACCCCGCGGTCCAGGCGCCTTCCGGCGTGCCGACCCCCGCCGCGCCGAGGCCGGCGCCCCCGTTCCTCAAGCCCCGGCCGCCGATCCGCCCGCTCCTGCGAACGACGCCCCAGCCCACGCGGCCCTTGCCCGGCGGTGCGCCGGCCGCTCCGGCGCCGCCCGCCGCCGATCCGCAGGTCGCCGCGCCCGGTGCCCCGCCGTTCGCGCCGCCCGACGTGGCCCCACCGCAGGCTCCTCCCCAGGCGGTCGCGCCGCCGGCCAAGGCGCCGCCCGCGCCCGCCGTGCTCCCGCCCGCCACGCCGGTCGAGTCCAAGGACGCGCTGGAATCGCTCGAAGAGGAGATGGCGAAGCTGCTCGGGCGCGGTCCGGGCGCCTGAGACCGACGGGTTCGCGGTGCCATAAGCTGTTCGCGTCGGGGGCTGGGCTTACCTCAGCGCGGGTAGTCCGACTGGTTGCTGGCCTTGGCCTTGGCGAAGGCGGGCTGGTCCCGGCACGCCGCCACGATCCTGTCGACGGTCGGGATGCCGGGGACGGCGATCTTGAAGCCCTCCGCCCCGACCGCCAGCCCCACGAGGCAGATGTCGGCGATCGTCACGCCGTCGCCGTGGCAGGCGCTGCTGCCGGTCGCCGGCTCGCGCGAGAGCCTTGCCTCGTAGCCCTGCAGGCCGGCCGTGAACCATTGCGTCTGCCAGGCCTTCCACCGCGCGGCGTCGAAGCCCGCGTGCTCGGTGAGGTAGGCCTTGATGCGCGGGACGATGAGCGGATGGGTGTCGCTGGCCGCGATGGCGGCCAGCGAGCGCACCCTGGCGCGTCCGATCGGGTCGGTCGGGAGGAGTGCCGGCTCGGGATGCGTTTCCTCGATGTATTCGAGGATCGCCAGCGACTGGACCAGCGGCGCGCCGTCCACCATCAGCGCGGGAACGGCGCCGAGCGGGTTGACGTGGCGGAAGTCCGGCGCGTTCTGCGCGCCGGCGTCGAGGTCGATCGGGATCTCGCGGTAGTCGATCCCTTTGAGGTTGAGGGCGACGCGCAGGCGGAAGGTCGCCTGCGAGCGCCAGAAGCCGTACATGTCCATGCTTGATCACCTTCGGCCCGAGAACCCGCGCGCGATCAGGCGTCGCGGTAGACCCGCTCCCGCCGCTCGTGACGTTCCTGCGCCTCCACCGACAGCGTCGCGATCGGCCTGGCATCGAGCCGCTTGAGGGAGATAGGCTCGCCGGTCTCCTCGCAGAAGCCGTAGGAACCGTCGTCGATCCGGCCCAGCGCCGCCTCGATCTTGGCGATCAGCTTGCGCTGGCGGTCGCGGGCGCGCAGTTCGATCGCCCGGTCGGTCTCGGAGGAGGCGCGGTCGGCGAAATCGGGATGGTTCTCGTTCTCGCTCTGCAGGGCCGCCAGGGTGTCGCGGCTCTCGCGAAGCAGGTCCTCGCGCCAGCGGATCAGCTTGCGACGGAAGAAGTCGCGCTGCCGCTCGTTCATGAACGGCTCGTCGTCGGACGGCCGGTAGGTGTCGTCGATGAGCTGCGCGTCCACGCCTTGAGTCCCCGCACTCAAAATCGACGCCCTTATAGCGAGACGCGCGCCAAGTCACAATTGGCGCGCGCTGTTTGTCGCGACCCTGTTGCCGGAACGCGGCAAGGCGGGGAAATCGATTATTGCGCCGCCGCCATCTTGCCCTCGCCCATGGCGGCGCGCAGGTTGGCGTCGACCTTGTCGAGGAAGCCGCCGGTGGACAGCCAGCGCTGGTCGGGGCCGACCAGCAGGGCGAGGTCCTTGGTCATGAAGCCGGCTTCCACCGTGTCGACGCAGACGCGCTCCAGCGTCTCGGCGAACGTTCGCAGCGCCGCGTTGTCGTCGAGCTTGGCGCGGTGCAGCAGGCCGCGCGTCCAGGCGAAGATGGACGCGATCGAGTTGGTGGACGTTTCCTTGCCGGCCTGGTGCTGGCGGTAGTGCCGGGTCACGGTGCCGTGCGCGGCTTCCGCCTCCACCGTCTGGCCGTCGGGGGTCATCAGGACGGAGGTCATCAGGCCGAGCGACCCGTAGCCCTGCGCCACCGTGTCGGACTGGACGTCGCCGTCGTAGTTCTTGCAGGCCCACACGTAGCCGCCCGACCACTTCATCGCGCAGGCCACCATGTCGTCGATGAGCCGGTGCTCGTAGGTGAGGCCGGCGGCGGCGAACTTCGCCTTGAACTCGTTCTGGTACACCTCCTCGAAGATGTCCTTGAACTTGCCGTCGTAGATCTTGAGGATCGTGTTCTTGGTGGAGAGGTAGACGGGGTAGTTGCGGTTCAGGCCGTAGTTCATCGAGGCGCGGGCGAAGTCGCGGATCGAGTCGTCGAGGTTGTACATCGACATGGCGACGCCGGCGCCCTTGAACTGGAACACCTCCTTGTCGATCACTTGGCCGTCCTCGCCCTCGAAGCGCAGCGTCAGGCGGCCCTTGCCCGGCACGCGGATCATGGTCGCCCGGTACTGGTCGCCGTAGGCGTGGCGGCCGATGACGATCGGCTGCGTCCAGCCCGGCACCAGGCGCGGCACGTTGCGGCAGATGATCGGCTCGCGGAAGATGACGCCGCCGATGATGTTGCGGATCGTCCCGTTGGGCGAGCGCCACATCTCCTTCAGCTTGAATTCCTCGACGCGGGCCTCGTCGGGCGTGATGGTGGCGCATTTCACGCCGACGCCGTGGCGCTTGATGGCCTCGGCCGCCTCCACGGTCACCTGGTCGTCGGTGGCGTCGCGGTTCTCGACGGACAGGTCGTAATAGTCGAGGTCGATGTCGAGGTAGGGGTGGATCAGCTTCTGGCGGATGTCGTGCCAGATGATCCGGGTCATCTCGTCGCCGTCGAGTTCCGCGACCGGTTTCGCCACCTTGATCTTGTTCATCGCCGAGATGCCTCCTCATGCTTCGCGTGGGGACGGTGCATGGGACACTGCCGCCCGCGCCATGGCCCGTCCGAGGTTTTGGCCTATATCAGGCCCCATGACCTATCAAGGCCGCCCTTGGCACAAGATGGTGCGACGCTGATCGAGGCCTCGGCCAAGCGGCGGGACCCGCCGTGACGGGGGCCGGCACGGATCGGACGAAACGCCGCCTGGCCGGCGGGCCGGCCGTCATCCTGGTGCGCCCGCAACTCGCCGTCAACGTCGGCATGTGCGCCCGCGCGATGGCCAACTTCGGCCTGTCCGACCTGCGGCTGGTGGATCCGAAGGAGGGCTGGCCGCGCGTCGGCCCCCACGCCGACACCGCCGCGGCGGCGGCGGCCGGCGCGTCCCACCTCCTGGAGGCGGCGCGGCTCTTCGCGAGCGTGGAGGAGGCGGTGGCCGACCTCAACTTCGTGTGGGCGACCACCGCGCGGGAGCGCGGGCAGGCCAAGCGCGTCGCCGTGCCCGCCGAAGCGATGCCCGAGGCCGTGCGCGCCCTCGCGCGAGGCGAGCGCCACGGCATCCTGTTCGGCCCCGAGCGGACCGGGCTCGACAACGACGCGGTCGCGCTGGCCGACGCGGTGGTGACGTTCCCGGTCAACCCGGCCTACGCCTCGCTGAACTTGGCGCAGGCCGTGCTGCTGATGGGCTACGAATGGATGCGGGCGAGCGGGACCTCGGCCGCCCCCTTCGACCTCGTCGAGCGCTCGCCGCCGGCGCCGCGCGCGATGGTCGTCTCCTTCTTCGCCTACCTCGAAGGCGAGTTGGAGAAGGCCGGCTACTTCCGCCCGGTCGGCAAGGCGCCGGTGATGCGCCGCAACCTGCGCAACATCCTCCATCGCCTGACGATGAGCGAGCAGGACGTGCGGACCCTGCGCGGCGCGCTGGTGCGGCTGGTGGAGGGGCCGAGGACACCGACGGATGGCAAGGACGCGGCGGACGAGGCACGGTGATCGACCCCTGCGTTCCGGGTTCGCCTGCGGCGCCCCGGAACGGCAGGGCTGGCGGCAACTCCGCAGTCGCCTACGCCGCCGCCGAGAGCGGCTCCGATATGTCCTCCAGCGAGCGGCCCTCGGCGGCGACGCCCCACACCGCTTCCAGCACGGCCGCGCCGATCATCAGGGCGGCGGCGAAGACGTAGCCGCCGAACAGCGCCCATTTCGAGTGCGTGCCGATCAGCGCGGAGAAGGCGAAGGGCGCGGCCACACCGCCGATCGCCGTGCCGAAGGCGTAGAAGATCGCGATGGCGAGCGCCCGGATCTCGACCGGGAACACCTCGCTGACGGTGAGGTAGGCGGCGCCCGCCGCCGACGAGGCGAAGAAGAAGATCACCGCCCAGGCGACGACCTGCCCCGTCGCGCTCAACGCGCCGGTCGCGAACAGCCAACCGGAGGCGACGAGCAGGATGCCGGAGATCGCGTAGGTGCCGGCGATCATCGGCTTGCGGCCGATCTTGTCGAACAGCGGCCCGAGGATCAGCGGCCCCAAGGCGTTGCCGATCGCGAACGGCAGCATGTACCAGCCGACGTGCTGGATCCGCACGTGGTAGTACACCTCGAGCACCTGGGAGAAGGTGAAGAAGATCGCGTTGTAGAAGAAGGCCTGCGCCGCCATCAGGGCCAAGCCGACGATCGCCCGCTCGCGGTTCTTGACGAAGATCGTCGAGAACACGACGCGCAACGGCGTGTGGTCGCGCGCGTGGATCGTCATCGGCTTGAGCGTGTCCCGCGGAGGGACCGTGCCGCCGTGCTCCCTCATGTGCGCCTCGATGTCGCCCATCACCGCCTCCGCCTCGCTCTCGCGGCCGTGGATCACCAGCCAACGCGGGCTCTCTGGGATGAAGGTGCGCAGGAACACGATGCCGATCGACAGCGTCGACCCCACGAGGAAGACGAGCCGCCAGCCGTATCGGGCGGGGACCATCGCCGGATCGAGGAACACCAGCGAGGCGGCCGCGCCGACCGCGCCGCCGATCCAGAACGAGCCGTTGATGGCGAGGTCGGTGCGGCCCCTGAAGCGGGCCGGGATGAACTCCTGGATGGTCGAGTTGACCGCCGCGTACTCGCCGCCGATGCCGGCCCCGGTCAGGAAGCGGAACAGGCCGTAGCTCCCGATGTCCCAGGAGAACGCCGTGGCGGCGGTGGCGACGAGGTACAGGCCGAGCGTGCAGAAGAACAGCACGCGGCGCCCGAGCCGGTCCGTCGCCCAGCCGAAGCCGAGCGCCCCGATCACCGCGCCGGCGAGGTAGAAGCTGTTGCCGATGCCGACCTCCGTGTCGGTGAAGCGCAGGGTGGGGTCCGCCTTGAGGGCGCCGGAGATCAGGCCGGCGAAGGTCACCTCCAGCCCGTCGAGGATCCAGGTGATACCCAGCGCCGCGATGACGAGCGTGTGGAAACGGCCCCATTGGAGCGTGTCGAGCCGGGCGGGCACACGGGTCTCGATGGTCTTCTCCGCGACTGTTCCGCTCATGTCCGCCCGTTCCCGACCACAACGCCTCCCGCTTGACCACAGCGACGGCGCGGGTGCAATTCGCCGAAGGGTCGCCGCACGGGTGCGGCTGGAGCGGCCGGCTCCCCGGAGCCCGCCGGCGCGTGTGGCCGAGCGCGAGGCGTGATGGCGGAAACCAAGCCTTTGTTAACGCTCCGGTGCTTGGGTGGCGCTCATGTCGGTCGATCTCACGGCGGGAATCAACACCAGGCCTCCGCCACGCGATCGGGGACGTGACGGCATGGTCTTTCCCCGGGCCGCCGCCTCGATGCCGGCGGAGCGCGCGCCGGCCGGCGAATGTCCAGCGCCGAAGATCCTGGTGTTCGATTCGGGGCTCGGCGGCCTGACGGTGCTGTGCGAGGTCGCGAAGGCGCGGCCCGACGCGCGCCTCTTCTACGCCGCCGACGATGCCGGCTTTCCCTACGGCGCCTGGAGCGAGCCGGCCCTCGTCGCCCGCGTGGTGGACGTGATGGGCGGCCTCATCGCCGACGTCGCGCCGGACGCCGTCGTTATCGCCTGCAACACCGCCTCGACCCTGGTGCTGCCCGATCTGCGCGCGGCCTTCCCCGGCGTGCCCTTCATCGGCACCGTCCCGGCGATCAAGCCGGCGGCGGCGCAATCCCGGTCGAGGATGATCGCCGTGCTCGCCACGCCCGGCACCGTGGCCCGCGACTACACCCGCGCGCTGATCGACAGCTTCGCCGCCGATTGCGCGGTGACGCTGGTCGGCTCGACCCGCCTCGCCACGCTGGCCGAGGCGGCCATGGCCGGCGCTCCCGTCCCCGACGACGCGGTCGCCGCCGAGATCGCGCCCTGCTTCGTGCGGCGCGGCGGGAGCGGGACCGACGCGGTCGTGCTCGCCTGCACGCATTACCCGCTGCTGCTCGCCCGGTTCCGGCGGCTCGCGCCGTGGCCGGTGGCCTGGATCAACCCGGCGCCGGCGATCGCGCGGCGGGTCGACCATGTCCTGAGCGAGGTAGTCGGGCTGCCCCGCACGGCTCGCGCCGCGGTCGCGGGCGTCGCCCTGTTCACGAGCGGCAAGCCGCAGCGTGCCCCGATCATCGACGCGCTCGGGCGTTACGGTCTGCGGACCTGTCCCGACCGGCGGTCCTGAAACGGGTTGACCCGACCGCTATTCCACGGTCTCGTTGGGGTAGACGCCCCAAAGGTCGGTCTGCTTGACGAAGCCGTCGAAGCCGTCGCCGTTGACCCGGCACCAGGTCTTGTCGCACGAGCGGATGTTGGCGAGGACGTTGGGCTCCAACCGGGCGACGGGGTTGGCGTCGGCGTCCGGCTTCCTGAACACGACGACCGCCGGCCCGTCCTTCTTCCAGGGCGTGACGAGGCCGGTGCGGCGGCCCGACAGCAGCGAGTGCAGCACCCAGCCCTCCGACCCTTCCGAGTCGCGGATCTTGCGCCACGTCTCGAACTCCGCCGTGATCTCGACCGGCAAGCCGGCGCGCTCGAAGATCCACGTCGTGCGATGATCCTTCGAGGGACCCTCGCGCAGGTTCACCCGGTCCGACTTCAGGCTGACGTAGCGCGGCATCGGCAAGCCGCTCACCGCGCCGGTCGCGTCGGCCGCCACCGGTCCCGCCCCGAGCACCGCCAGCGCGACGCTCAAGCAAGCGGCGCCCCGGAGGCCGGGGGCACGTCCGGACCGTCGGGTGCGGCGCGACGCCGTGGCAGTCCCCGCGTTCGTGAGAGTCGCGGCCGTGGAACCCGTCCCCATGAAACCCGTCGCTCCCGCTTCGATCCGTGCGCGGTCCGCGCTCCTTGTTTTCGGGCCGCCATCTGCTAGGAAGGCCAGGGCCGAGCACGCCGCTTTATCCTTGATGGCGTGGTAGCATTAAGACGGGGTGAAGGCCGAGCCTTTTCCGCCCGGCCCCTGATCCCGGGACCGTCCGATGACCAAGAAGAAACCGCTCGTCGTCATCGCCCGCCGACTCCCCGAGCGGATCGAGACCCGGATGTGCGAGCTGTTCGACACCCGGCTCAACGTCGACGACCAGCCGATGACGCGCGCGCAGCTCGTCGACGTCCTCAGGACGGCGGACGTGATCGTGCCCACCATCGTCGACCGGCTCGACGCCGACCTGATCCGCGAGGCCGGCCCGCAGCTCAAGCTGATCGCCAATTTCGGCAACGGCGTCGACAACATCGCGGTCGGCGCGGCGCTGGAACGGGGGATCACCGTCACCAACACGCCGGGCGTCCTGACGGAGGACACCGCCGACATGACCATGGCTTTGATCCTCGCCGTGGCCCGCCGCATCGTGGAAGGGGCGGGCGCGATCCCCGCCAACGAGTGGCCCGGCTGGGCGCCGACCTGGATGCTGGGACGCCGGATCACCGGCAAGCGCCTCGGCATCGTCGGCATGGGCCGCATCGGCCAGGCCGTCGCCCGGCGCGCCCGCGCCTTCGGGCTGCAGATCCACTACCACAACCGCCGGCGCCTGGGCCTTCTGGCGGAGGAGAAGCTGGAAGCGACCTACTGGGACTCGCTCGACCAGATGCTGGCGCGCATGGACATCGTGTCCATCAACTGCCCGCACACGCCGGCGACCTACCATCTCCTGTCGGCGCGCCGCCTCAAGTACCTGCGGCCGGAGGCGTTGCTCATCAACACGGCGCGCGGCGAGGTCATCGACGAGGCCGCGCTGACCCGGATGCTGGAGGCGGGCGAACTCGCCGGGGCGGGGCTCGACGTGTTCGAGCAGGAGCCTTCGGTCTCGCCCCGGCTCATCAAGCTCGCCCAAACCGGCAAGGTGACTTTGCTGCCGCACATGGGCTCGGCCACCACCGAGAGCCGCATGGACATGGGCGAGAAGGTCATCATCAACGTCAAGGCGTTCTGGGACGGCCACCGCCCACCCGATCGGATCCTGGCGAGCATGCTTTGAGGATCAGTCGCTCCGGTCACCACCGGCGTGAAGCGGCGCGCGTGGCGCCTGGTGCGCCATCGCCGGCAGCGGCTTGGCCTTGCCTCGGGCGAGCCATTGCCGTCGGTCCAGGCTGAAGAAGTCGCATGGATGCAGCCCGCCACGCGCCGGCAGGTTCTTGAGCCCGGTCTCCAGGTGCGTGAAGCCGCACTTTTCCAGCACCCGCCGCGAGGCGGGATTGCCGACCCGGCTTGTCGCCGTCGCGACACGTGCCTCGGACAGGTTGAACACCGCGTCCAGCAACGTCCCCGTCGCCTCCGTGGCGTAACCGCGCCCGGTCTGCGCCGGTGAGATCAGGTAGCCGATCTCGACCTCGTGCAGGCCGACCGCCTGCGCGCTGGCAAGGCCGATCAGCGTGCGCACCTTGTTCTTGGTGGTGACGCCGAGGATCAGGGCGTTGCCGGCCGCCGTCACGGCGCGCGCGTTGAGGGTGAAGCGGTCGCCTTCCCCGGGCGGATAGGGGTAGGGAATGGACGCGGTCATCTGCGCCACCGACGCGAGGCTGACGAAAGCGGCGAGCGGCTGTGCGTCGGACGCGCGGAGCCAGCGCAGCCACAGCCGCGCGGTTTCGAGGCGAAAGATGTCGTCGCGGGTGATGTCCGGGAACATGGTGGGCGCTCAAGCCACGCGAGAAACGGCGCACCGGGAGCGGGCGTGGAGCGTACCAGCGTCCGCACGCCCGAGGAAGCGCCGGCCGGCGCGCGCCAGCGGGGGCGAGCCGGACCCGGTGCTACTCGGCCGCTTGGGCCCGCTCGGGCGTGACGACGGACACGAACGCCCGACCGTTGGCCTTGGTGGTGAACAACACCTTGCCTTCCGCCTTGGCGAACAGGGTATGGTCGGTGCCGATACCGACGTTGGCGCCGGGATGCCATGTCGTGCCGCGCTGCCGCACGATGATGTTGCCGCCGATCACATGCTCGCCGCCGAACTTCTTGACGCCGAGGCGACGTCCGGCCGAGTCGCGGCCGTTGCGGGATGAGCCGCCTGCCTTCTTATGTGCCATCGTCCTGCTCCAAAGATCCGGGCACCGAACCCCTCGGCGCCACCCTCGATCGGCGCTCGCCGCCATCGCCTCGTCGACCGACGCCGAACTCCAGCGATGGACGCACGCCGTCCCGCGTTCAGCCGGCGATGACGTCCAGGATCTTGACCTGCGTCAGGTCCTGCCGGTGACCGCGCTTGCGTTTCGAATTCTGACGGCGGCGCTTCTTGAAGGCGATCACCTTCGGGCCGCGTTCATGCCCAACGATCTCGGCGACGACGCTGGCGCCCGGAAGGGTCGGGGCGCCGATGCTCGGCTCACCCTCGCCGACCAGCATCAGCACCTCGCCGAACGTCACCCTGTCGCCGGGCTCCCCATCGAGAGCCATGACCGTGATCTGGTCGTCGGCGGAAACGCGGTATTGCTTGCCGCCCGTCTTGATGACCGCGAACATTGTATCCTCATCGATCCGGACTCGTCGCTGGACGCGGCGGAACGGCTTCTTGATTTTTTGTGGAGCGCCCGCGCGGATGACCGCCCGGTCGAAGAGCGCGACAACTATAAGGGAGGTTCCCGCTTGTCAATCGGGTCCCAGCCTCTCACGACCCGGCAACCCTCAGGCCTTGAGTGCGCTTTCAAGCGCCCAGACGCTGCTGACCCTGCTTGGCGATCGGGTTCTGGGGATCGAACACGAGCGCGCGCTGGTAGTTCTCGGCGGCCTTGCTGCGGTTGCCCTGCTTCTCGTAGGCGAGCCCGAGACCGGCCCAGGCGCCGCTGTTCTTGTTGTTGACGTTGAGGGCGGCGTTGAAGTCCTCGATCGCCTTGGCGGGCTTGCCGATCGCCAGCAGGCTCTCGCCGCGCGCCTGATAGGGCGCGCCGTTGAAGGGATCGCGGTCGATGGCGTTGTCGAAATCGGTGATGGCGAGCGGCTGGTTACCCTCGCGCTGGTAGATCAAGCCACGGGCGTGGAAGGCCTGGGCGCTCTCCGGATTGAGCCGGATCGCCTGGTCGAGGTCGTTCTTGGCCTCGTTGAGCTGCCCCTGCACGCGCTCGAGGTTGGCGCGCCCGAGATAGGCCGGCATGTGGTTCGGGTTGGCGGCGATCGCCCGGTTGAAGTCGGCCAGGGCGGCGTCGTTGCGGTTCATCTGGCGATAGGCCAAGGCGCGGTCGGTCAGCGCGGCGCTGCTGTTGGGATCGATCTGGATCGCGCGGGTGAAGTCGCCGACCGCGTTGTCGAACTGTCCGACCTTGGCGTAGGCGACGCCGCGCGTCGTCAGCGCCTCGACGCTCTGCGGGTTGCGATCGACGACATCCGTCAGCGAGGCGATGTTGGCGGAAGCGGCCTGCGGCGACTCGTTGGCGATCTCGGCGACCCCCGTGCCGGGCATGCCCGCCACGCCGCTCGTCGACCCGCAACCGCCGAGCGTCAGGGCGCCGCCGCACAGGACCAACGCCGCCATCCCGTACCGCCAGGACCTCGCCGGTTCGGCCATCGTCCGCGCGGCAGGGGGCCACGCGACGCCCGCAGGTCCTGAAGCACAGGCGAGCCCCGAGGCGAAGGTGAGCGAAACGATCATTCCCGTCGTCCTTCTCCGCGCTCAGCCAGGCGCGGGATCATCCATCCGCCAACTAAAGGCAGGACCAATCCGGCAAGAATTGGACGAGGCTGACATGCTTAACCAAGACCTACCCGGTCACGGTTAAGGCGAGGTGAACGCCAAACCGGCAGCGAGGGACGCCCTTAGCGGGCGCCGGGCACGGGCTTCGGCTTCATCGGCAGCAGGCCTTCGCGCTGCATCTTCTTGCGCGCCAGCTTGCGGGCGCGGCGCACCGCCTCCGCCTTCTCGCGAGCGCGCTTCTCGGACGGTTTCTCGTAGTGGCCACGCAGCTTCATCTCGCGGAAGATGCCTTCCCTTTGCATCTTCTTCTTCAAGGCCTTCAGGGCTTGATCGACGTTATTGTCGCGGACGAGAACTTGCACGCATGATCCTTTTCGGCGGCTAGGGCCGCGCTTGGAAAGTGGGAATAGGGGATCGGGCGCGCGGACGGCGCACCTTGACCATAACGCCGGTAGCAGAGCGCGGCGCCCTTGTCCAGTTCGGCGCCGAACCGCGACGCCCCTCGCGACCAATGTGCCTCCCGCCCGCCACGGCGCTCGTCGAGCCTGTTGGGCGTCCTCCATCGATCTTGGGATCGGTGCCGGACGCCAACTGCCTCGGGCCGGCGCGGTTATCCTCGATTTCGCAGAGGCTTGACGGAACCCTGCGCGACGCCGGCGCCCGGGTCGCGGCGTCCCGGCCGACATCGCAACAGCCGAACGGGCGATAGTTTTGGTTGGCCTCATCCGAAAACCCTTTATACCGCCATCCGATGCATGCGGCCGTCGCCGGGTCCAGCCTCGTCGGGCCGGGTCCCGGCGCAGCGTCCGCCCCGCCACAGTCGGTCATCGGAAGTCGCGCGTGTCCATACTCATCGACAAGAACACCAAGGTCATCTGCCAGGGCTTCACCGGCAAGAACGGCACCTTCCACTCCGAGCAGGCGATCGCCTACGGGACGCGGATGGTGGGAGGCGTGTCGCCCGGCAAGGGCGGCGGCTTCCACATCGGGCTGCCCATCTTCGATACCGTCGCGCAGGCGAGGGCGGAGACGGAGGCCGACGCCAGCGTCGTCTACGTGCCGCCGCCGGGCGCCGCCGACGCCATCTGCGAGGCGATCGACGCGGAGATCCCGCTGATCGTCTGCATCACCGAGGGCATCCCGGTCGTCGACATGGTGCGGGTGAAGCGGTCGCTGTCCGGCTCCAAGTCGCGGCTGATCGGGCCGAACTGCCCCGGCGTGATGACATCGGGCGAATGCAAGATCGGCATCATGCCCGGCAACATCTTCTCGACCGGATCGGTGGGGATTGTGTCGCGCTCCGGCACGCTTACCTATGAAGCCGTGTTCCAGACCACCCGCGAGGGCCTCGGCCAGACCACGGCGGTCGGCATCGGCGGCGATCCCGTCAAGGGGACCGAGTTCATCGACATGCTGGAAATGTTTCTGGCCGACGAGGCGACCGAGTCGATCGTCATGATCGGGGAGATCGGCGGTTCGGCCGAGGAGGACGCGGCGCAGTTCATCGCCGACGAGGCCAAGCGCGGCCGCAAGAAGCCGATGGTCGGCTTCATCGCCGGCCGCACCGCGCCGCCCGGCCGCCGCATGGGCCATGCCGGCGCGATCATCTCCGGCGGCAAGGGCGGCGCCGAGGACAAGATCGCCGCCATGGAGGCGGCCGGGATCACCGTGTCCCCCTCGCCCGCCCGGCTCGGCAAGACGCTCGTGGACGTGTTGAAGGGATGAGGGTCCTCAGTGACCTGTGCCGCGAAGGGCGCGTCGCGGCCGGTCGGTGCCGGGGCGACCCCGGAAGGGAGGTTTCACGATGGTCATGATCATCATCTGCTTTCTCGCGCCGTGGCTGGCGATGTTCCTGCGCGGCAAGGTTTGGCAGGGCATCCTGTGCGTGATCCTTCACGTCACGCTGATCGGCTGGGTTCCGGCGACGATCTGGGCGCTCGCGGTCACGCGCGACTAGCCGGGCCGTCGATCGGCGCCTAGGACACGGTGCTGCCGCGATCGCGGCGCCAAGAGACGTGATCCGGAAGGTCGCGTTCGGGATTGGATTTTGAAGGTGCCCGCGTGCCGGATGGAGATCGGCGACGGGCCGGAGGATAGGTGGAATGGCACGGCAGGATGACAACGACACCGGCAACGGCGGGGGGACCGGAGCGGACCGCCCAGGCGGCTTCGCGACGACCTCTTTCCTGTACGGGGGCAACGCCGCCTACGTCGAGCAGCTTCACGAAAGCTATCGCGCCGATCCCTCGTCGGTCGATCCGGAGTGGCAGGCCTTCTTCGCCGAGCTGAACGACGACGCCGGCGCGGTCGAGCAAACCGCCGCCGGCCCGGCCTGGAAGCGGGCGAACTGGCCGGTCGCGGCCAATGGCGAGCTGGTGTCGGCGCTGGACGGCAACTGGCCGGCGGCCGAGAAGCGTGTCGCGGACAAGATCACGGCCAAGGTCGCCACGGACGCCGGCGTCAAGGCCGATCCGGCGGTCCTGGCGAAGACGATCGCGACCGCCACGCGCGACTCGGTGCGAGCCCTGACGATGATCCGTGCGTACCGGACCCGCGGCCATCTCCACGCCAAGCTCGACCCGCTCGGCCTCGCCCCTCCCACCGACTACGAAGAGCTGCACCCGTCCTCCTACGGTTTCGCCGAGGCGGAGCTCGATCGCCCGATCTTCCTCGACGGCGTGCTCGGTCTCGAATGGGCCAGCGTCAACGAGATCGTGCCGATCCTCCGGCGCACCTACTGCGACACGATCGGCTTCGAGTTCGTGCACATGTCCGATCCGGCCGAGAAGGCCTGGATGCTGGAGCGCATCGAAGGCGTCGACAAGGCGATCACCTTCACGCCGGAAGGCAAGCGGGCGATCCTCAACAAGCTGATCGAGGCGGAAGGCTTCGAGAAGTTCCTGGACGTGCGCTACACCGGCACCAAACGGTTCGGGCTCGACGGCGGCGAGAGCATGGTGCCGGCGCTCGAACAGATCATCAAGCGCGGCGGCGCGCTCGGCATCGAGGACATCGAGGTCGGCATGGCGCACCGTGGCCGGCTCAACGTGCTGAGCCAGGTGATGCACAAGCCGCACCGCGCCATCTTCCACGAGTTCAAGGGCGGCTCCTACACGCCGGTCGAGACGGAAGGCTCGGGAGACGTGAAGTACCACCTGGGCTTCTCGTCGGACCGCACCTTCGACGATCGGACCGTGCACCTGTCGCTCGCCGCCAACCCGTCGCACCTCGAGATCGTCGACCCCGTGGTGCTCGGCAAGGTGCGCGCCAAGCAGGACCAGAAGGACGACCTCGTCGAGCGCTCCAAGGTGCTGCCGCTGCTGCTCCACGGCGACGCCGCCTTCGCCGGGCAGGGCGTGATCGCCGAATGCTTCGGCCTGTCCGGCCTCAAGGGCCACAACACCGGCGGGTCGATCCACTTCATCATCAACAATCAGATCGGTTTCACCACCTATCCCCGCTACTCGCGGTCCTCGCCCTATCCCTCCGACACGGCCAAGATGATCGAGGCGCCGATCCTGCACGTCAACGGCGACGATCCCGAGGCGGTGGTCCACGCCGCGAAGATCGCCGTCGAGTTCCGGCAGCAGTTCCACAAGCCGGTCGTCATCGACATGTTCTGCTATCGGCGCTTCGGTCACAACGAGGGCGACGAGCCCTCGTTCACCCAGCCGTTGATGTACAAGAAGATCCGCGCCCACGCGAGCGTGCTCGACATCTACGCCGGCAAGCTCGTCGGCGAGGGCGTGCTCAGCCAGGAGGCGGTGGACGAGGCCAAGGCCGCCTGGCGCAAGACGCTCGACGAGGAGTACGAGGCCGGCCAGCACTACCAGCCCAACCGCGCCGATTGGCTCGACGGCCGCTGGTCGGGCCTGCGCTCGTCGTCCCCCCAGGACGAGGAGCGCCGCGGCCAGACCGGTGTCGAGCGTTCCCGCCTCGCGGCGCTCGGACGCCGCATCACGGAGGTGCCGGACGGCTTCCACCTGCACAAGACGATCGGGCGCCTGCTCGACAACCGTCGCAAGGCGATCGACACCGGCGCCAACATCGATTGGGCGATGGGCGAGGCGCTGGCCTTCGCCTCCCTCGTCGACGAGGGTTTCCGCGTCCGCCTGTCCGGCCAGGATTCCGAGCGCGGCACCTTCTCGCAGCGCCATTCCGTGCTGATCGACCAGGAGAACGAGCGCCGCTACGTGCCCTTCAACCACATCCGCGACGAGCAGGCGCGCTTCGAGGTCATCAACTCGATGCTGTCGGAGGAGGCGGTGCTCGGCTTCGAGTACGGCTACTCCGTCGCCGAGCCCAACGCCCTCGTGCTGTGGGAAGCGCAGTTCGGCGACTTCGCCAACGGCGCGCAGGTCGTGTTCGACCAGTTCGTCTCGTCGGCCGAGCGCAAGTGGCTGCGCATGTCGGGGCTCGTCTGCCTGCTGCCGCACGGCTACGAGGGTCAGGGGCCGGAGCACTCCTCGGCGCGGCTCGAGCGCTACCTCCAGCTCTGCGCGGAGGACAACATGCAGGTCGCCAACTGCACGACGCCGGCGAACTACTTCCACATCCTGCGCCGGCAGCTGAAGCGCGACATCCGCAAGCCGCTGATCCTGATGACGCCGAAGTCGCTGCTGCGCCACAAGCGCGCCGTGTCGGGCCTCGACGCGATGGAGGCCGGCACCACCTTCCACCGCCTGCTGCGCGACGGGGCGGAGACGGCGGGCGAGCACAAGGTCGAACTCGTGGCCGACGACCAAGTGCGGCGCGTCGTCCTGTGCACCGGCAAGGTGTACTACGACCTGTTCGAGGAGCGCGAGCGCCGCGAGATCGACGACGTGTACCTGCTGCGCGTCGAGCAGCTTTACCCGATGCCGCTGAAGGCGCTCGTCAACGAACTGGGGCGCTTCAAGAACGCCCAGGTGGTATGGTGCCAGGAGGAGCCCAAGAACATGGGGGCCTGGACCTTCATCGATCCCTACCTCGAATGGGTGCTGGGCCAGGTCGGCGGTGGCCAGACGCGGCCGCGCTACGTCGGCCGCCCGGCCGCCGCCGCGACGGCGACGGGGCTCATGTCGAAGCATCTCGCGCAGATGAAGGCCTTCACCGACGAGGTCTTCGCGTAAGGCGTCGCATTCTTCTGATTCTTGACCGGAGGGCCGCAGGGGCGGCGATCAACCATGGCGACTGAAATCCGCGTTCCCACCCTCGGTGAATCGGTGAGCGAGGCGACGATCGGGCGCTGGTTCAAGAAGGCCGGCGAGTCGGTGAAGGCCGACGAACCGCTCTGCGAGCTCGAGACCGACAAGGTGACGCTGGAGGTCAACGCGCCGGCCGCCGGCGTGCTCGCCGAGATCATCGCCAAGGATGGCGAGACGGTCGAGCCGGGCGGCCTGCTCGGCCAGATCACCGAGGGCGGCGCGGCGGCCGGCAACGGTGCCGCCAAGCCGATCGAGACCAAGCCCGCCGAGGCGAAAGCGACCGGCACGCCGCCAGCCGATAGCGCCAAGGGCGCGCCGGCCGCCTCGCGGGCCGCCGCCGCCGCGACCGACGCCAACGGCGCTTCGTCCATCAAGGGGCCGAAGCCGATGCCGCCGGCGCCCTCCGCCGCCAAGTCGGCCGCCGACCGCGGCATCGACATCGGCGACGTGGCGGGATCGGGCCGCCGCGGCCAGGTGATGAAGGGCGACGTGGTCGCCCACCAGCCGGCCGCGCCCGCGCAGCCGGTCGCCGAGGCGCGCGCTCCGGCGCCCGAGCGTCCCGCGCCGGTGCGCGCCCCCTCGCCGGCGTCCGACGCCGAGCGCGAGGAGCGCGTGAAGATGACGAAGCTGCGCCAGACGATCGCGCGTCGCCTCAAGGACGCGCAGGCGACCGCCGCCATGCTGACGACCTTCAACGAGGTCGACATGAGCGAGGTGATGGCCTTGCGGACGAAGTACAAGGACGTGTTCGAGAAGAAGCACGGCGCCAAGCTCGGCTTCATGGGCTTCTTCGTGAAGGCGTGCGTCCAGGCGCTCAAGGACGTGCCGGCGGTCAACGCCGAGATCGACGGCGCGGACCTCATCTACAAGAACTATTACCACCTCGGCATCGCGGTCGGCACAGACAAGGGCCTGGTGGTGCCGGTGGTGCGCGACTGCGACATGCTGGGCATCGCCGGCATCGAGAAGACGATCGCCGCGCTCGGCAAGCGGGCACGCGACGGCCAGCTGAAGATCGACGACATGATGGGCGGCACCTTCACCATCACCAACGGCGGCATCTACGGCTCGCTGATGTCGACGCCGATCCTCAACGCGCCGCAGTCCGGCATCCTGGGCATGCACAAGATCCAGGAGCGCCCGGTGGCGATCGGCGGCAAGGTCGAGATCCGGCCAATGATGTACCTCGCCATGTCCTACGACCACCGCATCGTCGACGGCAAGGAGGCGGTGACCTTCCTGGTGCGGATCAAGGAGGCGCTGGAGGACCCGGCGCGCCTCGTTCTGGACCTGTGACCACGGCGCCCCTTCATCATCTCAAATCATAGCCTATCTCAGCCTCCGGGTTCACCAGCATCCCGTCGGCCGACGATCCCCAGCGCATCGAAACGAGTGAAATGACCTACGATCTCATCGTCATCGGTACCGGCCCCGGCGGCTACGTGTGCGCGATCCGCGCCGCGCAGCTGGGGCTCAAGGTGGCGGTCGTCGAGAAGCGACCGACGTTCGGCGGCACCTGCCTCAACATCGGCTGCATCCCGTCCAAGGCGCTGCTCTACGCGTCCGAGAAGTTCGAGGAGGTCACGCACGACTTCCCCTCGCTCGGCATCACCGTCGGCAAGCCGAAGCTCGACCTGAAAGCCATGATGAAGCACAAGACCGATACGGTCGGGGCCAACGTGCAGGGCGTCGGCTACCTCTTCAAGAAGAACAAGGTCGACACCTACACCGGGCTCGGCACCATCAAGGGCGCGGGCGCCGTGACGGTGACCGGCGATGACGGTAAGACGCAGGAGCTTGAGACCAGGGCGATCTGCATCGCCACCGGCTCCGAGATCGCCAAGCTGACCGACGTCGAGGTCGACGAGAAGGTGGTCGTCTCCTCCGAGGGCGCGCTGGCGCTGGAGAGCGTGCCGAAGAAGCTGATCGTGGTCGGCGGCGGCTACATCGGGCTGGAGCTCGGCTGCGTGTGGAAGCGGCTCGGCGCCGAGGTGGAGGTGGTCGAGTTCCTCGACCGTATCCTGCCGGGCATGGACGGCGAGGTGTCCAAGCAGTTCCAGCGGACCTTGGAGAAGCAGGGGATCAAGTTCCACCTCGGCGTCAAGGTCGCCGGCGTGCGGAAGGGCAAGGACGGCGCCACCGTGACGGTGGAGCCGAAGGAGGGCGGTGCCGCTCAAAGTTTTGACGCCAACGTCGTGCTGGTGGCGATCGGCCGGCGCCCGAACACGGAGGGCCTCGGCCTGGAGGCTCTGGGCGTCGCGATGGACCGTGGGCGCGTCACCGTCGACGACGGCTTCGAGACCAGCGTGCCCGGCATCTTCGCGATCGGCGACGTGATCCGCGGGCCGATGCTCGCCCACAAGGCCGAGGACGAGGGCGTGGCGCTGGCCGAGATGCTGGCCGGGCAACACGGCCACGTCAACTACGGCGTGATCCCCGGCATCGTCTACACCATGCCGGAAGTCGCGGCCGTCGGGCGCACGGAGGAGGAGCTGAAGGCGGCCGACATCAAGTACAACGTCGGCAAGTTCCCCTTCACCGCCAACGGCCGCGCGCGGGCGACGCGCCACACCGAGGGCTTCGTCAAGGTGCTGGCCGACGCCGAGACGGACAAGGTGCTGGGTGTCCACATCATCAGCGCGGCGGCCGGCGACCTCATCGCCGAATGCGCCCTGCTGATGGAGTTCGGCGGCTCGTCCGAGGACCTCGCCCGCACCTGCCACGCCCACCCCACGATGGCGGAGGCGGTGAAGGAGGCGGCGATGGCGGTGGAGCGGCGCGCGATCCACGTGTGACGATCGCACCGTTCGGAGATACCAGCCTTGCCGGATTGAGAGAGCTGGCATACCCTGACTAGGTCTAGTCAGGGTGCTGCGATGCCGACCGTCAACATGCTCGATGCGAAAACGAATTTCTCTCGCCTCGTCGAAGCCGTCGAGAGCGGTGCCGAGGCGGAGATCATCATAGCGCGCAACGGCAAGCCAGCGGCGCGCCTCGTGCCGATCGCCACCAAACCGGACGTCAGCAAGCGACTCGGGATTTTGCAGGGGCAGTACCCCGCGATGTCCCTGGAAGAATTTAACTCGACCGATGGTGAAATTCTGAAGCTCTTCTACGGTGAAGAGGGCGCAAAGCTCTTTGAAAACAAAGAGTGAGACTGCTTCTCGATACTCATATCGCTCTCTGGGCGGTGTCCGCAGTCGAACTGCTCACAGAAGAGGGGCGGGACATGATCGCTGACGCATCCAACCAGGTCTTCGTCTCGGCGGTGAACGTCTGGGAAATTGCCGTCAAGCGCCCGCTCGCTCGGAGGGCTTCACCCGCGTTATCAGCCGAGAAAGCCATCGCGGCCTTCGCCGCCGCCGGCTACACGATGCTGAACGTGACGGCCGTCCACGCGGCAGCGGTGGAAACCCTGCCGCTGATCCACGGCGATCCGTTCGACCGGCTCCTCGTCGCCCAGGCGCTCAGCGAGCCGCTGCGCCTCCTGACCCATGACAAGGCCCTCGCGCGTTACGGCGACA
Organism: uncultured Beijerinckiaceae bacterium; assembly: GCA_964244495.1. Lineage (GTDB taxonomy): Bacteria > Pseudomonadota > Alphaproteobacteria > Rhizobiales > Beijerinckiaceae > RH-AL1. The sequence continues at coordinate 89,052 of CAXTIU010000011.1, forward strand.
CCGTCATCTGCTTCGGCTGACGGGACATTCGTAACGAGACCCCGTCGGGCGCAACTCTCGACCAGTACTGCTCAAGCCTCGCACGATGTCCCCACGAGCGCTCCACAGATAAGTGCTTCACCGCATCAGAAGCAGGATGGCGAACCAGACGGGGACGAGCCCTGCGCTCAAGGCTATCTTCCAGCCTGCTGGCGGCTTTCCGCCTACCGCAAGATGGATGAATAGAGCACCGACTGCCAAAGTGGATACAACAGCTATATTGAAAGCTAGCCGCAGTAGAGTGTCTTCGTAATACGCTCTTGTAAAAGCCTGCCCATCATCGGCGAGCACACGGTTCATAACCCATAGGGTCATGACGAGGAAATAGGCTAGGAAGAGCCAGGACCAGATCCGAAGACTGTTACCCAGAACTCCGATGATATAGCCGAAGACAGACATAAGCGGATAATCGACAAGTTCACGGAGCGTAGCGATATTCCAGCCGTTCTGACGACGAGCCCATGCGTACCTCATATCTATTGCTAAAACTTGAATGATAGTGTAAACTAACGTTACAAGTAACCTAAATTTAGACTGAGTATCAATTTGCAAATGCAAAATGCGGCGCCAACGCGTATTCATATGGAAGCTCATAGTAATAGTAATTAGATGTAAGCGGCGGGCGGCACTATTGGCTCTTCATTCCGGGACGCCGAAGGCTAACCCGGAACCGGTGTCCTCGAACGATCAGCGACTGCGGAAACCGGTTCCGGATCTTCGCTTTCGCTCCGTCCGGGATGACGGCACAGCGCCCGTGATGCGGTTCTATGCTTTAGGTGTAACATGGTTATTTAGAAGATGCTTTGCCGATACTCTCCAGCTCCGCCAGCCACGCCGCCGCGTTGCCGTCGGAGGGCGCGCGCCAGTCGCCGCGCGGCGACAGCGAGCCGCCGGCCGCCACCTTCGGGCCGTTGGGCATCGCCGAGCGCTTGAACTGGCTGAAGCCGAAGAAGCGGCGAACGAAGACCTCCAACCACGCGACGATTGTCGCGTCGTCGTAGGCGCGCCGCCTGTCGCGCGGAAAGCCGGGCGGCCAGTCACCGGCAACCACGTCGCCCCAGGCGTGGTGGGCGAGGAAGGCGATCTTGCCCGGTCGGAACCCGTAACGCAGCGTGTAGAACAGGTTGAAGTCCTGCAGCTCGTAGGGGCCGACCTTGGCCTCCGTGTCCTGCGGCGCCTCGCCGGCCACCACCGGCACCAGCTCGGGCGAGATGGTCGCGTCGAGGATGCGCCGCAGCGTCGCCCCCACCTCGGGGGCGAACAGGCGCGCCTCGATCACCCAGCGCAGGAGATGCTGGATCAGCGTCTTCGGCACGCCGCCGTTGACGTTGTAGTGGCTCATCTGGTCGCCGACGCCGTAGGTGCACCAGCCGAGCGCCAATTCCGACAGGTCGCCGGTGCCGATCACGATCGCGTCCCGGTGATTGGCGAGGCGGAACAGGTAGTCGGTGCGAAGCCCGGCCTGCACGTTCTCGAAGGTGATGTCGAAGACGTCGGCGCCGCTCGCGTAGGGGTGGCCGAGGTCGTCGAGCATCTGCCGGGCGGCGGGGCGGATATCGATCTCCGCCGCGCTGACGCCGAGCGCCGCCATGAGGGCGTGGGCGTTGGCCTTCGACTCGTCACCGGTGGCGAAGCCCGGCAGGGTGTAGGCGAGGATATCCGCGCGGGCCAGGCCGAGGCGGTCGAAGGCGCGCGCGGCGACGATCAGGGCATGCGTCGAGTCGAGGCCGCCGGAAACGCCGATCACCGCCCGCTTCACGCCGATCGCGGCGAGGCGCTGAGCGAGCCCGGAGACCTGGATGTTGTAGGCCTCGAAGCAGTCCTGCGCGAGTCGCCCGGCGTCGGAGGGCACGAAGGGGAAGCGCTCCACGCGCCGACGCAGGCCGGTCGCCGCCGGCGGGTCGACGGTGAACGGGACGCGGCGGAACGAGACGCCGACGAGCCAGCCGGCGTTATCGTCGAACGTGCCCTGGCGCAGGCGCTCCTGGCGCAGCAGGTCGAGGTCGACATCGGCGATCACGTGGTGCGCCCCCATGGGGAAACGCTCGGAGATGGCGAGGTTCGCGCCGTTCTCGTCGATGGTGACTTGGCCGTCCCAGGCGAGGTCGGTGGTGGATTCGCCGGCGCCGGCGGCGGCGTAGACGTAGGCGGCGAGGCAGCGCGCCGATTGGGCGCGCGTGAGCAGGTGGCGCGTGCCGCTCTTGCCCACCGTGATGTTGGACGCGGACAGGTTGGCGAGGACGGTCGCGCCCGACAGGGCGGCGACCGACGAGGGCGGCACCGGCACCCACACGTCCTCGCAGATCTCGGCGTGGACGACGAAGCCCGGCACGTCGGCGGCCTCGAACAACAGATCGAAGCCGAAGGGCGCCTCCACGTCGCCGACCCGGATCGTCTCGCCGGTGATGCCGGCGCCCGACGCGAAGTGCCGACGCTCGTAGAATTCACGGTAGTTCGGCAGGTGGCACTTGGGCAGGGCGCCGAGCAGTCGGCCACCTTGGATGGCGAGCGCGCAATTATAGAGCCGGTTGCGCCAGCGCAGCGGCGCGCCGACGAGGAGCAGCGGTCGCAGCGCCGCGCTGGCGGCGACGAGGTCGGCGAGCGCGTCGGCGACGGCGTCGAGCAGGGCGTCCTGGAGCAGCAAGTCGTCGATCGCGTAGGACGACAGGGCGAGTTCCGGGAACACGCAGAGGCTCGCCCCCTCGTCGTGGCAGGCTCGCGCCTCGGCGAGGATCGCCGCGGCGTTGGCGGCGGGATCGGCGATGCGGCCGGCGATCGTGCATGCGGCGACGCGAACGAAGCCGTGGTCGTACAGGGAGCCGAGCGTCATGGTGCCTTCATGGGAGGCATGCCGGGTGGGGCGGCGCATCGGCATATCCGGAAACCGCCGTGCACTTTTCAGGCCGATCCTTTAGGGCACGAGCAGGTCGATGGCGAGCAGGTATCGTTCCGCCGCGATGAACAGGCGCCGCCCGTCGACCCCGCCGAACGCGCAGTTCGAGCAGGTGATCGGCGTCGGGAAGAAGCCGAGCCGGTGGCCATCGGGCGCGTAGACGTGCAACCCATTGCCCGACGTCGTCCACAGCCAGCCCCGGCGGTCGACCTTGAAGCCGTCGGGCACGCCGATGTCGGTGCGGCAGAAGAAGCGTCGGCCGGACAGCTTGCCGCCCGCGCCGACGTCGGCGGGAACGTCGAAAGCCTGGATCTCGTGCGTTCCGCCGCTGAAGCCACGCGCCGTGTCGGACACGTAGAGGATGCGGCCGTCGGGTGAGAAGGCGAGCCCGTTGGGTTCGGTGAAATCGGCCATGCGGCGCAGGTCGCGGGTGTCGGGATCGTAGCGGTAGACGCTGTGATGGTCGAGTTCGGCTTCGCGCAGGCAACCCTGCTGCGGCATCCGCAGGCCGAAGATCGGGTCGGTGAACCAGATCGCGCCGTCCGCCGCCGCGACCAGATCGTTGGGTGTGTTGAGGCGCCGGTCCCCGTAATGGGTTATGAAGGGCCGGGGGATGCCGTCCGCGTCGGAGCGGCTGATGCAACGTCGGCCGTGCTCGCAGTGGACCAGCATGCCGTCACGATCGAGCGCGTTGCCGTTGATGAAGGGCGTGGCGTCGATCAGCACGGTGACGCGACCGTCGGGGTGCCAAGCCATGACCCGCCGTCCCTTGACATCGGACCATACCAGCCACTCGTGACGCGGGTCCCATACGGTCCCCTCGCCGTGCAAGGCCTGATCGTAGAGGCAAAGCAGGTGGGCGTCGGGATGGAGCACGGCGGCGAGCCGCTCGTCATCGATCTGCACGCCGTTGATGCCGGCGACGCGATGCGGCGGACCGGCATGGCGCAGCAGGCAATCGGACGGCGCGGCTTCCATGACCGGACTCCCTGGGTCGAACCACGTCTTCATGGGGTAGGGTCACCTCGCCTCACCCGCCCCGCGGTCGCGTCGGCGTGCCGGCCGATCACATCTGCAGCTTGAACATCACCACCGAACGGCCGGTCACGTCATAAACGTGGTCGAACTCGAACGTGTCGGTCTCCTCCGCCTCCGGCTGGTTGGTGTCGACGAGGCGCACCCACTTCTTGCCGCCGGTCACCTCGACGAGGGTCACCTGCACCACCTCGTGGTAGGCGTTGAACACGATCAACAGCGTCTGATCGCTGCCGCGCTTGCGGATGCCGGTCACCTGCGTGCGGCCGTCGAGCAGGACGCCGAGGCTGCGCGCGTTGCCGTTCGACCAATCGGCGTCGTGCATCTCGCTGCCGTCGGGACGCAGCCAAGTCACGTCCTTGACGTCGAGCTCCTCATTGTATTGGCCGGTGAGGAAGCGCTCGCGGCGCAGGATTGGGTATTCCTGGCGCAGGCGGGCGAGCTTCTGCACGAAGCCGTAGAGCTTGTGCCCATCGGCCGAGATCGCCCAATCCACCCACCCGATCGGGCTGTCCTGGCAGTAGGCGTTGTTGTTGCCGCCCTGGGTTCGGCCGAACTCGTCGCCGGCGAGCAGCATCGGCAAGCCCTGCGAGAAGAACAGGGTGGAGAGGATGTTGCGCTTCTGCCGCTCGCGCAATTCGACGATGGCGGGATCGTCGGTCTCGCCCTCGACGCCGCAGTTCCACGAGCGATTGTCGGAGGAGCCGTCGCGATTGCCCTCGCCGTTGGCCTCGTTGTGTTTCTCGTTGTAGCTCACGAGGTCGTTCAGCGTGAAGCCATCGTGCGCGGTGACGAAGTTGACGCTCGCCCACGCCTTGCGGCCACGATGGTTGAAATTCTCCGCCGAGGCGGTGACCCGCTTGGCGAGGTTGGGCAGCTCATGCCCCTCGCCCTTCCAGAAGGAGCGGACGTTGTCGCGGTAACGGTCGTTCCATTCCGCCCAGCCCGGCGGGAAGCGGCCGACCTGGTAGCCGCCCGGCCCGCAGTCCCAGGGTTCGGCGATGAGCTTGACCGACGACAGCACCGGGTCCTGCCGGCAGGAATCCAGGAAGCCGCCGCCCTCGTCGAAGCCGTGATCCTCGCGCGCGAGTATGGTGCCGAGGTCGAAGCGGAAGCCGTCGACATGCATGTCCTCGACCCAATAGCGCAGGCTGTCGGTGACCATCTGCAGCACGCGGGGGTGCGAAAGGTTCAGCGTGTTCCCCGTGCCGGTATCGTTGATGTAGAAGCGCGGCTTGTCCTTAAGCAACCGGTAGTACGAGAAGTTGTCGATGCCCTTGAAGGAGAAGGTCGGGCCGAACTCATTACCTTCCGCCGTGTGGTTGTAGACGACATCGAGGATCACCTCGAGGCCGGCGGCGTGAAGGTGGCTCACCATTTCCTTGAACTCGGAGAAGGCGAAGTCGTAGACGGAGGCGAAGCGCCGATCGGGCGCGAAGAAGCCAAGCGTGTTGTAGCCCCAGTAGTTCGTCAGCCCCTTGTTCAGCAGGTGGTCGTCGTTGATGAACATGTGGATGGGCATCAATTCGACGGCGGTGACGCCGAGCGACTTGATGTGGCGCACCACCTCGGGCTGGATCAGGCCCCGGAAGGTGCCTCGCAGCCGCTCCGGGACACCCGGATGCTGCTTCGTGAAGCCGCGCACGTGCATCTCGTAGATGAGCGATTGGTCGAAGGGCGTGCGCAGCGGCCGGTCGGCGCCCCAGGTGAAAGCCGGGTCGATGACGCGCGCCTTGGGCATGAAGCGGGCGCTGTCGCGCTCGTCGTAGGTCGTATCGTCGCCGCTCTCCATCTTGTATCCGAAGACGGCCGGGTTCCACGTGAGGTTGCCCTCGATCGCTTTGGCATAGGGGTCGAGCACGAGCTTGTTGGGATTGAAGCGATGGCCGCCGACGGGGTCGTAGGGTCCGTGGACGCGGTAGCCGTAGATCGTGCCCGGGCGCGCGTCCGGCAGGTAGCCGTGCCAAATCTCGTCGGTGAACTCCGGCAGCTCGATACGCTCGACTTCCTTCTCGCTGAAGTGGTTGAACAGGCAAAGCTCGACCTTGGTCGCGTGCGCCGAAAAGAGGGCGAAGTTCACCCCGCGACCATCCCACGTCGCGCCGAGCGGGTAGGGCCGGCCCTCGCGAACGCGACTCCGCTGCGCGGACACGCGCTGTGCAGAAGATGTCAAGATTGTGCTCCCCGTCTTGCGGTTTGCAAACCCGCGCTCGGACCCATCGTTCCAGCTCCGGTCACGCTGCGCATGATCGCACGTCGTGCGCCGGCTTCTTCGTCAGATGGAGCGCCGACCACGTCCGTTCGTCAGACGGCGAGACCGTTGGACATGGCCAGCGCCTTGAGGTCCGTCTTCGGACGCGCGCCGATGTGCTGGATGATCTCCGCCGCCGCCAGCGTGCCGAGCCGGGCGCTTTCCGCGTGGTCCAGGCCGCGGACGAGGCCTGTCACGAAACCCGCCGCGAAGAGGTCGCCGGCCCCGGTCGTGTCGACGAGCGTCGCGATCGGGGCCGCCGGGATCGCCTGCACGCCGGCGGACGAGACGACGACGCAGCCGTGCTCGCCGCGGGTGACGGCGGCCAGCACGCCCTCGCGGCGAAGCAGGGCGATGCCGGCGTCGAAGTCCGGCTCTTCGAGCAGGCTCGCCAGCTCGCCCTCGTTGGCGAACAGGATGTCGACCGTGCCGTCGCGCAGCAGGTTGAGGAACTCGGGCCGGTAGCGGTTGACGCAGAAGGCGTCCGACAGGCTGAGCGCCACGCGGCGGCCGGCCGCGTGCGCGAGCGTGGCCGCCTTGACGAAGGCCTGCTTGGCCGCCGGCGGGTCCCACAGGTAGCCTTCGAGATACGTGATCCTGGACGCTTGGACCATGCCGGCATCGACGTCGGCCTCGGTCAGGTTCTGGCAGGCGCCGAGAAAGGTATTCATCGTGCGCTGACCGTCGGGGGTCACCAGCACGAAGCAGCGGGCGGTGGCCGGGCCGTCGGACGCGTGTGGAATGGGGAAATCGACGCCGGCACGGCGAATATCGTCGGTGAAGAGGTCGCCGAGATGGTCGTCCTTGACCTTGCCGACGAAGGCCGCCGCGCAGCCGAAGCTCGCCGCGCCGATCACCGTGTTGGCGGCCGAGCCGCCGGACACGACCGTGGTCTCGCCCATCGCCTGCAGGAGATGTTCGGCCGGCGCTTCCTCGATCAGCGCCATCGTGCCCTTGGTCAGCGCGTGATCCGCCAGGAACGCGTCCGGCGTTCGCGCGATGATGTCGACGATGGCGTTGCCCAAGCCGAGGATGTCGTAGCGCGCCCGAAGGGACGACGCTTGGATTGGCGATGTTTGGGCCATGTCGACTCTCGCTGAAGGCGCGCGAGCGCCGAATGGAAGCGCTATCGCATCCCGTACGGCGAAGCGTCAAGGAAGGGGCGAGGGTTCGTGCCCGGCGGTCGCGAGGGGGCACGGCCTGGGAGGACTGGCGACGCGCGCGCGTCGTGGAAACACGAGCCCACCATGACGACCGGTCCCTTCTCGTCGCGGCCGATGTTTCCTCGGCCGCGAACGGTCCCGCCCACGAACAAAGGCGCCACCCGATGGGGTAGGCGCCTCCACGTATTTATCCCAACGTCGTCGCTCCCGCGTCGGCTACGTGGCGCGGGACGCGCTTCAGCGCTGGCGGCGCTTGACCCGTACCGGAATGAGGGCCGCGCGCTGGCGGCTGGAAACCAGGGCCGAAGCGAGGGCACCGGTCGCGGTGACCATGGCGATAAGTGCGATCAGGTGCATTGCGATCCCCGTTTCATCTGCCAAGTCAAAGCGCTAGCGCGCCTCGACGCCCCATGCCGAACATCGTTGTGAGTAGCGAACGCCAGCAACCCCTCCTGGTTCCTCACCGCCTCGGCGCATCATCATAGCTCGTCGAAGAGGGCTGTCGAGAGGTAACGCTCGGCGAAGGAGGGTATGATCAACACGATGTTCTTCCCCGCGAACTCCCGTCGCGACCCGACGGTGATCGCCGCCTCCAGGGCCGAGCCGGACGAGATGCCGGCGGGAATGCCTTCGAGGCGGGCGAGCAGGCGGGCGTGCTCGAACGAGCTTTCGTTGCCGACGGTGATGATCTCGTCGATGATGCCGGTGTCGAGGACCGGCGGCACGAAGCCGGCGCCGATGCCCTGGAGCTTGTGCGCGCCGGGCTTGCCGCCAGACAGCACCGGTGAGTCGGCCGGCTCCACGGCGATCACCCTCATCGAGGGGCGACGCGGCTTCAGGGTGCCGCCGACGCCGGTGATCGTGCCGCCGGTGCCGACGCCGGCGACGAAGGCGTCGATCTCGCCGCCCGTGTCGGTCCAGATTTCCTCGGCGGTCGTGCGCCGGTGGATGTCGGGATTGGCCTCGTTCTCGAACTGCTGTGGCATGACCGCGCCGGGCGTGGCATCGATGATGGCATGGGCGCGACTGATCGCGCCCTTCATGCCCTCAGCCGCCGGGGTGAGGACGAGTTCGGCGCCGAGCAGCTTCAGCATCTTGCGCCGCTCGATCGACATGCTTTCCGGCATCACCAGGGTCAGCTTGTAGCCGCGCGCCGCCGCGGTGAAGGCGAGCCCGATGCCGGTGTTGCCCGAGGTCGGCTCGACCAGCATGGTCTCGCCCGGCTTGATCGTGCCGGCCCGCTCCATGGCCTCGATCATGGCCACGCCGATCCGGTCCTTGACGCTCGAGGTGGGGTTGAAGAACTCCAGCTTGGCGAGCAGGTTGGCCTTGACGCTCTTCACCTTGGCGATCCTGTCGAGGCGCACCAGCGGCGTGTCGCCGATCGTTTCCGTGATCGATCCATAGATGCGACCGCGCCCCGGCCGCCGCGTCGCGATGCCGGCTTCGGGAAGCGTCTTGGTCATGCTTGCTCTCCTCGAAAAATCCAGATTGGTGGAGCTAATGTCGGTCCTTCGGGCGACATAGCAATATCGACGAGCGGATCGGCTGGCGCACCGCCGTCGCGTGAGGGGATCGGGATGAGGTTTGCTTCGGCGGTGGCAAGGCCGAGCCGGACGTTCGCGGCCCTGGCCGCAGGTTTCGCCTGCCTGGCGGGCGGTTCCCTCCCGGCCCGGGCCGCGGCGGGCTCCTGGGTCACGTCCGACGTCGCCAAGGCGCGGCTGCTGACCGCCGTGACCGGCACCGGCGCCCTCGCAAACGTGCCGGCCGGCGTCGAGGTGAGCCTGGACGCCGGCTGGAAGACCTACTGGCGCTCGCCCGGCGACGCCGGCCTGCCGCCGGCGCTAGACTGGGCCGGCTCGACCAACCTTGGGGCCGCGACCCTGTCCTACCCCGCGCCCGCGCGCCTCACCCTGCTCGGCATCCAAACCTTCGGCTACCACGGCGACGTGATCTTCCCAATCGACGTCGCCGTCGCCACGCCGGGCCGGCCGCTCGACCTCAGGCTGAAGCTCGACGTGCTCGTTTGCGCGCAGCTGTGCGTCCCCAAGACGTTCGACCTCGCCATGAGCGTGCCGGCCGGCCCGGCGAAGCCGGACGGCGACGCCCTCACCCTCGCCAAGGCGCGGGCGGCGGTGCCGGGCGAGGCGCGGGCGGCCGGCATCGCGGTCTCGGGCGTGGCCGAAGTCTCCGACGGCGGGAAGCCGGCGCTGGAGGTGCGGGCGAGCGCGCTCGGCCCCTTCCGCAGCCCCGACGTGATCGCCGAGATCGAGCCGGCCCTGGCCCTGGGGCAACCGCGCGTGAGCCTGGCCGACGACGGGCGCGCGGCGACCTTCCTGGTGCCGCTCGAACAGCCGCTGCCGGTCGGTGCCAGGCTCGCCGGGCGCACCGTCACGCTCACCGTGACCGACGGCGCGCGGGCGCTCGAAACCCCGCCGATGACGATCGCGCCCGGCGCTTCCGCCACGCGCGAGGCGGCGGGGCCGTCGCTCCTGGCGATGCTCGGGGTGGCGCTGCTTGGCGGCCTCATCCTCAACCTGATGCCCTGCGTGCTGCCGGTGCTCAGCCTGAAGCTCGTGGCGGTGATCGGGCAGGGCGGCCGGGCGCCGGGGCGGATCAGGGCCGGCTTCCTCGCGACCGCCGCCGGCGTCGTCGCGTCCTTCCTCGTCATCGCCGGGGCGCTGATCGCCTTGAAGGCGGCCGGCCGCACGATCGGCTGGGGGCTGCAGTTCCAGCAGCCGGCCTTCATCGCCGCCATGGCGGTGCTCGTCACGCTGTTCGCCTGCCACCTCGCCGGGCTGTTCGCCGTGCCGCTGCCGCGCTTCGTGCGCGACGCCGCGGCGCGCCGCACCGCGCCCGACGAAGGCCTCGCCGGCCATTTCGTGACCGGCGCCTTCGCCACGGTGCTGGCGACCCCGTGTTCCGCGCCGTTCCTCGGCACGGCGGTCGGCTTCGCGCTGGCCGGCGCGCCGGCGCGGATGCTCGCCATCTTCGGCGCGCTCGGGCTCGGGCTCGCCTCCCCCTACCTCCTGGTCGCCGCCGTGCCGCGCCTCGCGGCGGCGCTGCCCCGGCCGGGCCGCTGGATGCTGGTGCTCAAGCAGGTGCTGGCGCTGCCGCTGCTGGCGACGGCGCTGTGGCTGCTGTCGATCCTCCTGACGCAGGTCGGCGTGGCGACGGCGGCGAGCGTCGCCGCGCTGCTCCTGGCGGTCGCCGCGTTGCTGGCCTGGCGCGAGCGCCTGCCGACCGGCTCGCGCCGCGCGGCGGTCCCGGCCGTCGCGCTCCTCAGCCTCGCGGCGATAGCGCTGCCGGACCTCGTCGCCGCCCGCGTCGACGGCGCCGGAGCAGCGGCCGACGAGGCGATCGCCTGGCGGCCGTTCGACCGCGGCGCGATCCGCTCCCTCGTGTCGCAGGGGCGCACCGTGTTCGTCGACGTCACCGCCGACTGGTGCCTGACCTGCCAGGCCAACAGGCGCCTCGTGCTGGGGCAGGACGCCACCGCGCGCCGGCTCAACGCGCAGACGGTCGCGATGCGGGCCGACTGGACGCGGCCGAACCCGGCCATCGCCGGCTACCTCGCCGGCCACGGACGCTACGGCATCCCGTTCAATGTCGTCTACGGGCCGGGCGCGCCGGGCGGCATCGTGCTGCCCGAATTGCTGACGGCCGGCGACGTCGCCGCCGCGCTCGACAGGGCGGGGAACGCCAACGCGTCGATGCTGGAGGCCCCTCCATCCACGGCGGTCGCGACCGCGCCGGCGGTTCCGCTCCGCTGACCGTCGCGGGGGCCGCGTAACGGACCGATGATGCACGGGGGAAACTCTGGCTCCGGTCGGCGTTCCCCGCATCCATCCTTCGAGATGGCGGGTCTTGGAGAAGCGCGGAGGACGAAGATGAAGCACGGTGCCCGCAACGACATCCCGGCCGAGGTCGTCGACATCAAGACCGGCGGCGTGATGGCCCAGGTCACCGTTAAGCTCCAGGGGACCGACTACCGGATGGCTTCGGTGATGACCCTCGACTCGCTCCAGGCCCTCGGCATCGAGGTGGGCGACGCCGTCCACGTGGTCGCCAAGGCGGTCAACGTGCTGCTCGTCAAGGCGTAAGGCTCAGGTGTCCACGATCCCCACCGTGCCGCTCCGCATCGCGCCGGCCCGGCCGTGGTGCAGGGCCATGTAGTCGTCCGACTGCATCTCGTTGAGCCGCGAGATCGTGCGCTGGAACTCGAAGGCTTCCCGCCCGTCCTCCGCCTCGAACAGCCGGTCCGGCGGCGCGGCGGCGGAGGCGAACAGTTTCACGTGCGCCTCGTAGAACGCGTCGATCAGGATGATGAAGCGCTTGGCCTCGTTGCGCTGCGACGCCTTCAGCACGGGGATCGCGTCGATGAGGACGCACTGGTAGCGTTGCGCGATGGCGAGGTAGTCCTGCGCGCCGAGCGGCTTTTGGCACAGCTCGGCGAAGGTGAAGCGGGCGACGTTGCCGCGCGACTGCGGCACCGGCACCGCGCGGCCGAGCACGGTGAGGGTCGCCGGCTTGCCCGTCTCCTGGCCGGTGAGGGCCTTGAAGGTGGCGGTAAGGGCCGCTGTCGCGGCGGCGTCGACCGGCACGTGCAGCGTTTCCGACCCCGCGAGCTTCTGCATGCGGAAATCGGTGCGCGCGTCGAGTTCCACCACGTCCATGTGTTCCTCCATCAACGCGATCGAGGGCAGGAACAGGCTCCGGTTGAGGCCGCCGACGTAAAGGTTGGACGGCGCGATGTTCGAGGTCGCGACCACGATGACGCCCAGCGCGAACAGCGCCTTGAACAGCCGCCCGAGGATCATCGCGTCGGCGATGTCGGTGATCGTGAACTCGTCGAAGCAGAGCAGCGTCGCGCCCCGCGCGATGCCCTCCGCGACCGGCTCGATCGGGTCCTCGCCCTTGACGAGGCCGCTCTTCAGCGCCTGCCGATGCTTGTAGATCTCGGCGTGGACCTCCGCCATGAAGGCGTGGAAATGGACGCGGCGCTTCTTGCCGAGGTCGACCTCGCCGAAGAACATGTCCATCAGCATGGACTTGCCGCGCCCGACGCCGCCCCAGATGTAAACGCCGCGCAGCGCCGGGTGCTTGGCCTTCGCCCCGAACATCCAGCCGAGCGCGCCGGCCTTGCGGCCCGGCACGTAGCCGTGCAGCGCCGCGCAGAGCGCGTCGAGCCGCGCCACCACCGCCTCCTGCGCCGCGTCCCGCTCGATATGGCCCTCGCGCACCTGGGCATCGTAGAGTTGGCGGATCGACATGGGTCTCGCGCGCATAAAGTGTCCGGGGCGCCTTATCGAAGGTTCGGCCCCGCCGGGCAAGACGGACGGGGTTCGCGGGCCGAAACCCTCGACGCGCTCTCGGCGGGTCTCCTTCCCTCAGCGGGTCGTCTCGGCGGGTCGTCTCAGCGGGTCTTGGTCACCGGTCCCTCGTCGCCGTCCTTCGCCGCCTTCTGGCCCGGGAGCTCGGTCGGCGCCCGGCCCGAGGCCGCCAGGATCTTGCGCACCGACCAGGCCTCCTTGTTCGTCGTGCCCTTGACGTCGTTGACCTTCCAGCTGTCGTCCTGGCGGATGAAATCGTAGGTGACGATCGTCGGCTCGCCGTGGTTGTTGAAGCTCGCCGAGACGGTGGCCTTGCCGAGTTCCAGCACGTCCGTCTTCAGCGTGACCTTCTGCAGCTCGGCATCGGGCGAGGCGGAGATCGGATCGAAGTCGAGGATGGCCTTGCCGTCGTGCGCCGCCTTGGTTTCGGCGCTCGTCACCAGCAGGTCGAAGCCCTTGGAGAAGTAATCCTCCCGCACCGCCCGGTCGAAGAAGGGGCCGTCCGCCTTACCCGCCTTCTTCAGGTCGGCGGCGGCGAGCCGGTAGATGGTGGCGACGATGTCGCGGGGTTCCTCGACGGCGAGCGGGGCCGCCTTGGTGGCGGGGGCGGCGCCGAGCGGGGCCAGGGGCTTCGCCGTTTCGGCTCGGGCAACGGCCGCCGGAAGCGCGGCGGTCAAGAGGCAGGCTATGGCAAGGCGGCCGTTCATCGTCGCGAATCTCCCCCCGGGCGCTCACCGTCGGCGCGGCGGGACCGTCCCACAGGGCGGCCCGCGTCGCAAAGGGAAACATCGCGTGGATCGGGCCTACGTCACCCTTTCGCCTCGTCCATCAGTTTCGTGAAGCGGGTGAACAGGTAGTGGCTGTCGGTCGGGCCGGGCGAGGCCTCGGGATGGTGCTGCACGCAGAAGGCCGGGCGGTCGGTGAGCTCGAAACCGGAGTTCGAGCCGTCGAACAGACTGCGGTGCGTTTCCCGCGCGTTCGCCGGCAGGGTGGCGCGGTCGACCGCGAAGCCGTGGTTCATCGAGACGATCTCGACCTTGTTGGTGATGGTGTCCATCACCGGATGGTTGGCGCCGTGATGGCCCTGGTGCATCTTGACCGTGTCCGCGCCGACCGCCAGCGCCATCAGCTGGTGGCCGAGGCAGATGCCGAAGGTCGGCACCTTGCGCGCCAGCAGGTCCTTGATGACCGGCACGGCGTAGTCGCCGGTGGCGGCGGGGTCGCCGGGGCCGTTCGACAGGAACACCCCGTCCGGCGCCAGCGCCATGATGGCGGCGGCATCGGTGGTCGAGGGCACGACGGTGACGGCGCAGCCGGCTTCGGCGAGCAGGCGCAGGATGTTGCGCTTGATGCCGTAATCGATCGCCACGACCTTGTAGCGCGGCGCCTCCTGCCGGCCATAGCCGGTCTCGAGGTCCCACACCGTCTCGTCCCAGTCGAAGCGCTGCCCCGCCGTGACGCCCGGCACCAGGTCGAGGCCGACCAGCCCCGACCAGCCGCTCGCCTTGGCCTTCAGGGCCTCGACGTCGAAGGCGCCGTCGGGCCTGTGGGCGATCACGCCGTTCTGCGCGCCCCGGTCGCGCACCAGCGACACCAGCGCCCGCGTGTCGAGCCCGGCCAGCCCGATCACCTCGCGCCGGCGCAGCCATTCGTCGAGGTGCTGGGTGGCGCGGTGGTTGGACGGTCCGGTGAGCGGGGCGTGCACCACCATGCCCACCGCGCCCGGCGCCGCCGCCAGCGAGATCGACTCGATGTCCTGGTCGTTCGCCCCGACGTTGCCGATGTGCGGGAACGTGAAGGTGAGGATCTGCCCGGCGTAGGATGGGTCGGTGAGGATTTCCTCGTAGCCGGTCATCGCGGTGTTGAAGCAGACCTCGCCGACCGCCTCGCCGACCGCCCCGAAACCCTCGCCTTCCAGCACCGTGCCGTCGGCCAGCACCAGCAGCGCCGTCGGCTTGCGTTCCACCCACCCGGTCGCGTCATCGCTCATGTCATGTTCCGTGGATTGCCCCGGCGGCTCGCGCCGGCACGTCGTCGCGCGGCCGGCGGCAACTCGAACGTCCGGGGATAGCTACGGTTCGGCTTGCCCCGCGTCAAACATCCACGCGCGCCGGAGCGCCGCCACCTGTGCGATCCCCACCTCGTCCAGCGATGGTCTGAGACATCGCGGCATCGGAACGTTGCGGCGGCGCTCCGAATTGCGCTGGAATGTCATACCGGACGCCACGCCACCCGCGCGCCCTGGCCCTCGTCTGCGCGACCCTGATCGGCGGAGCGCCGGCGGCCCGCGCCGCGCAATCCTTGATCCCTCTGCCCTATCCCGGCACCGTCAGCGGCGGGGAGCCGCTGGATCCCGAGCCCCAGGGGATCGGCGGGCCGCAGCGGATCATGAAGGATCCTTACCCGCAGATCCTCGGCGACAATGCCCAGGGCGACCCGCCGATCAGCCGTCGCCACCGGCATCAGCACCTGATTCCCAGCATCTACAAGCGCAAGTACCGCGTCGACCGACCCGGCTATTGAGAAGAACGTCCATGGATCTCGTCACCCTGCCCATCCTCGCGATCGTGTTCAGTGTTGGCTTGGCCTCGTTCGCCCTCGCGGCCGGAGGGGGCGCCAGCTCCGGTGGCGGCGACGCGCAGAACCATCCGGCGAGCGGCCTTCCGCCCGGCGAACCGGGACCGGCCGGCGCCAACAACAACCCGCGCAAGACGGCGCTGCCACCCGACGCGCGCAACGACGGGACGGTACCGCCGGCGGCCGGGGTTCCGGCGCGCCAGTAGCGGACACGGGCCGAGGGTTGGTCAGTGCACGGTCGGCGTCAGGTCCCGCCAACCGTTGCGCGCGGCGACCCGATCGATCAATTGCGACTTGCGCGCTTCCATGGCGGCGAGGGCGGCGCCGATCTCGTCGCGTGAGGATCGGCTGGCGCCCGACCAGACGGTGCCGCCGATGATCGCGGTGATCGCGCCTAGCACCACCGGCGCCGTCCGGTACGCGCCGGCCACCGTGAAGACCAGCACGAGGGCGATGCCGCCGAGCCACATCGCCGCGCGCCCCAGGAGGATGGCCTGGCGGCAGCTCTCCAGGGCGTCCCGCAGCGCCTCGATCCGACGATCGGCCTCGTCGAGCTGGGCGTCCGTTCCCATCGGCCTGCCTCCCGGCGAACAAGCGGTGGTTCTACTTGCGACCCGTACCGGTCGGCCACAGCAGCCTGCCCTCGAAACCGTAGACGGTTGAGCCGTCGGCGGCGTGGCCGGTGCCGGCGGTGGTGATCATGCCCCATCCAGGCCGCAAGGTGCGCTTGGCCTTGATCGCGAGGCGATAGGTGACCGTTTCCCCCGCGCGGACCGGCCGTAGCCATTTCAACGCCGTGAAGCCGGGCGAGGGACCGCCGGCCGCCACCGGCAACCCCGAGGCCGTCCGCGCCACGGCCGAGCGCTGCCGCGCGGCGACGTAGTGCTTCATCCAGAACGCCGCCGTCTGCCAGCCGGAGGCGACCAAGCCGCCGAAGTGGCTGCGCGTGGCGGCATCGGCGTCCAGGTGGAAATACTGGGGATCGTAGAGCGCGGCGAAGGTGGTGATGGTGTCCGGCGTGAAGAGCTGCGTACCGAGCAGGCTCTCGTGGCCGACCGCCACCTCCTCGTATGAAGCGGCGAGCATGAGGTCGGCGTCCGTCGCGGGTGTCGCCGCGGACACGGCCGCCGGCTCGCGCGCCGCCCCCGATGGCTGCTGGCGAGCCGCGCCGCGCCGTTGCACGATCACGGGGTTGTGCTGCGTCATGAGCGTGTCGCCGGCGGCGTTGCGCATCTCGAAGGTCGTGGTGACGAAGCCCCGGTCGGGGCGCGAGCCGGACGGGCGCTTGTCGCCGATCGTCAGCACGAGGTGCAGGGCGTCGCCCGGCCGCACCGGTTTCACCCAGCGGACCTCGTCGACGCCCGGCGATCCCATGGAGGCGATCCGGCTAACGAAGGCGTCGAAGTACAGGCGCATGCCGAGCGCGGTCGTGTGCCAGCCCGAGGCGGCGAGCCCGCCCAGCGGCGAGGCCGCGCCGGCCGCCTCGTCGAGATGGAAGGGCTGCGGGTCATAGGCGGTGGCGAAGGCGGTGATCGCCTCGCGCGTCACGACGATCGGGTCGGAGCGCAGCACCGTGCCCGGTTCGATGTCCTCGAAATGCAGGAGGTCGGCGGGTGAAGGCTCGGAGGGCGGGCTGGCGGCCATAGTAACCTCGCTTGGAAAACCTTGGACGGCCTCAGTTGGCGAAGCGGAAATGCAGCACGTCGCCGTCGGCGACGACGTAATCCTTGCCTTCCAGGCGGAAGCGGCCGGCCTCGCGCGCGCCGGCCTCGCCCCGGCCGGCGACGTAATCGTCGTAGGCGACCGTCTCGGCGCGGATATACCCCTTCTCGAAGTCGGTGTGGATGACGCCGGCCGCCGCCGGCCCCTTGGTGCCGAGCGGCACGGTCCAGGCGCGCGTCTCCTTGGGTCCCACGGTGAAGTAGGTGATGAGGTGGAGCAGGCCGTAGCCGGCGCGGATCACCCGGTTGAGGCCCGGCTCGCCCAGGCCGACGGCCTCCAGGTACTCGGCCTGCTCGGCCTGCGGCATCACCGCGATTTCGCTCTCGATGCGCGCCGAAACGACCACCGCCACCGCGCCCTCCGCCTCCGCGTGGCCGGCGACGGCGGCGGAGAAGGCGTTGCCGGCATCGGCCGAGGCTTCCTCGACGTTGCAGACGTAGAGCACCGGCTTCGCCGACAGCAGGCCGAGGCCGACGAAGGCCTTGCGTTCGTCCGGCTTGACGGCGGCGAGCCGGGCCGGCTTGCCCTCGCGCAGCAGCGCGAGGCAGCGGGTCATGAGGTCGAGCAGCGCCGCCGCGTCCTTGTCGCCGCCGGTCTTCGCGCGCTTCTCCAGCGCCGGCACGCGCTTCTCCAGGCTGTCGAGGTCGGCCAGCATCAGCTCGGTCTCGATCGTCTCGATGTCGGCGAGCGGGGCGATCGCGCCCTCGACGTGGGTCACGTCGTCGTCCACGAAGCAGCGCACCACGTGGGCGATCGCGTCGCACTCGCGGATGTTGCCGAGGAACTGGTTGCCGAGCCCCTCGCCCTTGGAGGCGCCGCGTACCAGCCCGGCGATGTCGACGAAGGTGAGCCGTGTCGGGATGATCTCGCGCGAGCCGGCGATGGCCGACAGCACGGCGAGCCGCGGGTCCGGCACGGCGACGTCGCCGACGTTGGGCTCGATCGTGCAGAAGGGATAGTTCGCCGCCTGCGCGGCGGCGGTCTGGGTGAGGGCGTTGAAGAGGGTCGACTTGCCGACGTTGGGCAGGCCGACGATGCCGCATTTGAAACCCATGGCGATCCCGGGGAAAGGAGGTGCCCGGTGGTTAGCGCGCCCCGCCGCGCACGGCAACAGCCGCTCACACGTGCTCGGGCGCCTCCGCCTTCGCCTCGCCCTTCAGCTCGGTGCGCAGGATGAGGGGCACCTGGGTAAAGGTGAACAGGAAGATCAGCCCCGCCGTGCCGGGGAACTTGAACAGCACCCAGGCGTGCTCGGAGAGGTTGCGCCACACGATCTCGTTGGCCACCGCCAGCCCCAGGAAGAAGAACCCCCAGCGCAGCGTCAGCACGCGCCAGCCTTCTTCCGTCAGCGCCATCGCGTTGTCGAGCATGATCGGCAGCAGCGGCCGGTTGAAGGCGAGGCCGCCGAGCATGCCGCCGCCGAACAGGGCGTAGAGGATGGTCGGCTTCATCTTGATGAAGCGCGGGTCCTGGAAATACAGGGTCAGGCCGCCGAACACCACCACCAGGATCGCGGTGACGAGTGGCATCAGGGGCAGGCGCCGGGTCTTGGCGTAGGAAACGATCAGGGCCAGCACCACCGCCGCCATCAGCACGCCGGTGGCGGTGAACAGCCCCGCCTCCGGGCCGGCCAGCAGCTTGGCCGGCAGGATCGGCCGCATCAAGGGCTCGAACAGCTTCGGCCGGAAGTTGGCGAAGAAGAAGAGCAGCAGCGGCCCCATCTCCAGCGCGAACTTCAGCCCCGGCGAGATGGTGCGCGCGGGGACGAGGTTGCCGGCTGGCGGGGGAAGGGCCGGCGCGATGTTTGAACTCTGGTCCATGGATCCTTCGGGAGGTTGGCGTCCTTCGAGGATGTCGGTGCCCCCGCGTCGGCGGGGTGCCGCCTGTGTTTCAGACACTTGGGGCGGCGGCAAGGCCGCTGCATCCCCCTTGCCGGCGCCGAGGGCATGTCCGCGAGAGGCGAAAGCGCGCGCTAACCGCGCCGCCCCTCCGCCAGGATCGCCGCCGACAGTTCGGCCGCCTGCGCCCCGCGCGGCGCGCGCAGCAGCACGACCTCGAGCGCGCCGAGCGCCGGCAGCGCCGCCGCGCCGGCGTCCGTCGGCCCGACCTCGCGCAGGCCGGCGGGCACGAGCTTGCGGGCCAGCGTGGTGATCCCGAGTCCCGCGCGCGTCGCGGCGACGAGGCCGCTCAGGCCGTCGCTGGTGCACGCGATGCGCCAGGGGACGCCCGCGTGGTCGAGGGCGGCCAGCGCCATCGACCGGACGACGCTCGGCGGCGGGTAGACGATCAGCGGCACGGGTCCCCCCTTCGGCGACGCCTCGCCGCCGGCGCCGATCCAGACGAGGGAATCGCGCCAGACGAGGTCGCCGCGCTCGTCGCCCGGCCATCGCTCGCACAGCACGACGTCGAGCGCGCCGGCATCGAAGCGCCCGACCAGGGCCACCGACGGCGCGACGGCGAGTTCGAGGTCGATGTCGGGATGATCGCGCGCGAAACGTGCCAGCACCTGCGGCAGCCACGCCGTCACGAGATCCTCGGTGGCGCCGAACCGGAGGCGACCGCGCAGCCTGGTGCCGGCGAGGTGGCGCTCGGCGCGTTCGCCCGTTTCCAGGATCGTCCGCGCGAAGCCGATCAGGCCCTCGCCGGCGACAGTGAGCGCCACGGAATGCGTGTCCCGCACGAAGAGCCGGTGGCCGAGGCCCTGTTCCAGCCGCCGGACATGGTCGCTCACCGTGGACTGCCTGATCGCCAGCTTGCGGCTCGTTTCCGAGAAGCTGCTGCCCTCCGCGATGACGAGGAACGTCCTGAGCAGAAGGGGGTCGAGCATCGCTTCGCCTGTTCATCGCTGATCGCTTGCGCCGCCATCCGTTACCGCGACGCGCCGAAGGCGACGAGCCCGCACGCGCGGTCTTCGTCGAAGCCCGTTCGCGTCACCGCCGAAAGGCGGCTGCCGTTCCATCGAAAAGCCGCTGGACACGACCGTCGCGATGCCGTCCTTGACGGGGGTCGGAGATCGGCGCGCGCAAACCGTTAACGCGCCAATGATCGGTGTCGGCAAGCGTGCCGCTCGTCGACGCCCCAGGCCAACCCAGGTGGAGAAGCAGCCAATGACCACCCTCGATCACGCGCCGCCTCGGGCTGGAACGGAGGCGGGGCTGCTCGACCGGGGACGCACGGTCGCCAAGCCCGGCTTCAACCGCTGGCTCGTGCCTCCGGCCGCGCTCGCCATCCACTTGTCGATCGGCATGGCCTACGCGCTGAGCGTGTTCTGGAAACCGCTCGCGGCCGCCATCCCCAACACGGACGCCGCCGCCTGCAAGGCGATGGGCTTCCTCGCCATGCTGACGACGACGACCTGCAACTGGCCCGACTCGGCGACCGTGGTGACCTTCGAGATCGCCATCGTGGTGCTCGGCATCTCCGCCGCCCTGTTCGGCGGCTGGCTGGAGCGGGCGGGGCCGCGCAAGGCCGGGCTCGTCGCGGCCCTGTGCTGGGGCGGCGGCTTCCTCCTCAGCGCGCTCGCCGTGCAGATCCATCAGCTCTGGCTGCTGTACCTGGGGCTCGGCCTGGTCGGCGGCGTCGGGCTGGGGCTCGGCTACATCTCGCCCGTGTCGACGCTGATCAAGTGGTTCCCCGACCGGCGCGGCATGGCGACCGGCATGGCGATCATGGGGTTCGGCGGGGGCGCGATGATCGGCGCGCCGCTCGCCAACCTGCTGATGAGCGGCGGCACCGTCGTCAGCCTCGGCGGCTTCAGCCTCACCGTCGCCGGCTTCAAGTCCGCCGCCGGCCCGGGCGTCACCGAAACCTTCCTGGTGCTGGGCCTGCTCTACCTCGTCGTCATGGCCATCGGCGCCTTCTCCTACCGCGTACCGCCGGACAACTGGGCGCCGCAGGGCTGGGTCGCGCCGGCGCGCCGGACAAGGCTGATCTCGCACGGCGACGTCCACCTCAACGACGCGCACAGGACGCTGTCGTTCTGGATGATCTGGAGCGTGCTGTTCCTCAACGTCACCGCCGGCATCGCGGTGCTCTCGATCGCCTCGCCGATGCTGCAGACGATCTTCGGCGGCCGCCTGATCGGGCTCGTGCCGGGCGCCACGCCGACGGCGCCGCAGCTCGCGTCGATCGCCGCCGTCGCCGCCGGCTTCGTCGGGCTGCTGTCGCTGTTCAACATCGGCGGCCGGTTCTTCTGGGCCTCGATCTCCGACACGATCGGGCGCAAGGCGACCTACGCCGTCTTCTTCGCGCTCGGCATCCTCCTCTACGCCGCCGTGCCGAGCCTGGCGGACGCCGGCTCCAAGGCCCTCTTCGTCGCCGCGCTCTGCGTGATCCTCTCGATGTACGGCGGCGGCTTCGCGACGGTGCCGGCCTACCTCGCCGACATCTTCGGCACCAAGTTCGTCGGGGCGATCCACGGCCGGCTGCTCACCGCCTGGTCGGTGGCCGGCGTGGCCGGGTCCGAGATCATCGTGCGCGTCCGCGACTACCAGATCCAGACGAACCACCTGCCGCCGGCGCAGGTCTACGACGCGGTCATGTACGTCATGGTCGGCCTGCTCGCGCTGGGTTTCGTGTGCAACCTGCTGGTGCGGCCGGTCGGCGACAAGTGGCTGATGCGCCGCGACGGGACGGGAACGGGCGCCGCCATCCCCACCGCCGGGCTGGCGACGACGGCCGGCGAAGCGGTGCGACCGGTGCCGGCCGCGTCTGGGCAGGGCATCGGTTTCGGCTCGCTCGGCGGCGCGGCGCTGATCCCGTGGCTCATCATCGCCGTGCCGGTCGCCTGGGGCCTCTACAAGGCGATCCTGAGCGCGCTCAAGATCCTGACTTGAGCCTTCTCGCGCCCGCCCGTCCCGAACTCAGCGAAACGAGAACATCGACGCGCGCCGGCTCGCGGTCGCCGCCGCCGCGACCGTGAAGCCGCCGCCCAGCGCCCGCGCCGCGTCGAGGCCGGCGCGAAGGCGCGGGCTGGCCTGCGCCGGCTCGAAGGGCGACGCGCCATCGTGCTGAAGCGCGATCGCGACGCTCGCCCGCTCGGCCTCGGTGCCGCCGGCCGCGAGCGCGAGCATCAGGGCCAGCGCTCCCCTGCCGTGGTGACCCTCGACGGCCGCCCCGTCCTGTCGGCTGCCGTCCCGCCGGGTGTCGCCTGGCCCGGCATCCTCTTGGCGCAGCAAGGCGTAAAGGTCGACGAAGCGCTTCACAGCGCGCGGCGAAGGGCCGCCCAGCCCGGCGAGGCCGGTGAGCATCGAGGCTTCGGCGACGGTGACCGGCTCGTCGAGCACGGAGGTCGAGGCGTCGGGCTTGCGCCGCGCCGCCGGGCCGGGACGCGCCATCCCCAACGCCGCCTGGACGAGCGGGCGGTAGTCGCGCTCGGCCGCGCCGCTGTCGACGCGCACCGGAACCTGGACCCAGCGCTGCAGATCGTCGAGCGCGCCACCGAGCCCGCCGGCCTCGGCGAGCCGGGCGGGGTCGGCGGCGACGATCGCGGCCAGCCCCGCGCCCAGCGAGCGATGCAGCGCGTCGAGGATCGCCCGCGCCCGCTCCGGTGCCACCGCGTCGAGGTGGTCGATCGCGAACACGATCCGTTGCGGCGCAGCCTTGCCGCCATCCCCCTTGCCACCCGTCGCCATCATCGCGCCGAGCAGGGCGAGGAAGCCCTGCGCCTGCGCCGCCGCGTCGGGTTGGAACGGCGAAGGCGCCTCGGCCGCGCCCGAGCCGCCGACGCGGCGTTCGGCCTCCGCGCTCTCGCGCGTGAGCCGCTCGACGTCGGCGTCCAGCGTGTCCACCCGCTTGGTCTGGTAGGCGTAGAGCCCGTCGAGGTCGCGGCGGCGATTGTCGAGGTCGGCGCCGAGCAGGCGCGCGCCCTTGAACACCGGCTGGAGGAAGCTGAAGGCGCGGAAGAGGTTGACGGCGATCGCCAGCGCGGCGCCGACGAAGGCGATCGTGCGCGCGGTGGCGAGCCAATCCATATGGTCGGCGAGCCAGGTCGCGACGCCCATGCCGGCTTGGGGTCCCGAGCGCAGGCTGTCGAGCCAGCGTTCGGGATCGTCGATGGCGATGCCGAGCCCGACGCCGACCGCGACGAGGACGAGCGCCGCCACGATCAGCTTGGTCTGCCCCTTGAAGGCCCACACCGAGCGGAGCGCGAGGCCGAGGCGGCTGCCCGGCCCGGCGACGAGCTGAACGAGGTCCTTGTAGTTGCGCAGCGGGTCGCCGTTGATGCCGAAGGCGGTGAGGCGGTTCTCGATGCCCGGTCGGTTGGCGCGGGCGTAGGCGTCGACCTGGCTGCCGGCCGCCTCGTAGAGCACCGTTTCGACGAGGCGGGCGCGACGCGATCCCGCGTCGTCGAGCGCGCGACGCTCGCCGTCGAGCCGGCGGCGCACCTCGTCGAGCTTCTCGTTGACCTCGCGCAGGACGAGGTGGGGGTCGCGCGCGGCGTGGCCGGCCTCGCGGGCGAAGTCGGGGTAGGGGCGGCGCAGGCCGGCGTGGAGCTTCGCCGCCAGCGCCGTCACGGGATCGCCCTCCAGGCTCGCGCCGTCGATGGGCTGCACGTGGACGCGGGGCAGGAACGGACTCTGGCCCGCGCTCCCGGCGGCGGACGCGAGATCACGGACGCGGGCGGCGAGGCGGCCCAGCGCGAAGCTCTTGCCCGTGCCGGGGCCCCCGAGGAGCCCGATGCAGAGCCCCGCGCCGGTGCCGCGATGGGCGACGAGCTCGGCGAGGCGGGCCAGCGTGTCGTCGAGGCCGAGCGCGTCCTCGCCCAGGCCGCCGAACGGGGTCGGGGTGAGCCGCGACGTGCCGCCGGCGCCCTGCGTGGGGATGCCCGACGCAGGGGTGCCCGGCGCAGGGATGGTCGGCGGGATCGGCTCGCGCGTCGCGCCGTCCAGCCGTCCTGCGGGCACGACGGCCCCGAGATCGCGCACGCCGACATCCACCACGTGAAACCCCCTCGAAGTCCTCGGTCGTCCAGCGCCGGCGCCATCACGGTGGCGCGGCCGCATAAAGGCTTCCGAATGTGACCATCGGAAGACCCCGCCGGCCGAGTCGGCGCCGGCCGGTGCGTCGGCGCCCGCGTGGACGATCGCGGGAACGCAGCGGATCGCCGGCTCGCGCGTTGGCTTTCGAGCCTCCAGCGTGTCCGCGCGAAGACGGCGGCGCCCATCGGGGCACGCGAGGCGACAGGAGACGGCTGCGATGGAATACCGACGGTTCGGAGGCTCAGGCCTCAAGGTCCCCGTTCTCAGCCTCGGTACGGGCACGTTCGGCGGCAGCGACGCGTTCTTCCAGCGCTGGGGCCGGACCGACGTGGCGGAGGCGACCCGGATGGTGGACCTCTGCGTCGAGGCCGGCGTCAACTTCTTCGACACCGCCGACATCTACTCCGCCGGCGCCTCGGAGGAGATCCTGGGACAGGCGATCAAGGGCAAGCGCGACCGGCTGCTGATCTCGACCAAGGCCACCTTTCCGACCGGGGAAGGGCCGAACGACGTCGGCTCGTCGCGCCACCACCTCGTGCGGGCCTGCGAGGCGAGCCTGCGCAGGCTCGGCACCGACCACGTCGACATCTACTTCATGCACGCCTTCGACGCGCTGACCCCGGTCGACGAGACGCTGCGCGCGCTCGACGACCTGGTGCGCGCCGGCAAGATCGGCGCGATCGGCTGCTCGAACTACTCCGGCTGGCACCTGATGAAGGCGCTCGCGACCTCCGAGCGTTATGGCCTCGCGCGCTACGTCGCCTACCAGGGCTATTATTCCCTGGTCGGCCGGCACTACGAGTGGGAGCTGATGCCGCTCGGCCTCGACCAGCACGTCGGCCTGATGGTGTGGAGCCCGCTCGGCTGGGGCCGGCTGACCGGCAAGATCCGGCGCGGGCAGCCGGCCGCCAGCGGGCGCATCGCGTCGGGCGGCGCGGAGGGCGGCCCGAGCGTCGCGGACGAGGTGCTCTACAAGGTCGTCGACGCGCTCGACGCGGTGGCGGCCGAGACCGGCCGCAGCGTCGCGCAGGTGGCGCTGAACTGGCTGCTGACCCGCCCCACCGTCTGCAACATCGTGATCGGCGCCCGCGACGAGGAGCAGTTGAAGCAGAACCTCGGCGCGGTGGGCTGGAGCCTGACGCCCGAGCAGGTGGCCACGCTGGACAGAGCGAGCCACGAGGAGCCGACCTATCCCTACTGGCACCAGAAGGGGTTCGACGCGCGCAACCCCAAGCCGACGGTGTGGTGAGCTAATACCGCGCGACGACCGGCGCGACCGGCGTCGCGAACAGGTAGCTGACGCCGGCCTGCACGCGCTGGATCGTCTCGTGGTGCTGGATCGTGGCGTTCGGTGGCGCGGGCGTGCTCGCCAGCGGGTCGGTGAAGGTGCCGAAATCCGAGTAACGGTACTCGACCCGTAGCGCGACGTTGTCGAGGATGGCGTATGCGACGCCGCCGCCGACCGTGTAGCCGACGCGCGTGTGCTGGAACGCGGCGTCGTTGCCGAAATCGAAGCTGCTCGTGACGTCGGCGAAGGCGACGCCGCCGGTGGCGTAGAGGAGCAACCGGTCGAAGGCGACGCCGGCGCGTCCGCGCACGGAGCCTTGGACGCCCACGTCGACGCCGCCGACCGACCCCGAGAACGGGTATGACGTGAAGCCGTTGCCGAACACGATGCCGGTGACCGGCTTGCGGTAGCTGGACCCGTCGACGTCACCCTCGAAGCCGAACACGCCGACGACGCCCGGCCGGCCGCCGAGCGGACGCGTGACGAAATTGTAGCCGACGTGACCGCCGCCGATGACGCCATCGGCGCCGAACGACTGCAGGAGGGGCGTCGGCGACACGACCACCGTCGTGGCGGGCGTGCCGGGCGTCCCGGTGATGGCGGCCGTGCCGGTGCCGGTCGCACCACCCGTCGCGCCGACGGCGCTGGTGGCCGCCGTGGCACCGACCGCCGCGACGGACCCGGCCGTGCCCGCCGTCGTGGCGGTTCCGCCCACCGAGAGCGTGGTCGGCCCCTGGTTCAAGGTCGTGCGGTCGGTGCCGAAGGCGGCGCCGACCTGCGCGCCGGCGTAGAAGCCGGCCCAGCTGAAGGTGGGGATCGGCGGCGGCGGGGCGAATGGTTCGCGTCGCGCCAGGTCGGCGGCCATGGCGGGGGCGGGAAGCGCGGGGAGGCAGGCGAGGAGCGCCGCCGCGCCAGCGATGATGGTTCTCATGGCCCGTTCCCGTCCTTGGTTCGGCGCCCTCGTACCATCATCATATGAGGCTGGTGTCCGGCCGGAGCCGGGCCGACCGCGAAAGCGGCCCGCTGTTGCGTTCCGGCAACTTGGCGGCCGAGAAGGTAGGGCAGGGCTTCCGGCCCGATCGCCGCGGACGCCCGCTGGACCTCGCACGCACGGCCCGTTAGAAAGCGGTCAACTCCTTATCCCCGACCGACGGCGAGCCCCCGAGGGCCAGGACCACACATGGCGCGGCAGTTCATCTACCACATGCAGGGTCTCACCAAGACCTACCCGACCGGCAAGAAGGTGCTCGACAACGTGCACCTCAGCTTCTACCCCGACGCCAAGATCGGCGTGCTCGGCATCAACGGCTCGGGCAAGTCGACGCTGCTGCGCATCATGGCCGGCCTCGACACCGAGTACCAGGGCGAGGGCTTCGTGGCCGACGGCGCGCGCGTCGGCTACCTGCCGCAGGAGCCCCCGCTCGACCCCTCCCTCGACGTGCGCGGCAACGTGATGCTGGGCGTCGCGGCCAAGCAGGCGATCCTCGACCGCTACAACGAACTCGCCATGAACTATTCCGACGAGACGGCCGACGAGATGACCGCGCTCCAGGACGAGATCGAGGCGCAGAACCTGTGGGACCTCGACAGCCAGGTCGAGCAGGCGATGGACGCGCTCGGCTGCCCGCCCGACGACTGGGCGGTGGACAAGCTGTCGGGCGGCGAGAAGCGTCGCGTGGCGCTCTGCAAGCTGCTGCTGGAGAAGCCCGAGCTGCTGCTGCTCGACGAGCCGACCAACCACCTCGACGCCGAGACGGTGAACTGGCTGGAGGGCCACCTGCGCACCTACCCCGGCGCCATCCTCATCGTCACCCACGACCGCTACTTCCTCGACAACGTCACCGGCTGGATCCTCGAGCTCGACCGTGGCCGCGGCATCCCGCACGAGGGCAACTACACGAGCTACCTCAAGCAGAAGGCCCGCCGCCTTTCCCTGGAGAAGAGCGAGGACGCCTCGCGCCAGCGGCAGATCGAGCAGGAGGCCGAGTGGATGGGCTCCAGCCCCCGCGCGCGCCAGGCCAAGTCCAAGGCGCGCATCCAGCGCTACCAGGACCTCGTCGACAAGCAGGCGGACCGCATCCCGTCCGCCACGCAGATCGTCATCCCGGTCGGCGAGCGGCTCGGCACCAACGTCGTCGAGTTCGCCGGCCTCACCAAGGCCTTCGGCGACAAGCTGCTGATCGACGACCTCACCTTCAAGCTGCCGCCGGGCGGCATCGTCGGGGTGATCGGCCCCAACGGCGCCGGGAAGACCACGCTGTTCCGGATGATCACCGGCCAGGAGAAGCCGGACAAGGGCTCCATCGCGGTCGGCGAGTCGGTGAAGCTCGGCTACGTCGACCAGTCCCGCGACACGCTCGACGGCAAGAAGAACGTGTGGGAGGAGATTTCGGACGGCAACGACATCATCCACCTCGGCAAGCGCGAGATCAACTCGCGCGCCTACACCGGCGCCTTCAACTTCAAGGGACCGGACCAGCAGAAGAAGGTCGGCCAGCTGTCGGGCGGCGAGCGCAACCGCGTCCACCTCGCCAAGATGCTGAAGACCGGCGCCAACCTGCTGCTGCTCGACGAGCCCACCAACGACCTCGACGTGGAAACGCTGCGGGCGCTGGAGGACGCGCTGACCGACTACGCCGGCTGCGCCGTCATCATCTCCCACGACCGCTTCTTCCTCGACCGCATCGCCACCCACATGCTCGCCTTCGAGGGGGACAGCCACGTGGAATGGTTCGAGGGCAACTTCGCGGATTACGAGGAGGACAAGAAGCGGCGGCTCGGGCGCGAGGAGCTGATCCCGCATCGGATGAAGTATAAGAAGTTCGCGCGGTAGGGCGCCGGAGCGCTTCGATGCTCAGGGACGATGACGAACTGTCCGTCCTTTGTCCGAGGTGCCGCCACAAGACCGTGCGACAGGTGGGCTGGTTCAAGGAGGAACTGACCTTCCCGTGCGATCATTGCCCGGCCCGGCTTCGCTACGACCGCGAGCTGCTGCGGCTCGACATCGAAACCGCCGGCCACGTGCCGGCAGCCGTGGCGGGCGCCGTGACGATCGTCGACGAAGTCAGCCCGGCATCACCGAGCTGATCCCTTCACTGGAGGAGCATCGGAGGTTCGCGCGGCGGGACGCGCTATGCGGCGCGGCGGACGAGGTAGCGATCGCCGTCCATCGTCGAGACGCGGCCGTAGCGCACGAGCGTCGTCAGCGCCTTCGCCACCTTCTGCTCGACCCGCTTGCCGCCGCGCTTGAAACCGCGCGCGACGGCGGCGGCCGTCATCGGCGTGCCGTTCTTGGCGAGCAGCGCTTCGACGGCCAGCGTCGCTTCGCCCGCGTCGGTGGGGAAGACCGGCAGGCCAGCGTCGATGGCCACCACGATGTCCGGCAGGTCCAGTTCGCCCGTCTTGGCTTGCGACTGCTTGCCGAAGCGCGGGATCTGGTACTCGGGCCGCAGCCAGCGCACGAGCCCGGCCGCTTCCTCCTTCGCCCGCTCGGCATTGAGCGCGACGAGCCGCGCGAGGATCTCGTCGTCGCTGAGATCGACGGGCCAGCCGTAGGCCTCCGCCGTCAACCGGTCGATCTCGTCGTGCAGATCCTTGAGTATGAGCACGAGCCCGCGATGCTTTATGTCCTCGTCTTTGTCGGTGAGCGGCGTGCCAGCCTTAAGTTTTTCTAGAACGTTGTAGAGGTCCGTGAATGTAAGATCGGGCTGGTCTGCTAAGACGCGCTTGCGATGTTGGTCCAACATACCGCCCAAATTAGTTAATCTGGCTCTTTGTTCGGAGGTTAGTTCAGGAAATGGAAATGGCTCGAAGCACGTCGTGTTATTGTACACAGGGTCATTGCCCTTGCCTACGCGACCGCCGATAGCTGTCGCCCAGACCACGTGGAATCTTGAGCTAAGAACGCTTAGCAGACAGCGATCGGAGGAAGCAACTATGCGTAACTTCTGATCCGGAATGATTTTTGAAGGAACGGTCACAAACCAACGATGTTTGGACGTTTCCACGGTTGCAATGTAATCGGCTAAACCTGAAATAGCTTGGCGCAAACCCGGTCTAGGTTCACCAAATATCCACCAGTTTTTCCGGTGATTTAAACGGTTTACTTTATCTCGAAACGGTTTCACGAACTCCAAGACATGCTGGTATAGCTGTGGGTAATCCTCCCTAGCTTTCTCAGGAGGAAGGCCATAGAAATCAATGATGTGCTTGTACTTTCTGTTATTCGTAAGCATCTTTCCACCTAAATACGGTTTTATAGCTATTGGCAATGAATTATTATTACCATTAAGGTGTGATAATTGTCTATCGTCAAGGACGAAACCTAAGCAGACAGGTATGATACCCATGAAAGATAATTCAGAGTTCTGCTTTAGGGGTACAGAATCTGATATCGATGCCGCAGGTGAGAGCATCGAATTAAGATATCCTAATCGCGGAATAGTTAAGTCATTAGTTTCTACAATGTCAGCCTTCCTGTCCTTCACCTCCTGCGCTTTCCCCTGGAGTTTTCCTTTTTGAGCGACGGTCATCGAGATACGAACCGCAGCGGTCTCGTCCCCCACGAGCCAAGGGTGATCAGGAATCGCATAAACTATGGAGATCGGCAGCTTAGCTCGAAGACGTTCTTCAACAATTCCTCTGTTATAAGTCATCGTTATGGAATTTGTTGTTACAAGACCAAATCGCCGCGCGTCACCTCTAGACAATATAGTAGCTGATTGATTCCACCAGTACATCACAAAATCTGCGCTTTTTGGCACGTGAGGCCAAGCATTACGGAGTAGTCTAACATAGGCGATCCTAGTCTTTCGATCATCCGTTTATTGCCAATAAAGGGCGGATTTCCTACAATAAATTCTGCCTTGGGCCAAACCGGCCGACGGGCATTTGGGTAGGTCGCCGTTTGCTTGCCATCCTTCTCCACCATCGTCGGCACAGGATACCCATCCCACGTCAGCACGGCATCGTACCCGCCGCGCTGGCCGAAGTTGATGTTCTTGAAATCGCGCAGGATCGGCTCGCCGGGGTGGCCGGTGCGCGTGCGATAATGTTGCTGGAGGTAGCCGATCCAGATCACGAGTTCGGCGATGGCCGCCGCGCGCGGGTTGATCTCCAGCCCGAGGAAATGGTGCGGGTCCACGCTCTCGCGGTCGAACCCCATGCTCTCCGGCTCGCCGAGCTTGGCCAGCGTTTCCAGCACCTCGCCTTCGAGCTTCTTCATCAGCTCCAGCGCGACATAGAGGAAATTGCCGGTGCCGCAGGCCGGGTCGAGCACGCGCGTCGTGCAGAGCTGGTGATGGAAGGCGCGCACGGCGGCGACGGCCTTGGTCTCGTCGCCGTCCTCCTTGGCCTGCTCGGCGCGGGTGAGCGCCGCCTGCCAATCGGCGCGCAGCGGCTCCATGATCGTGACGTCGACGAGCCGTTGCACGTAGGCGCGCGGCGTGTAGTGCGCGCCGAGCTTGCGGCGCTCGTCCTTGTTCAGCGCCTGTTCCAGCAGCGTGCCGAAGATGGCCGGGTCGACGTCCGTCCAGCGGTGCTTCGCCGCCTCGTACAGCTCACCGATCTCTTCTTTCTCGAGATCGAAGGCCGTTGTGTTCTTGAACAGGCCGCCATTGAAGCGACGCACGCGCGCCCGGATGACGTGGCTATATTCTTCGCCCTTGTCCATCTGGCGCCAAAGGTCCTTGAGGCGGCGCGCGAAGTGCGCGGGATCGTCGATGCTCTCCTTGAGCAGCGTCTTGAAACTGTCTTTCGGCAGCAGCTCGACGTCCTCGGCGAACATCGTGAACAGGCAACGCATGAGGAAATGCGCCACGTCCTCGGCGTTGCAGTCGCGCGCTTCCAGTGCCTTCGACACGTCCGCGAGGCGCTTGGCGATGGCGCGGGTGACGGCGGCGGCGTGTTTCGTCGGGTCGAGCGACTGCGGATCGGTCCAAACACGCTTCAGCCGCTCGCGGACCGCGTCGTCGCGCAGGTCTTCGAGGTAGATGCGGAACCCCTTGCGGTCGGGGAACTGCCCGTAGGCGCGGCCGGTGCCGGTGAAGTCGGCGTAGAGTTCGAGGCAATGGCCGACGTCGCAGACGACGAGGAACGGTGGCGCCGGCTGGCTGGCTTCGAGCAGGAACACGTAGTTCTCGCCCTGCTTGCGGGCGTTCTGCATCATCACGTCCCAACCCTTGGCCGCGCTGCGGCGCCCGAGCTTTTCCGGCTCATCGAGGGCGAGCGTGCCCTGGTTGGGAATGGCGTTCCTCTTGCCCGGCAGACGCGACTGCTTGGCTTCGAGGATGAAGCAGCCCTTCTTATAAAGATCGATGCGCTGCGGGGCGTGGGTGTCGGCGCTGTCGCGCGGCTTGACGGCACGCTCGAAGACGTAATCGTTGAACTCGCGGCTAGCACCTGCCGGGTCGGGTTTGCCGGCACCGATAAGGTCGCATAGCTCCGTGAGAAACATCACGTAGTTCGCCCGCTCGGCACCGCCCTGTCCGCCAGTCCAGCGAGCTATGAAGTCTTCTACGTTCAACAAAACCTCAGCTTCGGTAAGCTTCCTTCTAAAATGCGGCTACAGGGCAACCCATCCTGGTTTCGCTGTCAATGATCCATGACCGGCATTCCATCGCTGGGCCGGCGCGATCCCGGCGGTAAGGAACGGGTGATGCGGGGATAAATCCGGCCGGCGTCTCGCCCGCCGGGGCCGGACGCGCCATGATCGCGCCATGACATCCGATCGCCAGCCCGACCTTTTCGGCGACCCGCAGGCCGACCTGTTCGGCGATGAACCAGCGCAACCCGCCGTCTATCGCGGCGACCCGGATCGGGTGCGGGCGCGGCTGGAGCGGATCGTCGCGGAAGCCCGCGCCGCCGCCGCGATGCCGTGGGATCGCGCGACGCTCCGGCTCTACGAGACGATCGTGCCGCAGATGACCCTGTGGCTCCCCGGTGGCGAGGCGGCGCGCTGGCGCCTCGACTTCGAGGCGGAGGTCGGGCGGCTCGCGGTGACCCCGGCCGGGTCTTCGCACACGCGATCCACGGAGGACCGTGGCATCGCGCGGGCGGCGCGGGGCGCGTCCCTCGACGGCGGCGCTGGCCGGCGGTAGGGTTTCCCGGTGTTTCGGGGCGGCATCGGCCTGACGCATGACGCAGCTGACGCGAAAATGTGTGCGGTCGGAGAATTCGCGGCGCCGCGACGCGCCACGTCCCGCCCGTGCCCCGGGGGCGGCGGAAGGTCGCCGGGGCGGGGTGTCGCCAGCGCCGGCGCCGCCGGCTAGGCTCGGTCCTCCAGCAGCCGGAGCGTCCCCGTGATCACCGGAGAAACCCTCGCTCTCGCCCACCTCGCGATCCTCCTGGTGTTCCTCGTCGCGGCGACCGTCTCCGCCCACCGCGCGCGCCACGGGGTCCGAACGGGCCGTCGCGGCGACCGCTACCACCGCCTCACGACGGAGCAGATGCTGAGGCGGATCGGTCTGCCGAAGCGCTGAGGCGGCGCCCGGCGGAGGGCGGGGTCACGGCTCGTTCGGCGCCCGCGCGCCGATCAGCGTGCCGCCGGCGCGTGCCCGGCGCGCCAGGTAGGGCGCGCCGCACGCGAGCTGGACGAGGACGAGCGCGCCCCACACCAGCCGGTGCGCCGTCGCGGGATGGTGGCCGGCGTGACCCGCCGCCAGGCCCAGCGCGACGCCGATGCCGGCCTGGACGGCGAAGATGGTGACGAACAGCAGCAGCGTGAGGCTGGTGTTGACGCGCCCCACCATCGCGACCGGCGCCGCCTCCGTCAGCACGGCGTAGGTCAGGATGCCGGTGCCGCCGAAGAAGCCGTAGGCGGCCCAAAGGAGGAAGGGCGGGACCGGCGCCCCGGCGATGATGAGGACCTGGTCGGCCACGAAGAGCGCCATGCCGAGCCCGCTGAAGTCGACGACGCTCAGGCCGCGACGCTCCAGCCAGCGCGTCGCGAAACCGAAGACGACGCTGCCGGCCATCATCGTCGCCCCGATCACCGAGGCGAGGAACGCGGCGCGGGGCTCGGCCACGCCCTGGACCTCGCGCATGTAGGCGCCGGCCCACAACGACTGCGCCGCGTAGAAGACGCCCTGCGTGGCGACCGAAAACGGCGCCACCCGCCAGAAGAAGCGCGACCCGAGGACGGCCCGGGTGCCGCGCAGCTGCCCCGCGAGGCTGGTCCGGCGGTCCGGCTCCGGCACCTCCGGCGTGCCCAGCATCAGCAGGGCGGCCGCGGCGAGCGTGAGGACCGACAGGCCGACGCAGACGTGCCGCCAGGAGGCGTGGGCGAGGACGGCGGTGAGCGGCGTCCCCACCAGGACGCCGCCGAGGCCGCCGGTCGCCAGGACGAGCCCGTACAGCACCGGCAGCTGGCGGACCGGGAAATGCTGGGCGATCGCCTTGCACGCCCCGCCGAAGCAGACGGACACGCCGACCCCGATCATCAGCCGCCCGAGCATCAGCGCCGGGAGCGCCGACGCGGCGCCGAAGACCAGGATGCCGGCGGCGGACAGGCAGAGCAGCGCCGCATCGGTCCGTCGCGCGCCGAAACGGTCGAGCAGGACGCCGGCCGGGATCTGCGCCGCCGCGAAACCGAGGAAGTACAGGCTGGTGAGCAGCCCGAGGTCGCCCGCGTCGAGGCGGAGGTCGCGGGTGATGAAGGGCGCGAAACCGATGTTCACGCCCCGGTACAGGTAGGACACGAAGTAGCCGAGCGCGAACAGGGCGAACACGCGGGAGCGCAGGAACGGGGCGCCCCCGGTGCCTCCACCGTCCTGGACCGGGCGATCCTGATCCGCGCCGAACGCCTTCGTCATGCCGCCGCCACACCGTGCCTCGTCGATCGACAGCGCACCGCGCGATGCCGTGACCGAACGACCCGTTCTCCCGTTTGGTTTCGACGAGGACGATGAAGATGTCCTCCGGCCGCAGTCCGGGATCGGCGGCGAACAGCGCCTTCGTCGTCGGTGGATCGCGCGTGACGCCGACAGTGACCCGGATCATCACGAGATCGTCGGGCCGTTCGATCCCGAGACCACCGCGCCCGTCGTCGAAGCCGTCGGCATCGTGCTCGGTGATGGCGCGGTCGCGGGCCGCGTTGCGCGTGCTCGGCGCCGCCTAACGGAACGTGAACAGTCCCTTCGGGAACACCTTCGCGGAGTACAGGCCGACGCTGTAGGTGTAGCCTTCCCTCGCCCCGAACAGCAGGTTGATGCGGGCGCGCACGACGTGCATGTAGCGCGAGCGCGGCGACAGGTCCTGCAGCACGGTCACGGTCGCGCTGTCGGGGATATAGGCGCAATCGCCGAAGGCGCCGATCGGGAACGGTTCCTCCGCGACCGTCGCGCGCAACAGTTCCTGCAGCCGCTCGCGGGTCGGGCAGAAGGGCTGGCCATGCGAGGACGTGGCGAGCCGCTCGCCGGCGATCGCCGGGTCCGCCCGGCTCGGCGCCGTCGTCACGAGGAGAGCCGCCAAGCCGAGGGCGGCGGCGGCCGGTATCGAGCGCACGGTCATCATCCTACGAGCCCCAAGATCGCCGTCGCGGCGCGCTTCTCCATAACGCGGCGGCGGCGGCCTGCCTGTGGCTCACGGGCGACATCGCGGCAAGATCGTGCGCCCGGCCGGCCGCGACTCACGCCTTTGCCGCGGCCGGCAGCGCCGCCCGCGCTCCCTCGCGCGTCGCCAGCGAAACCGCGAACGTCACGAGGAAGGCGAGCGGGATCGTCACGATGGCCGGCGGGTCGTAGGGGAAGATCGGCGCGGCGTGGCCGAGCACCTTCACCCAGACCGCCGGGCCGATCGCCGTCAGGGTCACGGCGGAGACGAGGCCGGTCACGCCGCCGGCGAGCGCGCCGGCGGTCGTCAGCCCGCGCCAGTAGATCGCCAGCAGCAGCACGGGGAAGTTGGCCGATGCCGCCACCGCGAAGGCGAGGCTGACGCTGTAGGCGACGTTCTGCCCGCGAAACACGAGGCCGACCGCGATGGCGACCACGCCGATCGCCACCGTGGCGACGCGCGACACGAGCACCTCGCGGCGTTCGTCGACGTTCCTGAAGACCCTGCCGTACAGGTCGTGCGAGATCGCCGACGCGCCGGCGAGCGTCAGGCCCGACACCACCGCGAGGATGGTGGCGAAGGCGACCGCCGAGATGAAGCCGAGCATCGGGGCGCCGCCCACCGCGTCGGCGAGGTGGATCGCCGCCATGTTGGCGCCGCCGCGCAACGCCCCCGACGTGGTCTTGTAGGCGGCGTCCGGCAGCACGAGCGCGACCGTGCCGTAGCCGATGACCATCACCAGGAGGAAGAAGAAGCCGCAGAACGCCGTGGTGTAGAAGGTCGACAGGCGCGCGGTGCGCGTGTCCTTAACGGTGAAGAACCGCATCAGGATATGCGGCAGGCCGGCGATGCCGAACATCAGGCCCATGCCGAGCGACAGCCCGGAGACGGGATCGTTGCGCAGCCCCGAGGCCGCCAGGATCGCCGCGTGCTTCGGGTGCACCGCGACGGCCTTGGCGACGAGCGCCGACGGATCGAAGGCGAAGCGCTGCAGCAGCAGCAAGGCGAGGGCGGTCGCGCCGAGCAGGAACAGGCCGGCCTTGATGATCTGCACCCAGGTCGTCGCCGCCATGCCCCCGAAGGTCACGTAGACCATGATGAGGATGCCGACGATGACGACGGCGACCGCGTAGTCGAGGCCGAACAGGAGCTCGATCAGCTGTCCCGCGCCGACCATCTGGCCGATGAGGTAGAACGTGATGACCACCAGCGAGTTCACCGCCGCCATGATCCGCATCGGCCGCTCCGACAGCCGGCGGGCGAGCACGTCGGCGAAGGTGAAGGAGCCGAGCGCGCGCAACGGCTCGGCGATGAGGAACAGCAGCACGGGCCAGCCGACCAGGAAGCCCAGCGCGTAGATCATCCCGTCGAAGCCGCTCGTCGTGATGATGGCGGTGAGGCCGAGGAAGGCGGCGGCGGACAGGTAGTCGCCGGCCATGGCGAGGCCGTTCTGGAGCGCGGTGATGTCGCCGCCCGCCGTGTAGAAGGCGGCCCGCGTCGTCGTGCGGCGGGCGACGCGCCACGTGATGACCAGGGTGATCGCGACGAAGGTGAGGAACAGGCCGATCGCCAGCGGATCGACCGCGACGCGCGCCGCCGCCGCCGGGGCGAGCGCGGCCAAGGGAAGGAGACTGAACGACGCCGCCGCGAGGACCATGGGGCTAGCTCCCGCGCCGGACGCGCGCGTTGACGAGGAGGACGTAGGTGCCGGTGAGCGCCACGCAGAAGACGATCAGGGCGCTCGCGAGCACCAGGGACAGGGGGATGGCGCCGACCACCGGCCGCGCCATCGTGTCCGGCGCCGCCGCCGCGAAGACGAGGAGCGCGAAGAACACGACGATGATCGTTCCCGCGAAACCGAACCGCAGGCCGAGGCCTTCAACCGCATCATCCATCGCGCGTCACTCCGGTTCCTAGACGACCTTGTCGCGGATCGTCTGCGCGAACGGCAGGCTGCCGGCGAAGGACGGGCGGTCGAACAGCCCGTTCGCGTAGGCCGCGAGATCCGGGTGCAGGCCGCGCCAGTCCATGGCGGCGTAGCGCACGCCGAGGTAGCCGAGGACGCTGCCGATCGCGATGTCGGCCAGGCCGAAACGGTCGCCGATCGCGAAGCGGCGCGTCCCGACCGCCTCGGCGAGCGCGGCGACGCCGCCGTGGATCTTGCGCCCTTGACGGGCGATCCAGGGCTCGCTCTGCCCGGTGGCCGGGCGCATGCGCTCGAACAGGATCAGGATCACCGCGTCGCATACGCCGTCGGCGATCACCTCCAGCTTCTTGTGGGCGAGGATGCCATCGTCGTCCTTCGGCAGGAGCGGCGGCTCGGGATGGCGGCGCTCCAGCCATTCCAGGATGTAGGAGGATTGGTAGACCGGCTCGCCGTCGTCCGGGATCAGCACGGGAAGCTTCTCAAGCGGGTTGTGGCGGGGCAGGGTGGTGTCGTCGTTCCAGGGAACCTCGGTGAGGAGCTCGAACGGGATACCCTTCTCGGCGAGCGCGATGCGGACTTTTCGCGCGTAGGGGGACGGCGTGGCGCTGATGAGCTTCATGGGCCGACACCTTACAAGCGACGTGCCACCACGCGTTTGATGAGCGGTCGGCGGTCGTTCCCCACCGAACCGTCAGGCACCCGGCAGGCCTGCCAGCGCCCGTTCGATGCGCGCCCGCTCGCCCGCGTCCAATGGCAGGATCGGTCGCGGCGGCTGCGCGTCGGTCAGCCCCAGCAGGTTCGCCGCCGCATAAACCACCCGGAGGCTGCCGTGCCGCCGGAAAAGGTCCCAGAGCGGCGCGAAGGCGGCACCGAGCCGATGCGTCTGCGCCGCGTCGCCCGCCCGGGCGGCGCGCATGAGGGCGAATGAGGGCCGTGGCAGGAGGCCGCCGACCACACTGTACCACGCGTCGCCGCCGGCGAGCACGGCGTCCGGCGCGTGCCAGTCGCCGCTGTAGCCCACGGCGAAGTCGGCGGGCAACCGTCCGCGCAGCGCGTCGACGCTTGCCTTCGCCGCCGCCGGTGCGGGGGCCGGGTTCTTCACCGCGACGATGCGGGCCACCCCGGCCAAGCGCGCCACGAGTTCGTCGCCGAAGGTGAAGTGCGTCGTGCTCGGGTTGTTGTAGATGCACAGCGGGAGGTCGGAGGCGGCGGCCACCGCCGTGAAGTGCTGGAACACCTCCTCGTCGGTGAGCGGCGTGTACGAGACGGGCGCCAGCAGCAGCCCAGCCGCCCCCGCCGCCTGCGCGTCCCGCGCGAGGTGTCCGGCATCGTCGGTGCGCAGCGCGCCGACGCCCACGATGATCGGGATGTCGCCGCCCGTGACCTCGGCCGCCGCTTCGATCGTCCGCCTCCGCTCCGACCGGGTCAGGTAGGCGTAGGTGCCCGTGGAGCCCAGCAGCCCGATCGAGTCGACCCGTGCCGCCCGAAGCCGCTCCAGCAACGTCGCCAAGGCACGAATGTCCACGCGTCCCCCTTCGTCGGCGGGTGTGATGGGGAAGGCGGAGAGTCCATGGAAGAGCGGCATGGCTGACCTGCTGGCGGCGCGGGAGAGGCAGGACTGGACCCCCGAGCCGCGGTCCGCAAGCGCCATTCGCGTGGCAGACCCCCGCCCGAGGGTTCGGACGACACGCGGGCGGGATGAACGATCCGACCATCGCCGGCTCGCGCCCGAACTGGCGCGGATCCACCGCAAGGTGTATGCGCGGCGGCCCACCGTCGATCCGTTCAACGTCGGCCGGCCCGCCCGCCGGCCGCCCCGGAGCCTCCATGTCAGCGATCACCGGCGTCGGCATCGACTTCGGCACGACCAACAGCGTCCTCGCGCTGGCCCGCGCCGACGGCTCCGTCGAGAGCCGCCTCTGGCCGGTCCCCGACGGGCCGGCGAGCGCGACCTACCGCACCGCGCTCACCTTCTGGCGCGAGGGACGGCGCGTGGCGCACGCGTCGGGGCCGGCGGCGATCGCCCGCGCCGCGCGGCCGGTCGGCGAGCAGCGCTTCGTCCAGTCGCTGAAGACCCATCTCGCCAGCCGCGCCTTCACCGACACGCGGCTCTACGGCACCCGTTTCACGGTGGAGGCGCTGGTCGCCACCTTCCTGCGCGACCTCACGGCGGACGGGACCTTCGCGGCGCCGGTGGTGTCGGGCCGCCCCGTCGTGTTCGCCGGCGCCAACGCCGACGAGGCGCTCGCCGTCACCCGGCTGCGCGCCGCCTACGCGGAGGCCGGGCTGCCGGCCGTCGCCTTCGCCTACGAGCCGCTCGGGGCCGCCTACTGGTACGCGCGCGACCTCGCCCGCGACGAGACCGTGCTCGTCGCCGACTTCGGCGGCGGTACCAGCGATTTCTCGCTTCTGCGCTTCACGCGCGAGGCTGGCCGACTGGTGGCCGTCCCCCTCGGCCATTCCGGCGTCGGCGTCGCCGGCGACACGTTCGACGCCCGCATCATCGACCACGTCGTGGCGCCCCGGCTCGGCAAGGGCGCGACCTACCGCTCGTTCGACAAGGACCTGCCGATCCCCGCCTACATCCACGCCGCCTTCGCGCAATGGCACCAGCTGTCCTGGCTGAAGGGGGGCACGATCCTCGCCGACCTCCGCAAGCTCGCCGAGGCCAGCGCGCGCGGGGTCGAGCTGGAGGACCTCATAACCGTCGTCGAGATGGACATGGGCCTGGCCCTCTACCGCGCGGTCGGCGACTGCAAGGCGACGCTGTCGCGGGACGGCGGGGCGACGCTGCGCTTCGGCGGCTACGGCGTCGACATCGTCGCCCCCATCGCCCGCGCCGACTTCGAGGGGTGGATCGCCGCCGACCTCGCGACGATCGACGGGGCGCTCGAGGCCGTGCTGGCGACCGCCGGCGTCGCGGCGGAGATGGTCGACGCCGTGTTCATGACCGGCGGCACCTCCTACGTGCCGGCGGTGCGCCGCTTGTTCGAGCGCCGCTTCCCGGCCGGGCGCATCAAGCGGGGCGACGCGTTCCAGTCGGTCGCTTCCGGGCTCGCCCTGCTCGCCGCCGACCGGGCGGCGTGACGGGGCGCCCACCGCGCCGTGACACACCGTCCGGGCCGGGACGTTTGCCGGGCCGGGACGCTTGCGCGCCCAAAAGCCCCGCCCTAGAGCATCAGCCCGGCACGTGCGCAGCGGGTGTCGGAAAAGCTCGGGGAACCCTCCATGTCGTCCACCTCCGACCAGCTCATCGACCGCCGCCGGTTGCAGCGCCGCCTGTCGGCGTGGCGCGCGCTCGCCCTGCTCGGCGTCGCGATCGCCGTGGTGGCGCTCGGCTGGCGGATCGCCGGCACGCGCGGCGGGGCGGGATCGCTGGTGCCGCACCTCGCGCGCCTGCAGATCGGCGGGCTGATCACCGGGGACAGGGAAACGATCAAGCTGATCAACGACATCGCCCGCTCCAACGCGTCGGGCGTGCTGGTCGAGATCGACAGCCCCGGCGGCACCACAAGCGGATCGGAGCGCGTCTACGAGGCGCTGCGCCGCCTGTCGGCCAGGAAGCCCACCGTCGCCGTGGTGCGCGGGCTCGCCGCGTCCGGCGCCTACATCGCCGCGATCGGCACCGACCACATCGTGGCGCAGACCACCTCGCTCGTCGGCTCGATCGGCGTGCTGTTCGAGTTCCCCAACGTCGGCGGGGTCCTCGACAAGATCGGCGTCAAGGTCGAGACGATCAAGTCGACGCCCCTCAAGGCCTCGCCCAACGGGTTCGAGCCGACGAGCCCGGAGGCGGCGGCGGCGATCAACGCCCTGGTGGTCGACAGCTACGCCTGGTTCAAGGCGCTGGTGAAGGACCGTCGCCAGATGGACGACGCCCAGCTCGCCGCCGTGGACGACGGCCGGGTGTTCACCGGCCGCCAGGGGCTCGGCTTGCGCCTGGTGGACGCCCTCGGCGAGGAGCGGGACGCGGTCACCTACCTCCAGGACGAGCGGCACGTGAGCCACGGCCTGCCGATCCTGGACTGGAAGCCGGACGCCGGGTTCGGCGGGCTCAGGCTGTTCGGTTCGGCGGCGACGCTCGCGCGGGCCTTCGGCTTCGGCACGCTCGCCGGCGCGCTCGACCAGGCGGGCCAGATCGCCGACGCGCGGGCGCTTGACGGCCTGCTGAGCGTTTGGCAAGTACGCTAATCGCAACTAGTTCATTTCATGACGTTTTCGACTTTCATCGGCATCGAGGCTTGGCCATGATCAAATCCGAGCTGGTCCAGCGCATCGCGGACCGCAACCCCCACCTCTACCTCCGCGACGTCGAGAAGATCGTGAACGCCATCCTCGACGAGATCACCAAGGCGCTGGCGCGGGGCGACCGGGTGGAACTTCGCGGCTTCGGCGCGTTTTCCGTCAAGCGCCGCGACGCCCGCGTCGGGCGCAACCCGCGCACCGGCGTCCACGTCGATGTCGAGGAGAAGGCCGTGCCCTTCTTCAAGACCGGCAAGGAGATGCGGGAGCGCCTGAACGACGGTTACCTGAGTTAGGGTGACCGGGGGTTCGACGGCAGGCGGCCCGGGCCGCCCGGGAGCGCTGCATGGTCAAGTTTCTCAAGCTCATGATCCTGGTGCCGGTCGCGGCCGTCATCCTGGCCTTCGCCATCGCCAACCGGCAGAGCGCCACCGTGTCGTTCGACCCGTTCTCCTCGGTCGACGACCCCGTCGCCACCGTGACCCTGCCGCTATTCCTCGTCCTGTTCCTGACCCTGGTCGTCGGCGTGATCGTCGGCGGCATGGCGACCTGGTTCACCCAAGGCGTCAACCGGCGCCGCGCTCGCGCCGCGCGGGACGAGGCCGAGCGCTGGCGCGCCGAGGCGTTGCGCGCGCAGCAGACGCTCATGATCCCCGCGGGCCCGCCGACCGGACGCCCCCCGGTGTCGGAGCGTCCCTTCAGCGGACCCGTCGCCTCGGGCGCCACGCTGCCGGGTCGATCGCTGGCGCGGACGGACTACGCGTAAAGTCGCGCCCGATGCCGCTCACCGTCAAGATCTGCGGCTTGTCCGAGCCCGCCACCCTCGATGCCGCGCTCGATGCCGGCGCCGACATGGTGGGTTTCGTCTTCTTCGCGGCCAGCCCGCGCCACGTCGCCCTCGCCAACGCCCGCGACCTCGGCGCCCGCGTCGAGGGGCGCGCGGAGAAGGTCGCCCTGACGGTCGACGCCGACGACGCGACGCTGGGGACGATCGTCGCCGCGCTGGCGCCGGACCTGCTGCAGCTGCACGGGTCGGAAACGCCCGAGCGCGTCGCCGCCGTGCGCTCCCGGTTCGGCCTGCCGGTGGTGCGCGCGGTCGCGCTCGCCACCCGCGCCGACCTCGACGCCGTCGCGGCCTTCGACGCGGTCGCCGACCACCTGCTGTTCGATGCCAAGCCACCGGACAACCCGCCACGCGGCGGCGCGGCGCTGCCGGGCGGCAACGGCGCCGCCTTCGACTGGACGCTGCTGCGGGGCCTACGGACGCGCGCGCCCTGGCTGCTCGCCGGCGGCCTGCGCCCCGAAACGGTCGCCGCCGCGTTGCGCGAGACCGGCGCTCCCGGCCTCGACGTGTCGTCGGGTGTCGAGCGCGCCCCCGGCGTGAAGGACGCCGACGCGATCAGGCGCTTCGTCGCGGCCGCCCGCGAGGGCGCGCGCGAAGCGGCGGAGATCGTGTAGGAGCTGGCGGCTTGATGGTTCCGTCCGTCGTGGCAGCGGGTCTGTCCGAGAGGCTCCTGATCATCGGGAACAGCCGCTTCGGGAAGGGCACGCTGTCCGAGCGGATCGCCCGGCGCACATCGCCGCCGGTTTTCGATCTCAACCTCGTCCATTGGCACGACGACGGGCGGAACCGGGACGAGGACGCCTCAAAGGACGTGGTCCGTGCCATCGTCCTCGCCGCCGGACGAGCGACGGCTTCGGTCTGGACCGACCTACCTTGGTCGAAATGCCGGGAAGGCCTCCTTCGACGAGGCCTGAGGCACGGGATGACCGATCACGATCGGGACGCTCTGCCGTCATGGGCGGAGGCCTACCGGACCCGCTCCACATCGTCTTCCGCGCTCGGGCACGGGCGACTCTTCGCGGCGTTCGACGGGCCGAAGGTGCGACTCTCCACGCGACAGGAACTTGAGGCGTTTCCCACCGCCTTGGAAGCCGAAGCTTCACGATGACCTGTCGTCGTCGAGATTTACGCCTATGCCGTCATCCTTTCGCCGACACCCGGTCCGTAACGGTCCCCGGCGACGCGGCCCTCACGCGCCAGACCCCGTGCGTCACGATGTGCTTGCTGGCCTTCAGGACGAAGCATCGCGAAGGGCCTGACAGCTACGGGCCACGTCTCCGCGCTGGAGTTGAAGATGCAGGGGCATGGAGATGACGGAGCTGGAGAAGGCGTGCGCTCTCGGGCAAGATCCGGACACGGCTTGGTAGAAAGAGAAATCGGTGTTGTCGCGATAGTGGACGCCCGGAAATACCATCGCCCTGTTGAGGGCCGCCACCACATCGTCTCGGTTCTCGACACGTACCTGATAGAGGTGGCGTGACGAGACGCACTCTGGCGTGCCTGGGACGACCGTGATCCTGGACTCGCCACCGAGCTCTTCATCGTACCAGCCGGCAATCTCGCGACGGTAGCTGTTATCCAGTTCCAGATAACGCAATTGAACAAGGGCGATGGCCGCCATGATGGCGTTGCCGTGAGTCTTGTAGCCGAGCGTCGGCACATCATACATCCAGGAATATGACAGTCCCGCCTCAAGGCGCGAGAAGGTATCCTTGTCGATCCCAAGCCAGGACAACCGGCGAACGTGCTCCGCTTGCGCGCGATCCTTCAAGCAAATCATCCCGGCATCTGCCGTGGGGAGGTTCTTGACGGCTTGGAATGAGTAGACCGTCGCGTCAGCGCCGAGCCCGGGCGTTTCGCCTCTCAGGCGCGTGCCGGACATGTGAGCGGCGTCCAGAACCAGCTTGAGACCACGGGTCTGACAAAGGGTCTCGATCCTATCGTACTGGCCGGTCTGACCCCCGAGCCCG
Organism: uncultured Beijerinckiaceae bacterium; assembly: GCA_964244495.1. Taxonomy (GTDB): domain Bacteria; phylum Pseudomonadota; class Alphaproteobacteria; order Rhizobiales; family Beijerinckiaceae; genus RH-AL1. The sequence goes on from CAXTIU010000011.1 coordinate 132,865, forward strand.
ACGAAGACGACGGCCTTGGTCCGCGGCGTGATCCGGGTGACGACGCTGTCTGGATCAAGGCATCCGGTGTCGTCGACATCGGCGAATATGACGCGGAGTTTGGCTGCGGCTATGGCATGGTTCGTCGAAACGAAAGTGAGCGGCGTGCTGATGATCTCGTCGCCGTCGGCCCAGCCATGCTCTTGCTTCAGGATCAGGATCGCGAGGAACGGCAATTATGTCGTTTGCGAACCACGGCAACCTGAGGTAGGTTGCACCCGCCGCTCATCGCACGCGGCGAGGAGGTTTGGATGAGATTATTATTTGCTTCCGTCATTGTTACCGCCGCGATGGGTGGCGCCCATGCCCAAGGACCGACCCAGCCTCTGCCGCCGAACACCATCGACTGTAAGCAATTCGTTAAGACCGGCAACGAGTGGAATGAAGTAGGGACAGCAACTTTTGACCTTGGCCCAAGCAAGGACATGCAAATGTCTGGATCAAACATACCGCCGCACGCCTATAACATAGGCGGTTTTGATCTATACGAAGTGCTTGAGCAGAAGTGCGGAAGGCGTTAGCGAACACCAGCCGAAATCACGCCTCCCCGTGGGAGTGACCACACCGTGCTTCCGGTCTCGTTTGTAACATGAAGAGGGCCGCGAACTTCCGACCCAGGCTCTACATGCAATGTGCAGTACCGCTGACCCGCATGAGAGAAGTGTGCGGTAGCTGCACAAGCGGATGTAGCCGACAACAGAACTGCTAATAGGGTCTTCATCATGTTCCTCCATCAAAAACCCGGCTCAAAGGCCGGGTTTTCTTTTTCCAGATTGAGCGGTCTCAGACGGCGGCGAACCGCCGAGTGGCTTGTGCCGCGCCATCTTCTTAAGCGCCGTGTCGAACGCCTCTTCCCGCTCGTCTAGGCCAAGCTCGCGAGCCTTGGCGATGAAGCGATCAGATTGGGATCGGTGAAGCTCTCTATCGTCTGCCACGCGCTTGCTGCCTTCAGTGTCCGTCGCTGCGGTTTCCTCGCGCTCGCGCTCAGCCGGCATTTCAACTCTCTTGGATTTGTTCACAGCGGCACCCTCTTAAGCCTTCCATTTGTCTCCAACTTGAAAAAGTAGGGAGGCGTGTGCGCTCTCACCACCTCGACAATTTTCGGATAGGCTGCCGCAAAATACCTTAGCTTCTTGAATGTGTCGTCATTCGCCCCGCATAAAGCGATCGCTGCCACTCTGTGCTGGCGAATGGCCTCTGCCTCCACCTCGATATTGTGAAACTTGCGATCATGGCTGAGCGCGATCCATCCGCGTTCGCCGCAGATACGAAGCCAATCGTCGTCCTTCATCGTTTGATTGAAGCGAAGTCGGCTACTGTGTTGCCATTCTGTTTGAAAAGGCGGCCGAGTCCGAAAGATCGCCTCGGGGAGGCGCTTCCCGAAGTTCCTGTCAAAATAGAAGGTTAGTGGCTCCACCGGGGGGATTCCGCCTTTACACCTTCAAAGATTAGCGCTTCTCGGACCAACTCCTCCTTCAGCTCGAAGTCGTCGGCTATCTCACTAACACTTTCTCCCGCGTTCCACCTTCCGCTCAGCGCCCACGTGGGAGTGCCATCCACGGTGGGCGCACCAAAAGCGATACGTGGATCAATAATGATGGGAGATTTTGGGCCTGCTACACGCCATTTTATGACTATGCCTTGGCTTTCATAATCGAACTCGGCAAGTCGCCCCAAGATCAAATGCCAAGCCAATTGGCCACCCTGATCCGGCCTGAGTATCTTACCTTTTCCTTTCTCTCCATCAATATCTTGCAGTTCCATAACAATGCGCTTGCCGTCAGACTTGAACCGATATTCGGCAAATGGGTACTCACTTCCAAATTGATTTGCAACGTACTCACGAGCACTACGAATATTTGCGAGGCTAGCCCCTGCTTTACGGAACGCCGCGACTACAGCGACCTCAATAAGCTGCATATAAGACAATGACGCCTTGCTATCCTTGGACAATAAGGTTTTGCGAGTGCCCGCTTTATGCCAGTCAGCTACCGTGTCGGAGGATATTTGCGCGTAGCGAGCTACTTCCCGAACTTGATAGTTCGGGAGGTAAAGGCGGCGTCGCCAAGGGTCTATCGCTTGCGCGTTCGGCATGACTCAAGCGTTAACTGTTTGGTACTTGAGGCGTTTGCCGACAATGCCCGCTAAAGCGCGGGAAGCACGTTCCTGGTCTTCGCATCCCAGCTTGCTCCGATTGTTGTAGCGGAAGTCGAACTCCGCAAGATAGCGGTGTAGATGCGCCTCAGAGACGCTGTGGTACGTGCCGACGATGCCGCGCTTCACGATGGAGAAGAAGTTCTCCGAAGCGTTGATGCCGACAAAACCGCCAAGGCGCGCATACTCGCTGGCGCTGTGATTCACGGTGCCGTGCGCAGCGAAATCCTTACCAAGCTTCGTGTACACGACGCTTTCGTCCGTCATCAGCATGGAAGCCTTGTCGGCGTTCTTGGCGATGAGCGGCTTGACGCTCTCGGCCGTGACGTTGGCGACGTGGAAGGACCGGACCATGCCGTCACGCTCGATCAGGGACAGCACGGCTTTTTTCTTCGCGGGCTCGCGGAACGCGCGGTTCTTGGCCTTGCCGCCGATGTACGTCTCGTCGGCCTCAACGACCTTGTTGACGCCGCCGAGCATGTCGAAGGAGCCGTCGTCGCGCATGGCCTCGCGGATGCGATGGCAGAGGAACCACGCGGCCTTGTAGCTGATCTCCAGGGTGCGATGAAGCTGATGGGCGGACATGCCCTTCTTCGACACGCACATGAAGTAGACGGCCTGGAGGCACTTGTTCAGCGGAATATGAGCCTGCTCGAACACGGTGCCAACCTTGACCGTGAACTGCTTGCGGCAACCCTTCTCACAGCACTTGCGGAGGCCCATGCGGGTCTTGCCGAGATCGTAGTGCTTCGCGTTCACCGAACCGCAATGAGGGCAGATCGGAGCGACCGGCCAAAGCTGGCCTTCGAGGTGCGCGAAGGCGGCGGCTTCATCGTGAAAGTAAGGGCGGCTTAGGACGGACACGGCATTGATCTCCAATGCCGTCAACCTACCTCTAATTGCCGTGGTTTGTAAAGGTCATAAATGCCCGAGGAACAGCCCGGCGGACGCAGAATTCAGGAAATGCGCGTTGGGCATTCCCGTATAGTCCATCCAAGCTCGCTCGAACTCCAAGGTCTTGCCGCCCTGACCGGTCCAACCGGACTCGAGACATTCCCGGATCTCGGCTAGACACTCTTCGGTGCGGAACGTGGGAACGAATAGACTTACGTGCCTACCGCTTGTGGTCATGAGCTGAGCACCTCTTAAACCACCATAACTGTGGCACCAACGGAAGCAATATTAATGGCAGTCCTTTAAAATAAGGTGGTCGCCAAATGGTCTCGGAGGCGTCCAACTCTGCTCGGCTACGACCACCCATGCTCCGGATCGGACGGGATCGCCGATCAAGCGGGCCGGACCTGGCGGGGCTCGGGTGACGCCGTCATCACCGGGAGCAGGTCGGACGGCAGGTATGTCATGCGGTCTCGTGAAAACTCCGGCGCGAGAAAGTGGTTTGCCGAGATGGAAGCACCACCCACGATCGACCTTCGAGGCCTGTCTACGATCGCGTCGCGACGCCCCGTGGAACGCCTCCGGATCGGTCGCTGCGTCGCCGCTCCCGCGCGCGCATCCTCGTCACCGGGCGAAACTGACCCACGGCGCGGGCCGCGCCGACGCTTGGAAGCCGTCGCCCCATCGGTTAGGACTGTCGCCTCCAACATTCCCGGCCATCCACGTCTCCATCAAGGTCCGCCGCCGTGACGATCAACGTCCCCAATTCCTTCCGGCTCGGGCCGGACGAGCGCGGCCGCTTCGGCCTGTTCGGCGGCCGCTTCGTGGCCGAGACGCTGATGCCCCTCATCCTCGACCTCGAACGGCACTACGAGGCGGCGAAGACCGACCCCGCCTTCAAGGCCGAGTTCGACGGGCTGCTCACCCACTACGTCGGCCGCCCCAGCCCGCTGTACTTCGCCGAGCGCCTCACCGCCCATTGCCGCGCGCTGGCCGAGGCGGCCGGCAAGCCGGGCGGCGCCAAGATCTACTTCAAGCGCGAGGAGCTGAACCACACCGGCGCCCACAAGATCAACAACGTCATCGGCCAGATCCTGCTGGCGCGGCGCATGGGCAAGACGCGCATCATCGCCGAGACCGGCGCCGGCCAGCACGGCGTCGCCACCGCCACCGCCTGCGCCCGCTTCGGGCTGGAGTGCATCGTGTTCATGGGCGCGGTCGACGTCGAGCGGCAGAAGCCCAACGTGTACCGGATGACCATGCTGGGCGCGAAGGTCGTCGCCGTGCAGTCCGGCGCGCGCACCCTCAAGGACGCGATGAACGAGGCGTTGCGCGACTGGGTGGCCAACGTCCACGACACGTTCTACTGCATCGGAACCGCCGCCGGCCCTCACCCCTATCCCGCGATGGTCCGCGACTTCCAGTGCGTCATCGGCGAGGAGACCCGCCGCCAGATGCACGAGGCGGAGGGCCGGTTGCCGGACTCGGTGTTCGCCTGCATCGGCGGCGGCTCCAACGCGATCGGCATCTTCCACCCCTTCCTGGACGACCCCTCCGTCGAGCTCTTCGGGGTCGAGGCGGCCGGCCACGGGCTCGACAAGCTGCACGCCGCCTCGCTCGCCGGCGGCAGGCCCGGCGTGCTGCACGGCAACCGCACCTACCTGCTCATGGACGAGCACGGGCAGATCGCCGAAGGCCACTCGATCTCGGCCGGGCTCGACTACCCCGGCATCGGTCCGGAGCACGCTTGGCTGAAGGACACCGGCCGCGTCACCTACCTGTCGGCCACCGACGACGACGCGCTCGCCGCCTTCTCGCTCTGCGCCAAGCTGGAGGGCATCATCCCAGCGCTGGAACCGGCCCACGCGCTCGCCCGCGTCGTCGAGGTCGCCCAGGACCGCCCGCGCGACCACCTGATGGTGGTCAACATCTCCGGGCGCGGCGACAAGGACCTCGCGCAGGTCGCGCAGCACACCGCCGGCGAGGCGATCGGCGGGATGTGAGGGCGGCGTCCCTCAGCGCACGGCTGGCACCGACAGCGTGGCGTCGCGGCAACCCTCGCGGACGACCTCGGGGCAGGCCTGGAACGCGCCCAGGTTCCTGGTGAAGCACACGCGCACCTCGTCGAGCGTGCCGTGCCGGCAGACGGCGGCGAGCATGCCGGGGCGCAGGCGCGGGTTGGCGTCGGTGAAGGCGCGCTCGACGTCGGCCGGCGCCAGCGTCTGGTCGCCGTGGGGGTCGGCGAAGCGGGCGGGGATCGTCACCGCGTCGCGCGCGCCTCTGGCGGCGGCGAAATAGGCGGACGGGCTCAGGCCGGAGCACGTGCCATGCTTGCGCCACTCGTAGCGGGCGAGCCCCTCGGCGGGATAGACGCCGTCCGTTTCAGCCAGGGCGGCGCGGTCGAGGCGTCCGGCGCCGGGGCAGTCGGAGGGATAGCCCCGCTCGTACTGCGGCCACAGGCCGTGCACGGTGAAGCCGATGTCGGCGCCGGGCCGGCATTGGTCGCGGCTTCTGCCGCCGGTCGCGCAGAAGCCGGGCGACCACGACAGCGAGAGGACGTAGAAGTCGAACTGGCCCGGCACGCTCGCGCCGCGTGGGCCGGAGCCATTACGCCGGAAGCCGACGACATCGCCGTCCTGGCGCACGAGGCTCGGCAGCGGAGGACGCCCGCCCTCGCAACCGCCGAGGCAGCCATCGGACGCGGCCCGCGCGTGCCCCGGCGCGAGCGGTCCCGCGAACGATCCCCCGAACGATCCAACGGCCGCCAGCGCCGCCGCGATCCGTCGAACCGCGCCCGCCCTCAGGGCTGGGCTTCCCTGCAGGCCGGCGCGAAGGCGTTGTCGCGGTCAAGTCCGACGACGCACCACACGACGTTGTCGGTGAACCCGATGCTGCCGCCGGCTTCCGTGATCTGGTAGGACACGGAGCGCACCTTGTTGTCGCTCATGATCGCGCGCGCCTGGCAGTAGCGGCGCGGGATGTAGTCGAGCCCGTTGGAGCGGAAGCCGATCTCGCGAACGTCCTGGAAGCCGAGGATCGTCAGGCCCGAATGCCAGAATTCGAGCTCGCGGGCGGCGAAGGAGCCCTGGATGTAGCCGACCGCGGCCGGGTCCTCGCACACCTTGACGAGGCCGGAATAGGGAAGGTCGCGGTTCTCGGCCGGCACGAGGGGGCGCGCCTGAAGCGGCGACGCGATGCCCAAGACTGCGAAGCCGAACAGGGCCAAGGCGCAGGCGGTGGAGGGCGCGAGCGAGGGTAAATGACGCAAGACGGGCATCCCGGTTGACCGGGCGCGAGGGTGCGTCGGCCCTCCGGCCCCGTCAAGGACGCTCATGCAACAGCCGCCGGGAAAGGCGGGCCACGCCGTCCTCACTGGCGATTGTAGACGTCCTCGATGCGGATGATGTCGTCCTCGCCGAGGTAGGAGCCGGTCTGCACCTCGATGAGTTCGAGGTCGATCTTGCCGGGGTTGATCATCCGGTGGACGGTGCCCATCGGCAGGTAGATCGACTCGTTCTCGTGCACCAGCACCACATCGTTGCCCCGCGTCACCTCGGCGATGCCCTGCACCACCACCCAGTGCTCGGCGCGGTGGAAGTGCTTCTGAAGCGACAGGGCCGCGCTCGGCTTCACCACGATGCGCTTGACCTGGTAGCGCGACCCGCTGTCGATCGACTGGTAGTACCCCCACGGGCGGTACGAGCGCTTGTGCTCCAGCGCCTCGCGGTGGCCTTGGACGCGCAGCTTCTCGACCAGCTGCTTGACCTTGTCCCCGTGGTCGTGGTGCACGACCAGCACCGCGTCCTGCGTGGTCACCACGATGACGTTGTCGACGCCGACGATCGTGGTCAGGTGCTCGTCGGAGCGGATCAGGACGTTCCGGGCATCCACCACGGCACCGCGGCCGCGGATCGAGTTCCCGTCCCGGTCGCGTTCCGACAGCTCCCACACCGCCGACCAGTTGCCCACGTCCGACCAGCCGATGTCGGCCGGGACCACCGCCGCCCGCGCGGTCTTCTCCATCACCGCGTAGTCGATCGATTTCTTCGTCGCGCGTCCGAAAGCGGCGGCGTCGAGCACCGTGAAATCGAGGTCGGAGCGGGCGAGGGCGACCGCCTCGGCCGCCGCCTCCATCATCGCCGGCTCGAAGGCCCGCAGCTCTTCCTCCATGACGGAGGCCCGGAAGAAGAAGTTGCCGGAGTTCCAGAGATAGCCTTCGCCGCAGTAGCGCTCGGCGGTGGCGCGATCCGGCTTCTCCACGAAGCGGTCCAGCTTCCTCACCTGGTGCATCTCGGACGGGCCGTCCTGCGCCGCGTCACCCGCCCCGTCCCGGAACCCCTGGCCGTTCCGCACGGGGATGCCCGGCTTGATGTAGCCGTAGCCGATGGCGGCGTGGTTCGGCTTGACGCCGAGCGTCACGATGAAGCCGTCGGCCGCCGCCGCCGCCGCCGCGCGGCACAGCGCCACGAAGCCGACCTTGTCGCGCACCACGTGGTCGGCGGCGAGCACGGCGACGATCGTGTCGGGCGCCATGCGCGCCGCCACCGCCGTCGCCACCGCCACCGCCGGCCCGGAGTCGCGGCCCTCCGGTTCGAGGACGATGTGGGCCAGCCGCTTCATCGCCAGCAGCTGCTCGCCGAGCAGGAAACGGTAGGCGTGATTCGAGATCACCATCGGCGTCTCGAAGACCGGGTCGGCGAGGACCTCCATCGCCATCTGGAACGTCGATTGCTCGCCCACCAGCGGGATGAATTGCTTGGGAAGGCTCTCGCGCGAGGCGGGCCACACGCGGGTGCCCGAGCCGCCGCACATGATCACGGGGAGTATCTTCATGGCTCCACCCTCCGGTTCGCGGGCACGATCGCCCCGTCGTGGAACCTCCACTAGGCCTTGAACCTGTGCGCTCGATGAATCCCGCGCGGCAACGGGGCGGACATTCCCTACCATGATGAATATCGCATATGCGACAGGCTTCGGATTGATGCGATCCGCCGATGGCGGTCGCGCCCGCGATCCTGGTGTTCACGCCACAAAACCTTTATGATTATTCAAAATGAGGGGAATAGAGCCGTGGCCGGGATGCGTGTGATCTGCCGAGTGCTGTTGGTCGGCCTGCTGCTGCCCGGGCCGTTCGTTCTGGCGGGGCGGGCACAGGCCGACGTCACCGGGGACGCGCCGGTGCGGGGCGGCAAGACGGTCAAGGAGTGCAACGATGAACTGAGCCGCAACGCCGCCGCCCTGGAGACGGCCGGCGAGAGCGCGAGCGCCTTCTTCCACGCGTGCTGGTTCCATTCCGAGAAGGGCAAGCCGACACCGATCGTCGCCAAGGGGGAAGGGGAGTCGCGGCCGGATGGGCAACCCGCGCCCAAGGCGGCGGATCCGGCCAGGGCAACGGTGCGCAGGGACGCCGGCAGCGACGGCGGGCGCCGTGTCGCGCGGCGCGCGGTGCGTCACGCGGCCCGACGCGCGGGCGAGCGCCGCGTCGCGACGGCACGGCAAGGGCGCGGCGGCGGCGAGCCGGTCGGCCTCGACGATGCCGCCATCGCGCCCGTCGCCGTTCAGCGCGAGGCCGGCCGGTTGCCGGGCCACGTCAACCTCGGCGTGCCCATCATCGGGACGGTGGCGGTGCCGATCCTTCCCGGCCTCGAGGCGACCGTTCAGAGCGTGGTCGAACACCCGGTCGTACCCGGCCTCATCAGCACGTCGCCTTGAAGCCGGCGGCTCAACGCGAGGGTGTCGACGGCGAAGCCGGCGCCGCTCCAGCCTGTCGACCCAGCCCGTCGACGACGTGGTCGGTCGAGCGGTGGCGGGGCGGACTGTGCCTCCGCCCCGCGCGTGGCGCCTACTTTCCCAGATGCTTGTCGAAGAAGCGGGTGATCTCGCCGAACGCCTCCTTGCTCTCCGGCGCGTCGGCGTTGAACAGGTATTGGGCGTGGCTCATGCCCTCGAACACCTGCAACTCGGCGTCCACGCCGGCCTGGCGCAATTTGCGATGGGTCCGCACCGCGTTGGACAGGAACAGGTCGCGCGTGCCCGACGTGATGATGGCCGGCGGCATGCCTGTGAAATCGCCGAAGAGCGGCGACAGCTGCGGGTCGCGCAGGTCGTGCCCGGCCGTGTAGATCTTCGTCGCGTTGGCGACGTAGCCGTCGGCGCTGACCAGCACGTTGTCGAGCCATTCGTTGGTCTTGATGGTGTCGCCGGCGTTGGTCATGTCGGCCTCGGGCGTGCCCGGCGCGATGGCGCCCGGCAGCGGCACGCCTTCCGCCTTGGCGCGCAGGCACAGTGCCAATACCAGCCCGCCGCCGGCCGAGGTGCCGACGACCCCGATGCTGCCGGGCTTGTTGACCTTGAGCAGCTCCCTGTAGGCCGCCATCGCGTCGTCGTTGGCGGCCGGGAACGGGAAGTCCGGCGCCTGCCGGTAGTCGATCGCGATCACCTTGTAGCCGCCGAACCCGGCCATCAACACCGCTTCCAGCGTCCCGGCCTCGCCGGGATTGTAGACGAAGCCGCCGCCGTGGATCGCCAGGATGATCTGCCCCTTGTGCGCGTCGGGGATGGTCTTGGCCTGCACGATGAAGGCCTTGACGCCGCCGACCACCGTCGGCTCGCTCGTCACCCCGAGTTTTTCACGCAGCGCGGGAAGCTTGGCGGTGCCCTTGGCGGCGAGCTCGGCGATCAGCGCTCGCCAGTCCTCCTTGGTCTTGGGATTGGCGTCCCAGTCGGGCGTGCGGTAGGGCGCCGCGACGAGTGCCTTGAACGACGGGCTGGTGGTGCCCGGCACAGGGATCGTTCGCAACGGCACGGTGCGCGGACCGGCGACGGCGTTGGCGGCACCCATCTCGGCTTCGCGCTTCGTGAAGTCCGGCGCGGCGCCGCCGCCCGGCATCGCCAGGGGTGGCGTCGGCAGGGTAGGGCTCGGCGCGGCCGCCGCGGGAACCGGCGTTCGCGCGTCCTGCGCGCGGGCGGGCAGCACGTTGGCCAGCACGCTCACGACGGCGGCGGTCGACATCCAATGGCGCGATCTCACGGGGGCGTTCCTCCTGTTCGGGGGTAACCCGTAAGCGGTATCGCGCACCCGGCTCAAGCGGTCCTTCCGACGGAGCCGACGCGCCCGGTCCCCTGGGACGCCCGGCGTCGGCCGCCCTCAAGCGACCAGCACCGCCTTGGCACCCGGCGTGACCTCGAAACGCATCGCCGGATCGATGTCGTCGAAGCTGAACGCCTCGCCGATCCTCGTCCGGAAACGAGGATCGTCGATGCATCCCCGCAGGTCGGCGAGCGCGTCGCCCAGGGCTCGGAGGTCCCTGACGGTCGCGCTCTGGAAATTGCTGAAACGCTTCATGACAAGGTTCCTCGTCATGAACAGGCTGGTCGTCAGCGACATCGGCTTGCTGCCGTCCAGGAAGCCGTAGAAATAGAACGTCGCGTTCTCGGGAAGGTGAGGGGCCAGCCGGCCGACGATGTCGCCGCCCAGTCCGTCGAAGACGGCGGTCGCCCGCAGCCCGCGCGCGAGAGCGCCGAACTCGCGTTCGAAGTCGCCGTCGTCCGTGGCGAGGACGTGCGCCATCCCCCGTCGCCGGAGCGCCTCGCGTGCCGGGGCGGAACGGACGAGATGGATGATCGCCACGTCGCGCCGATGCGCCAGGGCGGCGAGCGCGTGTCCCGTCGCCGCGTTGCCGGCGGTGGCGACGATGCCGCCGTGTCCCTCGTCGGCGGCTTGCCGTAGGAAGGCGTAGGCCGTCACCGCGTTCACGAGCGATCCGCAATAGTCGCGGGCGCGCAGGTCGTCCGGCAGGATCAGGCAACACAGGTGGTGGACGTGCGCCCGCTCGCACCAGAGGCCGATCGTTTCCGGCGTAGGCCGCAGCGAGCGGTAGATCGCCACCTGCTTGCCCACGTAGCCTTCGGGAACACCGGCGCCGACGGCGACCACGCGCCCGGCGCCCGACGCGCCCCAAACGTCGTTGCCGCGCGGGGCCAGGGCCATCGATGCCATGCTGAGGAAGGTCTTGTCGCCGTGGTTGATCGCGCAGGCGTCGATGTCGACGAGCAGATGGCCCGGTGCGGGGTCGGTCGGCATCGGCAGGTCGCGAACTTCCAGGGTTCGATCGGGTCTCGTACACACGGCTTTCAAGGCGGTCTCCGGGATGGTTCGAGGCAAATGGCCGTCGGGGTCGCCCGCCAGATTGCCGTCGCGCTATTTTCCCGCAAGTACGGATCTTTTTGTTAGTGCTCCCAACCATGAAGCCGGTCAGCCCCTGCCCCGTCACCTTCACGACCCGCGTCATGGGCGGCAAGTGGAAAGCGCGCCTCGTCTGGGCGCTCACGCGCAGCGATCGTCTGCGCTTCTCCGAACTGCGCCGCTCGTGCCCGCCGATCAGCGACCGCATCCTGTCGAAGGAGCTGAAAGAGCTGGAGGGCTGGGGACTGATCGTGCGGACGGAGTATCCGGTCGTGCCGCCGCGCACCGAGTACAGCCTGACCGACCTTGGCCGGACCCTGGAGCCGGTCATGGCCGCCATGGCCACCTGGGGCTTGGCGCAGCGGTCGCGGATCGTCGTTCCGTAGGGCTTGGACGAGGCGTTCCGCCCGTCAGGCATGCTCCTTCTGGTAATCCTTGATGTCGGCGAAGGCGATGTCGGGCCAGCGTTCCGCCTCGTAGGTCAGGTCCCAGGCCGACGGCGCCATGAAGACGGGCGAGCCATCCAAGTCCTCCGCCATCGACGAGCCATGCGCCTTGGCGAACCGGGCCACCTCCGCCGCCGTGCCGGTCATCCAGCGGCACAGCGTGAAGCGGCTCGACTCGAAGGAGACGCCGAGCCCGTATTCCGCTTCCAGCCGGTCCGCCAGCACGTCGAGCTGCAACGCGCCGACCACGCCCACCATCGCGCCCGAGCCATCGGCGGGGATGAACAGCTGCACCACGCCTTCCTCCGCCATCTGGCCGAGCGCCTCGCGCAGCTTCTTCTGCTTCATGCTGTCGCCGATCTTCACCCGTCGCAGGATCTCGGGGGCGAAGGAGGGCACGCCGCGGAACTGCAGCTCCTCGCCCTCCGTCAGCGTGTCGCCGATGCGCAGCAGGCCATGGTTGGGGATGCCGACGACGTCGCCGGGATAGGCTTCCTCGGCCAGCTGGCGGTCCTGGGCGAAGAAGAACTGCGGGCTGTTCAGCGCGATGGTCTTGCCGGTGCGCACCAGCTTCACCTTCATGCCGCGCGTCAGCTTGCCGGAGCAGATGCGCATGAAAGCGATGCGGTCGCGGTGGTGCTTGTCCATGTTCGCCTGGATCTTGAACACGAAGCCGGTCATCTTGGCCTCGTGCGCGTCGACTGTGCGCGAGGCCGCCGCCAAGCCGTGCGGGGCCGGCGCGAAGGCGGCGAGCGCGTCGATCACGTCGCGGATGCCGAAGTTGCGCAGCGCCGAGCCGAAGAACACCGGCGTCAGGTGCCCTTCGAGGAAGGCGGCGCGGTCGAAGCGCTTCAGCCCGTCGGTGGCCAACTCGATCTGCTCCACCGTCTCGGCGAAGTCGGGCGCCTTCATCAATCCCTCGATGTAGGGGTCGTCGGGGCCGGACACCTCCCGCGCCTCGGCGTCGTGGTCGAGGCGGCGCACTTGGCGCCGCGCGAGGTCGTAGGTGCCGACGAAGCCGCGCCCTTGGCCGAGCGGCCAGGTCATCGGCGCGACGTCGAGCGCGAGCGTCTTCTCGATCTCGTCGAGCAGGTCGAACGGGTCGCGCGTCTCGCGGTCGAGCTTGTTGATGAAGGTGACGATGGGGATGTCGCGCAGCCGGCACACCTCGAACAGTTTTCGCGTGCGCGCCTCGATGCCGCGCGCGGCGTCGAGCACCATGATCGCGGAATCGACGGCGGTGAGGGTGCGGTACGTGTCCTCGGAGAAGTCCTCGTGGCCGGGCGTGTCGAGGAGGTTGTAGACGCAGCCGCCGTATTCGAAGGTCATCACGGAGGTGACGACCGAGATGCCGCGCTCCTTCTCGATGCCCATCCAGTCCGAGCGGGTCTGCCGGCGATTGGCCTTGGCGCGCACCTCGCCGGCGAGCTGGATCGCGCCGCCGAACAGCAGCAGCTTCTCGGTCAAGGTGGTCTTGCCGGCGTCGGGGTGCGAGATGATGGCGAAGGTCCGCCGCCGGGCGACGGGGTCGGGCGTCACGGGAGGGTGCGCGAGGGCGGATGAAGTCATGGAGGGGTGGTGGGGCGGCGGGCGGGGGTTGTCAATCGGCGGTGGCGTCGTGAACGCCCTGGCCCGGCGACGACCGGCTCGGATCCGATGCGCTGGACCATCGCGCGGGGGTCACCGGACGGTTGTCGCCGGGGCATGGTCCGATCGGCGCGGCGGTCCGCCCGCGGAACGCGAGGCGGCACACACAAACTCGCGTCAGGATGCGTCATGCGTCAGGACTTGGGAGGGATCATCGTCGCTTCGGTCGGGATCGAGTAGGTAATAATACCATTAGGCCAAGCGCGCCTTGGCCGCAAGCCGGGGCGAGGTCGGGCGCGCGGAGCCCGGTGACTTCGACCCCGCATGACCGTGATCCAGCCATGAAGCCCAGCCATGAGGCCGACGTCCAAACCTGAAAGGATCGTTCGGTCGAGCCAATCTCACCCCCGCCCGGGCCGCGCCGGATAGCTCTCGACCCCCGCCGGATTGAACCAGCGGCGAAGCGCTTCCTGCAAACCGTCCGTTTCGTGCGTCCCGCTCGCCCAGGCGACGCACGCATCCGGACGGATCAGCATCGAAGGCCCCGCCGCGACCACGACGCGACGCACCCGCCGCGTGGCGGCCGCGACGAGTTCGGATGCCCTTCCTCCGACGCCGGCGTCGAGGAGGACGCCCATGCCATCCTGCATGATATCGTGGAGCGAGGCGTCGCCGACCGGCCTGTCGCCGATCAGCCGTCCGACGTCGTCGCGCTCCGACCCGAGGTCGTAACGGGTGGAGAGGCCGCTCATCGTCTCGCCGAAGAACCGGTTGACGTCGTCGAAACGCATGAGGTTCGCCACGAGGTCGCGCATCGCGCCCGCTTGCGGATCGGGCCGCATGATGGCGACCTGGGCGAGCGTGTTCGCCAGGACGGCTTCGGCGACCGGCCGCCGCTCCGCCGTGTAGGTGTCGAGCAGGGCGTCGGCCATCTCGCCGCGAACGACGGCCGCGAGCTTCCAGCCGAGGTTCGCGGCGTCCACGAGCCCCAGGCTCAGGCCCTGACCACCGAACGGCGAGTGGACGTGCGCCGCGTCGCCCGCGAGCAGCACCCTGCCTCGGCGGTAGGCGTCGACGAGCCGCGTGTTGTCCGTCCACCGGTTCGCGTTTTTGAGCGCCGTCACGCGGATGTCGACGCCGCTGATGCGGCGAACGACGGCCTCGACCTCCTCCCGCGTGACCGGAGCTTGCCGGTTCTCGGGCGGGCCGCTGAAGTCCAGCATGAGCAATCGACCGGGGACAGGCCCGTAGGAGAACACGCCGCCCGACGTGCGATGCCAACCAGGCGACAGGCGCTCGGGACGGTCGATGGTGGCGAGGGCCTGATACATCGTCAACGTCGGCGGCGTGCCGGGGAAGTCGAAGCCTGCCATCTTGCGGGTGGGGCTGCGTCCCCCGTCGCAACCAACGAGGTAGGAACAGCGGACGCGGCCCTCGCCGAGCGGGGATGCCCACGCCACGTCGACGCCATCGGCCCGCTGCACGAAGCCGGTGACGTCGCACGCGCGGCGAACCTCGACCCCGAGGGCGCGGGCGCGCTCGGACAGCACGGCTTCGAGGCCCTGCTGATCCACGAAGCGCATACGCCGTTCCGGCTCCTCATGCGCGTCTTTTCGGATGAACAGGCCGGCGAAGTGGCCGCTGAACTTCGACGCGCGGTCGCGCGTGCTCGTTCCGGCCCGCTCCATCGCCGCGAAGCCGCCCGCCTCCGCGTCGGCGATGGCCGCGGCCATCCCGCGCCGCTGCAACGCTTCGCTTCCGAGAGGCCCGAGCCCCAGCGCCTTGATGGCCAGGCTCGCGGCGGCCAGACGCTCCAGCACGAGAACGCGCACGCCGCCCAACGTCAGCTCAATGGCGGCGAGGAGGCCGACGGGCCCGGCGCCCACGACCACGACATCGACGTGCTTTTTCATGTACGTCATCCCAATATGTACCAAGTACATAAACGGATGTGCTATCAGGAGCGCCATGTCAACACCCCACGACCGCCGGTCCCGCAAGCGCCTCGCCACGCGACAGGGCATCTCCAACGCCGCCACACGCCTCTTCCGCGAGCGGGGCTTCGACCACGTGACGGTGGACGAGATCGCGGCGGCCGCCGACGTCGGGCGCATGACGGTGTTCAACCATTTCCCCCGCAAGGAGGACATGTTCTTCGATCGCGAGGAGGAGGGTCGCGAGATCCTGCGCGACGCCTTGCGGCGGCGCGATCCCGACGTCGCCCCGGTCGAGGCGTTGCGCCTGCTCGCGCATCGGCTCGTCGCCGACCGGAGTCCTTACGTCGAGTTCTCCGCGCGGGGCCAAGGCTTCATCGAGACGATCGAGGGCAGCGAAACGCTCAAGGCGCGGGCCAGGGGGATCCGCGACGAGCTCGCGCAGGTCGTGACGGTGGCGCTCTCCGGATGCGTGGGGCGGGACCCCGACGATCCCGCCGCCCATTTGGCGGCCGGTATGCTCCTGGCAACGTTGAGCGTGGCCTTCATCCAGGCTCACCGGACCTTTCGACGGACGCGGGATGCGAAGGAGGCGAATGCCGCCTTTCTCGCCATCGTCGACAAGGGATCCATCGGCCTGGAAGCTGCCATGGAAGGCACTCCGTACGCCGGGACGATCGTCGCGCCGGCGCGGGGTTAACGCGGGGCGACCCGGCCCGCGGCGGCTCGGCCGGCCGATCCTGGCGCGACCCGCCTTCGCGGCATCGCCCGCTCGGATGCGGATGGCTGCGCCCGGCCACGGTTTGCCGGTTTCGCGGCCAAGTCGGTCCGGTCACGTCTCGACCATGCCGGGACCTGCGCGCGGGCGCGGCACGTTCGTGGCCACCCCGACATTCCGCTCCCTCCATCCCCGCGCCTGCGGTAGGCTTCGGGCGAATCCATCGAAGCGAGTCCCTCCACACCGTGCGCCGCCTCCTCAAATTCCTCCACGTGATGGGCGCGGTCGGGATCCTCGGCTCGATGGCCTCCCTGCTCGTCCTGGGACGCGCCGCGCCGCCCGAGACCGCGCTCGCCGGCTACGCGGCGGTGCGCGGCGCGATGGCGGCGGTCTCCACCTGGGTGTTCCTCCCGTCGCTCGGGCTCAGCCTGATGGCCGGGCTGCTGGCGATCGCGGTCAACCGCGCCTATCACAACGCCGGCTGGGCCTGGGCGAAGCTCGCCACCGGCGTCCTGCTGTTCGAGGGTGGGCTGCAGGGCGTGCAAGGGCCGATGCGCGACGAGGCGGAGCGGAGCGCCGCCGCGCTCGCCGGCCAGGCCGATCCGACGACGCTCGCCGCCTCGCTCGGCCGATCGATCGGCAGCGAACGCGCCGCGCTGTGGGTGCTGCTGGCGGTGGCGACAATCAACGTCGTGCTCGGCATCTGGCGACCCCGGCTTACCCGGCTGCCCGACTAGGATCCTACTTCGCGTCGAGCACCGAACCGATGGCTTTCACCCGTGCCACGGTCATCATGGTGTGGCATTCGACGATCACGAGTTCCTCGCCGGTGCCGCCGAGCATGCTCGTCCCCTCGAACGCGCATTCGGCATCGCGGTAGGCGATCCAGGCGCGCTCGGAAGCGACGAGCCGGCGCAGCGTCTCCCGGGCGTCGCCGCCATCCCTGTCGCCGCCATCCTGGGGGCGCTTCAGCGCCGCGACGGCGGCGCCGTAGGTCTCGTTCAGGAGCTTGTCGGCGTCCGCGTCGGCGTCGCCGGCGCATTGCTTCATCCCGAGGTTGCTCGGATCCTTGTCGATGCAAGCCTTCTGCCGCGCGTCGATCGCGGCGAGGACGCCCGCCACGTCGCTCGCCACCGCTCGGGCACCCGCCGGGATGGCGGCGGCGAGGACCACGGCGAACGGCAGAATGGTGCTTCGCATGGCGTCCTTCCGTCATGCGACCGATCGCGGCCGCGCGCTTCGCCCTATCGGCGCGGCGTCGCGACGGCAAGGCATCCCGCAAGCGTCGCGCGATGGGCGGCACGGCCGAGGGTCCGAGGGCGTGCGGCACGGGCGCGGCCCTCGATCGCGAAGGAGCTATGGCCGGCGAGACCGCTCCCCCCCGGGACGGCGCTGCCGCGCCCAGACGATCAGGCACAGCGCCGCCACGGGCACGCCGATCGTCGACGACGCCACGAAGAAGGTCGGGAAGCCGACGGCCTTCACGGCGTAGCCGGACCAGCCTCCCAGGAACTTGCCGAGCAGCGCGTACAGCGAACTGAGCAGGGCGTACTGGCTCGCCGCGAAGCCCGGCGCGGTGAGCGAGGACATGTAGGCGATCAGCGCCGCCCCGGCGAAGTTGCCGGCGAAGCTTTCCACGCTCACCGCGAGGCCGAGCAGGGGCAGGCTCTTGCCGGAGGCCGCGAGCAGGGCGAGGCAGAGGTGGGAGGATGACGCCGCGACGCCGCCGATCAGCAGCGCCGGCATCAGGCCGAGCCGGGTGATCGTCCAGCCGCCGGCGAAGGCCCCGGCGATGCCGATCCACACGCCGTAGACCTTGGCCATGGTCGCGATGTCGCTCTTGGAGAAGTGCAGCGCGAGGTAGAGCGGGTTCGCCATCACGCCGGTCAGGAAATCCGGCAGGCGGTAGAGCGCCACGAGCAACAGGACCACGGCGAGCATCGGCCCGGTGCGCCGCGCGAGGTCGGCCACCGGCTCGACGAACGTCCGAGCGAACGGCACGCGCTCGGTCCGGGCGCGCTCCGGCAGGCGCGGCGATAGCAGGCCGGCGAGGATGCCGACCGGCGTCAGGGCGGCCATGGCGAGGTAGGCGACCCGCCAGCCGGCGTAATCGGCGAGGTAGAGCGCGCCGGCGCCGGCGCAGAGCAGGGCGAGGCGGTAGCCGAGGTTGCCGGTCGCGGCCATCATGCCCTGGCGCTCCACCGGCGCGGCGTCGATGCGCCAGCCGTCGATGACGACGTCCTGCGTCGCGGCGGCGAAGGCGGTGCCGGCGGAGCAGGCGATCAGCGGGCCGAGCGCCCGCGCGGGATCACAGAATGCCAGCCCCACCAGCCCGCTCGCCACCGCGCCCTGGGCGAGGATCAGCCAAGCGCGGCGCCGGCCGAGCCAACGCGACAGCAGGGGCACGTCGACCTCGTCGATCACCGGCGCCCAAAGGAACTTCAGCGAGTACGCCAGCCCGACCCAGCTCATCAGGCCGATCGTCTCGAGGGGCACGCGGGCCTCCGTCAATCGCAGCGCCTGCGTGCCCAGCACCAGCAGGAACGGCAGGCCGGAGCTGAAGCCGAGCGCCAGCATCAACGCCAGCATGCGGTCCGTGACGAGGGCGCGGAGGCGGGGGCGGTGCCGGGTCATGCCGCTCGCTTCATGCTGGCTATCCGTTCCACGTCTCCGCCTCCCGCAGTCTCGCACGCGTCGGGGCGCCCCGCGTCCGGGATATCCGGCGACGATCCCGCCGCCGTGATGTAACCGCCGAGCCTTGCCCCGCCATGACTTGCCCCGCCATGACTTGCCCCGCCATGACTTGGTCACAGCTCTTCAGCAAGGGACGGCCGGGTTCGGGCACCGGTGGCTCGGGACAGGCAGCGCGTCGGGGCATGGGATGTCGGGGCATGGGATGACGAGGGCGTTCAAGGTCGTGGTCGGTGCCGGCGTGCTCCTGATCGTGCTCGTCGGCGGAGTCGCCGGCTACCGGTCGCTGATGTTCCGGGACGGCCGCACGCCGGAAGGCTATCCGCTGCTCGCCGCCGTCGCCGGCAGCGAAAGCTTCGAGCCGCCGAGCGTGCCGACGGAGCCGGTGCTGGAGAACCAGTCGCCGAGCGGCCTCGCCGTCAACTTCGGCTACCGGGTCGCCGACATCTCCTACGCCTACTCGCTCGCCCTCGCTTTTCCCGACGGCGGCGAGCAGGGCCGGGCCAAGCTGGTCGCGCGCCACGACACGCGCAGTGCCACGCTCGACGTGCCTGTCACGCGGCGCTGGGATGAGCCGCGCCACGCCTACGAGGTGGCGCTGGCGGAGCGCTTCGCCATCGAGCCGGCTGTGCCGGCGCTGTGCATCAAGGCGGTGATCGGGCCGAACCTCGCGAGCTACGACCTGAAGGACGCCACCTTGTGCATCGCGCAACGCGACACCAGGGGCGGCTGCCATCCCGAAACGCTGGCCTGCGGCGCGATCCGCCGGTGATCGCGGGTTTCCGCGCGATTTGAGTGAGTCGATTCACCGGCCTTTCACGCTAAAATCGCGCGGCGACAACATCTGTGGCGCCGCGGTGGCGGTCTTAACCATGGCGACCCGGCCTGAACGAACACCGGCCGCGCCGTCCGTCTCCGGGAACGGCCCGCCGGCGGGCCACCCGAACGCCGTGACGGGGTTAACGCGTTTGACTCGAATGCGACGGAATTTCTTGCGCCGACGCTAGAACGCCCCCGGCACGATCGAACCCATCGAACAGGGGTTTGTCATCGTGCGCATCGCGGTCGGCCGGACACTTCTCGCCCTCACCCTCGTCGCCGGCGGCGCGCTCGGGCTTCCCGGCGGGGTCGCCTCCGCCGCCGCGCAGGAGACGCGGGTGTCCGAGATCCACGCGACCTACGCGGCGGTCGGCGAGGTGACGCGCACGCCCTACGGCTGGGCGGACCTTTGCGGGCGCCAGCCGCAGGAATGCCAGGTCGACGTGCTCGCGCCGGTCGACCTCCACCTGACGCCGAAGACCTTGCAGATCCTCGAGCGGATCAACGCGAAGGTGAACGCGGAGATCGAGCCGGTCAGCAACCTCGACCACTGGGGAACGGTGCTCGACCACTGGGATTACCCCACCGACGGCAAGGGCGACTGCAAGATCTACGCGCTGTGGAAGCGCAAGCTGCTGATGGACATGGGGCTGCCGCGCCAAGCGCTGCTGATGACCATCGTCCGCGACCTCGAGGGCGAGGGTCACACGATCCTCACTGTGAAGACGGACCGCGGCGACCTCGTCCTCGACAACATGGTGCCGGAGATCCGCTCATGGGATGAAACCGGCTACAAGTTCATCAAGCGCCAGACCCAGGCCGACCCCAACGTGTGGGTGGCGGTCGGACCCTCCGAGCGCCGCACGATTGCCTCCAACGGGCTGCTCCGTGGCGTTAACTAAGGCTTAACCAATCCATTGACCCCAGTCGCCGTTGACGCGACAGTGACCGTGTCGAAACGAGGGCAGGTCATGATGAAACGCGCCGGCCGGCTGAGCTTGTGGCTCCTCGCCGGCCTCCTCGTGGCCGCCCATGCGCCGGTGCAGGCGGCTTCGCCCCACGGCCGCGCGCACCACCCGGTCGCCCAGGGCGCACAGTCCCGGCACGCCGACGCCAAGCCGGCCGAGGATGTCCACGTCGGCCGGGCCGACGCGATCGCGCAGGCCCTGATCCCGGTGCATGCCGCTCCGGTCGGCGACGTGACCCGCGTCCCCTACGGTTGGGCCGACTTCTGCGGGCGGCGGCCGGGCGAGTGCCGCGTCGACGTGCTCGACCCCGTCGACGTGGTGTTGACGCCGGACGTGATGGCGACGCTGCGGGCGGTCAACAGGCAGGCCAACGCCGACATCGAGCCGGTCAGCAACCTCGACCACTGGGGCACGCTGCTCGACCACTGGGACTACCCCACCGACGGCAAGGGCGACTGCAAGATCTACGCGTTGTGGAAGCGCAAGCTGCTGCTGGACATGGGCTTCCCGCGCCAGGCGCTGCTGATGACCATCGTTCGCGACCTCGATGGCAACGGGCACACGATCCTCACCGTGAAGACGGATGGCGGCGACCTGATCCTCGACAACATGGTCGGCGAGGTCCGTCTGTGGGACGAGACCGGCTACAAGTTCGTCAAGCGGCAGTCCCAGGCCGACCCCAACGTGTGGGTCTCGGTCGGGCCGGCGACGATGCCGGTCACCACCGCGCGGGTGAACTGAGGCATCGCCTCGTCGCAAGGCGGTGGACCGGCACGGCCGCGCCCCGGATGCTCAGCTCGCGTCGTAGTCGGTCGGCGTCCCCGCCCTCGCCCGCCAAGCCTCGATCTCCGCCACCCGCTCGCCGAGCTTGGCGATGACCTGCTCGTTGCCCCAGGCGCCGAGCACGAGGTGGCGCGGCGGCCGCGTTTCCTGCGTGATGGCGATCATCATCTCCGCCGCCTTGGTCGGGCTGCCGGCCTGGGTGCCGCTCTTCTCCGACGTGGTCTTCAGCCGCGCGCCGGCGGTCTCGGCGTAGTCGGCGATCCTGTTCGGGGTCTGTTTCAGCGAGCGGCCGGCCCAGTCGGTGCGGAACGGGCCGGGCTCGACGCAGGTGACGTGGACGCCGAGCGGCTCGACTTCCGCCAGCAACGCGTCCGACCAGCCTTCCACCGCGTGCTTGGAGGCGGCGTAGTAGCCAGAGCCGGGGAAGCCCACCAGCCCGGCCACCGACGTGATGTTGAGGATGTGACCGCCGCGCTGCGCCCGCATGAACGGCAGGATCGCGCGCGTCACGGCGAACAGGCCGAAGACGTTGGCGTCGAACTGCGCGCGGATGTCGGCCTCTTCGCCTTCCTCCACCGAGGCTTGGTAGCCGTAGCCGGCGTTGTTGACGAGCACGTCGACCCGCCCGAAGGCGCGCCGCGCCTCGGCCGCCGCGTCCGCGACTTGGCGGGCGTCGGTGACGTCGAGCGAGAGCGGCAGGGCGCGTTGGCCGTGGCCTTCGGTCAGGTCGGCGACCTTGGCTTGGTCACGCGCGGTGACGACCGCCCGCCAGCCGCGATCGAGGACGAGCTTGGCGAGGTCGCGCCCGAAGCCGGTGGAGCAACCGGTGATGAACCAGACGGGCGTCGTGGAGTCCATGGGATGTCGTCCTCGTCGGTTGCCTGTGGGGGATCGGGGCGCGCCGGCACCGTTGCCGAGCGTTAAAGTTTTTGGTGCCGACGAGTTCCCTCGCCGGCGCGGAGCCGCGATCCGGACGGCGCCGACGGACACGGCGCGATGGTGAACGACAGCAAACTTTTAACCGTCGAATCCTACAGTCGCCGCTGTGCTCGTACCCAGCGTGAAGCGTCCCATGCGTCCAGCCTCCCACCGCGTGAACGGCGCCGAACCGCGCGAGGAGGGGGTGCCGCGCCGCGCGCCCCGGCCTCGCCAGGACGCCGTTCCGCGGCAAGATCCCCTCCAACGCCAGGACACCGCCCTGCGGGACGACGCGCCCCCGCGCGACGGGCGCCTGCGGGTCGCCGGCCTGTCCGGCGCGCGCGCGCTGACCCGCCTGCTGGTCGCCCTCATCGAGCATCTCGGCGTCCACGACCGGGTGGGCGGGAGCGCTGGGCGGGGTTGGCCGCACGGCACCAGCCTGACCGCCTTCGGTCCGTCCCCGTTCGGCGCCGAACTCGAGCGCCTGATGGGGGCGGGTTCCGCGCCGCGCCCCGTGCCCAACGCGCGTGACGCGGTCACCGGCCTGCCGTTTTGTGATGACCGATTCGAGGACGACGCCCGGCACGACGCCTTCGCGCCGCCGGCGCGGGACGTTCCGCACGGGTCGCCGGACACCGTGGCGACCGTCCAGCCGAAGCCGCCGCGGCCGACCGCGCCGCCTCCCGTTCACGCGCCGCCGGTCTCCGAGCCGGTCTCCGAGGCGGCGCCGTCCTCCGATCCGCCGCCCGTGCCGCCGCCCGGTTCGGAGGACGCCTACGCCGCCACCGCCAACATCCCGGCCTGGCAGCGCCCGTTCATCGCCGCACCGGGCGTGCGCTACATGCGGACGCCGGACTGGGTGCTGCGCCGCCCGCGCGGCGACGCCCCGGACCGGGCCGGCCCGATCGCGCCGCTCGCCGCCGCCCGGCCGGTCCCGCGTCCGGGTTTACCCGCCACCGTGGCGGACCCGCCCGGCGACCTTCGCGGGAACCTCGAAGGAGCTTCGGAAGCGGCTCCGCGAGACGTGCCATCGTACGGCGCGGAGATCGCCGAAGACGGTGGGTCCGGATACGAGAACCCCGAGGATTCCGAAGACCCTTGGGGTGGATTCCTGCTCCCGGACGACGGCTTCGACGAGCCCGCCGCCGCGATCGCCGACCAGATCGAGGCTTTCGTGGGCATGGCCCCCTTTCACACCGACACCGACGAGGTTGACCCTTTGAGCATCGAGGACCAGATCGCTTTCGAGCCGCGTCGCGGCCTGCCGCAGCGCCTGCGCATGTCCAGCGGGTTCGCGGTGGACCTGCCGCTTCCCGCCAACGATCCGAGGATGGCGCCGAGCACCATCGCGCCGCCGGCGAAGAAGCAGCCGTTCGCCATCGCCGTGCGGCCCAAGGCGCCGAAGCCCACGGAGCCGTCGGCGCCGACCGGGACGGTCGCGGAAGCGCTGGCCGGGAGCCTCGGCGGGACGCTCGCCGCCACCCTGGCGGAGGAACCGGCCGCCTCCGCCGCCGCCATCTCGGCGCGGGTGACGATGCCGGCGATGCCGGCCGCCCCGGCGGGGCGTCGCCCGGTCCACGTCGAGTGGGACTATCCCGCCGCCGAGCTGCTCGCCCCCGCCCGCAAGCTGGAGGGCCAGGCGCTGACCGCCGACATGCTGGAGCAGAACGCCCGCCTTCTGGAGACGACGCTGGAGGATTTCGGCGTGCGCGGCGAGATCATCCACGTGCGCGCCGGCCCGGTCGTCACCCTCTACGAGCTTGAGCCGGCGCCGGGGATGAAGTCGTCGCGCGTGATCGGCCTGGCCGACGACATTGCCCGCTCCATGTCGGCGCTGTCGGCCCGCGTCGCGGTGGTGCCCGGCCGCAACGCGATCGGCATCGAGCTGCCCAACGAGCGGCGCGAGACCGTGTATTTCCGCGAGATGGTCGAGAGCGAGGCCTTCAACGACTCGACGCACAAGCTGGCGATCGCGCTGGGCAAGACGATCGGCGGCGAGCCGGTGATCGCCGACCTCGCCAAGATGCCCCACCTGCTGGTCGCCGGTACCACGGGGTCGGGCAAGTCGGTGGCGATCAACACGATGATCCTGAGCCTGCTCTACCGGCTGCGGCCGGAGGAGTGCCGCCTGATCATGGTCGACCCCAAGATGCTGGAGCTGTCGGTGTACGACGGCATCCCGCACCTGCTCACCCCGGTGGTGACCGACCCCAAGAAGGCGGTGGTGGCGCTGAAGTGGGCGGTGCGCGAGATGGAGGACCGCTACAAGAAGATGTCCAAGCTCGGCGTGCGCAACATCGACGGCTTCAACGCCCGGGTGGTCGAGGCGGGCGTGAGGGGCGAGCCCCTGACCCGCACCGTCCAGACCGGCTATGATCGCGACACCGGCGAGGCCATCTACGAGCACGAGGCGATGGACCTGACCTCGCTGCCCTACATCGTGGTGATCGTGGACGAGATGGCCGACCTGATGATGGTGGCCGGCAAGGACATCGAGGGCGCCATCCAGCGCCTGGCGCAGATGGCGCGCGCCGCCGGCATCCACCTGATCATGGCGACGCAGCGCCCCTCGGTGGACGTGATCACCGGCACGATCAAGGCGAACTTCCCGACCCGGATCTCCTTCCAGGTGACGAGCAAGATCGACAGCCGCACGATCCTGGGCGAGCAGGGGGCGGAGCAACTGCTCGGCCAGGGCGACATGCTGCACATGCAGGGCGGCGGGCGCATCTACCGGGTGCACGGCCCCTTCGTGTCGGACGGCGAGGTGGAGAAGGTGGTGGCCCACCTCAAAAGCCAGGGCCAGCCGGACTATCTCGACACCGTCACCGAGGACCTGGAGGCGGAGGCGGCCGAGGACGACGACGAGGCCGGCGACGTGGCCGTGTTCGACAAGTCGGCGATGGGCGCGGCCGACGACGACGGCACCCTGTACGAGCAGGCGATCAAGGTGGTGCTGCGCGACAAGAAAAGCTCCGTCTCCTACGTCCAGCGCCGCCTCCAGGTCGGCTACAACAAGGCGGCCTCGCTGATCGAGCGCATGGAGAAGGACGGCATCCTCGGCCCGGCGAGCCACACCGGCAAGCGCGAGATCCTGGCGCACAGCCGGGGCAGGGTGATCTCCGGCGTGCCGGTCGACGCGGAGGTGGAAGGCTAGCCGCCCGCCCCCGTCCCGTCCCCATCGACTCGCGCCAGCAGCGTCGCCAGCGTGCGCGGGTCCTGCGGGAAGCCGGCCCTGATCCAGTCGGCCTGCAGGCGCTTCAGCGCCTCGCCCAGCGCGCGGCCCGGCACCATGCCGCGCCCCAGCAGGTCGGCGGCGGAGAAGGGCAGGTGCGGCTCCGGCGTGTCGGCGAGGAACGCACGTGCCGACGCCCACGCCGCGTCGTCCGGCGCGGCCGCGCCCTCCGCCCAGGCGAGCGCGAGGCCATCGAGCGCCGCGCGCCGGCCGCCGTCGAAGAGCACCTCGCGCGCGAGGCGGGGCGGCGGGG
>CAXTIU010000012.1:0-149270 GCA_964244495.1 uncultured Beijerinckiaceae bacterium
CACCATCCTGGGCACCGTCACCGCCTGAGCAGTTAAAATTGGGCTGGGTAATTACCGGACGGCGCCTGGTCGAAGGTCCGGCCGCTGTTGCGGAACGCGACGCCCGCCTACGTCGGCACGACGTTCATCGAGACCTACCTGCACGACGCCGACGAGCGGCACCCCGCCGCCGCCGCGGCGGTCGGCGACGGCGCGATGTACGCGCTCACCCCGGGGAAAGGGGTCATCGCGCACCGCGAGGCGGGAAACGTGCTTCATACCTACGTCGGCCTGAAACGGCCCGCCGCGTGGTTCGCCGGCATCGACTTCACCGACGCCGCCGCAGTGACCACTCGCGTCGCGGCCGAGTTCGACGGTTGGGCGCCGGCGCTCACCGCGCTGATCACCGATGGCGACACCGCGCCGGTCCCGCGCATGCTCTACGCGCTGCCGGACGGGTGCCGCTGGGACCGCGTGCCGGGGGTGACGCTGCTGGGCGATGCCGCGCACCTGACGGCGCCGGGCGGCGATGGCGCGAACCTGGCGATGTTCGACGGCGCCGAGCTCGCAAGCGCGATCGTCGCGCACCCCGACGACGTCGAGGCGGCACTCGCCGCCTACGAGCCGGCGATGTTCGCTCGCGGCGAGGCGGCCGCCGCGGACGCGCGCCTGACCATGGACCTCTGCTTCGGCGACCGCGCCCCCTTCGGCTTCATCGACCTCATCACCGGCGCGCTCGCCGGGGCGCGCGAGGGCGGCGCGCAGTCCTGACACGTCGCGCCCGTGACGCCGTCCGCCGATCTATCGCCAGGGTCGGGGGCCTCGCGGACGAGCGGACGTCCAAGCTCTTCCGAGCCGTGACCCCGTCGGCCGGAGCCTATGTCCGGTGGTGCGCGGTCGCATGGACCCGCGAGGTCAGCCCGACGCCGATCCTGGAGCAGCGGTCATGTCGGGGGCGGGTCGACCGCCTCAAGCCGCTGAAGCGCGCCATGGTTGGCCGGCCCAAGCTCGACCCCTTCGCCGGCGCTTCACACCCGCGACATGATCCACCGGAGTCGATGGTGATCCATCAACGGAGGAGCACTGAATCATCAGTTTTTCAATGTGTATCGCGTAAGGGTGCGCTGCATCAGCAAACCCAAGGATAAAGAGCCGAAACCGACCTCAAGCACATAATTCTTACTTAAAAGACGTCTTGGATAGTCAGGATAATAGGCGGACCTGACCCACTCGATGCAATGAAGTAGCGGGTTCCACGCCAGAACGTCCGCTATTTGCGGTGGCATCAACTCAGGGTTGATAGCCACACCGCATGTCAGCCAAAAACCGATGAGAATGAGAATGTAACCGATCATCCAAAGCGGCAATATCATCACAATAGTTGCGTTTAGGACTCCGAAGCCTATCCCGAGTAGAACAGCAGAGAGTAGACCCTCTGCGGCTTCGGCAGGCTGGACCGGAACGACATCGATTCCCACCACCGTTAACGATATTAGAAGTACAAACGTGATGATAGTACAAGTCACCAGTTCCAAGAAAATCCTTGCTAAAATGACATCAAGCGCGTTGATAAGAGGATAGGAGAGAGAAGATTTATTAGATACCATGCTTAACATGCAAAATCGAGAGATGTAGTTCCAGCATATGTACGGCAGTACCCCAGTAGCAACGAAGAGTAACGCACTCGTGCCGTAGCCCGCACCGCGCCCTAAAACAGCATTGATACCCATAATTACAGCAAGATGAGTTGCCGGCCATAATACGCTGACGACATACCCAAGCCCGTTGCCAAAAAATCTAGTCTTTATATCGTGCAAAACGAGCGCGTGAAAAACATTAGTTTGATTCTTCACTGCCATTCGCCATGAGGATCTACGAGGCAATGCTAATTCAGACATATCGAACTCACAGTTATGTTGAACCCCTCGCCTTCTTAATCGATAAATAACGGGTATGTCGATATCGTGTCATCGTTCTATGCTAAACCGCTGAAGTCGTGATCGGCCCCATTTGGTGGTCCGGGCTGAATGTTAGATCATGATCGGCCTGCGCGCCACCGTGAGCATGATTAGCGGCGCTGGCCGGAATTGCGGGGCCGGTTATGCGGCACAGGCTGGCAGGAAGACCTCGGGCAGCTGGTGGCTTGTAATCGATCGAGCCGTGTGGACGAACAGTGTCGTCATCTCTTCGCCAGCTCTCGACGACTTGTGCTTCGCGAAGTGAGGTGAGTATCTCGCCGTCGAGGCGTTCGTCCGTGAGCCTGAGGTTGAACGACATGATGTCGCCGTTCTCCCACGCACTGTCGGGGGCGATGTACGCGGTCTTGGCCCCAACAGCGCCGATCCAATCCTGTACGGCCTGCGGGATGGACGATCGCCGCCTCCGTCCCGCCCGGGTCGAAGACGAGGTAGCTGACGGTGTTGGCCTCATCATCGAAGGAAGCCTCGGTAAGCGGATCGCTCCGCCGAGGCGCGTGGAGGCCTTCCACCCCATCCCGCTTTCCTTGCCGGTCGATGCGGTCAACATCATAACGCGCTTGAGGCGCGGGCCGAGCGCTTCACCGACGAAAGATCATCGAGTCGTGCTTGCGAGCCGCCGGGCTCGACGGCCCGCAGCCGAACCGGCCACGTGTCAGCGGTCTCCGACAGCACCGTGTCGCGCGACGGCTGGCGGAGCCGCCCGACGACGCGTCGGCCTCGACAGGCTTGTCAGGCTTCCCCTCGCGCGACGGGCGCACCGGGCTGCGCGGACCACTCGCTCCACGAACCGGGATACAAGGCCGCGCCGTGCAGGCCGGCCACCTCCATAGCCAGCAGGTTGTGACAGGCCGTGACGCCGGACCCGCATTGCGCCACCGTCTCGGTCGCCGGGCGATCGCCGAACAGGGCGGTGAACTCCGCCCGCAGCACCTCGGGGGCCTTGAAGCGGCCGTTCCTCGTCAGGTTGTCGCGGAAGAAGCGGTTGCGCGCCCCCGGAATGTGGCCGCCGATCGGATCAAGCGTCTCGTTCTCGCCCCGGAAGCGATCGGGTGCGCGGGCGTCGACGATCAGGCGCTCGCCGGACGCGCCGACCGCCTTGACCGCGTCGTAGTCCACCGTCGGCACGAGCGAGGACCGCGCGACGAGATCGCCGCGCGGGCGGGCGCGGGGCGGCGAAGCCTCGACGGGCCGCCCGGCCGCGCGCCATCCAGCCAAGCCACCGTCCAGCACCGCGACGGCGGCGTGACCCAGCCAGCGCATCAGGAACCACAGGCGGGCGGCATACATCCCGTCGGCCGCGTCGTAGGCCACGACCTGCGTGGTCCCCGACACGCCGAGCGTCGCCATGTGGGCCGCCAGCGCTTCCCGGTCGGGCAGCGGATGTCGCCCGTTGCGCCCCGTCTTGGCGCCGCTCAGGACATCCTCCAGCGGCATGTAGACGGCGCCGTCGATGTGCCCGGCCTCGTAGGCGCGCCGCCCGGCGCCGTGGTCGGCGAGATCGAAGGAACAGTCGCACAGGACGACGGCATCGGGCTCGTCGCGGAGAAGGTGTGCCAGCGCCTCCGGTTGGATCAGGGTCTCGTAATCGGTCACGCCGCCAACTCCCGCCTCTCGGTCCAACCCGAAGCTTCCGCGCGGGCGAGGCGCGTCAACTCCTGCCCGACGAGGGCGATGTCGCGCATCTGGGGGGCGTGCGCGTCTCGCGCCTGCCGGATCACGCCGGTGTCGACGATGTCCCGCGTCGTGGCGCCGAGATGCACCCGCTGGCCGTTGCCACCGGCGCAGTTGGCCTGCACTTGCCGGATCATCGGCACCGGCGCGATCCGGCGGAGGTCGGCGCCGAACAGGCCGATGTCGATCCGCTCGATCTTGGCCTGGGCGCGATGTCCCGCGCGGCTTCGATGTCCAACCACTTCTGGAGACGCGCCCGCTCGTCGAGGATCGCGCGGGTCTCCTCCGTGCGCCAGTCGTGCCGCATCGCCCGCGTGTCGAAGACGGAGACGCCCATGACCGATCCTCCTCCGCACCGGCTCGGCACCCATGGGGATGCCGCCCTTCTTTGCACTTCCGCGAACATCCGTCTCATCCAAAGAAACGCGTTACGCTCAACGATATGCGGCGGCCAGGGTAACCCAGCGTCCTCGCCAAGGTAAGGGCTTCCGCCATGGCGATGGCTCGGCCGGGTCGACGAAAGGCTCGGCCGGGTCGACGAAAGGCTTGGCCGGCAGCGCGAAGGCCGCCTTGCGCCTTCCCGTCCCTCGCCCATAATGGTCGGCGAAACGCGGGGCGATCCATCGCCGCGGACACACATGGGGGGAGGCGCTGGTGCATCGTCAATGCGGCCCGGTTCTGGTTCTCGCGGCGGCCTGTTCGCTCGCCGCCGCGACGGCGCGCGCGGAGGAGCCGATCCGCATCGGCGTCATCGCCGAGGCGCAGGCGCTCGCCGGCGCCTCGATCCCCGGCGCGGCGCAGATCGCGGCCGACGAGATCAACGCCGCCGGCGGCGTCGACGGCCGCAGGATCGAGATCGTCAGCTACGATGACAAGTCATCGTCGTCCGACGCCATCCGCGCCTTCCAGCGCGCCGTCAATCAGGATCACGTGAACGCCGTCATCGCGAGCTACATCAGCGAGGTCGTCCTCGCGCTCGAGCCCTGGTCGGGGCGGCTCAAGATGCCGATGGTCACGCCCGGCGCGGCCAGCAACGAGATCAGCCGCAACGTCCACAAGGACTACGCGCGCAACAAGTACACCTTCCACGGTTACCTGACCTCGGCGGCTCTGTCCCGTTCGAGTTGCGATGCCGCGAAGGACTTGGTCGTCAAGGGTTACGGCATGAAGACGGCGGTGATCATGAGCGAGGACGCCGCCTGGACCACTCCGCTCGACGCGGGTTTCGAGGCCTGCCTGCCGACCATCGGCCTCAAGGCCCTCGACCACGTCCGCTTCTCGCCCGATACCACGGACTTCACGCCCATCTTCAACAAGATCGAGGCCGAGAAGCCCGACGTCATCGTCGGCGGCATTTCCCACGTCGGCGTGCAGCCGACCGTGCAATGGAAGAGCCAGCAGGTGCCGATCCCCATGCTCGGCGTCAGCTCGCAGGCGACCAACAGCACCTTCTGGAAGGACACCAACGGCGCGGCCGACGGCGTCATCTACGAGGCCATCGCCGGCCCGAGCGCGGCCCTGAGCCCCAAGACGGAGCCGTTCACCGCCGCCTTCCGCAAGCGCTTCAACAGCGTCCCCTCCTACCCCGGCTACACGACGTACGACGAGGTGTATTACATCGCCGACGCGATCAAGCGGGCGGGTTCGACCGATCCCGACAAGATGGTGGACGCGCTGGAGAAGACGGATTGGGTCGGCACGATCGGGCGGGTCCAGTTCTACGGCAAGGACGACGAGTTCACCCATTCGATCAAGTACGGCCCGGGGCTCGTCACCGGACTGTTCTACCAGTGGCAGGGCGGCACGCAGGTGCCGGTCTGGCCGGCGAGCGTGGCCAAGGGCGACTTAAAGTTCCCGAGCTTCATCAAGCTCGCCACCCCGCCAGCGAACTGAATGCCGCCTGAGACGCTGCCGACGCATCCCGTGCCGGGATGCGTCGGACCGGTCCCGTTCATCGACACCGTCATCGCGGGATCTTCATGCTGACCTTGCAGATCCTCATCGACGGCTTCGCCATCGGTGCGCTCTACGCGCTCGGTGCGACGGGCTTCACCCTCATCTTCGGCGTTTCCGGCGTGCTCAACCTGTCGCACGGCGCCCTGATGGTGGTCGCCGCCGTCGCGGCCTTCGCCGCCAACAACGACTACGGCGCCGGTCCCTACGCCGGCGCCGCGATCGGCGTGCTCGTCTGCCTCGCGCTGTCGCTCGTCACCTATTACGTCGCCGTACGTCCGTTGCAGCGCTCCAACCTGATCCGGCCGGAGGAGCGGGAGATCTTCATCCTCACCGCCACCCTGCTATGGGGCCTGATGCTGCGAGAGCTCGTCGCCTACGTCTACACGGACAATGCCAAGACCGTCCTGCCGATCGTCGAGGGGGTGACGCGGATCGGCGGGACGCGCGTTCCGACCAACGAGATCTTCACCGCGGCGATCTGCTGGAGCGTGATCGGCCTCCTCTGGCTGCTCGTCAATCGCACACGGACCGGCAAGGCGGTCCTCGCCGCCTCCATGAACCCCCGCGGCGTCACGCTGCTCGGCATCGAGCTTTCGCGCATCTACGTCCTGGTCTGGCTCCTGTACGGATTGCTGGCCGGCATCGCCGGGGTGCTGCTCGGCATGTTCCTGGGGGTCAGCTCGTACAGCAGCGGCCCGCTCACCGCGAGCGCCTTCTCCATCGTGGTCCTCGGCGGCCTCGGCAGCGTTCCGGGATCGCTGATCGCGGCCTATGTCGTGGGCTACCTCGAAACATTGACCGC
The DNA here is from genome assembly GCA_964244495.1 of uncultured Beijerinckiaceae bacterium. Lineage (GTDB taxonomy): Bacteria > Pseudomonadota > Alphaproteobacteria > Rhizobiales > Beijerinckiaceae > RH-AL1. The sequence goes on from CAXTIU010000012.1 coordinate 6,388, forward strand.
CTACCTGGTCTCGCCGGCCTATCGGACGATCCCGGCCCTGCTTCTCCTCGTCGTCGTGATGTACGTCCGCCCGCGCGGGCTGTTCGGCCGGCGCTAGATGCGGTCGGTCGTCGCCTCGCCCCTCCTCATCCTCGGGCTGGCGGTTCTCGTCCTCGCCGTCACCCTGCCGCTCGTCGTGTCGGGCTACATCCTCGGCCTGCTGATCGTCGCCTACTACTTCGGCGTCTTCTCCATGGCCTGGGACCTCCTCTTCGGCTTCGCCGGCGAGGTGAACTTCGGCCCGACCTTCCTGATCGGGATCGGTGCCTACACCGCCGGCATCCTCGACAGCCGCTACGGCCTGCCCATCTGGCTCGATCTCGCCGCCGGATCCCTCGTCGCCGTCGTGGCGGGGCTGCTGCTCGCCCTGCCCGCCTTGCGGGTCAGCGGACCCTACTTCGGCCTGACGACACTCGTCGCCGTGCTCATCCTGCAGAACCTGGTCGTCGTGTTCGCCGGCGTGACCGGCGGCGAGATCGGCCTGACCGTACCCGACGTCATCTCGACGAGCGATGCCGTGAACTACGAGATCGCGCTCGGCTTCATGGTGTTCAGCGGCATCGTCCTCGTCGGCTGGTCCCGCTCATCGATGGGACTGATCCTCCAGGCGGCGGGGCAGGACCGGCTGCAGGCCGGCGCACTCGGCTTCAACGTCGCGAAGCACAAGCTCGCCGCCTTCTGCATCTCGGCGTTCTTCTCGGGGCTGGCCGGCGCGCTGCTCGTCTTCTACATGGGCACGGCCTCGGTCGGCACGCTGATCGACATCACCGTCGGCGTCCAGGTCATCATCGCGGCGGTCGTCGGCGGCCGCAGGACCGTCTTCGGCAGCATCCTCGGCGCCGTGTTCCTGATCGGCGCCGGCGAAGTCCTGCGTCCGCTCGGCGATCTCTCGACCTTCGTCGTCTCGACGATCGCGCTCGCGGTCGTGCTCCTCGTCCCCGCCGGATTTGTGGGCCTCCTGCGCGGGCAGCGCGCGTGAGCGTCGCTCCCCTGCTGCAAGCGTCCGGGCTGGTCAAGCGCTTCGGCGGGCTCGTCGCCGTCAACAACATCTCGTTCGCCATCGCGCCCGGCGAAATCCTCGGCCTGATCGGCCCGAACGGGTCGGGCAAATCGACCGTGATGAGCCTGGTCATGGGCCTTCATCGGCCGAACGCCGGCTCGGTGAAGGTCGCCGGGGTCGAGGTCGCCGGCTGGCCCTCGCACCGTGTCGCGCGCGAGGGCGTCGGCCTCGTCTTCCAGCATTCCCGCCCGCTGCATCGCCAGACCGTGCTCGAGAACATCCGGCTCGCCCTGCTTCGCGACAGCCTGCTCTCCTTCATTCCGGACCCCACGATCGAACCGAAGGCCCGCGCGATCGCCGAGCGGGTCGGCCTCACCCCGGTTCTCGACCGCCTGCCGGCCACCCTGCCCTTCGCCGACCTGCGCCGCCTGGAGCTCGCCAAGGCGATCGCCCGCCATCCGAAGGTCATCCTCGTCGACGAGCCGTTCGCCGGCTTGACGAGCAGCGAGACGGCGGCCTTCGCGCGCCTCGTCGACGATTTCCGTACGGACGGTTGCGCCGTGCTGCTCGTCGACCACAACGTCAAGAGCGTGGCCGCCCTCGTCGATCGCGTGCTCGCGATGTATGTCGGCGAGCCGATCGCCGAAGGCACACCGGCCGAGGTGATGCGCGACGAGACGGTGCGCCGCGTCTACCTCGGCGGCACGACGCTGTCCGATGCGGGAACGCGGCCACCGCGAGCCAGGACGCCGACCGCGCTCCACGTCGAGGACGTCAGCGTCTTCTACGGCAAGGCGCAGGCGCTCGACCGCGTCAGCCTGCGAGTCGAGGAGGGCGAGCTCGTCTCGGTGATCGGGCTGAACGGCGCCGGTAAGACGACCCTGTTCAACGCCATCTCCGGCCTCACGCCCTACGAAGGGTCGATCCGTTTCGGCGACAAGGCGTTGCGCGGCACGAGCGCGGCGGCGATCGCGCGCGGCGGCATCGTGCAATGCGCCGAGTCGCGCGAACTCTTCACGGACATGAGCGTGCGGGAGAACCTCGACCTCGGCGGCCAGCACCTGCCCAGGGCCGAAGCATCGCGGTACCTCGACACGCTGTTTGACCTGTTCCCCATCCTCCACCGGCGACAAACGCAAGCCGCCGGCACGCTGTCGGGCGGCGAGCAGCAGATGCTGACGATCGCCCGCGCCCTGATGATGCGGCCCCGCCTCTTGATCCTCGACGAGCCGACCCTGGGGCTGGCGCCGGTGATCCTCGAGCAGATTTCGCTGGCGATCACGCGGCTGCGCGAAACAACGCCGATGACGATCCTCCTTGGGGAACAGAACGTGACCTTCGCGCTGCCGCACGCCGACCGCATCTACGTGCTGGAGCACGCGCGCATCGCCTGGGAAGGGCGCCCCGAGCGTTTCGCCGAAGAGGCGGGCGCGGCCTACCTCTAGACGTTCCGCGTCGGAACGCCGCCCGGCGGCAGCGGCCCCGGGCCGATCGCCCGGCCCGGGCGCTCGTCACTGGAACATGTCGGGCTGGGTGGCGGCGAGCTGATCGTAGATCGCCTGGAAGTGAAGCCAACCGATGAAGTCGTTGCCGACGTGCTCGCGGCTGTAGCGGGCCGTCTCGTCGGACAGGAGCTTCGGCTTCACCCCGGACGCCTCGACGAGGAGCTGCGCCTGGCAGCAGCGTTCGAGGGCGATGAACCAGAAGGCGGCGTCGTCGATGCTGTGACGGCTCGCCGTCAGCAGCCCGTGATTCTGGTGGAGGGCCGCGCGGTGCTTGCCGAAGGCCGCCGACACGGAGTTGCCGGCGTGCTCCTCGACGGCGACGGCGCCGGCGGACTCACCGATCACCACGTGGTCGTCGTAGAAGCAGGCGGCGTCCTGGCTGATCATGTCGAGGGGTCGCCCGGTCGAGCACCAGGCCGTGCCGTACGGGGTATGGGCGTGGCACATGGCGACGATGTCGGGATGGTCCTCGTGGATCGCCGCGTGGAGCACGAAGCCCGCCCGGTTGATGGCGTGCGTTCCCTCGACGACGCGACCGGCGTGGTCGGCGAGGACGAGGTTCGACAGTTTGACCTGCGAGAAGTGCACGCACATCGGGTTCGTCCAGTACAGCTCCGGACGCTCCGGATCACGGACGGTGAGATGGCCGGCGAAGCCGTAGTCGAAGCCGTGCAGGCCGAAGGCGCGGGTGGCGGCGACGAGGTGCCGCTTGCGGTACTCCCGCTCCGCGGCGACGTCCGCGAACGCGGGGATTTCGGGAAAGATCAGACCGTCCTGCTCGGGCTGATAGATCGAGACGCGTTTCCTGGGGGTGTCGAGCATCGCGTTTTCCTTTCGGTGGTTGCGGGGGTTGGTCTCAGCGGTTGACGAGGTGCTTGGGCATCGTCAGCGCGAGGAGGCTGCCGACCAGCAGGCTCGCGGCGAGCACGTAGACGCCGAGGCTGGTGGAGTGGGTGCGGTCGATGATCCATCCGACGGCGTAGGGGCTCACGAAGCCGGCGAGGTTGCCGACCGAGTTGATGACCGCGATGCCGCTCGCCGCGGCCGCCCCGGCGAGAACGGCCGTCGGCAGGCACCAGAACTGCGTCAACGGTATCAGGACGCCCATGGCGGCGACGGTCAGCGCCGCCTCGGCGATGGCGACGTTGTGGGCGTAACGGACGCTAACCAGCCAAGCGAGCGTGCCGATGAGGCCGGGGACGACGATGTGCCAGCGGTGCTCGCGGGCCGCATCCGACATGCGGCCGACCACCACCATGCCGGTGGCGCCGGCGGCGTAGGGCAGCATCGTGAGCAGACCGATCGTGAAGGGATCGGACACGCCCGTGCCCTTGATGAGCGTCGGCAACCAGAAGCCGAGGCCGTACAGGCCCATCACGTAGAGGAAGTAGATGCCGCAGAGCCGCCACACCCAAAAGCTGGTGAAGCCCTCGCGCAGCGAATGCGAGGGAGTCCGCGCGCTGTCCTCGTCGATGTTGCGCTTCAACATGGCTTTCTCCGTGTCCGCCAGCCACGACGCGTTGACGATGCCGTCGTCGAGGTAGGCGAGCACGGCGACGCCGAGCACCAGCGAGGGCACCGCCTCGACCAGGAACATCCATTGCCAGCCGGCGAGACCCGCCGCGCCCGTCAGCGATGCCAGGATCCAGCCGGAGAGGGGGCCGCCGATCACCCCGGCGATCGGGATACCGGTCATGAACAGCGCGATGATGCCGCCGCGTCGGCGTGAAGGATACCAGTAGGTGAGGTAAAGGATGACGCCGGGGAACAGCCCCGCTTCGGCGAGCCCAAGAAGGAAGCGCAGGAGGTAGAAGACCGCCGGCGTCTTCACGAAGACCATCGCGGCCGAGATGATCGCCCAGCTCAGCATGACGCGGGCGATCCACACCCGCGCCCCGACTTTGTGGAGGATGATGTTGCTCGGCACCTCGAAGAGGAAGTAGCCGATGAAGAAGATGCCGGCGCCGAGCCCGTAGACCGTCTCGCTGAAGTGGAGGTCGCCCAGCATCTGCAGCTTCGCGAAACCGACGTTCACCCGGTCGAGGTAGGCCGCGACGTAGCAGGCGAAGAGGAAGGGAACGAGACGGATCGTCACCTTGCGGTACAGCCGGGCGTCCTCGTCCAGCGCGGTCCCGTCCAGGACCATGGTTCCGTGCGACATGCCTTTCCCCCCGAAGCTTACGATCGCCGCGGCGTCGAGGCCTTGGCGACGGGAGACTGGACGCCCGGCCTGCCGTTCGGCAACTTACGATTTCTCACTTCGACATGAATCTGGCTCATGGTGCTTCATGCGGCGACTGCCGAGCTTCCATGCCCTCCGGGCCTTCGAGGCGGCCGCGCGGCTCGGCAGCTTCGTGCGGGCGTCGGAGGAGCTGCATCTCACGGCCTCGGCGATCAGCCATCAGGTCCGAACGCTGGAAGAGCATTTCGGCAGGGCCCTCTTCGTCGAGGGCACGAGGGTCAAGACGCTCACGGACGACGGGGCGCGCCTGGCCGTCGGACTCGCGCATGCGTTCGACGCGATCGAGAATGCCTGCGGCGAGGTCACGCCGAGGGCGTCGGCCTCGACGCTGACGGTCCACTGCGCCCCGAGCTTCGCCGCCAAATGGCTTGGTCCGCGGCTGCCCCGGTTCATGGAGCGCCATCCCTCGATCACCATCAGGCTGTCCTCGGGGGCGGGACGCTACGACCTCCTGCGGAACGAAGCGACCGATGTCGCGGTCGCCTACGGGGATGCGCCGTCCGGGGCCGGCCTGTCGGTGGAGCCGCTCGGCGAAGAGGACGTGGTGGCCTTGTGCGCGCCGACGGTCGCGGGCGGCCTGCCCTCCGCCGGACGACGCGACGTGCTGGCCTTGCCGCTCATCGAATCGTCGGTCAGTCCCATTCGCTGGTCCGACTGGTTCGCGGCCAACGCGCTCGGCCCGCATCCGCAGGCGCCGACGACCGCCTTCGATCGCGGCGCGCTCGTCGTGTCGGCCGCCGTTCAGGGCATGGGCGTCGCGCTGGAGAGCACGCGGTTCGCCGAGGCCGAAATCGCCCTGGGGCAGCTGGTTCCGCTCGGCGAAGGTCGGTTCAGGGGCATACGGCGCGTCATGCACCACCTCGTCACGCGGACCGGCCAGCGCGAGCCGCACCGCATCCGCGCCTTTCGCTCGTGGCTTCTCGAGGAAGCGGGCGGCGATTGAGGCCGCGACGGGACCGGGGCTCCGCTCGAACCGCTACGCCTCGTGCAGCCGATGGTACAGGCCCTGCGCCGCCAGCAGTTCGTCGTGACGCCCGTCCTCCACGATGCCGTCGGCCGTCAGGACCACGATGCGGTCGGCGTTGCGGATGGTCGCCAGGCGATGGGCGATGACGAGGCTGGTGCGGCCCCGCTCCAATTCGGCGAAGGATCGCTGGATGTCCCGCTCCGTCGCGGTGTCGAGCGCCGAGGTCGCCTCGTCCAGGATCAGGATCGGCGGGTTCTTCAGGAAGATGCGGGCGATCGACAGGCGCTGCTTCTGGCCGCCCGACAGCTTGACGCCGCGCTCGCCGATCGCCGTGTCGAGCCCGTCGGGCAGCGCGGCCAGCATGGCGTCGAGGTGGGCGCGCCGCGCCGCCTCCGCGATCGCCGCCTCGCTCGCCTCCAGGTCGCCGTAGGCGATGTTGTCGCGGATGGTGCCGCCGAACAGGAACACGTCCTGCTGCACGATGCCGACCTGGCGCCGGAGCGAGGCCAGCGTCATCGACCTGACGTCGAGGCCGTCGATGGTGATGGCGCCGGACTCCACGTCGTAGAAGCGGGGCAGCAGCGAGCAGACCGTCGTCTTGCCGGCGCCGGACGGGCCGACGAAGGCCACCGTCTCGCCGGCGCGGATCGCGAGGTCGAAGTTCCTGACGATGGGGCGCGCCCCGCCGTAGCCGAAGGTCACGCGATCGAAGCGGATGTCGCCGCGCAGCGCCGGCGCCGGCACGGCGTCGGGCGCGTCCACCACGTCGGGCTCGGTCGCGAGCAGCTCGCGGTAGCGGCGGAAGCCGGCGATGCCCTTGGGGTAGCTTTCCAGCACCGCGTTGATCTTGTCGAGCGGCCGGTAGAAAACGCCGAGCAGCAGCAGGAAGCCGACGAAGCCGCCGATCGTCAGGCCGCCGCCGACGACGAAGGCGGCGCCGGCCAGCATCACCACGATCTGCGCGAAGCGCATGCCGAGGTAGTTCATCGTGAGCGCGCCGGCCATGATGCGATAGGCTTCGAGCTTGGCGTGCTTGTAGGCGCCGTTGTCGGCGGCGAACAGGCGGCGCTCGTGGTCCTCGTTGGCGAAGGCCTTCACGGCGCGGATGCCGCCGATGTTCTCCTCCAGCCGGGCGTTGAAGGCGCCGACGCGGGCGAACTGCGCCCGCCAGTTGCGCTCCATCGCGGCGCCGTAGCGCGCGCCGACCCCGATCACGACCGGCAGCACGAGGGCGGTGATGAGGGCGAGCGGCCAGTGCACGAGCAGCATCAGGGTGAAGGCGCCGACCAGCGTCATGAGGGCGATGAACAGGTCCTCGGGGCCGTGGTGGGCGACCTCGCCGATCTCCTCCAGGTCCTTGGTGACGCGCGCGACGAGGTGGCCGGTCTTCTGCCCGTCGTAGAAGCGGAACGACAGCTTCTGCAGGTGGTCGAAGGCGCGCCGGCGCATCTCCGTCTCGATGTTGATGCCGAGCACGTGGCCCCAGTAGGCGACGACCGCCATCAGGCCGGCGGCGAGCGCGTAGACCAGAACGAGCCCGGCGACGGCGAGCCCGATCAGGCCCCAGTCGTGGCGGGGCAGCAGCACGTCGACGAACGCCTTGACCGCCATGGGGAAGCCGAGTTCGAGCAGGCCCGACACGATCGCGCAGCCGAAATCGAGCAGGAACAGGGCGCGGTGTGGCCGGTAGTAGGCGAGGAAGTCCTTCAGCACGGGTACGCTTTCATGGCTCCGGCCGGGGGCGTCCCACGGACGGACGTCGGGCGGCTTCCGGGGCGCCGCCGGCCCTCGCGGGTCTAAGCCCCACCCGGTCCGGGTGACAAGCCCATCCCGCTCGAAGGGGAAACCCGCCGCACCCTCCCGATTTCACGCCGGCACACACATTCTCGCGTCAGCTGCGTCATGCGTCAGGATTCGAGGATCGTGGCCGCCGCCGTCGAAGCCGACGAAAACCGCAAGGTAAATGTACCTTACGCCCACCTCTTCACGCCCGCAAGCCCGAGAGGGTTCGCCCCGCACCGCCACGATCGCGCCGCGTCCACGCGGCCGGGGCGTCATCCAGGCGCCGGAAGCGGCCGGGCCGATCCCTAATGCGTCAGGATCTTCGACAGGAACGCCTGCGCGCGCTGGCTGCGCGGGCAACCGAAGAACTCGTCCTTGGTCGCGTCCTCGACGATCTCGCCGGCGTCCATGAAGACCACGCGGGAGGCGACCCGCCTGGCGAACCCCATCTCGTGCGTGACGACCATCATCGTCATGCCCTCGCGAGCGAGCTCGACCATCACGTCGAGCACCTCGTTGATCATCTCGGGGTCGAGCGCCGAGGTCGGCTCGTCGAACAGCATGCAGATGGGGTCCATCACCAGGGCGCGGGCGATCGCGACGCGCTGCTGCTGGCCGCCCGACAGCTGGCCGGGGTATTTCGCCGCCTGGTCCCTCAGGCCGACGCGCTCGAGCATCGCCATCGCCTTCGCCTTGGCGGCCTTGTCGGAGCGGCCGAGCACCTTCGTCTGCCCGAGGCACAGGTTCTCGATGATGCGCAGGTGCGGGAACAGCTCGAAGTGCTGGAACACCATGCCGACCCGCGCCCGCAGCTTCGGCAGGTTCGTGCCCGGCGCGGTCACGCTGATCCCGTTGACGGTGATCGTCCCCGCCTGCACCGGCTCCAGTGCGTTCACCGTCTTGATGAGGGTGGACTTGCCCGAACCCGAGGGGCCGCAGACAACGACCACCTCGCCCTTCTCCACGCTCGTCGTGCAGTTCCTCAGGACCTGGAAGTGCGGGCCGTACCATTTGCTGACGTTGTCGATGGCGATCATGCGCATGCGGTCGGGCCTTCGTCGTGCCGGGAGGTCAGCGGATGATGCTGATGCGGAGCTGCAGCTTCCTGACGAGCGTCGAGGCCGTGAAGCAGATGACGAAGTAGACGGCGGCGACGAACAGGTACATCTCGGCCAGGCGCCCGTCGCGCTGCGCGATCTTCGACGCCGCGCCGGTGAAGTCCGTGATTGACAGGACGTAGACGAGCGAGGTGTCCTGGAACAGCACGATGGTCTGCGTGAAGATCACCGGCAGCATGTTGCGGAACGCCTGCGGCAGCACGACGAAGCGCATGGTCTCGCGATAGGTCAGCCCGATGGCGGAGGCCGCCGCGAACTGGCCGCGCGGGATCGCCTGGATGCCGGCCCGCATGATCTCGGCGAAATAGGCGGCCTCGAACAGCGTGAACGTCGTCACCGTCGAGGGCAGGGCACCGAACTGGATCGGTTCGGCCGTGCGAAGGACGGATTGGCCGACGTAGGGCGCGAGGAAGTAGAAGAGGAAGATGACGAGCACCAGCGGCAGCGCCCGCATGAGGTTGACGTAGGTCGCGGCGAGACCCGACAGCAGCCGGCTGGACGACAGTCGCATCATCGCGAGCAACGTGCCGAGGATCACGCCGAAGACGGTCGCGATCGCCGTCAGGGTCAAGGTGAACACCATGCCCTGCTCGAACAGGTAGGGAAGGCTGCGCCAGATCACGCCGAGGTCGAACGTCCCGATCATGCGCTACCTGCCGACGTTGAAGCCCGGCACGACGAGGCGCCGTTCGATGAAGCGCATCGCGATCGTCACGGCGCCGTTCAGGACGAGGTAGATGACGGTGGCGGCGATGAACGACTCGAAGACCTGGAACGAGAACTCCTGCATGGCGTGGGCGCTGGCGGTCAGCTCGATCAATCCGATGGTGAGCGCGACCGAGGTGTTCTTGATCGTGTTCAGGAACTCGGACGTGAGCGGCGGGAAGAGGATGCGGTAGGCGAGCGGCAGCAGGACGTAGCGGTAGGTCTGCGCGGTGGTGAGGCCGATCGCCGTCCCCGCGAGGCGCTGGCCTGACGGCAGCGACCTGATGCCCGCCGTGACCTGCGCCGCGACGCGCGAGGACATGTAGAGGCCGATCCCGACGACGGCCGTGTAGAAGGGCCCGTCGTTCAACTGCTTCACCCATACGCCGGCGGCGTGCGGTAGCCATTCCGGGAACACGTAGAACCAGATGAACAGCTGCACCAGCAGCGGGATGTTGCGGAACAGCTCGATGTAGGCGTTGCCGAGCCGCGTCGCCGCGGTCGAGGGCAGCGTGCGGGCGATGCCGACGAGCGATCCCACGATGAAGGCGATCGCCCAGGCGCCGAGCGCCGTCGCGATCGTCCATCGCAGGCCCATCATCAGGGTGTGGAAGTAGGTGCCGTCGCCTTGCGGCGAGTCGTCCCAGAACACCGACCAGTTCCAGTGATAGTTCATCCCGACCCCGTGGCGAGGGCGTCAGCCCGGAAGGTGCGCGGCGTTCCCGGACACGCTGACGCGGTTGGGACGGCGCAGGATCATCGCGCGCGGACACGCGTCCCGTTCGAGGCCGGCGATGCGCCGCCGGCGTCGGTTCATGGTGGATGGCGAAGCGGCTCAGTAGGCGGCCGGATCGGGCGAGTCGCTCGGGTGGGCGAAGGCCCTCTTCAGGTCCGGCGGCATCGGGAAGCCGAGGTTCAGCCCCTGCCCGTTGATCGGCTTGGTGAACCACTTGTCGTAGATCACGGCGATCTCCGGGCTCTGGTAGAGCGCCGCCGTCGCCTTGTCGGCGAGCGCCTTGAAGGCGGGGTCGTCGCGGCGCATCATGATGCCGTAGGGCTCCGGCTTCGACAGAGCGAAGTCCGAGATGACGTAGTCGCCGCCGTCCTTGGCGGTGGCCCGATAGCCGGCGAGCAGGATGTCGTCCATCGCGAAAGCGACGGCGCGGTCGGTCTGGACGTCGAGGAAGGCTTCGTTGTTCTCGCCGACCGGCAGGATCTTCATGCCCAGCTTCTTGTCGGTGTTGGCGTCGTTCAGCTGCTTGATGTTGGTGGTGCCCGAGGTCGACACGACCGGCTTGCCGGCGAGGTCCCCGATCGAGCTGATGTGGCTCGACTTCTTGAAGATGAAGCGGCTCGCGGTCAGGAAATGCGTGTTGGTGAAGGCGACCTGCTTCTCCCGCGCGGCATTGTTGGTTGTCGAGCCGCATTCGAGGTCGACCGCGCCGTTGGCGATCAGCGGGATGCGCGTGGCCGAGGTCACCGGCACGTATTTCACCGCGAGGCCGGGCATCTTGAGTTCGCCCTTCACGGCGTCGACGATCCTGGCGCAAATGTCCATCGCGAAGCCGACCGGCTTCTGGGTGTCGTCGAGGAAGGAGAACGGCACCGAGGATTCGCGGTAGGCGACGGCGATCGTTCCGCTATCCTTGATCTTCTTCAAGGTTCCGGTGAGCTCCTCCGTTCGGGCGGGCATCGCCGCCAGCGCGATGGAACCAACGGCGAGCCCGCTGGCAAGCAAGGTGTTCAGCAAACGCATCGACTCAATCTCCCCCGTACCGCCGGCACGCTTCGTCCGCCCGGGTCCGTTCGTGTGGCGGCCCTGTCCCGCTGATGCGATTGCCGGACCAAGATCAAACCCCGGCGAAACATCGGGGCGGAAGCGATGGTCCGGGGATCGAGCCGCCCGTTCGGCCGCGCAGGCGCCCTCGCCGCCGCCTGACGCGCTCCTCGCCACAGGGGCGCGGCGGCGACGGGCACCTGCTAGAAAACGCCGGCGACTCACCTGAAGGGAGGGACGGACATGACATTGGGCTTCGTCGGGCTCGGCCAGATGGGCAGGCCGATCGCCCTCAACCTGCTGAAAGCCGGAACCGACCTCGTCGTCGCCGACCGGAGCGAGCGCTGGTTCGACGCGTTCCGGGAGAAGGGCGCGCGCGCCACCGCGCGCGTGGCCGAGCTGGCGGACGCGGAGGTCATCTTCCTGTGCCTGCCCCACGAGGGCGTCGTGCGCGAGGTCGTGCTCGGCGAGGACGGGTTGCTGCCGCGCCTCCCGGCCGGCCGGACGATCGTCGACCTCAGCACGATCACCCATGCCGCGACGGCGGAGATCGCGCGAACGCTCGCGGCGCGGGACATCGCGTTCCTCGATGCTCCGGTCTCCGGCATGGAGGCGCGCGCCATCGACGGCACGCTGACGATCATGTGCGGGGGGACGCGCGAAACCTTCGACCGGGTGACGCCCCTCCTGGAGCGCGTCGGCAACAAGATCCTGTACATGGGGCCGTCCGGCAGCGGGCAGCTGACCAAGCTGATCAACCAGCTCCTGTTCGACATCAACGCCGCCGCGCTCGGCGAGGTGCTGCCGATGGCGGCCAAGATGGGGCTCGATCCCGAGTTGATCGGCGAGGTCGTCAACAGCGGGTCCGGCCGCAGCTTCGCGTCCGAGTTCTTCCTTCCGCGCATCCTCGAGGGCCACTTCGCCGACGGATACCCGATGGCGCACGCCTACAAGGACCTGGTCAGCGGCGCCGAACTGTCGGCCAAGCATTGCATTCCCATGCCGGTGCTCGCCGCCGCCACCGCCACCTACCAGGCCGCGCTGCTGCGCGGTCACGGCGGGAAGGACAAGGGCGCGATGGTCCACGTGTTCGAGGAGCTGCTCGGCGTCGCCTACCGCAGTCGCTCCGGTCGGTCATGAAGGCGGCAGGAGGGATTCGATGAGCGAAACGCTTCGGGGGTTTGACCCGGCGCCCGCCACGCGCATGCTGGTCGAGGCCTGGCGAACGGGGACGCTGCTTCCCGAACTGCCCGAGGCGATACGGCCGCGCACGATGGCGGAAGGCTACGAGGTGCAGGACCGCGTGGTGGCGACGCTCGGCTCGCCGCTCGCCGGCTGGAAGCTCGGCGTCGGCAGCGCCTCGCAGAAGCGGCGCTCCGGCGTCGGACGTTCGATCGGCGGGCGGATCCTCGCCTCGCACCTCCATCGCGACGGCGCCGTCATCACCCTCCCGAACACGGCACCGGTCACGGTGGAGTTCGAGATCGCCTACGTGCTCGCTCGCGACGTGTCGCCGGGCGAGCCGCCCTTCGACATCCGCGACGCGGTCGCCGAGGTGCGGGTCACCTTCGAACTCGTGAGGTCGCGCTTCGTCGACCGGCTCGCCGTCGGCTGGCCCAGCTTCGCCGCCGACAACGGGGCCTTCCAGGCCCTCGTGCTGGGCGACGCGGTCCCCGTCGACCGCGTCGCCGCGCTCGCCGACAGCCTCGTCGTCAGCTGTGACGGGGCGGAGAAGGCGCGCAGCCTGACCGGCGAGAACGCCACCGATCCCCGAGCCGCGCTGGCGGACCTCGTCGCGACCGCCCGCGAGCGGGCGACGGTGCTGCCCAAGGGCAGCATCATTTCCACCGGCACGGCGTCCGAACCCTTCGACGTGGCGGCGCCATCCGCCGTCATCCGCGCCCGGTTCCTGGACCGGGAACTCGGCTTCACCATGCTGGCGCCGCGTGTCGACGGTCTGGCCAGTGACGGGGCAGAAGACCATGTCGTCCGATGATCGCATCGCGCCGGGCCGCCTGCTCGACTTCGCGAGCGCCGTCTACGCCGCCGCCGGCATGCCCGAGCCGGACGCCAGGCTCGCGGCGGATACGCTGGTCCAAGCCGACCTGTGGGGTCACCAGTCGCACGGCGTCATGCGGCTGCCCTGGTACGTCGCGAGGCTGAAGTCCGGCGTGTGCGAACCCGTCGCCGCGCCGGCCCTCGTCGTCGACGCCGGCGCGGTCGCGGTGCTCGACGGCGGCGACGCCATGGGGCAGGTGCTGGCGTCGCGCGCCGCCGACGAGGCGGTGCGCCGGGCCAAGGCGCACGGCATCGGTGCGGTGGCGCTGCGCAACTCCGGCCATTTCGGCACGGCCATGTACTTCACGTTGCGGGCGGCGCGGGCCGGCTGCGTCGGCTTCCTGTCGACCAACGCCAGCCCGGCGATGGCGCCCTGGGGCGGCCGGCGCAAGGCGGTCGGCAACAACCCGTGGTCGTGGGCGGCACCGGCGGGCGGGCACGCGCCCATGGTGCTCGACATCGCCAACACCGGCGTCGCGCGGGGCAAGGTCTACCTCGCCAGGCAGCGCGGCCTGCCGATCCCCGAAGGATGGGCGATCGACGCGGCGGGGGCGCCCACCACCGACGCGGCGGCGGCGATCGACGGGATCATCCTGCCGATGGCGCAGCACAAGGGCTACGCCATCGCCGTCATCATGGACATGCTGTCGGGCGTGTTGACCGGCGGCGCTTTCGGCGGCGCGGTCCACGGACCGTACCAGAGCGAGCATCGCAGCGGCGCGGGACACCTCATGATCGCCCTCGACATCGCCGCCTTCCAGCCGCTCGCCGAGTTCGACGCGCGCATGGAACGCTACATCGCCGAGCTGAAGTCGGTGCCGCCGGCGCAAGGCTTCACCGAGGTCTTCTACCCCGGCGAGATCGAGGCGAGGAACGATGCGCGGAACCGGGCGGACGGCGTCATGCTGCCCGCCGACACGTTGACGGACCTCGGGCGGCTCGCTAGCGAGTTCGGGCTGATGCCGCCCTGGGCCGCTCCGCCCAACGAGGGCTCCTCAACCTGCAGGATCGTCACATGATCAAGGGCTCGGACCTCCTCGTCGCGGCGCTGGAGAACGAGGGCGTCGACCGCATCTTCGGCGTTCCCGGCGAGGAGAACCTCGACGTGGTGGACAGCCTGCGCCGCTCGTCCATCCGCCTGATCCTGACACGGCACGAGCAGGCGGCGGCCTTCATGGCGGCGACGCACGGGCGGCTGACCGGCCGGCCTGGCGTCTGCCTGACGACCCTCGGGCCGGGCGCCCTGAACCTGACGACCGGCGCCGCCTACGCGAACCTCGGCGCGATGCCGATGGTGATGATCACCGGCCAGAAAGGCATCCTGTCATCGCGGCAGGCGCGCTTCCAGATCGTCGACGTGGTGGGCGCGTTCCGGCCCCTCACCAAGCTGTCGCGCCAGATCGTCAGCGCCGGCAGCATCCCGACGCTGGTGCGGGACGCCTTCCGCCTCGCGATGGAGGAGCGGCCCGGCCCCGTGCTGCTGGAGCTGCCGGAGGACATCGCCGGCGAGGCGGCCGAAGCCGTGCCGATGGTTCCGGCGCATCCGATCGAGCTGCCGGTGGCCCACCGCGCCGCGCTGGAGCGGGCGGCGGCCATGGTGCTGAAGGCGGAGCGCCCGCTGATCATGCTGGGCGCGGCGTGCAGCCGCCCGCACGCCACGGCGGGCCTGAACAGCTTCGTGCGGCGGCTGCAGGTCCCGTTCTTCACCACGCAGATGGGCAAGGGCACGGTCGCCGGCGGCGGCAACCTTTACATGGGCACCGCCGCCCTGTCGGAACGCGACTACGTGCACGAGGCGATCGAGCGGGCGGACCTCATCATCGCCATCGGCCACGACACGATCGAGAAACCGCCCTTCATCATGGGCCCGGACGGGCCGCGCGTGATCCACGTCAGCTACACGTCGGCCAACGTGGAGCAGGTGTACTTCCCGCACGCCGAGGTCGTGGGCGATGTCGGCCCCAGCCTGGAACGGCTGGCCGACCTCGTCGAAGGCAAGCTGCACAACGCCGGCGCCCTGCTCGGCCTTCGGCAGGGCATCCTGGCCCGCATCAGTGACCGCGCCGAAGAGGATCGATGGCCGCCGACCCCGCAGCGCATCGTGCACGACGTCCGCCAGGTGATGCCGCCGGACGGCATCGTGGCGCTCGACAACGGCATGTACAAGATCTGGTTCGCCCGCAACTACCGGACGCACGTCGCCAACACGCTGCTGCTCGACAACGCGCTCGCCACGATGGGCGCGGGCCTGCCCTCGGCCATGATGGCGGCGATGCTGGACCCGCAGCGCCGGGTCATGGCGGTGTGCGGCGACGGCGGCTTCATGATGAACAGCCAGGAGATGGAGACGGCGGTCCGTCTCGGCCTGAACCTGGTCGTGCTGGTCCTGAACGACAGTGCCTACGGCATGATCCGCTGGAAGCAGGCGGTCGACGACTTCGCCGATTTCGGCCTGACGTTCGGCAACCCGGACTTCGTCCGGTACGCCGAGAGCTACGGCGCCAGGGGTAGCCGGGTCACGCGCACGGACGATCTGATCCCGACGCTTGAGGCCGCGTTCACCGGCGGCGGCGTGCACCTGGTCGAGGTCCCCGTCGACTACAGCGAGAACATGCGCGTGCTGGTGGACGAGCTGCGCCAGAAGCTGCCGGTCGCTTAAGGCCGCGCGACCGGGAGCGGCCCGTCCTGGGCGTCGAGCCGACATCCAGGGCGATCAGCGGCGGACGGACACGTCCGGCACGTCGCCGGCCGCCTGAAGCGAGAGGCTGGGACGCCCGTCATGCCGAGCCGGCGCGTGCCCGGCGGAAGATGTCGGCGCCGCCGGACTCGCTGGCTGGAGGATCGCGCCGCGTTCACCGTCGCCGCGAAGCGGCGGAGAGGCGAAGGTCATGGTGAGTCCGACCGGCAGCGTCAGGATGATGAGGGCGGCCAGCCCCCGACACAGCGCTTCGAAGTGCCGGGCATCGGTCGAACCCGCGGAAGCGACACGGTCGCCGAGGGCGCGCTGTCGATGGCTCAAGGCTGCTGGCATGATCGCTCCCGTATCCCGACGATCCGCGCCTAATAAGTGGGATTTCTTCCCACATAAAGATCATGTGGGATTGCGTCCCACAGCGGCTCGCCTATGGTGCGCCCATGAGTGAGCCGAACCCTCCCGCCCCCGGCGCAGTCGGTCCCCCGAGCGCCGCGAACCTGCAACGGCCGCTCAACCGGCTGCTCCGGCCGCTCGTTCGCCTCCTCATCCGCTGCGGCATCACCTTCCCCGCCGTCAGCGACACGTTGCGCGAACTCTACGTCAACGTCGCGGAACACGATTTCGTCTTGCCGGGCAAACCGCAGACCGACAGCCGCGTCAGCCTCCTCACCGGCATTCACCGCAAGGAGGTCGCGCGGCTTCGCGGCGCCGGCGCCCCCGTCAGCGTCGTACCCGTCGCGGTGTCGCGGACGAGCCGCATCGTCGCCCGTTGGCTGTCGGCGCCCGAGTTCACCGGCGCCGACGGGCGACCGCTGCCCCTCGCCCGCACCGCCGAGGCCAACCAGGCCTCGTTCGAGGCCCTGGTCATGTCCGTGACCCGCGACGTGCGGCCTCGCGCGGTGCTCGACGAATGGCTCGACCGCCGCCTCGTCGCGGTCGACGGCGAGGGACGCGTCGTGCTAACCGAGACGGCGTTCGTGCCGGCGAGCGGCAGCGACCAGCAGCTCTACTACTTCGGCCGCAACCTCCACGATCACGTCGCCGCCGCCGTCGCCAACGTGTTGGGCGACAGGCCGACGTTCATGGAACGCGCGGTCCATTACGACGGGCTCTCGGCGGAACTGGCCATCAGGCTCGAGCAGCGCTCGCGGGCGTTGGCGATGGAAGCCCTGCGCACCTTGAACAAGGAGGCCGACGCCGCCTGCGAGACCGATCCCGGCGGCCCTTGGCGCTGGAACTTCGGCGTCTACGTCTACCGCGAGGAGAGCGCGACCGACCACAGGCAGAGCGGCGACGAGCGGGACCCGCCGTGATGGATCGAACGCGCGCGACGCCGGACGTGTGCCGGCGCAGGATCCTTCTGCTCGCCGCCACGGCGCTGTCCTCCACGCTGCTCGGGCGCGGCGCCCTGGCCGGGCCTCCCGATCAGGGGATCGGCGGGACCGGCGTCTTCTTCGCGCCTCAGACGCCGCGGGACAAGAAAGATGACGAGGAGGGTGACCGCGGCATCGGTGGCACCGGCGTCATCGGGACGATCCGCCGCTTCGGCAGCATCGTGGTGAACGACTTGCGCATCGCCTACGCCGCCGATGCCACCGTGCGCATCGACGGGCGCCCGGCGACGCCTGGCGACCTGAAGCTCGGCCAGGTCGTGCGCGTGGTGGCCACGCGCCAGGGCAAGGATTACGCGACGCGGGCCATCGAGGTGACCAGCGAGGTCGTCGGCCCCGTCGAGCGCGTCGCCGGGCGCACGCTCACCGTCGCCGGCCAGACCGTGTCGGCCGCGAAGAGGGGGCCGTGGGGCGTCGGAGACATCGTGGCGGTGAGCGGGCTGCGCCGCAACGACGGCACGATCGTGGCGAGCCTGATCGAGGCCCGCCCGGCCGGGTCGGTGATCCTGGCCGGGCCGGTGGTCCAGCGCGCCGACGGGTCGATCCGCATCGGCGGCCTCGCCCTGTCGGGTGTCGATCCCAGCCTGATCGGTCGCCGGGCGGTGATCGACGGCGACCTCCGGGACGGCCGCCTCGTCGTGGCCCGCGCCATCGACGCCGATCAGTTGCTGCCGCGCGACGTCGACCGCGTGTCGGTCGAGGCCTACGTCGAGCGCGGCGCCTCCGGCCTGCGACTCGGCTCCGGCTCGTCAATCGCCGGCTCGCTCAACGGCTTTCCCGACGGCGCGTCCGTCCGTGCCGTGCTGCTGGCCGAGCGCGACGGCGCCGGCGCCTTCACGGTCGAGACGCTGCGCGCCGGCGACCGGCGTTACGACGCGTCGGGCGGGAATGGCGGGGCGCCGACCGGCGGCCGGCAACCGCTCGATTTCGGTCATGGTCCGCCGGGCGGCGGGGCGCCGGGCGTCGACCGATCGGTCGATCCCTTCGATCATGGTCCCGGACCCGGCGGCGCCGGTGGGCGCGGCGGCCCGATGGGTGGTCAGGGAGGCGGCTTCGGCGGTCCCGGTGGCCCAGGTGGCGGCCGGCGATGATGGCCGCACACCCGCCGTGGATCAGCGCCCGCCTACGCCGCTCCCCGCCCCGTCACGCACCGTTGTCGAGCGAGGCGTCGAGGGCGAGGACGGCGTTGAGCAGGACCTGGGCGCCGTTCGCGCACGCCTCGGGCGACGAGAACTCGGCGACGTTGTGGCTGACGCCGTCGCGGCAGGGCACGAAGATCATCGTGGTCGGCGTGACGCGCGCGAGGTAGGCGGCATCGTGCATGGCGCCGGAGGTGAGGCGACGGTGCGCCAGCCCGGCCTGGTCGGCGCCCGCCTCCACGACCGCGACGAGGCGCGGATCGAAGTGCACCGCCGGCGCGTCCAGGATGGTCGTCACCTCGTGGTCGAGGCCGAGCGCCGCCGCGATGGCGGGGAGCCGGTGTTCGAACGATGCCGCCATCGCCGCCAGCACGTCGTCGTCGCGATGGCGCATGTCCACGCTCAGGGTGACGGCGCCGGGGATGACGTTGCGGGAGTTCGGCGACACGTCGAGGCTGCCGACGGTCGCGACGGCGTCGGGGCCGTGGTCGCGCGCGATGCCGTCGACCGCCTCGACGATCCCGGCCGCGCCGAGCAGCGCGTTGCGCCGCAGGCGCATCGGGGTCGCGCCGGTGTGGCCGGTGGTGCCGCGCAGCGTCACGTCGAGCCAGCGCACGCCCTGCACGCCGGTGACGACGCCGATCGGCACGGCCTCCTCGTCGAGGATCGGACCCTGCTCGATGTGCAGCTCGAACATGGCCGCGAACGCGTGGGCGCCGGTCGCCTCGCCCCGGTAGCCGATCCGCTCGATCGCCTCGCCGAAACTCACCCCGTCGCCGTCGCGGCGCGAGCGCGCGAACGCGGCGGTGTGGACGCCGGTGAAGACGCCCGATCCCAGCATCGCGGGTGCGAAACGGCTCCCTTCCTCGTTGGTCCAGTTGACGATCTCCAGCGGCGCGTTGGTGACGTGGCCGGCGGACGCCAGGGCGCGGAGGACCTCCAGGCCGGCGAGGACGCCGAGGATGCCGTCGAACTTGCCGCCGGTCGGCTGGGTGTCGAGGTGACTGCCGATGCCGATCGGCGCGAGCCCCGCGCGCCGCCCGGCGCGGCGCGCGAACATGTTGCCGACTTCGTCCACGGTGACCGTGCAGCCGGCCGCCTCGGCGGCGGCGCGGAACCAGTCCCGCACTTGCCTGTCGTCGTCGCCCAAGGTGAGCCGGTTGACGCCGCCGCCGGCGCACGCGCCGAACGCCGCCGTGTCCTGGATGCTGGCCCAGAGCCGCGCGGGATCGACCGTGACGCTCGTCATCGTGTCCGCCATCAAGCGACCCGCTCGATCGCCTCGCCCAGGATCGCGACCATGGAGGCGATGTGCTCGCGTTCGAGGATGAGCGGCGGCGACAGGGCGATGATGTCGCCGGTGAAGCGGACCAGCAGGCCGCGTTGGAAACAATCGACGAAGACCTCGTAGGCCCGCGCGCCCGGCGCGCCGGGACGCGGCGCCAGTTCGATGCCGGCGATCAGGCCGATCGACCGGATGTCGACGACGTGGGGCGCCCCGCGCAGGCCGTGGATCGCCGAGGCCCAATCGTCGGCGAGCTCGGCGCCGCGCGTGAAGAGGCCCTCCTCCGCGTAGATCGACAGGGCGGCGATGCCGGCGGCGCAGGCGACCGGATGGCCCGAATAGGTGTAGCCGTGGAACAGTTCAATCGCCGCCTCCGGTCCGTGCATCAGGGCGTCGTGAACGTGGCGGCCGGCGAAGACCGCCCCCATCGGCACGACGCCGTTGGTCAGGCCCTTGGCGGTCGCGACCAAGTCCGGCACGACGCCGAAGACGTCGGTGGCGAAGGCCGCGCCCAGCCGCCCGAAGCCGGTGATGACCTCGTCGAAGATCAGGAGGATGCCGTGGGCGTCGCAGATCGCCCGCAGCCGCTCCAGGTAGCCTTCGGGCGGGACCAGCACGCCGGTCGAGCCGGCGACGGGTTCGACGATCACGGCGGCGATCGTCTCGGCGCCGTGCAGCGCCACCAGGCGCTCCAGGTCGTCGGCGCGTTCGGCGCCGTGCTCCGGCTGGCCCTTCACGAAGGCGTTGCGGGCGGGGTCGTGGGTGTGGCGCAGGTGGTCCACGCCCGGCAGCGTCGGGAACATCCGCCGGTTGTTGACGATGCCGCCGACCGAGATGCCGCCGAACCCGACGCCGTGATAGCCGCGCTCGCGCCCGATCAGGCGGGTCCGCGTGCCCTGCCCGATCGCCCGCTGATAGGCGAGCGCGATCTTGAGCGCGGTGTCGACCGACTCCGATCCGGACCCGGTGAAGAACACCCGGTCGAGCCGGTCACCGGGCGGGCCGGGCGCGATCGCGGCGAGCCGCTCGGCGAAGTCGAAGGCGAGCGGGTGCCCCATCTGGAAGCTCGGAGCGTAGTCGAGCGTCATGAGCTGTCGGGCGACCGCGTCGGCGATGCGCCTGCGGCCGTGCCCGGCGTTCACGCACCACAGGCCCGCCACGCCGTCCAGCACCTTGCGGCCGTCGTCGGCGGTGTAGTGCATGCCGCTGGCCTCGACGAGGACGCGCGGCGCCGCCTTGAACTGCCGGTTGGCCGTGAACGGCATCCACAGGGCATCCATCCCGAGGGAATTGCTCCGCCGGTCGCCGCGATCGGGCTCGAAAGTGTTGTACATGGACGCCACTCCTGCTCGCCCCATGGGGCCACAACGACGATCGGGCAACAAGCCTCTTTCTTGCCCCCGCTAACCCGCTGTTGTTGTTCGATACGCGCGCACGATGTTATGCGATCCGCATCATCTGAACGGGTGTCGTCCATGAGCGTCGATTCTTGAGCGTCCATCCTTGAGCGTGGATGTCGGGGGCAGGCTGAGGCAGGTCAGGCGCCTTCACGGCCTGTCGCAACGCGGCCTCGCCAGGCGGGCTGGCGTGACGAACTCGACGGTGTCGCTGATCGAGTCGAACGGCATGAACCCGTCGGTCGGCGCGCTGAAGCGCATCCTGGACGGCGTCCCGATCTCGCTCGCCGCCTTCTTCGCGCTCGAACCGGAGAAGGACGACAAGCCGTTCTACCGTGCGGACGAGCTTTCCCAGATCGGCAAGGGCGCGATCTCCTACCTTCAGATCGGCGACAACCTGTTCGGCCGGGCGCTGCAGATCATCAAGGAGCACTATCAGCCCGGCGCCGACACGGGCCGGGTGCCGCTCGCCCACGAGGGCGAGGAAGGCGGGATCGTGCTCTCCGGCCGCCTGGAGGTGACCGTCGACGACCAGCGACGGATCCTCGGGCCGGGCGACGCCTACTACTTCGACAGCCGCCGGCCCCACCGCTTCAAGTGCGTCGGCCCGGTGCCGTGCGAGGTCGTGAGCGCCTGCACGCCGCCGAGCTTCTGATGGTTCCCCACCTCCCATCGGCAACGGACGCGGGTCACGCTTCGCCGCAGCCCAACGTCGGCGCCGCGCCGCGTGGGAGCGGGTTTCCCGCCACCTTCTGGACCCTCGTCGTGCTGACCGGCCTCGGGTCAGGGCTCGGCGCCGGCGTCCTCATGGCGCTCCTGCGCTTCGTCCAGCACGCCGCGTGGCACTATCGAGCCGGCTCGTTCCTCGTGGCGGTGGAGGGCGCGGCGGACGCGACACGCGTGATCGTGCTGGCCGGCGCGGGCCTGCTCGTCGCCCTCGTCGTCCCGCTCCTCGGCCGGATCGCGAGCCGGGCCCCGAGCGAGCTCGAGGCGACGATCTGGTTCCGCGACGGCCGCCTGCCGCCGACGAAGACGGTGCTGAAGGCCGTTTTCTCGATCGTCATCGTGGGGCTCGGGGCCTCGCTCGGCCGCGAATCCGCGCCCAAGCAGATGGGTGCGCTGGTCGGCGGGATGCTGGCGCACTGGCGCGGCATCGAGGGCAGCCAGCGCCGGCTGCTCGCCGCCTGCGGGGCCGGCGCCGGCATCGCCGCGGTCTACGACGTGCCGTTCGGCGGCGCGCTCTTCGCGCTCGAAGTGCTGCTCGGCTCGCTGGCGCTGCCGCTCGTCGCGCCGGCCTTCCTCGCCGCGTTGACCGCGACGGCGGCGAGTTGGGTGCTGCTCCCCGACGAGCCGACATACCAGGTGCCCTCCATGCCGCTGACGGCGGGGTTGATGGTGTGGGCCGTGGTCGCGGCGCCGGTCGCCGGCGTCGCGTCGGCGCTGTTCGTCCGGTCGGTCGCCGCCGTCGCGGCGCTGAAGCCGCCTCGCCGGGCGAAGCCGCCCATCGCGCTCGCCGTCTTCACCGCGCTCGGCCTGCTGGCCATCCCCTACCCGCAGCTGCTCGGCAACGGCAAGGACGCCGTCGAACTCGCCGCCCTGGACCGGCTGGCCCCGCCGACGCTGATGGCCCTGCTCGTCCTGAAGCCGCTCGCGACGGCGGCGTGCCTCGGCACCGGCGCGCCCGGCGGCCTGTTCACGCCGACCATCACTTTCGGCGCGCTGCTCGGCGGCGCGCTCGGCCACCTATGGGGCCTCGTTTGGCCGGACGCGCCCGCCGGCGCCTACGCCCTCGTCGGCGCGGCCGCCGTCCTCGCGGCGACGACGAAAGGCCCGGTCTCGGCCCTCGCCCTGATGCTGGAGCTGACGCGCCACGTCGACGGGCTGCTGGTGCCGATGCTGCTCGCCATCGCCGGTGCGGTCAGCGTCGCGCATCGGCTCGACCCGCGCTCCACCTACACGTGCCGGCTCGCCGATCAGGCCGGCATCCTCAAGGAATCGGACGTTTCGGCGGCGACGCGCTACGACGACCTTCTTCGCCTGTCCCTCGCCAACGATAAACCGTTGATCGTGCTGGACGAGAGGGGCGGCAGGCTGGGGACGCTGACCCGTGCGGACCTGGTGGCGGCCGCCACCCGTCTCGCGCCGCACGAGATCGCGACCGCCATCGACGTGCTGGAGGTCAAGGGCGCCGGGAGGTCGTCGGGCCATCGCTCGCCCCGTACCTAGACATCCAGCTGCCCAACCGTTCCCCGTCACACCGAAGGCGATGCGCGTCCCGCGAACCCGGGGCCGCCACGTCAAGGACGTTCGTTCGCCGGAATTAACCCTTTAATCGGCGTTTAACCAAAAACGGTTTCACTGAAGCGTCGGTGGAAACGCGACGGCCGGCATCGGAAAGGCCGGTCACTCCCCTCGATCGGCGAAGGCGCGACGACCCCCATGACGGAAGCAGGCGTATGACGTACGGAGCCTTCACGGCGCGGGACTTCGCGGTCGTGGGACGCGGTGGGAGCGATCGGTCGATGGTGCCCCAGGGCCTGTCGTGCGCCGTCGCCCTCGTGCTCTCCGCTTCGGCCGGCATCTGGTTCATGTACGCCCAGCCATCCGCCCCGCCCCCCCGGGGCTCCACGATCGCGCAGGCCACGACGGTGCGGGATGTGGCGCGCGCGCGTGACCAGGGCCCGACGGCGATCCTCCCCGCGGTCGCACCGCCCCTGAGGCGCTACGCCACCATGCTCGACCCGGCGCTCACCGCGGGGTTCGAGGCGGTCACGTTCGCGCGCAGCGCCCCATTGCACGCCGGCTTCGAGCCGCATCGCCCGGACGCGTCCGCTTCCCGACAAGGCGCGCCGACCGACCCAAGCGCGGCAAGCGACATCCCGGCCGCGCTGCACCCGGAGCCGCAGCCCGTCTCGGCGCCCCCGTCGGCGCCGGCCCTGCCGCTTCCGGCCATACCCACGCGCCACATCCCGTTGCCGGCGCCGCGCCCCGGCACGTTCCTGCCGGCCTACGAGGCCGCGGCTCGCGCGCGTGAGGATCGCAGCCCTCCGCCGACGGCGTCCGCCGCTCCGACCGATCACCGCTCCTTCTTCGAGAAGCTCTTCAGCCCGCCGCCGCCGCGATCCCCGGTGCTGGCCTACGCGGCGCCCGAGGATAGCGGCCTCCGGGACCGTCCGTTCGGTGGCTTCGGCGGTCTCCTGACCGGCAACGCGGGTCCCGACCGCGCGACCGCCGTCTACGACATCGCCGCCCACACCGTCACCCTGCCGGACGGGACCAAGCTCGAAGCCCATTCCGGGCTGGGTTCGAACCTGGATGATCCGCGCAGCGTCACCAAGCACATGCGCGGCGCCACCCCGCCCAACGTCTACGAACTCGAGCCAAGGGCCCAGCTCTTCCACGGCGTGCGCGCGCTGCGGCTCAATCCGGTCGGGGGCACCACGTACGGACGCGCCGGGTTGCTCGCCCACACCTTCATGCTCGGCCCGCGCGGCGACTCGAACGGCTGCGTGGTGTTCAGGAACTACCAAGCCTTCCTGGCCGCCTACGAGAGCGGTCAAGTCAAGCGCCTCGCGGTGGTCCTCGGCTCGAGATAGCCGGGGCTCGCGCCGCCGGTCGCCGGCGCGGCGCCCCGGTTGGCACGCGGCCGCCGGTATCCCACATGCTGATCGTCGGGGGCGGCGTCCCCGCTTCGGATGGGACGAGGCGACACCGTCAGGCCCGTCGAGCACCAGGGCAGGGATGGCGAAGCGACGGCGAGCCGACGTCCGCGGGATGGAGGATCCCGTCGTGCGGCGGCAGGATACCTGCTGGCTGTGCGGCAGGCCGCTCGGGCGGCGGGTCGAATGGCATCACCCGCGACCCAAGAGTCGCGGCGGCCGTCAAACCGTGCCGGTCCACCCGATCTGCCACCGCACCATCCACGCGTGCTTCACCAACGCCGACCTTGCCCGCATGACGCTCGCGGGCGCGCCGCCGGCGGACCATCCCGACATGCGGAGGTTCCTGACCTGGATCGCCGACAAGCCGCCCGACTTCCATGCCCCGACACGCGTCCGGCGATGACGCCGGTCGAAGCCGATGCGGGATCGCCGGCGCCGGCGTGCAGCCTTCCCCCACGATGAAGCGTTACGGCGGGGGTATCGAAGGGATCAGGGCATGGCGCAACAGCTTTCCATCGAACCGCTGCGTCCGGCGCGCGTCCCGCCGCCGTCGACCCCCGGCCCGTCCGGCCTCGGCACGCTCGCCGTCGCCCTCGTCTGCATCGGGGCGCTCTACGTCGGCAAGGAAGTGTTCATCCCGCTGATCCTCGCTGTCCTGCTGTCCTTCGTCCTGGCACCTGTGGTCAACCTGCTTCGTCGCTGGCACCTGCCGCGCGTGCCGGCGATCATCGTCACCGTCACGCTGGCGCTCGGCGTCCTGCTGGCGGTGGGCGGCGTCATCGGGCTGCAGATCGCCGATCTCGGGGGCAAGCTGCCCGAGTACCAGCAGACGATGGAAACCAAGATCGCGCGGCTGCAGGAGGGCGTGTTCGGCCGCATGTCGGCCTTGATCCACAAGGCCTCGACCGCCGTGCAGGATTCCTCCGGCATGTCCGGCGGCGCGCCGGCCCCGGCCGCCAAGAGCGATCCGTCCACACCGCAGGACAAGGCGGTGCTGGTCCGGCTTCCGCAACAGGAGGTTTCCTCGCTCGTCGTCGCGCAGACCGTGCTCGCGCCGGTGGTCTCGCCGCTGACGACCCTGGGCATCGTGCTCGTGGTGGTCATCTTCCTGCTGCTGCAGCGCGAGGACCTGCGCGACCGGATGATCCGGCTGTTCGGGTCGAGCGATCTCCACCGCACCACCATGGCGATGGACGACGCCGCTTCCCGTCTCTCCACCTACTTCCTGACGCAGCTCGGCATCAACGCCAGCTTCGGCGTCATCGTCGGCATCGGCCTGTGGGTGATCGGCGTCCCATCGCCGGTCCTGTGGGGCGTGTTCGCGACGCTGATGCGCTTCGTGCCCTATGTCGGTTCGGCGATCTCGGCCCTGCTGCCGATCGCGCTCGCCGCCGCCGTCGAGCCCGGATGGTCGATGGCGGGCTGGACGGCGCTGCTCTACCTCGTGACCGAAACGATCATGGGCCAGGTCGTCGAGCCGCTGCTCTACGGCCACTCGACCGGCTTGTCGCCGTTCGCCGTCATCGTGTCCGCCCTGTTCTGGGCCTGGCTGTGGGGACCGATCGGCCTGATCCTGTCGACGCCCTTCACCGTGATCCTGGTGGTGCTCGGTCGCCACGTCGAGCACCTCGAGTTCCTCGATGTGCTGCTCGGCGACCGGGCGGCGCTGACGCCGGTCGAGAACTTCTACCAGCGCATCCTCGCCGGCGATCCGGACGAGGCGCGCGACCACGCGGAGAAGCTGCTCAAGGATCGACCCCTGATCGCGTATTACGACGATGTCGCGCTGAAGGGATTGCAGCTCGCCGCCAACGACGTGCAGCGCGGCGTGCTCGGCACCGAGAAGCTCGACACGATGAAGGATTCGGTCAAGGAGCTGGTCGACGAGCTCGGCGCCTACGAAGACCGCGCGACACGCGGCAAGGGCGAGCAGCCCGAAGCGACCTCGACCGGGCTGTCCGACGTGCCGACCATCGCCGAGCAGAACCTACCGGACGCATCCGCGAGGGCGGTCCCGGCACGGGTCGATCCCGATCGCCTGCCCCCGATCTGGCGCGGACCCGGCGCGGTGATGTGCATCGCCGGTCGCGGACCGCTCGACGAGGCGGCGGCGGCCATTCTCGCGCAGCTGCTGGTCAAACACGGCCTCGGTGCCCAGATCGTGCCGCATGAGGCGGTGTCCCGGCGCGAGGTCGAGACGCTCGACCTGACGGGCGTGGCGATGGTGTGCATCGCCTATCTCGAGGTCAAGGGTAGCCCCTCGCACCTGCGTTACCTCCTGCAGCGTCTGCGCCACCGGCTGAACGGACAGAAGCTCCTCGTCGGCCTTTGGCCGAGCGGCGACATGGCGCTGAGCGATGAAACGATCCGTCGCCAGATCGGCGCCGACGTCTACGTCAGCTCGCTCCACGATGCCGTCGAACAATGCGTCACGCAGGCTCGGCAGGAGATCGGTGAGATGGCGGCGGCGTGAACGTCACGGGCACGTGGTGCGGCGTTCGGGCGTCCGCTGAGCGGTCCTGGGCGAATGATCTCGTCCCCCTGCCATCCCATGACCTGGTGCTGCCCGCGGGATCTTTCGACCGCCATCGAGGCTGTCGACTCAGGCGGCGTAACCGCCATCGATCGTGTGCATCGCGCCGGTGACGATGCCAGCTTCCGGACCGGCGAGGTAGGCGACCATGCCGGCGACCTCCTCGCCGGTGGCGTGGCGCTTGATCGCCATGAAGCCATGCATCTGCGCCTTCTGCGGCCCGTCCGCCGGGTTCATGTCCGTGTCGGTGGGACCGGGCTGGACGAGGTTGACCGTGATGCCGCGCTCGCCGAAGTCGCGCGAAAGCCCACGCACCATGCCCTGCAGCGCCGCCTTGGTCATGCCGTAAGCGGCGGCGCCGGGAAAGGGGGTCCGGTCGGCGTTGGCGGACCCGATCACGATGATGCGGCCGCCCGCCCCCATGCGACGGGCAGCCTCGACCGCCGCGTGGTAGGGCGCGCGAACGTTCACGTCGATCATCCGGTCAACCGCGTCGGCGTCGAGGGCGCGTGGATCGCCTCCGAGGTAGACGCCGGCGTTGACGACCAGCACATCGAGAGGACCCTGGCTGCGCACCAACTCGACGACGGTCACACGATCGGCGCTGTCGACGCGGCGCGTCACGGCACCGCTCTCGCGCGCGAGAGCGTCCGCCAGGTCCTTCGATCCGGCGTAGGTGAAGGTGACATCGGCGCCGTCGGCCATGAAACGACGGACGATCGCCGCCCCGATGCCGCGGCTGCCGCCGAGCACCAGCACCATCTTGCCCGAGAAATCCGTCATGGCTTCCTTTCCTTCCCCAGCACCGCGACAGCATCGACGGTCCCACCAACGATTTATGGATCGGTCGGTATAGACGTAACCGGGATAGCTGAGTTGTCAATGGGATATGGATCGACCATTTCACATGTCATCGACGCAGCATCGGGATGGAGTTCTGGACATGGCGAGAACCGGTCGGCCGCGGGCTTTCGACAAGGACATGGCGATCGAGCGGGCGATGCTGCTGTTCTGGGAACGAGGCTACGAGGCGACCTCCCTCACGGACCTCAAGGCCGCGATGGGGGGGATCTCCACGGCAAGCTTCTACGCCGCCTTCACCTCGAAGGAGGCCTTGTTCAGGGAGGTGGTCGACCGCTACCTCGCCACGCACGGCCAGGTGACGGCGTCGCTGCGCGACGGGGACTATGACCCCAGGACGGCGATCGAGCACGCGCTCCGCCGTTCTGCCGAGATGCAGACCACCGAGACTCACCCGCCGGGCTGCCTCGTCGTGCTCGCGACGAGGACCTGCTCGCCCCAGAACAGGCACATCCAGGCGGTCCTGACCGCCGAACGCGGGCGCAACCGCGCTGGCCTGCGCGCCTGCGTGGATCGCGCCGTCGCGGTCGGAGACCTGCCACCGGATATCGATGCCGCCGCCGTGGCCAGCCTCTTCGACACGGTCCTGGTCGGCTTGTCGACGCAGGCGCGCGACGGCGTGCCGCTCGCCACGATCGATGCCGCGATCACCAACCTGATGCGGGTCTGGGACGTGCTCGCCGCGACCGGACCGGTGGATGGAGCTACGTCCCGATGCGTCCCAGGGCGGGCAGCTTGATGGCGGGATGGAGGATGTCGAGGCCGGCGACCGCGCCGAGCAGGTTCACCTCCAGCCCCTCCACGAGGCCGATCGTCAAGCCGAGATAGCCGCCGAGGTTGAGGCGCAGGCCGGTGTGCGACGGGGTCAGGCCGATCCAACGCCCATCGTAGGGAAAATCCTTGCCGATGGCGGTCGGCGGCAGGCTGACCCTGATGCCGGGAACGGCGCTCATCACCGCCGCCACGAACGTGTTGGAGTTCGGGCCAGGCCACGCCCGATAGTCGCCGGGACGGGCGTAGCGGTAGCCCGAGATCGCCGCGCGGATATCCCCGATCATGCGCTCGGCGCCGGCGCCGTCGGCGGCGAACACGGTTTGCGGCCGACTGCCGAACCACAGGCCGTCGGCGACGAAGCGGTCGACCCATATCGGGGTGCCCCACGCGGTGTAGTCGAAGCGGGCGTAGGCGCGGGCGCCGGCCTCCTTGACCACGATCCAGCTATGGGTCGCCACGATGCCGCGCCAGCTGACGGTGCGGGCCGAGAAGACCCGGACGACGGCCTCCGGATGATCGGCGGCCGGCGGCAGCAGGCCGGCGCTGGACCTGTCGGCGGATCGCCACTCCACGCCCCTGTTGCGAAGCGCGTAGAGCGCGGCCGAGACGAGCACCGGAGCCACGAAGATCGAGAGGAAGACGAGGGCCAGGGTGGAACGCACGTAGGGTCCGGGGCGGGGCGGGTGGCCACGCGACGAACGCGGCGGGGTCGCAGACGGATGTGGGGGAAGGTCGTGCATGACGCCAGCCGCGCGACATCGAAAGGGTAAGACGCCCGGCCGATTGCCACGGGCCGAGCGCGCGGCGGCGGTCCATCCTGGCCACGACCGCGTTCCGGCAAGCACGATGATGCGCTCGGCACGGCCTCAAGCACCACCGTCGAAGGGTCGCGCGACCGGTCGGAGAAGGCTCCCGCCGATCTCGCGGCATTCTCAGGAACCGTTGATCGACAGCACGGGGCGGTCGCCCGAGAACAGGATCGTCAGGGGATGCCCGGCGATCGTCGCGGCCAAGGCGGGTGAGAGCCGCACGGGGGTGCAGGCGTCGAGGCTGGCAACCACCGCCTGCCTGAACAGGGCTTGGTCCTCCGCTGTGCCGGCGAGCCGGGCGTAGGTCACCCTCGGCACGCCGAACACGGACCCATCGCGCTTGAGGCTGAAGCGGACCGTGATCGCCGAGCCGTCGGCGTGCGGGGGCGCCTGGAAGCAATGGGTCAGCGCGTGCTCCAGCGCGCGAAACGTCGCGCTCGGCGGCGGGGACGAGGTCGCGGTGGAAGCGAGAGCGAGGAGCCAAGCCGGTGTCATCGTCCGTGCCTTTCGCGTCGCGCGCCAACGCGCGTCCCTTGCTGCCGAAGCCGCCGAGGCGAAGCGGATGCTCGGGCTCGACGTTCTCGAACGTCGTCGCCTCCGCAACGTCGGGACGCCGGCGTCGAAGACGTCGTAAGATCGGTTGCCATCGGGTGCACTCATGTCACATTCATCGCCGGCGCGAACTGCCGTACGCCATCAACCGGAACCGTTCGGGGCTGTATGATCATCGCTGGGTCCGCGGCTCGCACGGCATTGTCCACCGTCGCAGGCTGTCCGCGATGACGCCCGTCACCGACATGGCGGGTCCGCCCTCGTCGTGGCGGGCGGTCGCGAGCAGCTCCTTCCCGGTCTTCACCGCCCTCTACGCGGCCCTCTACAGCGCCTACGGGACGGAGTCGCCGTTCCTGCCGGCGTTCTTCGGCGAGCGAGGTCTCGACGCCGGCGGGATCGGCGCGGTGTTGACGGCCGGAACGGTGATGCGTCTGTTGTCGGGACCGTTGCTCGGCAACCTCGCCGACCATGTCGGTGCGAAGCGCGTCCTGCTGGTCGCGGCCGGCGGTTCGGGCCTGGTCGGCATGGGCTACCTGGCGGCGCACGGGTTCTGGTCACTCCTCTTCGTCTGCGTGATCCACGCGGTGGCGACGACATCGCTGGCGGCGGTCTCGGACGCGCTCGCCCTGGCGGCCAGCGTCGCGCAACGGGTTTTCGCCTACGGCTGGGTGAGGGGGATCGGTTCCGCCGCCTTCATCGTCGGCACGCTCTCGTCCGGTCGGCTGGTCGCCTCCTTCGGCACGGCGAGCATCGTCGTATCGTCGTCGATCCTCTTCCTTCTCATGATCCCGGCGGTGCTCGCCCTCCCCCCGGTGAAGGCTCCGGCCCACGAGGCGGCGAACGGCGGCATCCGCGAGATCCTGGCGATCCCGGCGATGCGCCGCGT
Organism: uncultured Beijerinckiaceae bacterium; assembly: GCA_964244495.1. Lineage (GTDB taxonomy): Bacteria > Pseudomonadota > Alphaproteobacteria > Rhizobiales > Beijerinckiaceae > RH-AL1. The sequence goes on from CAXTIU010000012.1 coordinate 37,565, forward strand.
CCTCATCGTCGCCGGCCTGGTGATCGGCAGCCACGCCATGAGCGATGCCTTCGCCGTGATCCAGTGGCAGGGCGCCCATATCGGCGCCGGCACCATCGGCCTGCTCTGGTCCGAGGCCGTGCTGGCGGAGGTGGGAGTGTTCCTGTTCATCGGCCCGATGGTCTTGGACAGGGTCGGTCCGGTCGTCGCCCTGGTCGTCGGGGCAAGCGCCGGCATCGTCAGGTGGGGGGTGCTGGCACTGACCTCGTCGGTCACCGTCCTGGCCGGCACGCAACTCCTGCACGGCCTCACCTTCGCCCTCGTGCATCTCGCCTGCATGCGGATGATCATCGCATTCTGCCCGCTGCGCTTGGCGGCGACCGCGCAATCGCTCTACGGCACCTTGGCGCTCGGCCTCGCTTCGGCCGTTCTGACCTTCCTGTCCGGCATCCTCTACCAGTATCGCGGTATGGACGCGTTCTGGCTGATGTCGCTGCTCTGCGTGGCTGCGATCCCTGTCGCGCTCAGCCTGCGAGGATCCGGACGCCCCGACGCCGATCAAGCGGCCTTGTGAGGGAGACGTTCGGAAAGGCCGAAGGAGGCGCGTCGCGTCCCCGAGCCGGCACGGCGTGCCGTGAGGCCGAGCGGCTTTATGAAGCAAGAACGATCGCGCGATCCACGCGTTGCGGGTCGACACGGCCTCGGTGTGCCGATGTGTTGGGTTGGACGATTTCGGGATCGGCAGGGATTTGACGCACAGTTTTGAAGCTGCCCACGTGCTCGATCGGCGAGTTTACGACGTACGGACCGTGGCGCGACGCGTCGGTGCGGCCGCCGCCGAACGCGCGAGCACGTATGACGACGACGGCTGCTTTCCCGACGCGGATATCGGCCACCTTCACGCGGCCGGTCTACTGCTCGCGCCGTTCCCCGAGGCGATGGGCGGCATCGGCCTCGGCTCGGCCACGAGCGATCCGACGGAACTGCTCGATGTCCTCGTCGCGGTCGGGCGTGGAAGCCTCACGCTCGGCCGGTTGTTCGAGGGGCATGTCAACGCCGTGAAGCTCGTCACGCGTTACGGCGACGCCGCTAATCTGGCGCTTCTTCATGAAGAGGCTGCCGCCGGCTTCCCGACCGGCGTGTGGATGGCCGAGGACGGGACGCCATTGCGCTTGGAGAAAGGCCCCGCCTGCGGTCGCCTTCAGGGCCGCAAGGTCCTGGCGTCCGGGTGCGGACGTTTCCGGCGACCGTTGGTTGCGGCGACGACCGGCGAGGGCTCGCAGATGGTGATCCCGTTCGTCGAGCACGGTCGCGCGGATTCGAGCGGCTGGACGACGCTCGGCATGCGCGCCACCGCGACGGGGACGGTCGATTTCACCGGCATACCCGTCAACGACGACGAGGTCGTCGGCAAGCCCAACGATTATATGACCTCTCCCCTGTTTCGTGGCGGTGCCTGGCGGGTCATCGCGACGCAACTTGGCGGCGTGGAAGCCGTTCTCGAGCAGTACAGGGCCCAGCTCTCCGGTGTCCGCGGCGCCGGCGATCCCCTGCAACTCGCGCGCTTCGGCGAAGCTTTGATCGCGGCGGAGACCGCTAGGCTCTGGGTCATCAAGGCGTGCCGCACGGCCGAGGATCCTTTCGCGGACCCGTCGGTCGTCGATGCCACCGTCGACCTCGCCCGCAACGCTTTCGAGGGAGCGGCCCTGCGGGTGATCGCGCTGGCGCAGAAGGCGATCGGCTTGCGGGCCTTCCTGCGGCCCAACCCACTTGAGCGGATCATCCGCGACCTTTCGACCTACATGCGCCAGCCCGCCCTCGACATGTCCTTGACGTCCGCCGCCCGCTTCTTTCTGACGGAGTCCGCCCGCCCGTTGGACCAGCCGACGGGCGTCTGACGCATGGTTGATCCTGGGCCGGCATGGTGAAGGCATCGGCGTTCCTGGCGCTGGCCGAGGTGCTGCCCTTCGCCCAACTAGCCACGCTCCTCGGCGACGGTGGCCTGTTGATCGTCGCTCCCCATCCGGATGATGAATCGCTCGGTTGCGGCGGCCTCATCGCTGCGGCTCGGGCGAAAGGGGTGGATGTGCGCCTGATCGTCGTCAGCGACGGCGTCGGCTCGCACCGCGGCTCGCGCTCCCATCCACCGGCACGTTTGAAGGCGTTGCGTGAGGCCGAGACGATCGAGGCGGCGGCGGCGCTCGGCCTCGATGCGGCGGCCATCCGGTTCCTGGGTCTGCCGGACGCCGCCGTGCCGACCGAAGGCGATGACGCGCGGGCCGCGGTGGATGCCATCGTCGCGGCGGCGATCGCCTGCGCCGCCGCGACGGTCTGCGTCACGTGGCGGCACGATCCGCATTGCGATCACCTGGCTGCCGCCCGCCTCGTCGATCAGGCACGCTGCCGGCTCGATGCGGCACGCATCTACGAGTATCCGATCTGGGGCTGGACCTTGCCGGAGGCGACGGATGTTGGCGCCGGCCCGGCCGGCCTGCGACTCGACACCACGGCGCAGGGCGCCGCCAAGCGTGCCGCCATCGCCGCACATCGCTCGCAAACGACGGCCCTCATCCGCGATGACCCACACGGATTTCGCCTCGACGCCACGATGCTGGAGCGATTCGGCCGCCCGTTCGAGATATACCTCGAGACACCTTCCGGAGCACCACCATGAGCCGCCGCACCTCGACGCTCGCCACCGACTATTTCGAGAGCCTCTACGCCGCCGACCCGGACCCATGGCGTTTCGCTTCCAGCGACTACGAGCGAGGAAAATACGCGGCGACCCTGAACGCGCTCCCCGAGACCACGTACCGGCGCGGCCTGGAGGTGGGCTGCTCCATCGGGATCATGACCGGGCAGCTCGGGCGTCGTTGCACGGAGTTGCTGGCGCTCGACGCCGCCCAAGGCGCGCTGAGCCAAGCGCGCCGGCACTGCGCGGCGATGCCCCACGTGGCCTTCGCTCAGGCGCGGGTGCCGGCGGACTGGCCGGTGACCGGTCCCTACGACCTGATCCTGCTTTCCGAAGTCGTCTACTACCTCGACCGGGACGATGTCGCCGCTCTCGCGACCAAGGTTGCGACGGTCGCGGCCGACGAGGCCGACGTGGTGCTCGTCCACTGGCTCGGCCTGACGGATTATCCTCTCACGGGGGACGAGGCGGCTGATTGCTTCATCAGCCGGTCGAGTGGGACCTCGCGGATCCTGCATCAGTCACGCACTGAGCAGTATCGTCTCGACGTGCTGCGGGTCGGAACCGCTCGCTGACCCGCAGGGCGTTGAGGGCGTAGCGTGCCCAGCGGATCTGCCGGGGTAGCGCGGCGGGAAGTAAAGGCCGGAAGGCGAGGACGGGACTCGTGCCCTCGATCGCCGCGAAAACCTCCCCGAACGTGACGCCACCGGCGAGTTTGCCCGCCTGGCTCGTGGTCAGGCCGAGCGGACGCGCCCAGTGCGTCACTTCGGACAGCTGCCCTTCCCGATGGAGAAGCCGCAAACGGCGTCGCCAAAGGACCCGCCTGACAGCAACACGAAATAGCTCGAGGCGCTGGTCACAGGGACTGTCGAGAACATCGCACCGAAGCTTCATCGTGTCGGCGGCCCCCCCCGGCGCACGTCCGTCCAGGCGACCCGACGTGATCACCTCGATGTGCGGGGCGTGACGCACGAAGGCATCGTGTCGGCGGATGGCCGCGATGAAGGCCCGATCCTCCCCGACCGTCAATGCGGGCATGCCGCCGACGCGATTGTAGACCGTCCTGCGGACGGCGATCGTTGCTCCCGAAGTCGTCCAGTGACAGGGCCAGGGGTTCCAGGGTTCAGGGTCGAGGCGGGCGCCGATCTCGGTGAGCAACGCCTCGTACTCGCTTTCAAGCCGCCCTCTCGCGTGGAGCGCAGGCGGCAGCAAGGATGCCTCGTAGGGGTCGAGAACGATCCGCCCCGCCACCGCGTCCGCGCCGGCGGCGATGCAGCCGAGGTTGTCGGCGACCCAGGTCGCCCCCACGCGACTGTCGGCGTCGGTCGTGAGGATCACGCCGTCATCGGCGCCCTCCTCCGCCAGCCATGCGGCGGCCGCCTCCATCGCCGAGCGTCGCGCCCATCCGGCCGTCGCGCCGACATGATCCTGGTAAAGGACGCGGATGGGGCAAGGCGAGTCGGCGATCCACGCACGGACGATATGCTCCGTGCCATCAGTACAATTGTTGAGGAAGACCAGGATGCCGTAGCTCCCGACGGGCGCGCCATCCTGCCTGGTCAACGAGGCGAGACACGCGGCAATACGGTCGTACTCGTTGCGGGCCGGCAAAGCGACAACCGCCAGCAAACGTGCTTCTCGTCTCGTCAATTGATCAAATCCGGCCACGACCTGCGGCGAAACTGTCGCATTATCACTCACCGTGAACTCCAACCCCACCTACGTAATCACGAAAACCCTAAGTAAAACCCGGACGCGCGGTTCCCCGGTGGCGACGTAGTCGCATGAGAGAAAAGGCCATCGGCGAGAGCCGGTACGAGCACGGCCGTCGCCCGTCGGATTGATCGTTTGGCCGACCGGACGGGGCGCCGGATCGCGGCTCAGAACCGCTTGCCATCCCTCTTTCGGAAGCCGCCGACCTTGCCCCGGCGGCTTTCATCCGGATGGTCAACCAACTAAAATATGGTGGGAAGGCTGGCTAGCTTTGCTGCCAAGAGAGTTCCAAGCCGGCAGCTGGCGGCGATCCGCCGCTTGTGGCGAAGCGTTTGAACGATGCCAGGTCGCGAACGGGCCGGAGCCGAAGGGGAGACGAACCATGTCGACTGCACGCGAGTCTGCCTGTGAGCGGGACGGCGACGATCATGACGCCGTCATCATCGGCGCGGGTTTCGCCGGCCTGTACCAGTTGCACCTGCTGCGCGATCACTTGAAGTTGTCCACGCTGGTCATCGAGGCCGGCGAGGAGGTCGGCGGCACCTGGTATTGGAACCGTTACCCTGGGGCGCGCTGCGATTCCGAAAGCTACTACTACTCCTATTCCTTCTCGAAGGAGCTTCAGGAGGAATGGGATTGGAGCGAGCGCTATCCCGAGCACGGCGAGATCCGCCGCTACCTGAACCACGTGGCCGACCGTTTCGCGCTGCGCCGCGACATCCGCCTCGGCACCCGCGTCCGCTCGGCGACCTACGACGACGCCGCCGACCGCTGGACGATCGTGACGGAGACCGGCGAGCGCTTCAGGGCGCAATTCCTGATCACCGCCGTCGGCTGCCTGTCGTCGGCCAACGTGCCGAAGATCGAGGGTCTCGAGATCTTCGGGGGAAGCTGGTATCACACCGGCCGGTGGCCCCACGAGGGAGTCGACTTCTCCGGCAAGCGCGTCGGTCTCATCGGCACCGGCTCGACCGGCATCCAGGCGACGCCCGTGATCGCGGCGGAGGCGGCGCACCTCACCGTCTTCCAGCGCACGGCCAACTACAGCGTGCCGGCCCGCAACGGCCCGGTGGATCGCGCCTTTCGCGACGAGGTCAGGGCCAATTACGCCACCATCCGCGACAAGGCGCGCGCCTCGACCAACGGTCATCCGTTCGAGGTCCACGAACAATCGGCGCTCGCCGTCTCGGACGAGGAGCGGCTCGCCCGCTACGAGGCGGCCTGGGAGACCGGCGGCCTGCGCTTCCGCGCGACCTTCAACGACCTCCTGCGCGACAAGGCGGCGAACGAGACGGCTTCCGACTTCATCCGCTCCAAGATCCGCGCGGTCGTCACCGATCCGGTCAAGGCGGAGAGGCTGACACCCAAGGACCATCCGTACGCGTCCAAGCGGCCGCCGATCGACAGCCATTATTTCGAGACGTTCAACCGCGACAATGTGGACCTCGTGGACATCAAGGCGACGCCGATCGTCGCGATCACGCCGACGGGCATCCGAACGAGCGAGGCGGACCATCCCCTCGACATCATCGTTTTCGCGACAGGGTTCGATGCGCTGACGGGACCGCTGCTCGCCATCGACATCCGGGGGCGCGACGGGCGTGCCCTGCGCGACGACTGGGCGGCGGGTCCGCGGACCTACCTTGGCCTGCAGACCGCCGGCTATCCCAACATGTTCACCATCACCGGGCCGGGCAGCCCCTCGGTCCTCACCAACATGCCGGTCGCCATCGAGCAGCACGCGCAATGGATCGCGGACTGCATCGCGCACATGAGGGAACGGGGCCTTCACCATATCGAGGCGAAATCGGAGGCGGCGGACGCCTGGACCGAGCACGTCAACGAGGCGGCGGCGGCGACGCTGCTGCCCATGGCGAGCAGCTCCTGGTATCTCGGCGCCAACGTGCCGGGCAAGCCGCGCGTCTTCATGCCCTACGCCGGGGGCATGGCGCGCTACGCCGCCACCTGCGCGGACGTGGCGAAGGACGCTTATCGCGGTTTCGCGGTGAGCTGACGCGGCACCGGCCGGACGAGTCGCGCGGACCCGTCCGGTCGTTCGGGAAGGCGCTCCCGCGCGACCCTCGGCCGGGCTTCGCTTCGCAGGGGCGGACCGACGGTGGCGGGCCTGAACCAGGGCACCGCCAGCCCGATGATCAACACGGTGCCCATGATCATCGGGGCATGGGTTATGCCGCGTGGATCGGCGCGAGCGATCCGTGGCCGTCGACACCCGGCCGAGATAGCCGCGATGCCCCAGTGCCGGGGCGTCAGGCCCGCGTACCAGGGCGACCCGCCGAGCGGGACCGCGTTCATCGGCACCGGACGTCCTCCCATCCCGAACGGTACCGATCCGGACGGGAGCGGCTCGCTGTTCTTCGTGTCCAGCCGTCCCCGGCACGGCACTCGGATGCACCGAGCCGCCTCACGCCAGCAATGTCCGCGCCCCCGATCTCGCCGGCGGTCTCACGCATGATGAAATGGCCGGCCGATCGAACGGACGGGTGATGCCGGAACGCGGCGAGGTCCCTCGCGCCGGCGGAGCTTGTCGGGCTTGTTCGTCCCGTCGTACACCCGGCGGCTCGCGGCGAAGGCCACCAAGGTCGTCCGGCGATCCCGGCGCCAACGGCCATTCGAGCGGCGAACGTCGCGGCTCGTGAACGCCACAGGGAGGGCAAGGCGATGGCGGACCTGCCGCAGCGCGTCGACATCTACGAGGAAGGCCCGAGGGAGGGATCCCAGATCGAACCGGGGCTGATCGCGATGGCGACAAGATCCGGCTGATCGAGGCGCTGGCGGACACCGGGTTGCGTCAGATCCAGGCGTGTTCGTTCGTCAGCTCGAAGGTCGTTCCAGGCTGGGCGGACGCGGACGCGGTCGTCGCCGGCTTTCGGCCGAAGCCCAGCGTGCGTTACACCGCGCTGTGGTTCAACGCCCGCGGGCTGGAGCGCGCGCTCGCCGCGCGCGAGAAGCTGGCGCTCACCGGCTCCATCTCGCTCACGGCTTCCGACGCCTTCACGCGGCGCAACCTGCATCGCAGCCGCGCCGAGAACCTGGCGGCGATGCGCGAGCTGACCCGCGCCCACATCGCGGCGGGCGTTCCCGTGCATCGCATCGGCGTCATGGCGGCGTTCGGCTGCAACTACGAAGGCGACGTGGCCCCCGCCGCCGTGATCCGCACCATCGAGGAAGGCTTCGCCGTCGCGGCTGAATTCGACGTGGAGGTGCGTGACCTGTCGCTCGCCGACACGATGGGTTGGGCGGCGCCGCACCGCGTCGAGCGGGTCGTCGGCGAGGTCAGAAGCCGTTGGCCTGACGTGCCGATCCGACTGCACCTGCACGACACGCGCGGCCTCGCGGTCGCCAACGCGCTCGCCGGCTTGCGCGTGGGCGTCGCGCGCTTCGACGCGACGGTGGGCGGCCTCGGCGGGTGCCCCTTCGCCGGCCAGCCGGGCGCGGCCGGCAACATCTGCACGGCCGAGCTGGCCCTGCTCTGCGAGGAGATGGGGATCGCCACCGGCATCGACCTCGACGCGCTGATCGAGGCCGGCCGCCTGGCGGAGCGCATCGTCGGCCATCCGTTGCCGAGCGAGCTGCTGCGCGCCGGCAGCCTCCACGCCTTCCGGCGCGCCGCCTGATGTCGGCGACGCCCCTCGCCGGTCTGCTGCTGGCGGACCTTGGCGCCAATGTCGTGAAGGTCGAGCCGGCCCCGCCCGGCAAGGAAGCCGGCGACGACACGCGGCGGCTCACCGGTTTCGCGGCCGGGTTCTTCGCCGCGCTCAACCGCAACAAGCGCAGCCTCGCCCTGAACCTGAAGGGCGAGGCGGGGCAGGCCGTGCTGCACCGCCGGGTGCCGGGCTTCGACGTGGTGATCGAGAACTACGGGCCGGGCACCATGGAGCGGCTCGGCTGCGGCTACGAGCGGCTGGCTCCGCTGAACCGGCGCCTCGTGTACCTCGCGTTGAAAGGCTACCTCAAAGGGCCCTACGAGCACCGGCCGGCCTTGGACGAGGTGGTGCAGTTCCACACCGGCCTCGCCGACATGATCGGGCCGCCCGGCCGGCCGCTACGTGCCGGCGCCTCGGTGATCGACATGCTCGGCGCCATCTTCGGCGTGGTCGGCGTCCAGGCGGCGCTGGCCGAGCGGGCTCGCACCGGCCACGGCCAGCGCGTCGGCAGCGCGCTCTTCGAGAGCGCGGCCTTCCTGATGTCGACGCACGTGGCCGGCATCGCGGCGACCGGGCCGGAGCCGCCGCCGATGCCGGCGCGCCGCTCCGCCTGGGCGATCTACGAGACCTTCGCGACGGCCGACGGCGGCAGCCTGTTCATCGGCGTGACCAGCGACCGGCAGTGGCGGCGCTTCACCGCCGCCTTCGGGCTGGACGCGCTCGCCGACGACCCGCGCCTGGCGACCAACGCGCTGCGGGTGGCGGAGAAGGAGTGGCTGGTGCCAGCGATCCGCGCCGCCGTCGCCACCCTGCCCACCACCGAGGCGGGACGACGCCGCGAGTAGGCCGACATCTCCTGGGCGCCGGTCGGAAAGCTGGCGGATTTGCCCACCGACCCGCACCTGCTGGCGTCGCTCGGGCTGCTCCAAACCCTGATCCCCGGCTCGGCGGCGGGCCGGACGCGACTGTCGGCCTGCCGGGCCCGCCGCTGGAGTTCGGCGCGGGGCGCGGGCGCGCCGCCCTGACCCGCCAACCGCCCGGCGTCGGCGAGCACAACCGGGCGATCCTCGCCGAGGCGGGCTTCACCCCCCCCCCCCCGGGCGAGGTCGACCAGTTCGCCGCTGCCGGTGTCATCGCGGGCGCCTGAGGGTACGTGATCGCGGGCGCGCGGCCGACTGGGACTGGCGGTCGAGCGAGCGCGGCATCGGTCGGGCGGGTGAGGGGCGCTGGTACGATCCAACCGGAGCGGCCGAGGAGCGAACCGACGATCGGACACAGCCTCGACCGGCTCAAGTATAGTCGTCGTTCGCGGCCTTTTTGTTAGGATCAACGCCACCCTGTATTTTGCACCATCCTTGACGATCACGGGTGGGTCGAGTGTCGCAGCCCCTATCTTTGTTGGATCAATGGCGGTTGCGCGTCGCCCGGAGCGGTTGGCTTACGAGGGCGGAGCTGACCGACGGGGGCGTGGCGCTCGGCACGCGGACGATCCTCGCCTACTCCCTCTACGCTCCTCGCGATGAGACGGACCACGACCGCCTCGTCGTCCTTCTCGCGGCAGCTTATCGTGGCCGTGTGGACGCGGCGACGCCGGCGCGGATCGCGAAGGCTATCACCCTATGGCGCAGGGGCGACAAGGCACTGGCCGCGATCCACCTTGCCCTGGCGCGTCTGCCGCCGATCGAGCCGGACGACGCCTACCGCCTGCACCTAGCCGACCTCGCGCTGGACGGAGGGGTCACGCCGGAAGCCTTGCTGCAGGCATTCGGCCACGCGGACGCGACGGCGCGGCTCTTCAAGTACGACCAGGCGGAGCCGCGCGTCCCCGCAGGCGGCGGGCCGCACGGCGGCGAGTGGACGGGCGCGGGCGGAACGGATGGCGCGGCGCCGGGTCATGACGCGGCGACGCAGTTGGCCGCGAACACGACGACGAACTTGAGCTACGCCTGCAAGAAGCTCAAGATAGACCCGATCCAGGCGGGAGATGCCATCCACGCAGCCAAAGCAGGACGGGCAGGAGCCGCAGACCAATGTATCTTCGACTTAACAACAGGCGACATAATCTTCCAAGGCGTAGTTATACGTAACCTAAGAGATTAAATATGAATAATAAAAAACAGATAAGCCTTTTTGACATGTCTCTGGCGTTATCGAGCCACGACGTTCCCATGGAATCGATCGTCCGAAGCATGGGTATGATCGCCAAACACCTGCACAAGCGCGGTGAGCCGATCGTGCTGGCGACGAGCCCCGCGCGCCCCATCGCGAGCAAACATTATGCCTTGATCGCGCATGCGAAAAGTTCGGACGAGAAGGATGTGTCGGCTTGGCTGGATCGCACGATCCGCCACGTAAGCGATCAGTCCATCCTCGCGGACATGATCCGCGCCGGAACAGTGGAGGCCATGCCCTGGATCGGCATCATGATCCATGATCCGGTGCCGCCACCATTGCGCTTCGACCCGAGCCTCGTCGAGGCGGTGACGCGGCTCGGAGCTAAAATCCTGATCGAGGACTACAACCGCGAGAACGCCGAGGGTCTCGTGCCACAGGTGACCTGGATCGGGTGAGATGCCCATCCGAACGCGAACAGCCGCTTTCGACATGACGCTTCGTTTCTGGAGCCATGACATCGTCATGGAACCGACCGTTCGAGGGATGGATCTCGTTGCCGAGCACTCGCACAGGCGCGGCGAGCCCATCGTGGCGCCGAACGCACGTTCGCGGCGCGTCGCACCTCGACACTACGCCTCGATCGCGCACGCGAGGACGTCCGACGAAGGCGGTGCGCTAACCTGGATAGGCCACACGCTCCAACGGATCGAGGGCCAGCCGGCGCTCGTCGACCTGCTTCGGTCAGGCACGGTGGAGGCGCTGCTATGGATCGCGGTCCTAGGTCACGATCCGATCCCGCCACCACTGGTCATCGCAGCGTCACTATCCTGTTCCGCGACGCGGGTCGGAGCGAAGATCATGGTCGAAGATTACAACCGCTACGATGCCGATGGCGTACCAATGGAGACTTGGTTCGGCTGACGGCCTCGCCGGTCCGAACGTAAGGGACTGAGAGTAGCCCATAAGATGCGAATAGGTCCTTTCGTCATGTCCCTCGCCCTGTCGAGCCAAGACGTGCCCATGGAGCCGATCGTCCGGAGCATGGGCCAGGTCGCCAAGCACCTGCACAGGCGCGGCGAGTCGATCGTGCTAGCGACTAGTCCCGCGCGCCCTATCGCCAGCAGCCCGCCCTCGCCGGCATGATCCGCACGGGGACGATAGAGGCCATAGCTTGGATCGCGGTCATGCCCCACGACCCGACGCCGGCGCCGTTGCGTGTCGACCAGCGCCTGGTCGACGCGGCTCGGCGCGAGGATCCTGATCGATGATTACAACCGCGAGGATCCCGACGGCTCGCCCAAGAAAACCTGGCTTGGCTGACAGCTTCGTCGCCCCGAACGCGAGGCTCGCAACCAGCCAAGGAACCCGCACAGGTCCTTTCGTCATACCCTCGCTTCGTCGAGCCATGATGTATCCAACATGGGAGCGGTTCACATGGACGCGGTTCACATGGACGCGGTCCTGACCCGCGCGGGCGACATTCACGGCTCCGGGCACACGCCCGGCACGATCAACGCGCGGCTCGACCGGCTGCCGGCGACGCGCACGGTGTGGACGATCGTCGTGCTGCTGTCACTCGGCGGCTGGTTCGAGTTCTACGACCTGTTCTTCACCGCGTACGTCGGGCCGGCGCTGGTGAAGTCGGGGATGCTGAGCGAGACGACCAAGGCGTTCTTCGGCTTCTCCGGCCTCGGCGCCTTCGTCGCCGCGACCTTCGCCGGCCTGTTCCTCGGCACCTTCGGCCTCGGCTGGGTGGCCGACCGGTACGGGCGGCGGGCGATCTTCACGGCCTCGCTGCTGTGGTACTCGGCCGCCACCGTGATCATGGCGTTCCAGACCCATGCCGGCGGCCTGAACCTGTGGCGGCTCATCGCTGGTATCGGGCTCGGCACCGAGTTCGTCACCATCGACTCCTACCTCGCCGAGCTGGTGCCGGTCGGCCTGCGCGGGCGCGCCTTCGCCATCAACCAGTCCATCCAGTACAGCTCGGTCCCGGCGGTCGCCCTGCTGGCCTACCTCCTGGTGCCGCGATCGGTGCTCGGCCTGGAGGGCTGGCGCGTGGTGGTGCTGATCGGCGCGGTGGGGGCGCTGCTGGTCTGGTTCATCCGCGTGAAGCTGCCGGAAAGCCCGCGATGGCTGGCGCAGAGGGGGCGGCTTCGGGAGGCCGACGCGGTCGTGGGGCACCTGGAAGCGCGGGTCGCGCGCGAGTACGGCGCGCCGCTGCCCGCGCCTTTGTCGACGGTCGAGCCGCCCTTGGTCGAGCGGGCCGGCTTCCTGGAGATCCTCCGCCCGCCCCATCGCGGCCGCACGGTGATGCTCTCGGTGTTCAACGTCTTCCAGACGATCGGCTACTACGGCTTCGCGAGCTGGGTGCCGACGCTGCTGATCGCGCGCGGCGTCGAGCTCACGCACAGCCTGTTCTACTCAAGCCTGATCGCCGTCGCCAACCCGCTCGGTCCCCTGCTCGCCCTGCCGATCGCCGACAGGATCGAGCGCAAATGGGTCATCGTCGGCGCCGCGATCGGCATCGCGCTGTTCGGCCTGCTGTTCGCCGGCGCCTCCAACACCGTGCTCCTGGTGCTGTTCGGCCTCGGCATCACGTTTTCAAGCAACCTGCTCTCCTTCGGCCTCCACTCCTACCAGCCGGAGCTGTTCCCGACGCGGGTGCGGGCGCGGGCGATCGGCTTTTGCTACTCGATGAGCCGACTCAGCGCGATGTTCTCGGGCTTCACCATCGCCTACTGCCTGCGCGACTTCGGCACGACCGGCGTCTTCGCACTGATCACGGGGTCGATGGCGATCGTCGCCATCACCATCGGCGTGTTCGGCCCCCGCACGCGGACCAAGCAGCTTTAAGGCCGCGAGGCGTCGGGTCGGGACGGCTCGGCCTCACAGCCGTTCCATCCACCCGTGGGAGTCCGGCGCGGTGCCGCGCTGCAGAGCGACCAGCGCGTCGCGCAGTCTCCTCGTCAGGGGGCCGGGCTCGCCGCCGCCGACGGTGATGTCGCGGCCGGGTCCGCGCACCCGGCTGATGGGCGCGACCACGGCGGCGGTGCCGCAGGCGAAGGCCTCGCGCAAGCGCCCGCTGGCCGCGTCCGCCTGCCACTGGTCGATCGCGTAGGGCTCCTCGCGCACGCGAACGCCCATGTCGCGGGCGAGGACGATCAGCGAGTCACGGGTCACGCCGGGCAGGATCGTGCCGGCGAGCGGCGGGGTCTGGAGCGACCCGTCGTCGAAGGCGAAGAAGATGTTCATGCCGCCGAGTTCCTCCACCCAGCGGTGCTCGACGGCGTCGAGGAACACGCACTGGTCGCAGCCCTCGCGCAACGCCTCGGATTGAGCCTTCAGGCTCGCCGCGTAGTTGCCGCCGCACTTGACCTCGCCCGTGCCGCCGGGTGCCGCCCGGGTGTAGGTGTCGGAGATCCACAGCGTCACGGGCTTCGCGCCGCCCTTGAAGTAGGACCCGACCGACGAGGCGACCACGCAGTAGAGGTACTCGGCCGACGGCTTCACGCCCAGCGCCGCCTCGGTCGCGATCATGAAGGGGCGCAGGTAGAGCGAGCCGCCCTCGACGGCGGGGATCCAGTCGCGGTCGGCGCGCACCAGGACGCGGACGGACTCAACGAACAGGGCCTCCGGCAACGGCGCCATGGCCATGCGTTCGGCGGAGCGGTGGAAGCGCCGGGCGTTGGCGCCGGGACGGAAGAGCGCGGCGCCGCCATCGGGCATGCGGTAGGCCTTCAATCCCTCGAAGATTTCCTGGGCGTAGTGCAGCACCATCGACGTCGGGTCGAGCACGAGGGGTGCGCGCGGCACGATCCTGCCGTCGTGCCAGCCGCGACCGTCCCGGTAGCGGAGCGTCACCATGTGATCGGTGAAAACGCGGCCGAAGCCGGGATCGAGAAGCAGAGCCTCGCGCTCGTTCGCCGGGATCAACGCGGCGCGAGGCTCGAAGGTGAAGGGAGAGGCGTCGTTCATCAGCTCTACTCCTGTGACGCTCGCCCGCCGAGCCGTCCCTGTTCGCAGGGGACGTACGCGAGAGAAACCGGGTTGTCGCCGTGTTCCTTGGCTGGACGCGTCGCCTAACGGCGCCTCATTAGCAACAATCCCGGCTCTCGAGAAAGGGAGCACGAGGACCAGCTTGCCCCGACCCGTGCCCGGCGGGGCCGTGCCATACGCCGCAGCCGCCTCGACGGCTTCGCGGGAACAGCCCCTGGAGGTCGTGACGGGTCCTGGCCGGCGTGCAGGGAACGGCGAGCAAGCCGCTCGGCGAACGTGCCGAACGTCGAGACCACGACTCTCTGATCCATGCGGCCAACGCAGGTCGTTCGACGGCGCGAACACGAGGGCTCGCGACGCCGCTTCGATTTTCACGCCCAACGGCACCGGCCTAGTCATTCCGTGCCATGGAACTGGACCGTTCGAGGCATGGATCGGACGCTCGACGGCGCTATCTAGGGATCGTCCACCGCGTATCCCGAGGCTTTGATGAACGACGTCGATGGCGTCCGGCCGCCGATGTTCCCGGTGTGGATGGGATCGCGCGATCCTTCCATCGTTGCCGAACTCGCACCATTGTCGCGCACGGCCGGCGAGCCCATCCAGAATAAGGGCACGCCGTGGCCGAAAAAGCCGCCGAGCAGCATGTGAAGGCGACAGGATCACGGTCAGGAAGCACTCCGAGAAGGCCCACGCGCCCGTGACGAAGGTCGACGAGGCGTCCAGGGACGCGAGACCGCCACGACGATGTGACGGCCGGTGCCCGACACAGAGGAGAACGACATGTCCATCATCGCGTGGCTGGTCCTGGGTGGGATCGCCGGTTTCATCGCCAGCAAGATCATCGACAGCACCGGGCAGGGCCTGCTGATCGATATCGTGCTCGGTATTGTCGGCGCCATCGTCGGCGGCTACGTCTTTTCGCTGCTGGGAGCGGCACCCGTCACTGGCTTTAATCTCTACAGCATGCTTGTTGCGATCGTCGGTGCCGTGATCGTGCTCGCCATCTACCATGCCGTCACCGGACGCGGCCGAACCCTCTGAACCCTCGCGATCACGGGACATTCGCGGCGCTCTGCGCCGCCTCCATGAAAGGAATACGAATATGGGTCTTCTTGAAACGGTTATCGGCGGCCTCATGGGCGGTCAGAACACCGGCGGCAACGCCGGCACTTCGGGCGGCATGGGCGGCATGGGCAGCGTGTTGTCGGGCCTGCTCGGCGGCGGGCAGACGGGTGCCGGCCAAGGCATGGGCGGTCTGTTGGGCGGCCAAGGCATGGCCGGTGGCATGGCGGGCGGCGGTATCGGCGGGATCCTCTCGCAGTTCGAGAGCGCCGGCCTCGGCCATATCGCGCAATCCTGGATCGGCAACGGTCCGAACCAGTCGGTGTCGCCGCAGCAGCTGCAGAACGTCTTCGGCCAGGACCAGGTGCAGGGCATGGCCTCGCAGGCCGGCATGGAGCCGGGCGACTTCCTCTCGCAGCTCAGCCAGCATCTTCCGAACGCGGTCCATGGCATGACTCCGAACGGTCAGGTTCCGGACGATGGCGCCATGAACGTTTGACCGGCCCAGCGCGGCGGCCGGACCAGCCGCCCGCACCTTCCCGTGAGAGACCGACACCATGACCCGACGAACGCTCGCTCCCCTCGCCTCGGTGGCGATGCTCGCCCTGTTGGGCTTGACCTGCCTTTGCCCCCCGGCATCAGCCGAGAACCAGATGGGCTACAAGCTTCAAACCGCGGAGGCGTCGGCCGGCCTGCAGCGCGCCGGGGGCTCGCTCGGCATGAAGGTCGGGCCGGAGAAGGAGATCACCAGCGGCGGCATGACCTTCGAGCTCCTGAAAGTCGAAGGGGTGGGCTCCGCCTCGCCCGCCGAGCAGGCCGGGCTCGCGGTCGGCGACCAGATCATCGCGGTGGACGGCCGCGTGTTCCCCAGCGTGGCGACTTTCGCCGCCTACGTCGGATCGGTGGCGCCGGGCCACCAGATCGAGGTGGATTACATGCCGGCGAATGGCGGTCCGCAACAGGCCCAGCGCGTCGGCGTCACGGTCGGCGAAGGGGGGCATGCCGCGCCGGCTCACCGGGACGTTCCTCGCAGCACCGGCCTGTCCACCGGCGACAAGGTCGCGATCGGCGTCGGGGCGGCGGCCGTGATCGGCTGTTACGAGGCGGGTTGCTTCTCCCGGTTGAAGAAGGATTACGACGCGGAGCGCGAGAAGCTTCGGCAAGAGGGGCAGCCTCCGCAGAAGTAGGGACGGTTCGTACGGCCGGCGCCGCCATCCAGGGGCGACCCCGTGGCGCGGGATCGCCCATCGTCGTTCCCTGAGCATCGAAGGGCTCGCCGCCAGGTCGCCGAACGTCGGCTGGATGGGGTCCGCCTCGTCACGGACGTAGAGGGGCTGTCGCGATCCGACGCGCCGGCGGCTCGACCACCTTGACGGAGTGGCAGGGGACAGACGATCCTGGGGACTACGTCGGCGAAGAAGGATGTTGCCATGCCCTGGACCCGCGAACAGATGGCGGCGCGCGCCGCCAAGGAATTGTGCGACGGCTATTACGTGAACCTCGGCATCGGCATCCCGACGCTGGTGTCGAACTACATCCCCGACGGCATGCACGTGCAGCTGCAGAGCGAAAACGGCATGCTCGGCATGGGTCCCTTCCCTTACGAGGGCGAGGAGGACGCCGACCTCATCAACGCCGGCAAGCAGACGGTGACGGAGTTGCCCTCGACGAGCTACTTCTCCTCGTCCGACAGCTTCATGATGATCCGGGGCGGCCATATCGACCTCGCCATCCTCGGTGCCATGGAGGTCGCGGAGAACGGCGACCTCGCCAACTGGATGATCCCCGGCAAGATGGTGAAGGGCATGGGCGGCGCGATGGACCTCGTCGCCGGCGTCAAGCGCGTCGTGGTGGTGATGGAACATACCGCCAAGGGCGAGCCCAAGCTCCTGCACCGCTGCACCTTGCCCCTCACCGGCTCGGGCGTGATCGACATGGTGATCACCGACCTCGGCGTGTTCACCATCGACAAGGTCGCCGGACGCATGGTGCTGGTGGAGCTCGCCGACGGCGTCGGCCTCGACGAGATCCAGGGCAAGACGCAGGCGAGCTACACGGTGGCGAACAACCTGCGCGCCAAGGCGGCGTAACGCCCGCGAGACGATGGGCGGCCACAGCCTTCCTCCGGTGGAGGGCGTGACGACGGGTGCGGCTCGCACCAGCGCACAAAACCTTCGATTTTATGAAGGAATACTTTGTAGTTTCCTTCGCATTCGCTAGACTGTGTTCGTGAACGAGCAGCGGTACGATCCGGGTGCGAAGCGATCGTCGACCCTGGCGAGGGATCTCCGCACCCTCCTCGGAACGCTGAAGCGGCGGCTCCGCGAGCAGGCCCACTCGGGGGACCTGACCCCGGCGCAAGCGTCCATCCTCCTCCGCCTGGAGCGAGGAGGACCGGCGACTGTGACGGGCCTCGCGCGTGCCGAGGGCATACGCCCGCAGTCCGTGGGCGCCACCATCGCCGTCCTGGAAGCGGCGGGCCACGTCGCCGGCATGCCAGACCCGACCGACGGGCGGCAGACGCTCCTCTCGCTCACCCCCGCCTGCCGCGCCTGGATCACCGCCGGCCGCGCGGCGCGGGAGGACTGGCTGTCGCGCGCCATCGCTCGCGAACTCGACACGGCGGAGCAGGAGCAGCTCGCCGCCGCCATCGCCCTGCTCAACCGCATCGCCGCCTCGTGAGGAGATCAGCATGAGCGTCACCGCGCTCGACCCGACGACCGCCCTCGTCGTCGTCGACCTGCAGAAAGGCTTCGTGACCCTGCCCACCGCCCATCCGATGGAGACGATCGTGCGCCACGCCGGCACCCTCGCCGACTCGTTCCGCCGGCACGGCTTGCCGGTGGTGCTCGTCAACGTCGCCGGCCGGCCACCCGGCCGCACCGAGCGGGCGACCGACCTCGGCGCCCTGCCCGCCGACTGGACCGACCTCGTCCCCGAGCTGAACCGGGGCGACGGCGACCACCTCGTGACGAAGCGGACGGCGGGCGCGTTCACGAACACGGGCCTCGCCGAGCACCTGAGAACACGCGGCGTCACCCACGTCGTCGTGGCCGGGGTCGCCACCAGCATGGGGGTCGAATCGACCGCGCGGCAGGCGCACGAACTCGGGTTCAACGTCACCCTGGCGGTCGACGCCGTGACGGACACCAACCTCGACGCCCATACCAACAGCGTCACCCGGATCTTCCCACGGATCGGCGAGACCGGAACAACGGCGGACATCATCGCGCTGCTTGGCGAGCGCGCCCGGCGCGGAGGGGAGCGCTGACGATGGTCTGGCTCCACCTCGTCTCGTACGCCTTCGGCGGCGCCGTCCTCGCCAACGCCATCCCCCATCTCGTGAGCGGCTTGATGGGGCGGCCGTTCCAGAGCCCATTCGCCAAGCCGCCCGGAAAGGGTCTCTCGTCCTCGACGGTGAACGTCGTGTGGGGAGTCTTCAACCTCGCGATCGCCTACGGCTTCATCGTCCGCGTCGGGACCTTCGACCTGCGGGATGCGAGTGACGTCGCCGCATCGGGCGCGGGCATCCTCCTCATGGGCGTCGTGCTCGCGCGCATGTTCGGCAGGCTTCATGGCGGCAACCATCCCGAAGCGCCGTGAGCGCTTCGGCGAGGGGGACGTTCCGGTCGCTGCGCGGCTTCAACTACCGGATGTGGACCGCCGGCACGCTCGTGTCCAACGTCGGAACGTGGATGCAGCGCACCGCCCAGGACTGGCTGGTGCTGACCGGGCTGACCCACCACGACGCGACCGCGCTCGGCGTGGTGATGGCGCTACAGTTCGCGCCGCAGCTCCTCCTGCTGCCCTGGACCGGGTTCGCCGCCGACCACCTCGACCGGCGCCGGCTGCTGATCGCCACGCAGGCGGCGATGGGCCTCCTCGCCCTCGGCTTGGGCCTCCTCACCGTGACCGGGCTGGCCCGGCTGTGGCACGTCTACGCCTTCGCCTTCGGCAGCGGCTGCGTCGCCGCGTTCGACGCGCCGGCGCGGCAGACCTTCGTGGCGGAGCTGGTCGTCGAAGCCGACCTGCCGAACGCGGTGGCGCTGAACTCCACGTCGTTCAACGCGGCGCGGATGATCGGACCCGCCGTCGCCGGCGTGCTCATCATGGCGATCGGCACCGGCTGGGTCTTCCTCCTCAACGCCGCCTCCTTCGCCGCCGTGCTCGGCTCGCTTCGCCTGCTCCGCCGGGGCGAGCTCCACGCGAGTCGCCGCGCGGCGCGCGCGCCAGGGAGCTTGACCGAAGGTTTCCGCACCGTCTGGGCCCGTCCCGACTTGAGGGCGATCTGCGTCATGCTGCTCCTGATCGGGACGTTCGGGCTCAATTTCCCGATCTTCATCTCGACCATGTCGGTCACCGTCTTCCACGCGGGGGCCGGACAGTACGGGCTCCTGTCGTCGATGATGGCAATCGGCGCGGTCGGCGGGGCGCTGCTGGCGGCCGGTCGACGAGAGCCGCCCGGGATCGGCCTCCTCAGCCTCAGCGCAGTGGTGTTCGGGTTCGGCGCGACGCTCGCCGCGATCATGCCCGACCTTTGGCTGTTCGGCCTCGCCCTCGTCGTCGTCGGCCTTTCCGCGCTGACCTTCACCACCGCGAGCAACAGCCTGATGCAGCTGTCGACCGAGCCGGCGATACGCGGCCGCGTGCTGGCGATCCGCCTCGCCATCGCGCTCGGCGGCACACCGGTCGGCGCGCCGGTCGTCGGCTGGGTCGCCAACAACTGCGGCCCGCGCTGGGCGCTCGGCGTCGCCGCCGCCGCCGGGTTCGGCGCGGCGGCGATCGGGTTTCGCCATCGTATGAGCCAGCGGGGCGGGCGCGACGAGGACGCACCATCCCTCGTGAACCTTCCCGCCGGAACGGGACGGCCTTATCGAGGGGGATGACCGTATCCATCAACGCCGCCTTCGACGGCGGCAACATCCGCGTGGTCGCCGTCGACGGCGACCGCGTCGACCTCGCGATCGCGCCCGACCACGGGTCCGCGTTCTACCAGTGGTTCTACTTCCGCCTCGCCGGCGCGCGCGGGCGAAGGCTGGAGCTGCGCATCGTCAACGCCGGCGGCGCCGCCTTCGCGTCGGGCTGGGAGGGCTACCGCCTGCGCGCGAGCACCGACCGGCTCGGCTGGCGGATGATCCCGACGCGCTACGCCGACGGCGTGCTCGCCTTCGACTGGGCCGGCGAGACCGACCTCGCGTGGTTCGCCACCTTCGCGCCCTACCCGATGGAACGGCACGAGGCCCTCATCGCCGACATCGCGACGCGATCCGGCGTCACCCACCGCGAGCTCGGCCGCTCGGTCGAGGGCCAGGCGATCGACGCCTTGAGCCTCGGCACCGGTGCCAAGCCGCTGTGGCTCGTCGCGCGCCAGCACCCCGGCGAGCCGATGGCGGAATGGTGGATGGAGGGCGCGCTCGACTGGCTGACCGGCCCCGCCGCCGCCTCGCTGCTGGCGGCGGCCACCGTCCACGTCGTGCCCAACATGAACCCCGACGGCACGCGGCGCGGGCACCTGCGCACCAACGCGCTCGGCGTGAACCTCAACCGGGAGTGGCACGCGCCGTCAGTCGAGCGCAGCCCCGAGGTGCTCTGCGTGCGCGACGCGATGGACGCGACCGGGGTCGCCTTCGCCATCGACGTGCACGGCGACGAGGCGATCCCCGCCAACTTCCTCGTCGGCTTCGACGGCGTGCCGAGCTGGACGCCCGCGCGGGGCGCCGCCTTCGACGGCTACGCGGCGCGCCTCGCCGCCCACACGCCGGACTTCCAGACCGCGCTCGGCTACGGCCGCACGCCGCCGGGCAAGGCCAACCTCGCGATCTGCACCAACCAGCTCGCCGAGCGGTTCGGGGCGCTGGCGATGACGCTGGAGATGCCCTTCAAGGACCACGACGCCAACCCGGACCCCGTCCATGGCTGGTCGCCGGGGCGGTCGAGGGCGCTCGGCGTCGCGTGCCTGGAGGTGCTGGCGGCGACGATCGGGGAGATATGAGGAGCGCGGCCTACGCCACGCCCACCGACCCGCGCTCCACGACCTTCGCCAGCAACGCCGACCCGTAGGGGATGGCCGCGTCGTTGAAGGCGTAGCCGGAATTGTGCAGGCCGGCCGTCTCGCCGATGCCGAGGTTGATGTAGGCGCCCGGCACCTTCTCCAGCATGAAGGAGAAGTCCTCCGAGCCCATGTTCGGCGCCGCGTCGCGCTCCACCCGCGCCTCGCCGACGAGGTCGGCCGCGGCGTCGGCCATGGCGCTCGCGTGGCCGGGCACGTTCACCAGCGCGCTGAACAGGACGCGCCAGTCCACGACCGCGCTGGCGCCGAGGCCGGCGGCGACGTGCTCGACCGTGCGCCGGAACATCGCCTCCACCTTCGGCAGGGTCTGCGGGTGCAGCCACCGCGCGGTGCCGCCGAAGGTCGCCGAGCCGGGGATGACGTTGTAGGCGTCGCCGCCCTGGAGGCGGGTGATGCTGAGCACCGCCGGCTCCTGCGCCGACAACCCGCGCGAGACGATGCCCTGCAGGGCGGAGACGATCTGCGCCGTCACGAAGACGGGATCGACGCCGGTCTCCGGCTTGGCGCCGTGCGCGCCCACCCCCTTCACCTCCACGTCGAAGAAGGCGCCGCCGGCCATCGCCGATCCCGGCCGGATGGAGAAGCGCCCCGTCTCCAGGTTCGGCCGGTTGTGCAGCCCGTAGACCGCGTCGCAGGGGAAACGCTCGAACAGGCCGTCGGCGAGCATGGCGAGGGCGCCGCCGGCCCCCTCCTCGCCCGGCTGGAAGATCACCCGCGCGGTGCCGCGGAACCGTCGCGTCGCCGCGAGGTAGCGCGCCGCGCCGAGCAGCATGGTGGTGTGGCCGTCGTGGCCGCAGGCGTGCATGACGCCGGGCGTCCGGCTGCGCCAGGGCACGTCGACCGTTTCAAGGATCGGCAGCGCGTCCATGTCGGCGCGTAGCCCGATCACCGGCCCATTGCCGCCGGCCTCGCCGTGGATCGTGCCGACCACGCCGTGGCCGCCCACCCCGGTCGCGACCTCGTCCACGCCCCAGGCCTTCAGGCGCTCGGCGACGAGCGCGGCGGTGCGCGGCACGTCGAGGCCGAGTTCGGGATGGGCGTGGAGGTCGCGCCGGATCGCCGTCAGGTCGGCGTGGAAGGGGGCGATGGCCTCGAGGCTCGACATGGGCGGGTTCCTTGCAGGGCGGGAGCGTGACGGCGGCCTGGGCCGATCGCCGGCTGCGAGCAAGCCTCGTGCCCATGGGCGGCGCTACGGTGGGAGCCCGAGCTATCGATGCACGGGTGATGGCACGCGCTTTGCGCTTCCGGATCGCTATGAGATCCATGCCGCGCCCGCCCGGCGATCGAGGCGGCCACCGGGAGACGCGTGATGAGGGACTTCGACTGGCACAACGGCTATCCTTCGGTCCGGCTGCCGATGTTCGGCCGCAACGTGGTGTCCACCTCGACCCCGCTCGCCACCCAGGCCGGCATGAAGATGCTGTGGAAGGGCGGCAACGCGGTCGACGCGGCGGTGGCGACGGCGGCGGTCAAGGTGCTGACGGAGCCGGTCAGCAACGGGCTGGGGTCGGACGCCTTCTGCATCCTGTGGGACGGGAAGCAACTGCACGGCCTGAACAGCTCCGGTCCCGCGCCCGCCGCCTGGACGCGGGACTATTTCCGCCACAAGTACGGCGCCGACGCCAAGCGCTTGCCGATGCGGGGTTGGGACTCGGTCACGGTGCCGGGCGCGGTCGCCGCCTGGGTGGCGCTCAGCGAGCGCTTCGGCAAGCTGCCCTTCGCCGACCTGCTGGAGCCGGCCATCGAACTCGCCGAGCGCGGCTACCTCGTGCCCCCCGTCGTGCAGAGCAAGTGGGCGGCGGCCGCCGCCGTCCCCGACATAACCCGTCAGCCGGGCTTCGCCGAGGTTTTCCTGCCGCGCGGTCGCGCCCCGCGCGTGGGGGAGTGGGTCACCGTGCCGGGCGCGGCGCGGACGCTGCGGCTGATCGCCGAGACCAAGGGGGAGGCGCTCTACGGCGGCGAGATCGCCGAGGCGATGGAGCGCCACGCCCGCGCCGAGGGCGGCGCGATGAGCGCGCGCGACATGGCGGCGTTCCGCCCGGAGTGGGTCACCCCGATCGCCAAGGACTACCGCGGCTACACGTTGCACGAGATCCCGCCCAACGGCCAGGGCATCGCGGCACAAATCGCGCTCGGCATCCTGTCCCACTTCGACCTGGCCGGGATGCCGGTCGACGGGCCGGAGTCGCAGCACCTGCAGATCGAGGCGATGAAGCTCGCCTTCGCCGACACCTACCGCTACGTGGGCGATGACCGCTACTTGGGCGACGACCGCTACTTGGGCGACGCGCACGCGATGGGCGTGACGCCCGCGCAGATGCTGGACGACGGTTACCTCCGCTCCCGCGCGCGGTTGATCGACCCCAAGCGCGCCCAGCGCTTCGGCGCCGGCAACCCGGTCCAGGGAGGCACCATCTACCTCACCACGGCGGACGAGTCCGGCATGATGGTGAGCTACATCCAGAGCAACTACATGGGCTTCGGCTCGGGCGTCGTCGTCCCGGAATGGGGGCTGTCGCTGCAGAACAGGGGCTACGGCTTCACCCTGGAGGCCGGCCACCCCAACGTGGTCGCGCCCGGCAAGCGGCCGTTCCACACGATCATCCCCGGCTTCCTGACGAAGGACGGCCAGCCTGTCATGAGCTTCGGCGTCATGGGCGGCAACATCCAGCCGCAGGGCCACCTGCAGATCCTCGTCCGCATGCTCGACCACGGCCAGAACCCGCAGGCCGCCTGCGACGCGCCGCGCTGGCGCTTCAACGAGGGGCTGAACATCAACGTGGAGGGCACGATGCCGCCGACCACGGTGGCGGCACTCATCGAGCGAGGCCACGAGATCGCGGTGATCAACGACAGCTACCAGGACTTCGGCGCCGGCCAGTTCATCTGGCGCATGGGCGATCCCGGCGTGGAGGGCTACGTCGCCGCCAGCGATCCGCGCCGCGACGGGCAGGCCGCCGTCTGCTAGGCGCCTTTGGAAGCGGCGGAGATGGTGAGGATCCGGCCTCCGCCGACCGGTCCGCGTTGACACCGCACCCCCGCCGCGATCATCACGGCGGCATGTTCGACTTCGATCCCAACAGCCTCGACGCCATCGTCCGCGTCATCCAATCGTCGCTCACGCCGATCTTCCTGCTGACGGCGATCGCCAGCCTGCTCGGCGTGTTCAACACGCGCCTCGCGCGGATTTCCGACCAAGTCAAGGTCCTGGCCGAGCGGGCGTCGGCGGCGGGGTCCGACAGTGACGACCGAACGATCGCCGAGCGCCGCCTCACCTACCTGCGCAGGCGCTCGCACATGCTCGACGCCGCCGTGATCCTGAGCGCCGTATCGGGTGCCTGCACCTGCGGCACCGTGCTGGCCCTGTTCCTCGGCCTGCTGCGGGCCAAGGCGACGGTCAGCCTCCTGTTCGTGCTGTTCGGCCTCGCCGTGTTGTGCACCATCGGCGCGCTCGCCGCCTTCCTCACGGAGGTGCTGTGGGCGAGCCGGGGCGTGCGCGCCGACGTCGAGCGGCACTTTAACCAGCTGGACGGATAGGGCGTCAGCGCGACGCGTTCGCCCGGCCGCTTCGTGGACACGGTGCGACATCATCGGCGCCGGCCCCGCCAGGGGCTTGCGGCCGCGAGAGGCCCGTTCTAAGGTATTGTTACCTTGCAGGACGAGACTGGCGCCGCTCCTTCGGCCGCGATCCCTCAAGTCCTGACGCATGACGCGAATGACGCGAGAATGTGTGTGCCGACGAAATTCTCGCGTCGATGCCGACTGTCGGACCCTGGCCCTCGAGCCTTCGATCGACGCGTGCGTGGCGGACAGGCCGATGGGGTAAAGACAAGGATCGAAGCGTTGGGCGGCGTCCACGACACGGATCGACGCCGGCGCCGGGGATGAGGGTGTTTCCATGACGGCGGGACGTTCATGGGATCGTGCGGGAGCGGGGAGAGAGCGATGATCGTCGTCCACCACCTTGAGCGCTCGCGCTCGCAGCGCGTCGTCTGGCTGCTGGAGGAGCTCGGCCAACCCTACGAGGTCAAGCGCTACGCCCGCGACAAGCGCACGATGCTGGCGCCGCGCGCGTTGCGCGCCGTGCACCCGCTCGGCAAGGCGCCGATCGTCGTCGATGGGCAAACCGTCCTGGTCGAGTCAGGGGCGATCATCGACATCCTGGTCGACCGCTACGGCGAGGGACGGGGCTTGCGCCCGGCGCCGGGCACGCCCGAGCGCCTCGCCTACACGACCTTCCTCCACTTCGCGGAAGGTTCGATGATGCCGCCGCTCGTGATGCGGCTGATCTTCGCCACCATGGCCGCCAAGGCGCCGCGGCTGGCGCGCCCGCTGGTCAAGCTGGTGACGGCACCGGTCGGCGCCCTCTACCTCAGGCCCACGAGCGAGCGGGCGCTCGATTTCTTCGAGGCGGAACTCGCCAAGCGGCCCTGGTGCGCCGGCGACGCCTTCTCGGCGGCCGACATCCAGATGAGCATGCCGGTGGCGATGGCGTCGGAGCGGCGGGGTCGCGGCGACAAGGCCCGACCGAGGCTCGCCGACTGGCTCGCCCGTGTCCGCGCCCGCCCGGCCTACGCGGCGGCGATGGCGCGGATCGAGGAATAACCGGGTGAAGGGCGTTCTTCCCTTCCCCGTTTCGCGGGGCTAAGCAGGACCCCGCGCACGAACCATCGGACAGGGACATCGGCATGGCCGGCCACAGTCAGTTCAAGAACATCATGCACAAGAAGGGCAAGCAGGACGCGATCCGCTCCAAGCTCTTCTCCAAGCTCGCCCGCGAGATCACGGTGGCCGCCAAGATGGGGCTGCCCGACCCGGCGATGAACGCCCGGCTGCGCGCCGCCGTCATCGCGGCGCGGGCGGAGAACATGCCGAAGGACAACATCGAGCGCGCCATCAGGAAGGCGTCCGGCGCCGACGCCGAGACCTACGACGAGGTCCGCTACGAGGGCTACGCGCCGGGCGGCGTCGCGGTGATCATCGAGGCGCTGACCGACAACCGCAACAGGACGGCGGGCGAGGTGCGCTCCTACTTCACCAAGGCCGGCGGCGCGCTCGCCGAGACCGGCGCGGTGTCCTTCATGTTCGACCACGTCGGGCTCATCGAGTTCGAGCCGAAGGCGGCGACCGAGGACCAGATGATGGAGGCGGCGCTCGATGCCGGCGCCGAGGACGTCGCCTCCAGCGCCGACGGCCACGAGGTGGTGACCTCGCTGGAGGGCCTGCGCGAGGTGGCGCAGACGCTGGAAGGCCGCTTCGGCGAACCACGCCAGGCGAAGCTGGTGTGGCGCCCGCAAACCTCCATCGCCGTCGACGACGAGGCGGGCGAGAAGATCCTCAAGCTGGTCGGCGCGCTGGAGGACAACGACGACGTGCAGACCGTCTACGCCAATTTCGAGGTGTCCGAGGCGCTGATCGCTCGGATGGGGGGCTGATCCGCCCGAGCGCCCGAGGCGTTATCCCGACGCGAGCCGCCGGCCCGTGCCGGACGCCGAGCCGGCCTCGCAACCGCATCGTTTCGACCTGCGGCGACGCGCCGGAGCCTCAAGGCACCCGACCTCGTCCGGCCGCGTCGCGATCGCCTCTGCCATCGCGGCGCGGAAATCGGCGGCCCCTGTCTCCCAGCGCTCCGGGTCGCTCCGGTAGAGGGGCAGCACGGCATGGAAGGCCCTGTGCGCGACGCCGAGGCTCGTCCCGTGCCAGCCCCGCGCGGTGAACAGCTCGCCGATCACGCAGTCGAGGTGATCAGCCTGGCCTCCGAGCCACGCCACCGGCAGCGGCTGGCTGCGCAGCGCCCGGCAGGACTCGACCACGGTGAGATGGGCGGCATAGGCGCCGAGCAGGCACTTCGGCACATGGTTCACCTCGTGGGTGCGACGGCTCGCCAGCCAGTCGCCGACCTGATCGGCCGGCATCGGCGGGGCGATCGCGTAGCCCTGGCCGAACTCGACGCCCATGATCCTCAGGGCGTCGTAGACGGCCGGCGTCTCGATGCCCTCGACGACGAGCGTCTTGCCGAGCCCGCGTGCCAGCGAGAGGATGCTCAGCACGAACTGGAGATCCTCGGGATGCTGCTCCAGATCGCGGGTGAACGATCGGTCGAGCTTGATGACGTCGACCGGCAGCATCTTGATCTTGACGAGGGACGCGTAGGCGCTGCCGATATCGTCGAGCGCGATCGACAGTCCGAGCGCCCGCACGGTCTCGAGCTGGTCCTTGAGGGCCACGAAGTCGGGGACGTCCTCGTTCTCGAGGATTTCGAGCACGATGCGCTCGCCCGCGAAGCCGTGGCGATCGAGGAAGTACCGGAGGACGTCGACGAAGTCGGCGCTCATGACCAGCGAGATCTCGACGTTGATCGAGACGCTGAGACCCGACCGCGCGTCGCCGGGGTCCGGTGCGCCCCGGCTCTTCATCAGCGCGATGCTCGCACCCAGCATGGCACCGAACAGGCAGAGCCGGTCATCGTTGTCGAAATGATCGAGAAACCCGTCCGGCGCGACGTCCCGGCCCTCGTGGGGCAGCCGAGCCAGCGCCTCGAACCGTCCGCAGGCGCCGGTCTGAAGGGCCACGATCGGCTGGAACAGCGCCGTGACATGCCCACGTCGTAGGGCTGAAACGGCCTGCTCTCGCGTCAGGAGCGTCGGAACGCGCCGATGATCCTCGACCATAAATACACCCGTGCGAGGCACAACCCTCGAACCGCCGTGAACTTATGTGTCAAATTTTAAAAAAATGACAGGCATTTCATTTGAAGCCTATTCCGCGTCCGTCTGCAGCGCGGCGTTCAGGGCATCGTAGTTCTTCGAGACGAGCGCGATGTTGCCATCGAGGGGCTTGACGGTGGGCGTCTGTTTCGAGGCCGCGTTCAGCTCGTCGATGGCATCCTTCTTGTCCTTGGCCGACATGGTCTTGTCGGCCTGGATATCGGCCATCTGCTTCTTCGTGACCGCGTCCGGTCCGACATACTGCTTGGTTTGCGGGTCCACGCCGGCCAGCACCATGCCGATGCTGAAGCTGGTGTTGGCGAAATCCTCCACGCTGGCGAAGCCGTTCTTCTTGACGGCGGCGGCGATGGCGGCGTCCGTCTTCGGGTCGTCCTTGTCGGCGTCCTTGTCCGGCACCTTGGCCTCGATGGCATGGATCTGCTTCTGCGCCGAGACCACGCCGTCGATCTGCTGCTGGGTCAGGGAAACCTGCTTGGGCTCCGCATCGACAGCGGCCGGGTTGTCCTTGGTCTGCGCGACGGCGGGTCCGGCCGGCAGGAGGGCGAACGGTGCCGCCGCGATGGTGAGAGACAAGGCGGCAGCGGCGAAACAAGCGGTGGGACGCATGGGGGAAAGCTCCAGGTCGCGGTCGGGGCGGACGCGCCGAAAAGGCCGCGTCACAGGCCGTCAATGGATGACGCCGGCATCCGGTTCGCACGAATACCGGGAAAGCACGCCGCGACGCCACCCTGACACATTCCTATCGAAGGGCCGCGCTCGACCGACATCTGAAGCGAACGGTTTCAGCTGACTTTGCGGGGCCGGCCACGGCCCTTCTTGGGTACGGAGGAACCGTTTCCCGCGTCGACAGCCTCGGACGCGTCCATCGCCGGCCGAAGACCGCCCGCCTCCACCATCACCTCATCGGACTTGCCGGCCTGGACCGCCTTCGCCCGGTTCGACGCCGCGACTTGGCCAAGCCCGGCGTCCCTCGCCAACTGCGATCGCGTCGCGGAATAGGACGGCGCCACCATCGGATAGTCGCTCGGCAGGTTCCACTTCGCCCGGTACTCCTCGGGCGTCATGTTGTAGAATGAACTGAGGTGCCGGCGCAGGGACTTGAACTTCTTACCGTCTTCCAGGCAGATGATGTAGTCCTTCGTAATGGACTTCTTGACCGGTACGGCCGGCGTCTGCGGCATCGGCACCGGGCTGTCGCCAAGCTGGCTGATCGCCATGTGGACCGATCCGATGAGGCCCGGCAGGTCCGCCGCACGTAGAGAATTGTTGCTGACGTAAGCGGTGACGATGTCGACGATCTTCGGCAGCTCCGATCCATCCATGTCCTTTTGTTTGCCGTGGAAATCTTCACTCACTAACCGCTCCCGTGCGAGGTCAATATCGTTGGACGTTCTTGCTTGTCGTCAACGCTTTGGTCTTCGCGTCAGTCCCCGGAAACAGACCTAAGCGCAAGAGCATCACAGGTGCGGCTTGTTGCGTTGTCGATCACTCTTCAGTGAAGCTCGCTAAAACAGCATTCATCGGGTTACTTCCGACAGTTGCGACGGCACGCCGCCGGATGCGGACACGACCACCAGCGATCATGTGGACCGATGCCTTGGTTCCGTGAGCGCGGTGGCCCAGCGCGAACCTGGCGCCAAACGTGCCACGCCCCGACGCGACGGCGAATGATCTGGTCACGATGAAGCGTTCCCCGCGATTATCGGTATCGCGCAGCTACACCGCCACGCGCTCGCAACGGCGGCGAGGACACGGGAATCGGGCCGCGTCGGCGTGTCCGGCGACGACCGCGCACCCTCTGGTCCGATGTTTAATTCCCGGAGCCGCCGCTCCCGGACGTACCGCTGCTTCCCGTAGCCGGAACTTTCGTTCCGGGCACGGCGCCATCGGCCTTCGTCGGCGTGCCCGGCTGCATCGCGGCGGGTCCCGACATGCTGGCCGGTGCGGCCGTCGAGCCGATGGTGGGATCGGACGGCGTCCCATTCGCCGGCCCGGTCGGGATCGTCCCGCCTTGGGCACCCGCGGTCGAGGGAAGGACAAACAATCCAAGTAGGAGAAGGCCGGCGGTGAGGGGTTGAACCGTCATGAAGGTCTCCGAAGGCGAATGCAGAGGAGGGCGAGAAGGTGGCTTCGGCCGATCACGTCTACCAGGGACAAGGATCGGGTCGGGCAAGTACGGACGCCGGCAGCGTCGTGGATCGGTTGGCGGCCGAGCCGATGGCTCGGCGGAAGGCCACGGTCACCCTTGGAAGTTGAACACGTAGGCTCAACACCAGCGAGGGGACTTCGTTGCGACTGGACCCATGTCCAAGGGCTCGATGATCGTCACGCCACCACGGCGCCGGGCCGAAGGAGAAGGCCCGCCAGCCGAGCAGCCAAGGTCCGACGCGTTATTTTGGTCCGGACGGTCGAGATCGCCTTGCCGGTGCGGTAGGATCCCTGCCGGCAGATCCGTGGCGAGCGTACCCGACATGAGCGTCGCGACCGACATCTTGGACCAAGCGCAAACGCCCTGCCTCCTCTTGGACGAGGCGCGGATGACGCGCAACGTGGCCCGTCTCCGGGTGAGGATGGCGACGCTGGGGGTCTCCCTCCGGCCGCACCTCAAGACGGTCAAATCGGTCGATGTCGCCAGACGCGTCCTCCGCGACGATGCAGGCCCGGCGACCGTCTCGACGATGAGGGAGGCGGAGGTGTTCGCCGCCGCCGGCGTGCGCGACATCATCTACGCCGTGGGCCTCGCGCCGGCGAAGCTGCCGCGGGTGGTCGCGCTCCGCTCGACCGGCTGCGACCTCGTCGTGCTGGTCGACTCGGTGGAACAGGCGGGGATGGTCGCCGCCGCGTCCCGCGCGTCCGGCGATTCCATACCGGCGGTGGTCGAGATCGACTCGGACGGGCATCGCGGGGGCGTCGGACCCGACGACGAGGCTTTGGTCGCCATCGGCCGCGTCCTCCAGGACGGCGGCGCCCGGCTGCGCGGCGTGCTCACCCACGCCGGCGAAAGCTATCACGCGCACGGGGCTGAGGCGCTGGCCGCCTTCGCGGAACGGGAGCGGGCGGCGGCGGTGAGCGCCGCCGGGCGGCTTCGCGCCGCCGGCCTCCCCTGCCCCGTCGTCAGCGTCGGCTCCACGCCGACCGCCCATTTCGCGCGCGACCTGACCGGCGTCACGGAGGTTCGCGCCGGCGTGTTCGTCTTCTTCGATCTCGTCATGGCCGGCATCGGCGTCTGCACCCCCGACGACATCGCCTTGTCGGTGCTGACGAGCGTCATCGGGCATCAGCCGGAACGCGGGTGGATCCTGATCGACGCCGGCTGGATGGCCCTGTCCCGCGATCGCGGGACCGCCTCGCAGGCGGTCGATCAGGGCTACGGCATGGTCTGCGACGCCGCCGGACGGATCCTGGACGGCCTCATCGTGGCGCGGGCCAGCCAGGAACATGGCACGATCGCCCGCCGGCCCGGCTGCGACGCGCCGCTGCCGGACCTGCCGGTCGGCACGCTGCTGCGCATTCTCCCCAACCACGCCTGCGCGACCGGCGCGCAGTTCGACGGCTACACCGTCCTGCCGGCGGACGGCTCCGCGCTGGTCGAGTGGCCGCGCTTCCGTGGCTGGTAGGTCCGGCTCAGCGAACGCCGACCGCTCACGCCGCCGGCGGCATGATCGAGACGTGGGCGGCGACCACCTTCCAGCCGGCATCGGGGAAGCGGACCCAGGTCTGGCTCTGCCGCCCGATGCCCGGCTGACCGCGCGGCTTGTACTCGAGGTTCACGGTGGCGAGGTCGGTGCCGAGCGTCAGGATCTCCAGCCGGCTCCGCACCTCCTTGCTCCCGCCGGGGACCGGGACGGCGGCGACACGGGCGGCGTGGATCGCGGCGAAGCCGTAGCCGTTCTCGCGCACGGCGTAGCGGATGGTATGCGGGCTGTCCCAGAAGGTCTCGTCCAGCACCGCCACATCCCCGTCGACGAGCGCCCGCTCGTAGCGCTCGAACAGCGCCGCCACCTCGGCGACGGTCTCGGGTCGGTTCACCGTCGTATCCATGTTCTAGCCTTCCAGTGCGAGCGAGACACCCATCAGGTCGCCGTCGGTGCCGCGCGCGCCGAGGATCGACAGGCCGACCGGTGCGCCGTCCACGCGCGCGCCGGGAATGTTCACCTGCGGCACGCCGGTCAGGCCGCCGTGGCTGGTCAGGCAGGCGATGCGCTCGCGCAGCGGGGTCAGCTCGCGCAGCGGCAGGCCCTTGGGCGGCGCCGGGAACGGCGTCGTCGGCAGGCACAGGATCGTGCCGGGCTGGAGCAGCAGCGACAGCCGCGCCCGCGCCTCCAGCCGCATCAGGGCGGCGGCGTTACGCTCGGCGTCGGCCATCATCGATCCCTGCACGAGCGCGCGGGCGACGCCGAAGGCCAGGCGCGGGTTGCAGGTGTCCAGCCACGGCTCGAAGGTGCGCCACGCCTCGCTGCCCTGGAGCACGCGCTGCGCCCGCTGCCACACCGACAGGCCGGGCGGCGCCATCGTCACGTCGCGGCGCGCGCCGATGAGGCCGCCGAGCCGGTCGACGAGCGGCGTCAGGGCGGCGCGCACCGCCTCATCGGCGAAACCGAAGGCGTCGGTCGCCACCAGCAGGGTGGTCGGCAGGATTCTGGGCGAGGTCAACGGCACCGACGCACCGAACAACACGGCCCCGACGCGGGCGAAGGTGACGGCGTCACGGGCGAACCAGCCGCAGGTGTCCGAGCCCGGCGCCTGCGCGGCGATGCCGGTGACGTCGATCCGTCCATGCGTCGGGCGGATGCCGTAGAGCCCGCAGAAGCTCGCCGGCACCCTGACCGAGCCGCCGGTGTCGGTGCCGAGGGCGAAGTCGCAGGCGCCGGACGCCACCGCCGAGGCGGAGCCGCTCGACGAGCCGCCGGGCACGCGGTCCGGGGCGGCCGGGTTGAGGGGCGTGCCGTCGTGGGCGTTCTCACCTAAAATGCCGAGCGACACCTCGTCGGTGACCGTCTTACCGATCACGGAGGCGCCGGCGTCGAGCAGGGTTCGCACGACGGCGGCGTGGCGGGTCGGTGTCGGGCGGTGGCGCGGCCAGTCCGGGTTGCCGCCGCCGGTCGGCACGCCGGCGAGGTCGATCAGGTCCTTGACCGCGAAGGTGAGCCCGGCGAGCGGCCCGGTGGGCGCGCCGGCGACGGTGGCGCGTGGGCCAGGCAGGAACGCGTCAGTCGCCGTCATGCGTGACCGCCTCCTCGGGAGGCGAACCTCGGGGACGCGCGTCCTGCCAATCCGCGCCGGGCACGGCGGCGAACAGCGCCTTGGTGTAGGGGTGCTGCGGCTCGGCGAAGATCCTGGCGGTCGGCGCCACCTCGACCACTTGGCCGGCCTTCATCACGGCGATGCGGTCGCAGACCTGGAGCGCGACGCGCAGGTCGTGGGTCACGAAGACCACGCTGAGGTGGAGGCGCGCCTTGATGTCGGCCAGCAGCGCCAGCACCTGCGCCTGCACGGACACGTCGAGCGCCGAGACCGGCTCGTCGGCGACCAGCACCTCGGGGTGGAGCGCGAGGGCGCGGGCGATGCCGATCCGCTGGCGCTGCCCGCCGCTGAACTCGTGCGGGTATCGCCCTGCTGCGGCGGCATCGAGCCCGACCAGCCTCAGCATCGCCCGCGCCTCGTCCCGCGCCGTCGCGGGCGCCATGCCGTGGATGATCGGCCCTTCCGCGACGATGTCGACGACGCGCTGGCGGGGATCGAGCGAGCCGTAAGGGTCCTGGAACACCATCTGGATCCGCTTGCGAACCGGCCGCATCTTCGCGCGCGAGAGGTGGGCGATGTCGCGGCCCTCCAGCAGGATGGCGCCGCCGTCGATCGGCATCAGCCGGGTCACGGCGCGGGCCAGCGTGCTCTTGCCCGACCCGCTCTCGCCCACGATGCCCAAGGTTTCGCCCCGGCGCAGTTCGAGGTCGACGCGATCGAGCGCCCGCACGACCCGACCGCCGAACGGCCCGCGCGCGCCGTAGGTCTTGGCGATGCCGCGTCCCTCCAGCACTTTGGCGCCGTTGCTCGGCGGCCGGACGGGCGGCGCGGTCAGCTTCGGCACGGCGGCGATCAGCGCCTTCGTATAAGGATGGGTGGGCGCACGCAGCACGGCGTCGACGGAGCCTTGCTCGACCAGCGTGCCTTTCTGGAGCACGGCGA
This sequence comes from uncultured Beijerinckiaceae bacterium, assembly GCA_964244495.1. Taxonomy (GTDB): domain Bacteria; phylum Pseudomonadota; class Alphaproteobacteria; order Rhizobiales; family Beijerinckiaceae; genus RH-AL1. The sequence goes on from CAXTIU010000012.1 coordinate 71,777, forward strand.
CGTTGTCGGCGATGTCGGCCACCACGCCGAAATCGTGGGTGATGAACAGCACCGCCGTGCCGTGCTCGCGCTGCAGGGCGCGGATCAGGTGGAGGATCTGCGCCTGCGTGGTCACGTCGAGCGCGGTCGTCGGCTCGTCGGCGATCAGCAGGCGGGGGTCGAGGGCGAGCGCCATGGCGATCATCGCGCGCTGCCGCTGCCCGCCGCTGAGCTGGTGCGGGTAGGATCGCGCGAGCCGCGCCGGCTCCGGCAGGTGGACGCTGTCGAGCAACGCGACGACCCGCTCGCGCCGGGCGCGCCGGCCGAGCCTGGTGTGGATGCGCAGCACCTCGTCGAGCTGGCGGCCGATTCTATGCAGCGGGTTCAAGGCGCTCATCGGCTCCTGAAAGATCATCGCGATCCCCGCGCCCCGCATCGCGCGCATCGTCCGCGCGTCGGCGGCGGCGAGGTCGCGCCCCTCGAACAGGATGCGTCCGCCGGCGACCCGGACGCGCGGGCCGGGCAGCAGGCCGAGGATCGCGCGCGCCACCAGCGATTTGCCCGAGCCGCTCTCGCCGATCAGGCAGGTGACCTCGCCGGCGCGCAGCACGAGGTCCACGTCGCCGACGGCGTGCGGCCGGTCGGCGCCGGGCGGCAGCGCGATCGTCAGCCTCGCGAGTTCGAGGACGGTGGGCTTGGCGGGGACGTTCGCCATCAGTGCGTTCATCTGGCGCGCGATCGAGGGTTCAGCGCCTCGTTCAACCCGTCGCCGACGAGGTTGATGGCCAGCACCGTGAGCAGGATGGCGAGGCCCGGGAAAGTGCAGATCCACCAGGCGGAGCGCAGCACCGCGCGCCCGGCGGCGATGATCAGCCCCCAGCTCATCACGTTGGGATCGCCGAGCCCCAGGAACGCCAGACCCGCCTCGAGGAGGATCGCGGTGCCGATCAAGAGGGCGCCGACGGCGACGATCGCCGCGGTGCAGTTGGGCAGCATGTGACGCAAGATGATCCGCGCGTCGCTGGCGCCGAGCCCTGCGCAGGCCAGCACGAACTCCCGGCCGCCGAGCGACGCGAACTCGCCGCGCACCAGGCGCGCGATCGCCGGCCAGGACACGGCGGCGATGGCGATGATCTCGGTGCCGACCGACGGCGACAGGATCGCCACGATGAGGATGGCGAGGATGAAGGCCGGGATCGTCTGGAAGAATTCGGTGAGGCGCATCAGGACGACCTCGACCGGGCCGCGGTAATAGCCGGCGAGGCCGCCGACCAGCGTGCCGAAGGCGATGGCGATCAGCGTCGAGCCGACGCCGATCGAGAGCGAGGTGCGGGCACCGTAGGCGATCTCCGCCGCCACGTCGCGGCCGAGCGTGTCCGTGCCGAGCGGGAACCGGCCGCCCGGCGGCTGGAGCGCCGGACCGACGAGGCCGAACGGGTCGCCGGGGTAGAGCACCGGCGATAGCGCCACCAGCAGCAGCAGGCCGACCAGCACCGCCGCCCCGAACAGGGCCATCCTGTTGCGGGCGAACCGTGCGAGCCCGGCCCGCATCCTAAAGCTCCATCCGGGGGTCGAGCGATACGTAGACGAGGTCGACCGCGAGGTTGACGACCACCACCAGGCAGGCGGAGACGAAGAAGATGCCGAGCAACAGGTTGAGGTCGCGCGATTGCAGCGCGTCGAAGGCCAGCGTGCCGACGCCCGGCCAGCCGAACACGGTTTCCACCACGATCGAGCCGCCGATCAGGTTGCCGGCCTGCACGCCGGCCATGGTCACCACCGGCAGCAGCGCGTTGCGCATCACGTGGCCGGTCATGATGCGGCGCTCGGTCTGCCCCTTGGCCCGCGCGGTCGTCACGTAGTCCATGCCGACCTGCTCCAGCACGGAGGCGCGCATCACGCGGGCGTAGACGGCGAGGTAGAACAGGGCCAGCGACACCGCCGGCATCACGAGGTGGCGGGCGACGTCGGCGGCCTCCGCCCAACCCTCGGCGTCGGCGCCCACCGTGTCGAAGCCGCTGGTCGGCAGCCACTCGAGCCGGATCGCGAACACCACGATCATCATCAGCCCCAGCCAGAAGCCCGGCGTCGCGTAGGCTATGAGGCTGACGAGGCTGATCACCGCGTCGCGCCAGCGGCTGCGCCCGGTCGCCGCCACCAGCCCAAGCAGCGTGCCGACCACCAGCGCGATGGCGAAAGCGGTCAGCATCAGCAGCGCCGTCGGCCCCAGCCGGTCGAGGATCAGGGACGCGACCGAGCTGTCGTTGCGGAAGGAATAGCCGAGGTCGAAGTGCAGCATGTTGACGAGGTAGACCACGAACTGCGCGCCGAGCGACCGGTCGAGCCCGAACTTGTGGCGCAGTTCGTCCATGTATTCCGGGGTCGCCGCGCCGTTCTCCCCCGCCAGCACCGAGGCGGCGTCGCCCGGCGCCAGGTGGATCAGGAAGAAGTTGAGCACAAGGATGCCGAGCACGACCGGGATCGCCAGCAGCAGCCGGCTGCCGAGAGTGCGCGCGAGCCGCACGGTCCTACGCCTCCAGCCAAGCCCGCTCGAAGGCCTGCTGCGTGCCGAGCGGTCCGGTCGTGTGGTCCTGCAATTTCTTGTTGAAGATGCTGACGTATTCCACGTCGATCAGCCACACGAGCGGCGAGTCCTCCACCAGGATCTGCTGAACCTTCTTGTAGGTGGCGGCGCGCTTGGCCGGATCCTGTTCGCGCATGCCCTCGCCCAGCATCCGGTCGACCTCGGCACTGGAATAGAAGCTGTCGTTGACGAAGGTCACGCCCTTGCGGATCTGGGTGGTGAGATACTGCTTGTTGAGGCCGATCACCGGATCGACGCTCTGGCTGTAGAACGGCTCGTTGATGTCGTAGTCATAGTCGGTGTAGCAGCGGCGCAGCCACGTCGCCGTGTCCTCGGAGCGCAGCGTCACCTCGATGCCGACCTGTGCCAAAGCTTGTTTGATGTACTCCGCCTGGCGCAGCCACTGCTCGCCGAACGAGTTCACCTCCAGGTGCAGGGGAAAGCGCACGCCGCTCGCGCCGCGCGGCGCGCCGGCCCCGTCCAGCAGCTTGTTGGCGATGGCCAACCGGTCCGGCACGTCGAAGCGGCGGACGTCATCGGTGTAGAAGCCGTCGGCCTGGAACTTGCGGCTGAGCGGTCCCGTCGCCGGCCGCCCGTAGCCGTACATCACGTCGCGCAGGATCACCCGCCGATCGATGGCGTAGGCGATGGCGAGCCTGACGTCCTTGCTGCCGAGGTGCAGGTGGTGCTCGTTCAGCTCCAGCACGGAGAGGGCCGGCGTCATCTCGTAGCCCTTGGTCGTCAGGCCGAGGCTGGGGTTGGTCTTCATCCGGGCGAGGTCGGCGTAGTTCACCGCGCTGTAGCCGGCGAAATGCGCCTCCCCCGTCTCCATCGCCGCCGAGCGCGTGGCGGCGTCGGGGATGAAGCGGGCGACGATGCGGTTGAGGTAGGGCAGCCCCGGCTTCCAGTACTTGTCGTTGCGGTCGAGCCGGATGAACTGCCCGCGCTCCCATTGGACGAACTTGAACGGCCCGGTGCCGATCGGCTTGTTGGCGGAGGGGTTCTGGAGGATGTTGGTCCCCTCGAACACCGACTTGCACACGATCGGCAGGTCGCGCCCGGCGAGGAACTTCATCAGGTAGGGCGCCGGGTTCGCCAAGTGGAAGACAGCCGTGAGCGGGTCGGGCGTGTCGATGGCGGTGAGTTCGGCCAGCACCACCGGCGCGGTCGGGTGATACTTCTTCAGCACCTCCATGTAGGAATACTGGACGTCGGCGCTGGTGAACGGCTTGCCGTTGTGAAAGGTGACGCCGTCCTGCAGCTTGAAGGTGATGGTCTTGCCGTCGGGCGCGATGACCCACGACTTGGCGAGGTTCGGCTGCGGGTTCTGGTCCCAGTCGTAGGTGGCGAGACCCTCGTAGACCTGCGTGGCGATCGGCGGGACGCTGCCGATGGTGACCATGTAATGGGCGAGCGTCGAGGGCTCCGGGTTGACGATCATGACCATGGTGCCGCCGCGCCGGGGCTCGGCGGCGTGGGCGATGCCGGAGGCCGCCAAGCCGACCGGCAGGGCGAGGACCGTCCGGCGGGACATCTTTGGGAACTGGGACAAACGCGGCGACTCCGGGATGAGGCCGTGGCAGCAATCGGCATGCCATGGCGGGGCGGCGCCCTTCCCACGGCGGCACGGGCGCGTCATTGTCGGAGCGCCGCGTCGGGCCATCGCCCCGGCGTCGAGCCGGAGGAAACCCGATGGATTGGGCTACGCGGACCGGCCGCCATGATCTCGGCGACCTTTCCCTGCGATCGGGCGACATCCTCCCCGGCGCGTTCCTCAGCTGGAAGAGCTACGGCACGCTGGCGCCGGGACGCGACAACGTCGTCCTGTTCCCGACGAGCTACGGCGCCCAGCACACCGACCAGGAATGGCTGATCGCGCCTGACAAGATCCTCGACCCGACGCGCTGGTTCGTCGTCGTGCCCGACATGTTCGGCAACGGGCTGTCGTCGAGCCCGTCCAACACGGCCGGCTACCCGGCGCTCGTCACCACCGCCGACAACGTCCGGGCGCAGCGGCGGCTCCTCGCGGAATTGTTCGGCGTGGAGCGGCTCGCGGGCGTCTACGGGTTCTCCATGGGGGCGCAGCAGAGCTACCATTGGGCCGCCCTGTTTCCGGACGCCGTCGAGCGCGCCGTCGTCGTCTGCGGCAGCGCGCGGACGGCCGTGCACAACAAGGTGTTCCTGTTGTCGCTGCAGGCGGCGCTCGAGGCGGCGCCCGAGCACATCGGCGGTGGGCGCTTCTCGGGCCAGCCGGTGGCGGCGATGCGGGCCTTCGCGCGCATCTACGCGGGCTGGGCGATGAGCCAGGACTGGTACAGGGCCGGGCTGCACCTCGCCGCGACCGGCGCCCCCGATCTCGACACCTTCCTCGACAAGCATTGGGCGCCGGGCTTCACCCGCCGGCACGCCGCCGACCTTTACGCGCAGACCGCGACCTGGATCGCCTCCGACATCAGTGACGACGAGCGCTATGGCGGCGACCTGGAGCGGGCGCTCGCCGCCGTCGAGGCGCGCGTCCTGCTGATGCCGTCGACGACCGACCTCTACTTCCCCGTGGCGGACAACGCGGCCGAGCTGCGCCACCTGCGTCACGGCAAGCTGCTACCGATCCCCTCGACCTGGGGCCACCGGGCCGGCAACCCGGTCGCGAACCAGGAGGATCAGGCGTTCCTGGGACGCGCCGTCGCGGAATGGCTGGGCTGAGCGCCTGCTGCACCGCAGCGATCGCGACGTCGAATTGATTTGCCTTGGCACCGTTTGTGCGTGAGTGAAGGCCACCCACGACGACATTGCGGGAGAGACCGGACCTGGAGCGTCCGGCGCCGACGGAGCAACCACCCCGGAAACTCTCAGGCAAAAGGACCGTGATGTCGGGGTGATCTGGAGAGAGGCGTCACGATGCGCCCGCCGAAGGGGATGTTCGACCGCGCCCGCGCGTTCGGATCAAGCTCTCAGGCAAAGAGGACAGATGGGGTTCCCGGCCGGTTCGACCCGGCCTTCGTCGCCGATCGGGAACCACCGACATGACCCACGTCGCCATCATCGGAGCCGGCATCACCGGCGTCACCACCGCCTACGCCCTCGCGGAACGGGGCTACCGCGTCAGCGTCTTCGACCGGCACCGCTACGCCGCCATGGAAACGTCGTTCGCCAACGGCGGCCAGCTGTCGGCCAGCAACGCCGAAGTCTGGAACAAGACGTCCACGATCGTGCAGGGCCTGCGGTGGATGCTGCGCCGCGACGCGCCGCTCCTCGTGAACCCGAAGCCGAGCTGGCATAAATACTCCTGGATGGCCGAGTTCGTACGCCAGATCCCGAACTACCACGCAAACACGGTGGAGACCGTCCGCCTCGCGATTGCCGCGCGCGAGCACATGATCGCCATGGCGCGGGCCGAGGGCATCGACTTCGACCTGGAGCGGCGCGGTATCCTGCACTTCTACCGGGACAAGGCCGGCTTCGCGAAGGCGGAGGCGGTCAACGCGCTGCTGAGGGAAGGCGGCCTGGAACGCCGGGCGGTCACGCCCGACGAGATCCGCGCGATCGAACCGACCTTGCGCGGCTCGTACTACGGCGGCTTCTTCACGCCGTCGGACAGCACCGGCGACATCCACAAGTTCACGCGCGGGCTTGCCGACGCCTGCGTGCGGCGCGGCGTCCGCTTCACCTACGACGCGGCCGTCGAGGCGATCCTGCCGCGGGGCAAGGGTCCGGACGACGGCTACGCGATCCGATGGCGACCGGTGCCCCGCGACGGACAGGTCGACGGCGGGGATGGCGGGCGCGAACAGGTGGACGCCGTCGTGATCTGCGCCGGCACGGCGAGCCGGAGCTTCGCGGCGATGCTGGGCGACACGGTCAACATCTATCCCGTCAAGGGCTACTCGATCACCATCGACCTCCACACGACGGAGAGCCAGCAGGCGGCACCGCACGTCAGCATCCTCGACGACGCGACGAAGATCGTGACGAGCCGCCTCGGGCGCGACCGCTTCCGCGTCGCCGGCACGGCCGAGTTCAACGGCTTCAACCGCGACATCCGGCACGACCGGATCGAGCCGCTCGTCGCCTGGACCCGCGAGCAGTTCCCGGGCGTGCACACGGACCGCGTGGTGGCCTGGAGCGGCCTGCGCCCGATGATGCCGGGCATGCTCCCCAAGGTCGGGGCAGGCCGCCGGGCGGGCGTGTTCTACAACACCGGGCACGGGCACCTCGGCTGGACGCTGTCGGCGGCGACGGCGCAGATCCTGGCCGAGGCGGTGGAGGCACGCATGCCTCGCGCACCCGCCAGCCAGCCGTTGCAGGACGCGGCGGCTTGACGGACCATCGGTCGGGAGGGCGCGATGCCGCAGGGTGACAAGGGCAAGTACACGGACAAGCAGAAGCGCAAGGCCGAGCACATCGCCGACGGCTACGAGGCGCGCGGCGTGCCTGAGAAAGAGGCCGAGGCCCGCGCCTGGGCTACCGTCAACAAGGACGACGGGGGCGGCAAGAAGTCGGGATCGGGACGAGGCACCCGCACCGGCCATGCCGCCGCGCATCGCGGCGGGGAGGTGTCGGCCTCGCGTCCGGCAGCGGACAGGTCGGCGGCGGCCAGGAAGGCGGCGGCGACCCGCAAGCGCAACGCGGCCGCCGAGGCCGGTGGCTAAGCATCGGACCAGAAAGCGCGCAGCGGCTTCCGGGAGATCCGATGCGATGATCTAGGGCGTCAGCCCGGGTGCGCGGCGACCTTGGGGCACGTTCATCCGTCGCCGGAGGCTGTAGGCTTGAAAGCCTAGCCGCGCGGCCGATCCGAGCGGGGCTCGCCGGCGAAATAGATCAACGCGATCAGGGGGAACAGCAGGCCGACCAGGCTCGCCGCCGTCCAGCCGCCGAGGGCGAAGGCCCAGCCGGCGGCGAACGACCCGGCGGCACCGCCCAGGAAGAACAGGGCGAGGTAGAGCCCGTTGAGCCGCCCGCGCGTTTCCGGCTCCAGCGCGAAGATCTCGCGCTGCCCGACCACCAGGTTGGCGGCTGTGCCGACGTCGAGCACGAGCGCGGCGACGACCAGCAAGGGCCACGAGGTCAGCGCACCGCCGGCGAGCGCGACGAGGAAGGCGAGAAGGCCGCACGCCAGGGCGAGCGCGGTAACCCGCCGCGTGTGCCCGGCATCCGCCGCCCGCCCGGCCCAGGGCGAGACGAGCGCGCCGCCGGCGCCGACCAGCGCGAACAGGCCGATGCCGACCTGCGTGAAGCCGAAGCGCGGCCCTTCCAGGAGCAGCGGCACCGCCGTCCAGAACAGGCTGAAGGCACCGAACATCGCCGCCTGATAGCCGCCCCGGCGATGCAGCACCTCCGTCCTCGCGAGCAAAGGCCCGAGCGAGCGGAGCACGCGCCAGTAGGGCATGCCGTGGGGACGGCGGATCGGCAGCCGCGCCAGCAGGAGCGGCATCAGCAGCGCCACGGCACCGGCGCTGAAGGCGAAGATGCTGCGCCACCCCGCCCAATGGGCGAAGAAGCTCGCGGCGGGACGCGACAGCATGATACCGAAGAGCAGGCCGGACACGACGGTGCCGACGACGCGCCCGCGTCGCGCGTCGGGCGTCAGGTGGCCGGCGAGCGGGACGATGACCTGGACAGCGCTGCTGGCGACGCCGATGCCGAGCGAGGCGGCGAAGAAGACGGTGACGTTGGGCGCGGTGCAGGCCGCCACGAGGGCGACGACCAGCGCCGCCATCATGGTGAGGATCAGCCGCCGGTTCTCGACGATGTCGCCGAGCGGCACGACGAGCACCAAGCCTGCCGCGTAGCCGAGTTGGGTGACGGTGACGAGGAGGCCGGACGAGGCGACGGGAAGGCCATAGTCGCGACCGATGGGCCCGATCAGCGGCTGCACGTAGTAGAGGTTGGCGACCATGAGGCCGCCGGCGATGGCGAGCAGGAAGATCAACGGGCCGGGGGCCGGCGCGACCCGCGACTCCGGGGAGGCATGCGTCATGGCGCTGGTTTATACGCAACGCCCGGCCTTGTCCCCCCCTTGGAACGTGTCCCGACAGGGCATCCCACCGCCGCGAAAATGATGTTCTCGCGCCGGCAATGGTGAGACAACGCGTGGCGACAGCTCGGGTGCGAAAGGAACGATCGATGAAGATGCTGCAGCACTGGAACGACATGGCCGTCGAGCCGCGCGGGCCGACCGTCGCCAAGCGGCAGGTCGATGGGCTCGGCGCCGGCTTGGTTCGCCTCGACATCAAGGCCGGCACGGCCGCCGCCCGCCACTCGCACGCCTTCGAGCAGTTCGTGCAGGTGATCAGCGGCCGGGGCACGCTCGAGACCGAGGAGGGTCGCCACCCCTTCTCGGCCGGCAGCTTGTTTCACTTCCCGGCAGGGGCGTGGCACGCCGCCGATTTCGACGAGGACACGGTGCTCGTCGAAACCAACCTTAAGGCGTGAGCCTCAGTGCTGGAGATCGGTCGGGAGCTTGCCACCGTTGGCGGCGAACTTGGCCATGACCTCCTTGTGCAGCCACATGTTCATCGAGGCCGAGTCACCCGTGTCGCCGGTGTAGCTGAGCTCGTGGGCGAGCGCCTTGCGTGCGGTCAGGCTCGAATCCATATCGAGCAGCTTCATCAGGTCGACGATGGAATGGCGCCAGTCGAGCCCCTTGCCGGCGTCCATCCCGTCGAGCACCTGCGCGACGTCGACGGTGCCGCCGGCGGCCGGCGTGGCGGTGCTGGTCGAGCCGGCGTCGGCCGAGGGCGCGCTCGACACGGCCGGCGGAGCCGAGCCTGATGCGGCGGTGTTGGTGGCTTGTGTCGCGGCGGGCTGCGCCGGAGCGGTGCCGGCGTCCGCGGCCGGGTGGCCGCCGCCGAAGACCTTGGACATGATGGTGCCGAAAATGCTCATGGATCCTCGCTGTACGCTCGCGGCCACGCGACCTTGAACGCTTCGATCGCGGCCCCGGACAATGAGGCCGCCGTCCTAACGCGGCAGGTGCGGCAAAGCTGCGAGCAAGGGCCGGGCTATTTGCCGGTAACCAGCAGGATCTTGCCGAGATGCGCCGAGGACTCCATCATCTCGTGCGCCGCCCTCGCCTGCTCCAACGGGAAGCGCGCGTGGATCACCGGCCTGACGGTGCCGGCCTCCAGGAGCGGCATGACATGGGCGCGGAGCGCGTCGGCGACCTCGCCCTTCAGCGCCAGCGAGCGGGAGCGCATCGTCGAACCGGTCAGCACGAGGCGCCGCAGCATCACCGCCATGAAATCGACCTTCTCGGCGACGCTGCCCCCCAGGAAGGCGATCTGCACGAGTCGACCCTCGGTCGCAAGCAACGAGATGTTCTTCGCGATGTAGCCGCCGCCGACCATGTCGAGGATCACGTCGACACCCTTCTTGCCGGTGATCGCCCTGATCGCCGCCACGAAGTCCTCGGCGCGATAGTCGATGGCGTGATCGGCCCCGAGGTCGCGGCAGAACGCGAGCTTCTCCGCCGAGCCCGCCGTGGTGAAGACCTCGGCACCGAACGCGTGGGCGAGCTGGATCGCCGTCGAGCCGATGCCGCTCGACCCGCCGTGGACGAGGAAGCGCTCGCCCTTCTTCAGGCGGCCGCGCCCGAACACGTTGTCGTAGACAGTGAAATAGTTCTCCGGCACGCCCCCGGCATCGGCCAGGCTCAACCCGCGCGGCACCGGCAGGCAGAGGGGCGCGTCGGCGACGGCGTACTCGGCGTAGCCGCCGGAGCCGACAAGCGCGCAGACCACGTCGCCCTCCTTGAGGCCTTTCACCCCCGCGCCGAGCGCCACCACCCGACCCGACACTTCGAGGCCGGGAATGTCGGTTTCACCGGGCGGCGGCGGGTAGTTGCCAGAGCGCTGGGTGATGTCGGGCCGGTTGACGCCGGCCGCGACCACCTCGATCAGCACCTTGCCTTCGCCGGGAACCGGGACGGGTGCCTCGCCGAGGCGGATGACGTCGGGGGTTCCGGCGCCGGCGAACTGGACCTGCTTCATGGTGGCGGGCACGGGCATCGGGTTCTCCTCGCGGTTGCGGGGGAAGAGTGGGCGAAAAGCCTGCCGGTGGCTATCCGGCCCGGCTATCGGCCTTGGCGTCGCACCGCGAAGACCCGGTACGGCGTGCCGGCGAGCGGCACCGGCCGCAGCCAGTCCGGGGCTTGCCCGGAGAGAATCCTGGCGGCCAGGCCGTCCGGCGCGCGCTCGGCGAGCCGCGCGACGTCGCTCATGCCGGCGCAGGTCACGACGTAATCCGTCCCGCGCGCGGCGAGGAGCGCCCGCGCCGCGTCGGGTGCCGCCGACATGACGTCGTAGGCGTAACGGTTGCCGTCGTTGTTGCGATGGTAGGGCGCATCGAAGACGTCGAGGGCCGTGCCCGCGAGAACGAAGGGGCCGGTATCGATCGGCACCACGGCGCGGCCGGGCGGCAGGGCCGCGAGGGGCGCGAGCGCGTCCGGCGCGAAGCAGCGGCTGCCGCTCGGGCCCGGCGCGTGCGCGTCGGCGGGGAGGACCAGCGCCCACGTCGTCGCGGTGAAGGGAAGGATCAGCGCCGGTGCGATCACGGCAAGTCTCCCGCGCAGCGCGCCGGCGGCGAAGACGCCCCCGCATAGGGCGAGCGGCGTCACGCTGCCGAGTACCCTGACCTGCACGAAACCGAGCGCCAGCCCCAGCGCGACGAGCGCCGCCACGAGCTGGAAGCGCAGCGCGGCGGTGCCGCTCGATGTCCAGGCCGCGACGAGGAGCGCGCCGAGGCCGAGCGCGGGCGGCAGAAGAAGCGTCAAGCCGAGCATCGGTTCGCCCCGCGTGAGGCGCACCAGCGGCTTCGATTCGACGACGTTGTCGAGCCAGATCGCGCGCACCAGCGGGTCGACGCCGGCGAACGGGCTGTGCAGGCAGGCGGGAAAGGTGGAGGCGAGGGCGACGAGGCAGACGGCGCCCAGCGCGGCGGCGGCGGCGAGCCGGTGCGCGACCCGCGGCAGGGGGCACGAGGCCAGCGTCAGCGAACCCGCCGCCGCGATGGTGCCGGGGATGAGGTGGGCGGCACCGAAAGCGTCGCAGACGGGCGCGGCCCACCGGCTGGGCGCGACGGTGGCGAGGAACACGACCGGCAGCGCCGCGCCGAGACCGAGGCCGAACCACCGCAGCGTCGGCGCCAGCGCGTCGCCGCGCGAGACCCACGCGAGCAGCATCCCCGCGCAAAGGAGACCCTGGAACGGCAGCGTTTCAAGGCTCATGGCCAGCGCGAACGCGACGAGCGCCCCAGCCACACCCGCCTGGCGCGCGCGACGGGGATCGAACGAGGCGGTCGCGGACCCGACCGCCCAGAGCAGTGTCAGGGTCTCGGGGGCATGGTGGCCGACGCGGCCCGGCTGGAACTGCACGAGGACGGCGATACTGAGCAGCAGCCCGACCAGCGCCAGCCCCGCGCGTTGGAAAAGGACGAGGGACAGCCGCGCCATCCCGGCGTAAAGGCCGAGGAGCAGCAGCGTGGGAACCACGATCGCGGCGAAGGCCTCCGCCCTCGCCTGGTCGAACAGGGTCCGAAAGGCGACGATGCAGGCGGCGAACGGCAAGTCGACGAGGCGTGACCAATGCATCGAGGCGCCCGTGGGCGGATCGAGCCGCCACGCCGACACGTCGTACCAGGGCTGGCCGCCGAGCCAAGCCCGCACCTCCACGAGACGCATCGCGTCATCGGGATCGACGAAGCCGCCGCGCAGGACGGTGTTCAAGGCCGGCCCCATCGTCGCCAGCGACAGGAGCGCGGCGCAGACGACGAGCGTGACCGGGCCAGGGAGCCTTGCGGGCGCGCCGACGCGGTTGGGAACGCGAGTCGTCAAATCGATCGGCAGGGTCAAGGGCCTACTCTCGCCTTCATCGCGGCCGACGATATATGGAAGGCGGTTACCACGCGCTTGACGGGTGCGTCGGCGCCGGACAAGAAGCGGCGATCCTTGAAGAGGCAGCCCTTGGACGACTCTCCTTCCAATGTGTTCGGGCGCATCCTGCGCGTCGTGGCCGAGATCGTCGTGGTGGTCTACGTCCTGCTGGACGGGATCGTGTCGCCGCTGTTCGGCCCGACCATGCGGGCCCTGTCGAGGCTGCGGCTTGTGCGCAGGATGGAGCGGGCGATCGCCTCGCTGAACCCTTACGTGATCCTCGTGCTGCTGGTGGTGCCGTTCGGCTTCGCCGAATTCGCCAAGGTTTATGGCCTGATCCTGACCGCCGACGGTCACTACAGGATCGGCATGACGATGTTCATCGGAGCCTACGTCGTGAGCATCCTCGTCTGCGAGCGGATCTTCCACGCCGGCAAGGCGCCGCTGATGACGATCGGCTGGTTCAAGACGCTTTACGACTGGCTGATGACGATCCGCGACCACGTGCTCGACTGGTTCCGGGCAACCCGCGTCTGGCGGGCGGCGGTCGACCTGAAGCGGTCGGTGAGGCTCGGCTGGCAGCGGTTCGCCGGCCGGATGCGCGCCTTGTCCGGCCGAAGGCCGAAGGACGTGCTGGAGCGTCCCTGACGGCGAGCGACGAGGGCCGGCGGTGGCGACGATCGACCTCAACTGCGATTGCGGCGAAGGCTACGGTCCCTACGCGATGGGCGACGATCGCGCGATGCTCGACATCGTGACGACCGCCAATGTCGCCTGCGGCTTCCACGCCGGCGATCCCGACATCATGGCCGCGACCTTCATCATCGCGCGGGACAAGGGCGTGGCGGTCGGCGCGCATCCGGGCTTCGCCGACCGGGCCGGCTTCGGCCGCCGTGCGATGGCCCACACGCAGGCCGAGGTGGAACGCCTCGTCGCCTACCAGATCGGCGCCGCCATGGCCTTGGCGCACCAAGCCGGTCACCGGCTCACCCACGTCAAGTCGCATGGCGCGCTCGGCAACATCGCCGCCGCCGACGACGGCATGGCCCGCGCGCTGGCCCGCGCGACCAAGGCGGTCGAGCCGCGCCTCGCCTTCCTCGCGATCGCCGGGACCGCGCTGGAGCGGGCCGGCGAGGCGGAAGGCCTCACCACCATCCATGAGATCTACGCCGACCGCGCCTACACCGACGAGGGCACGCTCGTTCCGCGCGCGCTGCCCGGTGCCGTGCTGCGCGATCCCGCCGAGGCGGCGGCCCGCGCCGTCGCCATGGTCGAGGAACGCGCCGTCATCGCGCTGTCCGGCAAGCGCGTGCCGGTCGATGTCGAATCCGTCTGCATCCACGGCGACACGCCGGGCGCGGTGGCGATGGCGCGGGCGGTGCGGGCCGCGCTGGAGCGTGCCGGCCTCACGGTGAAGCCGTTCGCCGCCGCGTAGGATCGTCCCCCATTCGCGTCGCTCTAACTTTCGCTTGCCGCGGGGGGCGCTATTTCGGCTTGCCGTTGGGGATGGACACCGTATTCGAGATGCCGCCGACGTCACTGCTGCCGCAGATGAACGAGAACGTCGTGTCGAGGGCCGGGATGCCGGGCACGCCGACCGTGATGTTGACGGTCTTGGGATCGTTCAGGGCCGAGCCGGCCGGCTTGCCCGGTCCGCCATCCCCCTTCTTGTAGTCGGCGATCGTGACGGCGCGGATCGCCACGTTCGGCGCCTTCGGGAGCCTTTCCATGGACGAGAAGATGCAGCCCTTCTCGTCGCTCGTGTAAGCGAGGCCGAGGGCGGGGGCGAGGACGCCCGCGGCGGAGATCACGGTGAACGTCAGGGCGGCGAGCGGTCGCATCGGCTGGATTCCTTTTCGCCTCTTTCCCGTGCGAAGCCGGCCGTGGGACCGGGCGTGCCACGGACGGCGCGTCAAGCATAGCGCGCTTCTCATGTGGACACAGCCTCGGCGAGCATGGACGGAGACGCTCGAATCCACGAGCGTGTCCCCATGGGTCGCGGCGGTTCTCACGGTCTCGGCGGGGGCGTCCGGCTCCGGTTGATCGATGGGGTCACCTTGTGATTCAGTCGCGGCGGCGCCGGCGAATCACCGGCGTCACCTCGGCGAGCGGCTTGTCGAGCTTAGTCTAACGCGTTCCGTTCACACCGGCGCACCGGGCCCTCAAAGGTCCGCTCTGCCCGCATCGAGGCCATGGGATGTCGCTGTCGCAGATCGAAGCCGAAGCAGCCCGAACCGAGAACCCGGTCGACATCATCGAGCGCCTCGCGGCGCTCCATAACTGGACGTTCGACCGCGACGAGGAGGACGAGATCTCGATCGCCGTCTCGGGCGGCTGGGCCGACTACAACATCGCCTTCACCTGGCTGCAGGACATGGAGGCGCTGCACGTCGCTTGCGCCTTCGACCTGAAGGTGCCCGCGCCGCGCCGGAGCGAGGTGCTGAGCCTCGTCGCGCTGATCAACGAGCAGATGTGGATCGGGCACTTCGACATATGGCCGTCCGACGGGGTCATCATGTTTCGCCACGCGCTGCTGCTCGCCGGCGGCGCCGAACTCAACGGTCGTCAGTGCGAGAGCGTGCTGACCTCCGCCGTGATGGCCTGCGAGCGCTACTACCAGGCGTTCCAGTTCGTGGTCTGGGCCGGCAAGACCGGACGCGAGGCCCTCGACACGGCGATGATCGAGACGCGCGGCGAAGCATAGGGGCAAGCCGTGGTGGACGAAGCGTGATGGATCGGCAATGGCCCGGCTCGCTGGTGCTGGCGGGTGCCGGCAAGATGGGCGAGGCGCTGCTGCGTGGCTGGATCGCCGAAGGGCTGACGGCGCTCGCGATCCACGTGGTCGACCCTCACCTCGACGAGCGGATGGTGGGCTTCTGCCGTGACGCCGGCGTGGGTCTGGGCGCGCCGCCGGAGCCCACCCCCGCGCTGGTCCTCGCCGTGAAACCGCAGACGTTCGCCACCGCCAGTTTCGCATCGCTGGCCGGACCGGAAACGCTGGTGATCTCCATCATGGCCGGCACGACGCTCGCCGCGCTGCGCGCCAAGCTGCCCCGCGCGGGCGCGATCGTGCGCGCCATGCCGAACATGCCGGCCGCCGTCGGGCGCGGCGCGAGCGCACTCGTCGCCGAGCCCGGCCTGTCGCTGCGGCATCGCGCCGTCGCGCAGACCCTGCTGGGCGCGGTCGGCCACGCGGAGTGGCTCGACGAAGACCTGATCGACGCCATCACCGCCGTGTCCGGGTCCGGCCCGGCCTACGTGTTCCTCCTCGCCGAATGCCTCGCCGCCGCCGGTTTCGCCGCCGGCCTGCCCCACGACGTCGCCGCGCGCCTCGCCCGCGCCACCGTGGAGGGCGCAGGCGAGCTGATGGCGCGGCAACCCGAGCTGACGCCGAAGCAATTGCGCGACGCGGTGACCTCGCCGGGCGGCACGACGGCGGCGGCGCTCGCCGTCCTGCGTGCGCCCGACGGGTTGCAGCCGCTGCTGACCGCTGCCGTGGCGGCGGCGAAGGCGCGTGCCGCCGCCATGGCGACCGGCTGAACGCCGGCTTGCCGGGAGCGCCTGCCGCATTGCAACGGAGTGTTGCGCAACGTGACTTGCCGGCTCCGACGCGGCTCGGCTAAACCCGACCGCATCATGAAACACGACGGCGGATGCGGCTTATGACGGCGACGGACCATGGCTTCGCGAGCGATGCCGACCGGCTCTCCGAGTCGCCGAGGCTCTTCGACAACCCGTTGCTCGACAAGCTGTCGCGCGTGCACTGGTCGGTGCCGCTGTTCGTCTATGCGCCGATCATCGTCGCGCTCGGCGTCGTCTCGTTCCAGTCCATCCCGCCCCTGACCGCCGTCGCCACCATCGCGCTCGGCTACCTGATCTGGACGCTGATCGAGTACTTCGGCCACCGCTACCTGTTCCACTGGGAGTTCCCAGGCGCGTTCGGCCGGCGTCTGCACTTCCTGATCCACGGCGTCCACCACGACCATCCAAACGACCCGCTGCGTCTGGTGATGCCGATCCTGCTGTCGGGTCCGATCATGATCGTCGCCTGGATCGTCGCTTCGGCGGTGTTCGGCACGACGCTGCGCTATCCCACGCTGACAGGCTTCGTCACCGGCTACCTCGCCTACGACATGGTGCATTACTACACCCACCACGCCCGGCCGACCACGCGGCTCGGCCTGACCCTGCGGCGCCTGCACCTGATGCACCACTTCCGCGACCACGACAAAGGCTTCGGCGTCAGCGCGCCGTACTGGGACGCCTTGTTCGGCACCGCGGAGCGCAAGCAGCGCCGCCGGGGCTAGTCGCCGCCCGCCGGGTAGGCGTGCGACCCACCCCGGAAGTCCGTCACGACCCCGTTGTCCCACGCGTCCGGCCCCAACGGCGCCTTGCCGTGGCCGCCGGGGATGTCGAGCACGTAGGTCGGCTGACACAGGCCCGACAGGCGGCCGCGTAGGGCGCCGACCAGCGCCCGTCCCTCCTCCACCCCGAGCCGGAAGTGCCCGGTGCCCGGTGCGAGGTCGGGATGGTGCAGGTAGTAGGGTTTCACGCGCAGCTCGACGAAGCGCCGCATCAGCGCGGCGAGCGTCTCGACGTCGTCGTTGACGCCGCGCAGCAGCACGCTTTGGCTTACCAGCGCGAAGCCGGCGTCGGTCAGCCGCGCCAGCGCCTCGGCCTGCGGCTTGCCCAGCTCGCGCGGGTGGTTGGCGTGGATGGCGACGTAGACCGGCTTGCCCACTGCCCGCAGCGCCGCGATCAGCGCCGGCGTGACGCGGGTGGGATCGACCACCGGCACGCGGGTGTGGACGCGCAGGATCTTGACGTGGCCGATCCCCGCCAGCCGCTCGGCGACGGCGGCGAGACGGCGCGGGGAGGCGGCCAGCGGGTCGCCGCCGGTCAGGATCACCTCCCAGATCGCGGGATCGCCGGCGATGTAGGCCATCGCCCGGTCCAGCGTCTCCCGCGACAGCGCGGTGGCGCGGCCGGGTCCGACGTTCTCGCGGCGGAAGCAGAAGCGGCAATAGACGGCGCAAACCTGCAGGAGCTTCAACAGCACCCGGTCGGGGTAGCGGTGGACGATGCCCTCGCAGGGGCTGTGCGCGTCGTCGCCGATCGGGTCGGCTCGCTCGTCCGGCGCGGGGTTCAGCTCGCGCGGGTCGGGCACGAACTGGCGGGCGATCGGGTCGGCGGCGGCGGCGCGATCGATCAGCGCCGCCATCGCCGGCGTCAGCGCGACGGCGTACCGGCGCGCGACGGCGGCGGCGGTCTCCAGGGCATCGGCGCCGATCAGGCCGGCGTCACCCAGCGCGCGCGCGTCGCGCAACGTCGTATGCCCCGTCAACCGCCGCGCTCCGACACCGGCGCCCACAACACGTCGGCGACGCTCTCGGACCCGGTCGCCAGCATCACCAACCGGTCGAAGCCGAGCGCGATGCCGCAAGCGTCCGGCATCGTGGGAAGCGCGTCGAGGAAGTCCTCGTCCAGGGGGTAACGCTCGCCGTAGATGCGCGCCCGCTCCGCCTCGGCCTCGTCAAAACGACGCCGCTGCTCTGGCGCGTCGCGCAACTCGGCGAAAGCGTTGGCGAGTTCGATCCCGCAAGCGTAGAGCTCGAAGCGCTCGGCGTACCGCGGATCGTCCGGGCAGAGCCGCGCCAGCGCCGCCTCGCTCGCGGGATAGCGGGTCAGCACGGTGACTCGGCCGAGGCCGAGGCGCGGCTCGACGTGAGCGCTGAGGATCTTGGAGAACAGGTCCGACCAGGTGTCGTCGGTCGCCACCCGCAGGCCGCGCGACATCGCAGCCTCGGATAGCCGCGCCAAGGCGCCCGGCGCGTCGGGCAGCATCGCGGCGAGGTCAAGGTCGGCGTGACGGCGGAACGCATCGACCACGCTCAACGTCTCCGGCGGCCGCGCGGGCTCGGCGTCGCACCCGCGATGGCGCAGGGACGCCGCACCGGCCGCCTCGACGGCGACGCGCAGCAGTGCGGCGCAATCGGCGACGAGGTCGTCGAGCGCGGCGCCGGCCCGGTACCATTCCAGCATCGTGAACTCGGGATGGTGCAGGCGGCCGCGCTCGCGATTCCGGAACACCGGCGCCAGCGTGAACAGGCGCGGCACGCCGGCGGCCAGCAACTTCTTGCAGGCGAACTCGGGCGAGGCGTGCAGGTAGAGCGTCGAGGCGGCGCCGTCGTCGGCGAGCATCGTCGTCGCGAAGGCGGCGACGTGCGTTTCGTTGCCAGGGGACACCTGCAGCACCGGCGTCTCCACCTCGTCGAAGCCCCGCGAGGCGAACCACGCGCGCAATCCCGCCTTGATCCTCGCCCTGGCGCGCAGCACCGGCAAGCGGGGCGCGAAAACGTCCGGATGCCACCACGGTGAAGGTTGGACCATCGTGATTTCGCTTGAAAAGAAGCAGGGGGAGCGGCTAGCGAAGGACAGAACCTCCAGCGCCGCCGACCTCGCGGGCGTGGACGTCCCCCACCCTTCCATTCCTATAAGGACACCGCCGTGAAAGTCATCGCCAGTTCGATCCGCAAGGGAAACATCCTCGAGCGCGACGACGGGCAGCTTTACGTCGTGCTGACCGCCGAAAGCTTCCATCCCGGCAAGGGCACGCCGACCACGCAGATCGACATGCGCCGCCTGTCCGACGGCGTGAAGACCACCGACCGCTACAAGACGACCGAGCAGGTCGAGCGCGCCTTCGTCGAGGACTCGAACTTCTCATACCTCTACAAGGACGCCGACGGCTTCACCTTCATGAACCAGGAAAGCTACGACCAGGTCATCGTGCCCGACGAGGTCATCGGCGAACAGGCCGTGTACCTGCAGGAAGGCATGGTCTGCGTCGTCTCGATGTTCAACGGGACGCCGGTCGGTATCCAGCTCCCGGCGCGGGTGGTTCTGGAGATCGTCGAGACGGAGCCGGCGATGAAAGGGCAGACGGCGTCCTCGTCGTACAAGCCGGCGAAGCTGTCGAACGGCGCCCGCATCATGGTGCCGCCGCACATCGCGACGGGAACCAGGGTCGTGGTCCAGGTCGAGGACGGGTCCTACGTGGAACGCGCCAAGGATTGATCTCCGATTGATCTCCGCCGGCGGCTAGGATGACGGGTACGTCTTGTCGTCGATCGCGCGCAACAGCGTATCCATCTCGACCGGCATCTCGGCCGGCGGATGATAAAGGCGGCCGAGCCTGCCGGCGATCAGGCGTGAGGCCGTCATGCCCGGCCGGAACCCGGACATCGAGGGTGTTTCGAACCTGCCGGCGTCGAAACGAGCTTTCGGGCTCTTGTCGTTGAAGATTGGCACTGTAGACCCGCCTGTCCCGCGCGACCGTGTTGACCAGCTTTCGTCGGGTATAAAAGGATGTGTCCGAGATTTCTTGCCGAACCGTGAAAGGCCGCGAAACGTTCCCGCCATCGTGTCGATAAGGTGACACCGAAGCAGGCCAACATCCTGCCACTTCTTGCGAATTCACTGCTAAGGTCGGGATCGCATGATGGACATGTCGGATACCGTGGCGCCCTCCTCTTCGCTTCGGCCTGTCCGGACCCGCCACGCAGCCGCCAGGCGGACGCCCGGGGCCATGGTCCGGCCGGAGCATCGACCCGCTACGATTTTTTCCTGGTGGCCCACACATTCTCGCGTCATTCGCGTCATGCGTCAGGATGTCGAGGCCTGATGTCTTCACGATGAGCGACGGCGTCGGGCCGCGTCCGTGATGCCGTCCGACGCCAGCGGTAGCTGTACCTTATATCGATCTCGGCCGCAAGCCGAGGCAGATCGGCCGGCACCATCGCACCGGGTCCACGTTGCGGTCCGATGCCTGAAGCCTCGCGGTGGGTGATCGAGGGGTCACCCCAGGAGGTCGATCAGCGCCGGGACGAGGGGCGCATCGGCCGGCGGCATCGGCAGGCCGCGAAGCTCGCGCGGGTGCAGCCAGCGCAGCGGCTGCCCCTCGCAGGGCCGCGCGGACCCGCTCCAGCGTCGACAAACGTAGAGCGGCATCAGCAGGTGCATGTCGGGGTAGGCGTGGCTGGCGAAGGTGAGGGGTGAAAGGCTCTCCTCGGCGACGGTGATGCCGAGTTCCTCGGCGAGTTCGCGGATCAACGCGTCCTCGGGCCGCTCGCCCGCCTCGATCTTGCCGCCCGGGAACTCCCACAAGCCGGCCAGCGTCTTGCCCGACGGCCGCTGGGTGACCAGCACGCGGCCCTCGTCGTCGAGCAGGGCGGCGGCGACCACCAGGAGCAGCCGCATTACGAGCGGTAGTCGCCGTTGATCTCGATGTATCCCTTGGTGAGGTCGCAGGTCCACACCGTCGCCCTGCCCGCGCCGAGACCGAGCTCGACCTTGATCGGGATCGTCGGTTCGCGCATCAGCCGCGACACCTGCGCCTCGTCGTAGGCCGGGTCGCGCAGCCCCTCGCAGGCGACCCGGGTGCCGGCGAACCAGATGGCCAGCCGGTCGCGATCGGCCGGCTCGCCGGCTTTGCCCACCGCCATCACCACCCGGCCCCAATTGGCATCCTCGCCGGCCACCGCCGTCTTGACCAACGGCGAGTTGGCGATCGACAACGCCACGCGCTTGGCGGACGCGTCGCTCTCGGCACCCTCGACGGTGACGGCGATGAACTTGCGCGCGCCCTCGCCGTCCTTCACCACTTGGTGCGCCAAGTCGAGCAGCAGGCCGTCGAGCGCCACCCTGAAGTCCTCCGCGCGGGGGTCCAGGGCGTCGGTCACGGGGCGTGCGCCGCGCGCGGCCCCGGTCGCGAAGAGCAGCAGCGTGTCGGAGGTCGAGGTGTCGCTGTCCACCGTGATGGCGTTGAAGCTCCGATCGACCCCGGCCGCCAGCATCGCCTGCAGGGCGGGCGCCGTGACGGCGGCGTCGGTGAACACGAAGGACAGCATCGTCGCCATGTCCGGCGCGATCATGCCGGCGCCCTTCGCGATACCGGTCAGCGTGACGGGAACGCCGTCGATCGTGGCGGTGGCGGTGGCGAGCTTGGGGAAGGTGTCGGTCGTCATGATCGCCCGCGCGGCGTCGTGGATGCCGTCGGGCGACAAGGCGCCGACCAGCCGCTCCAGCACGCCCTCGAACTTCGCGGCGTCGAGCGGCTCGCCGATGACGCCGGTCGAGGCGATGAAGACCACCTCGGGCGCCGTACCGGTCGCGCTCGCCGCGAGTTCGGCGGTGCGGCGGGCGGCGGCGGCACCCACCTTGCCGGTGAAGGCGTTGGCGTTGCCCGAGTTCACCACCAGCGCGCGCGCCGTGCCCCCGGCAAGGGCGGCGCGGCACCAGTCGACCGGGGCGGAGGGGCACCGCGACCGGGTGAAGACGCCGGCGACCTGCGTGCCCTCGTCGAAGGCGGCCAGCAGCACGTCGGTGCGGTTTCGATAGCGGATGCCGGCGGCGCCCGTCGCGAAGCGGACGCCGGCGACCGGCGGCACGACGGGGATGCTGGCGGGAGCGAGCGGGGACACCGCGACCATCGGAGCGCCTTGCGTGCGGGGTTCGGCAGAAGCCTGGACGCACCGCTTACGCGAAGGCCGCCCCGCTCCGCAAGCCGGGCCGAGGAAGGAGACCGGACGCGATCGCCGCTAGGCTGTTGCGCCGGGCACGCCTATATGCATCCTCGAACGACAGCGCTTGCCCCAAGGACGTCCCATGCCGATGCCAGCTGCCGAGATCGATCGCTTGATCAAGGCCGCCATCCCCGACGCGGAGGTCGAGATCGTCGATCTCGCCGGTGACGACGATCATTTCGCCGCCACCGTCACCTCGTCCGCCTTCGTCGGCCTGAGCAAGCTGAAGCAGCACCAACTGGTCTACGCCGCGATCGGCAAGCACATGGGCGGAACGTTGCACGCCTTGCAGCTTCAAACGCTGCCGCCCAAATCCTGAGACAGCCTCACCTCGCATCGCGATCAGAAAGGATCACCATGTCCGCGCACGACACCATCCAGAACGCCGTGTCCTCCAACGACGTCATGCTGTTCATGAAGGGCAACCCGCAGTTCCCGCAGTGCGGCTTCTCCAGCCAGGTCGTGCAGATCCTGCATTTCCTCGAAGTGCCGTTCCAGAGCATGAACATCCTGGAGAGCGACGAGCTGCGCCAGGGCATCAAGGAATACTCGAACTGGCCGACGATCCCCCAGCTCTACGTCAAGGGCGAGTTCATGGGCGGCTGCGACATCGTCCGCGAAATGTTCCAGTCCGGCGAACTCGCGGCGCATTTCGCCGAGCAGGGCATCGCCTGCAAGCAGCCCGCCAAGGCCTGAGGTTCGCCTCGCTGCGAGACCGGGGCCCTCGATCCAGGCCCGATCTCAGATCGCCTCCGCCGGCACGTCCACGCGCGCCGGCGAGGCCATGTCCATGAACTGCGCGCGGGCGAGCGCCGCGAAGCGGCCGTCGCGCTCCAGCAGGTCGTCGAACGTGCCTCGCTCGATCACCCTGCCCTCCTCCAGCAGCAGGATCGTCGTGGCGTTGCGGATCGTCGCCAAGCGGTGCGCGATGACGAAGGTGGTCCGCCCGGCCGTCGCGCTGGCCAGCGCCAGCTGAAGCTTCCCCTCGGTCTGCGCGTCGAGCGCGGCGGTCGCCTCGTCGAAGATCATGATCGGCGGGTCCTTCAGCAACGCGCGGGCGATGGCGAGGCGCTGGCGCTCGCCGCCCGACAGCGACCGGCCGCGCTCGCCCACCGCCGTGGCGAGGCCCCGCGACTGGCGGCCGACGAAGTCGGACGCCTGGGCGAGGTCGAGCGCGCGGGCGATCTCGGCGTCGCTGGCGTCCGGCTTGCCGATCCGCAGGTTCTCCTCGATCGTCCGGGCGAACAGCATCGGCTCCTGGAACACGACGCCGATGTTGCGCCGCAGGGCGTCGAGCGGCATGTCGCGGATGTCGATGCCGTCGATGGTGACGCGTCCGCCGGTGGGATCGAAGGCGCGGTGCAGCAGGGCGAGCGTCGTCGACTTGCCGGAGCCGGTCGCGCCGACGAGCGCGATCGTCTGGCCGGGCTCGGCCACGAAATCGAGCCCGCTGACCGCCGGCCGGGGCGGCGCGCCCGCTCCGGCATCGGCCGGGTGGGGATAGGCGAAGTCCACCCGCTCGAAGGCGACGCGGCCGGCGAGGTGTCCGGGATCGCGGGCGCCGGGCTTGTCGGCGACGTGCGGGACGGTGTCGAGGACGATGAAGAAGTCGCGCAGCTTGGCCGCCTGCAGGAACATCGCGTTGAGGAAGTTGACCATCTGTTCCAGCCGGCCGATCAGCATCCCGGCGAAGCTCATGAACATCACGATGTCGCCGATCGACCCGAGGTGCTTCAGGTAGAGCGCCGTGCCGGCGAGGAAGATCGTCACCAGCGTAAGGGTGGAGGCGGCGCGCCCGGCGACAACGGCCGCCGCCCACCACGACAGCACCGGCATCTGCGCCTCCAGCAGCACGCGGCTCATGTCGCGCATCGCGCCGGTCTCGCTCGCGACCCGGGTGAAGCTCTGGATCACCGGCACGTTGCCCAGCACGTCGGAGGCGCGCTCCGCCAGCACCGTGTTGTGGTGCTCGACGGCGCGCTGCAGCGTTTCCGTGCGGCGCTTGACGAAGGCGGCGATGCTGGCGAACACCGCCACCAGCGCGACGAGCAGCAGGCCGAGCCGCCAGTTGAGGACGAGCGACACCGGCAGGATGAGGAGCAGCGACATCAGCGCCGCCAGGTTCTCCCGGAACAGGCTGAGATAGAAGGCGAACATGCCGTTCGAGCTCTCGATCATGATCTTGAGCGAGCGGCCGGAATGGGTGCCGGCGTGGAAGGACAGCGGCAGTTCGAGCGCGTGCTCGAAGTAGAGCGCCATGACCGCCAGCCGGCGGCGGTGCGCGAGCCGGTCGGCCAGCAGGGCCACGATCACGGCGGCTCCGATCGAGGCGAGGGCGAAGCCGACCCAGGCGGCGGTCAGGGGTGCCAGGGCGGCGAGGGCGGGACGTTGCCCCGCGCCGGCGCCGTGGGCGAGCGTGTCGATGAGCCGGCCGAGCAGGACGGGTTCGGCATATTGGGTGCCCACCATGCCCAACGCCGCGACCAGCAGCACGACGGCCGCCCGCCGCTCGCCGCGCAGGAGCGCGATGACGCGCCGATAGATTTGCAGGAACGACATATCCGACGGCATGGTGGCTCGGGTTCCATTGACGGGCGGCACGCTTCGGTCGCCTCGCGACCCAGCGTCGGGTAAGGGTTAACGACTTTGCAGCGGCTGGACACGAAAACAACCGCCGGCGACGAGGACGCGCCCCTTCCGGATGACCCGGTCCCCGGTCCGGCGGCTGACGATGGCGCAGATGGCGACCGAGCGTCCACCGGCCAAGCGTCCCTAGGCCAAG
Organism: uncultured Beijerinckiaceae bacterium; assembly: GCA_964244495.1. Taxonomy (GTDB): domain Bacteria; phylum Pseudomonadota; class Alphaproteobacteria; order Rhizobiales; family Beijerinckiaceae; genus RH-AL1. The sequence continues at coordinate 96,574 of CAXTIU010000012.1, forward strand.
TGTTGATCTTCATCATCGACGACGCGGGCGGGGTCAAACGGCTCGACGTCGCGGTGGCCGGCGCGGCGAAGGAGCGGGACCTCGTGCTGTCGCGGACCCGCGTCAAGGTGCTGATCGAGGCGGGCCGCCTGACGATCGACGGCATGCCCGTCACCGACGCCAACCACCGCGCGCGACCGGGCCAGCGGATCGCCCTCGCCCTGCCGCCGGCGGAGGCGCCCGAGCCGCTCGGCGAGCCGATCCCGCTCGACGTCGTCTTCGAGGACGAGCACCTGGTCGTCATCGACAAGCCGGCGGGGCTGGTCGTGCACCCGGCGCCGGGGCACGCGTCGGGCACGCTGGTCAACGCCCTCATCGCTCATTGCGGCGCCAGCCTGTCGGGGATCGGCGGGGTCCGCCGCCCGGGCATCGTCCACCGGCTCGACAAGGACACGTCGGGGCTCCTGGTGGTGGCCAAGACCGACGCCGCCCATCGCGGCCTCGCGCGGCTGTTCGCCGACCACGGCCGTACCCTGTCGCTGGAGCGGACCTATCTCGCGCTGGTGTGGGGCCGGCTCGATCGGCCGTTCGGCACCATCGATGCGCCGGTCGGGCGCCATCCCACCGATCGGCTGCGCATGGCCGTCGTGCCGGAAGCGCGGGGAAGGGACGCGATCACCCATTGGCGAGCCCAAGAAAGCTACGGCTCCCGGGACGCGCCCGTCGCCAGCCTGGTGGCCTGCCGGCTGGAAACCGGACGGACCCACCAGATCCGAGTGCACATGGCGCACGTCGGGCATCCCGTGCTCGGCGATCCGGTCTACGCGCGGGGGTATCGCGGCAAGGAGGGACGGCTGACGCCCGACGCGAAGGCGAGCCTCGACGCGCTCGGCCGGCAGGCGCTCCACGCCGCCGGCCTCGCCTTCGCCCACCCGGTCACCGGAGCGGCGATGGCGTTCGAGAGCGCGTTGCCGGCGGATGTGCGGCTGCTGCGGACGGCGTTGCGCGCGGCCGATCCATGATTGCTTAAGCAGGTTGCTCCAAGCTCGGGCGTGACGCAGCAGCCTTCCGAACGCCGATGCCCTCGCCGACGCCCAACCCTCCAGCTGTCGCCGTGCCGGTCCAGGGGTCGTCGGCCGGAACGGCGCGCGTCGCGGAACTCGACGGCCTGCGCGGCTGGGCGGCGCTTTGTGTCGTATGCTACCACGTCGTCTGGCAAATCTTCGGCGTGGCGGTTCCGGGCTTTCGCAACGTCGCGACCGCCTTCATCCTGGATGGACCGCTGGCGGTCGCGGTCTTCTTCGTCCTGTCGGGCGACGCGCTGAGTGCGGCCACCCTGTCGAGCCGCGAACCGGTCGGCCTTTGGCGGCTTCTCCTCAGGCGGTACGTGCGCCTGTCGGTCCCGATCTGCGCCGTCTGCCTCGTGGTGGGCCTGCTCAAGGTCGCCGGCTGCGTCCACAACGCGGATGCCGCCCGCATCGTCCACCAAGGCGCGTATTTCGGTGACTGGCTACCAGTGACGCCGACGCTGACCCAGACGCTGACCTACGCGTTCGCGAGCGTTTTCCTCGATGGCGGCGTCGTGAACATAGACCGGTTCCTTTGGACGATGCCGATCGAGGCGGTCGGGTCCTGCTGCGTTTTCGCGACGGCCGTCTGCGCCCGCTGGATGAAGCAACCCATCGTGTTGGTCGTCGCGCTGTTCGAGGTGGCGCTCTGCATGCAGGCGTACTACGTCGCTTGCTTCTTCGCGGGCATGTCCTTCGCCATGCTCCGCTCCGGCGGCACCCTCGGCGCGATACGGGCCCGGCGCTCCGCACCCGCATGGTCCGGCCTGGCGATCGGCGTCCTGGTGATCACGGAGAGCACGCTGCATCTCACCTCGCGGCCCGAGGCCACACCGTTGCTGGCGGACGTGCTCGTCTTCTGCGTCCTGTGCAACGAGCCCCTTTGCCGTGCCTTCCGGTCGAGAGGGTCGCAGTGGCTGGGAAGGGTCTCGTTCTCCCTGTACCTCGTGCAATTCCCGGTCCTCGTCAGCGCGACATCCTACGCGATCGTGGTCGCCGAGAGTGCTGGCCACCTTCTCGCGGGTGGGATCTTCACGATCGCCGTTGGCTCGATCGCCCTCAGCCTGGCGGCGGCCGTTATGTTCGAGCCGGTCGACCGGCTCGCGATCCGGCTGGCTCGTCGGGCCACATCCCCCAGCGGACGCGTCGGCCGTTCGGCGACGCCGGCCGCTCTTTCCGTCCTGGCACCTCGATAGGGCTCCACGGCGACGCCGAAGGCGCGACATTCGCACCTGCAACCGAAACCAAGGTTCAAACGTACTAAATGACAGGCTTACCCGGCACACAGCCGTCGTGACCTTGCCGAACCCTGACGTCGCGCCGGCGTGATACGCCCTGAGACCGGCGGCGAATACGTATCATATCCATGAGTTGCGGCGTCGACGCCCGCGTGGCGCCGCGCGGAGCCTGCCGTATGCGGAGGCTCGCAGGAGGACGACCAATGGCTGCTGCCTTACCGATGATCTCCGGAGAAAGTGGGCTCTCGCGCTACTTGAACGAGATCCGCAAGTTCCCGATGCTCCAGCCCGAGCAGGAATACATGCTCGCCAAGCGCTGGCGCGAGCACGAGGATCCGGACGCCGCCCACCAGCTCGTCACGTCGCACCTTCGCCTCGTCGCGAAGATCGCGATGGGCTACCGTGGCTATGGCCTACCGATCGGCGAGGTCGTTTCCGAGGGTAACGTCGGCCTGATGCAGGCGGTGAAGCGTTTCGAGCCGGAGAAGGGTTTCCGCCTCGCGACCTACGCGATGTGGTGGATCCGTGCCTCCATCCAGGAGTACATCCTGCGCTCCTGGTCGCTGGTGAAGATGGGCACCACCGCGAGCCAGAAGAAGCTGTTCTTTAACCTGCGCAAGGCGAAGAGCCAGATCTCGGCGCTGGAGGATGGCGACCTGCGCCCCGACCAGGTGGACATCATCTCGACCCGGCTCGGCGTCAGCAAGCAGGACGTGATCGACATGAACCGTCGCATGTCCGGCGACGCGTCGCTCAACGCGCCCCTGCGCGAGGAGGGCGAGGGCGAGTGGCAGGACTGGCTGGTCGACCAGTCGTCGAGCCAGGAGAAGATTTTGGCCGACCGCGAGGAGAGCGACAATCGCCTCGGCGCGTTGCGGGGCGCGTTGGGCGTGCTCAACGAGCGCGAGCGGCGCATCTTCGAGGCTCGTCGCCTGTCCGACGATCCGATCACGCTGGAAGACCTGTCCGACGAATTCGAGATCTCGCGCGAGCGCGTTCGCCAAATTGAGGTTCGCGCCTTCGAGAAGGTGCAGGCGGCGGTGAAGAGCGGGATGGCGATGATCGAGGCGCAGCCGCCGCGGGGTGGAAGGCCCGAGCAGATCACGACCCATCACCATTGAGGGCAACGGGGCTGAACCGCGATCGCGGATGGTCCCTTGCTGGTCGTCCTCTCGTTCCATGACCATCGGCTTCGCGTTGGTGGCAACGCTCTAGGATCAGGCCTCAAAGCCGGCCCCTCCGTCGCCGACGCCGTCGTTTGCGTGTCCGCGAAGCAACACGTCCCGCTCGAAGCTCGCGGCGCGGCGCGCTCGTTCGAACCTGCCTTGTCCTTGACATGTTCCGGTTCAATAGCCGTCGCTACCTTCAGGATCGCGTGAGGGGAGCGCGCACGATGCCCACTTTCGCCAAGGCCGCCTCGATCGTCGTAGCCTCGACGCTGCTCGTCGCCGGCTCTCTCGTTCCGCGCCAGGCTTCGGCGCAAACCGCCCCCGCTACGGAACGGTGCAGCGGAACCCTGTGCGACCTCTACTACGGCAACGCTGGGGCATCCGCAGGATCGCAGGGAGCGCCACCGTCGGCCACGCAGCAGGGAACGCCGGTGACGGTCCCGAGCGGCAACATCTTCAGCGGGTTCTTTAGCGGCGGCGCGGGCACGCCGGCCACCCCGCCGGGTGCGCCGGCTCCGAACGGCCAGCCGACGGCGACACCGTTCGTGCGTGTCGTCGGCGGCAGGCCGGCGAACGAACGATGCAGCGGAACCCTGTGCGACGCGTACTACGCTGGGGCCGGCGCGGCGCCGCCCCAGCAGCAACCACCGGCTGGACAGCAGGCCAGCGCGGCGCCTGTCGCCGAGCCGGACGTCGCGCCAAACCCCGTGAGGAAGCATGTCGCCGCGCCGCAGGCCAAGCCGATCTGCCGCAACGATCGCGATCCCTGGCAGTGTTATCGCTGAGCCGCCGGCCTCGGGCCAGCCGGGCCGGGCTCCCGGCTTGACCAAGAAGCATCGAACGCCCTCGATGGCGGACCGATCCCTTCATGGAGCTGGTCGATGACGTGCCCGATCTCCTTATCCATGATGATCCGGGCTCCCCTTTCCACGCCGGCGCTCTAGTTTGGGACGACACTGGATAATGGGAACCGAATGGATACCAAACGGCTCGGCTCGACAGGTCTAGAAGTATCCCGCCTCTGCCTCGGCTGCATGAGCTACGGCGTGTCGGACGCCGGCACGCACGCCTGGACGCTCGACGAGGAAACGAGCCGCCCCTTCATCCGAAAGGCCATCGAGGCCGGCATCAACTTCTTCGACACCGCCAACGTGTACTCCGCCGGCACCAGCGAGGAGATCGTCGGGCGAGCGCTGAAGGACTACGCTCGCCGCGACGAGATCGTGCTCGCCACCAAGGTGCACGGCCGCATGCGGCCCGGCCCCAACGGCGCCGGCCTGTCGCGCAAGGCGATCCTGAGCGAGATCGACAATTCCCTGCGGCGTCTCGGCACCGACTACGTCGACTTGTACCAGATCCATCGCTGGGACTACGCCGTGCCCATCGAGGAAACGATGGAAGCGCTCCACGAGGTCGTGCGCGCCGGCAAGGCTCGCTACATCGGCGCCTCGTCGATGTACGCGTGGCAGTTCGCCAAGGCTCTCCACGTCGCCGAGCGCCACGGCTGGACGCGGTTCTCGTCCATGCAGAACTACGTCAACCTCCTGTACCGCGAGGAGGAGCGCGAGATGCTGCCGCTCTGCAAGGCGGAGGGCATCGGCGTGATCCCCTGGAGCCCGATGGCCCGCGGGCGCCTCACCCGCGACTGGGACGAGCGAACCGCCCGCCTCGACACGGACGAGTTCGGGCGCACGCTCTACGCCAAGACGGAGGAGGCGGACCGCAAGATCGTCGACAAGGTGGCCGAGATCGCCATGGCGCGCGGCGTGTCGCGCGCGCAGGTCGCGCTCGCCTGGGTGTTGGGCAAGCCGGAGGTCACGGCGCCGATCATCGGGGCGACCAAGCCGCACCACCTCGACGACGCGGTCGCCGCGTTGGAACTTAAGCTCACGGAGGACGAGGTGCGCGGCCTCGAAGCGCTTTACGTGCCGCACGAGACGACCGGCTTCAAGTAGGGCCACGGGAGCAGGGACGCGCCATGGCGGCTGAGAACGACAAGACGGCCCTCCTGATCGGCGCCTCGCGCGGGCTGGGCCTCGGCCTTGCCACGGCGATGATCGATCGCGGCTGGCGTGTGGTCGCGACGACGCGCGGCCGGAACGACGAGGGCCTGCGACGACTGGCGGAGGGTGTCGGCGAGCGGCTCACGATCGAGACGCTCGACGTCAACGACGCCGCCGCGATCGCCGCCCTCGAGCGGGTGCTCGAAGGCACGCGCCTCGACCTCCTGTTCGTGTCAGCCGGCATCTCGCTCGACGGGGAGAAGCCGATCGGCGCCGTCTCGTCCGAAACCTTCGCGACCGTCATGGAGACGAACGCCTTTGCGCCGCTCAAGATCATCGAGGCCATCGGCGCGAACGTCGCCTCCGACGGCGCGATCGTGGCGATGACGTCGCTGCTCGGCAGCGTCGCGCAGAACGGGTCCGGCGGCATGGAGGTCTACCGCGCCAGCAAGGCGGCGCTCAACATGCTGCTCCGGTCCTACGCCGCGCGGCACAAGGAGCGCTCGGTCGTGGCCATGCACCCGGGCTGGGTGCGCACCGACATGGGTGGCGCCAACGCGCCCCTCACGGTCGCCGACAGCGCGCGCGGCATGATGGACGTCGTCGCCGGCCGCCTCGGCAAGCCCGGCTGCGTGTTCCTGGATTACCAGGGCAAGGCGATCCCCTGGTAGCGACCGGTCCTCCTTGCCAGTACGCGGTCCGCGCGGGATAAGCGGCCTTCCTGCCGGCTAGAGACGCACCCAGCCCGATGATCGCCTTCCCGCAACGCGTGTTCTCCGGCGTGCAGCCGACCGGCAACCTCCACCTCGGCAACTACCTCGGCGCGATCACCCGGTTCGTCGAGCTGCAGGCCACCCACGATTGCCTGTTCTGCGTGGTCGACCTCCACGCGATCACCCTGCCGCAGGACCCCGCGCAGCTGAGGACGAGCATCCGCGAGGTGACGGCGGCCTTCATCGCGTCGGGCATCGATCCGAAGCAGCACATCGTCTTCAACCAGAGTCAGGTCGCGGAGCACGCCGAACTCGCGTGGGTGTTCAACTGCGTCGCCCGCATCGGCTGGCTCAACCGCATGACGCAGTTCAAGGAGAAGGCCGGCAAGGACCGCGAGCAGGCGTCCATCGGCCTGTTCGCCTACCCGACCCTGATGGCGGCCGACATCCTCGCCTACCGCGCAACGCAGGTGCCGGTCGGTGACGACCAGAAGCAGCACCTCGAACTGACCCGCGACATCGCCCAAAAGTTCAACACGGACTTCGCCGGGTCGATCGCGGCGCATGGGCACGGCGAGGCGTTCTTCCCGCTGCCGGAGCCGCTCATCCAGGGACCGGCGACGCGGGTGATGAGCCTGCGCGACGGCGCCAAGAAGATGTCGAAGTCCGACCCGTCGGACAACTCGCGCATCAACCTCGTCGACGACGCCGACACGATCGCGACCAAGATCCGCAAGGCGAAGACCGATCCCGACCCGCTGCCATCCGAGCCGTCCGGGCTGGCCGGGCGGCCCGAGGCCGACAACCTCGTCGGCATCTACGCCGCCCTCAACCACCAGACCAAGGCGGAGGCTTTGGCCGAGCTGGGGGGCGCCAACTTCTCGACCTTCAAGGGCGCGCTCGCCGATCGCGCCGTGGCCTCGCTCGGCCCGATCGGCCAGGAGATGAAACGCCTCCTCGCCGATCCGCCGGCGATCGACGCGGTGCTCGTCGACGGCGCCGATCGGGCACGGACGATAGCCCGCACCACGCTTGACGGCGTCAAGGACATCCTGGGCTTCGTCAGGGCGTGATGGTCATTTCGCGTCGGGGGTGATCCGCCACAGCTCCGTCGGCAGGACGATCGGCGCGTCGGGCTTGAAGAAGGCGGAATCCTGGATGTGCGAGGTCGTGAAGTAGATCGCGCCGTTCGGCCCCTCGGCGAACGTGTCGGGCCAGTGCAACCGGTCGTCCTGGACCACGGTCGTCGGCGTCGAACCGGGTTTGCCGAGATCGCGCACCTTGACGCTGTTGTCCTGCGGGCCGGTCACGTACATCTTGCCGTCGCGCTGATCGATGAGCAGGCCATCGGCCGGGCCGTTGTCGCCGACCACCGCGATCTTGCCGCGCAGGCTGCTGTCGCCGACCGACTCCGGGGTCACGGACGTCAACACGCCGGGGTTCAGGGCGTCGGTTGGCAGGCTGTAGAGCGTCTTGCCCTTGATCGCCTGCCAGTACAGCGTGCGGCCGTCGGGCGAAAGGGCGATGCCGTCGGCGGAGAACTCGACGCCGCGCCCGTCCGGGCGCCGCAGCGGCTTGCCGGCCCACGTCACGGTCACGCCCTTGTCCGGCTGCGTGGACGGATCGCCGTCGAGCACGCGCCGGGCCGAACCGCTGGCGAGGTCGACCACGATCAGAGCGCCCTTGGCGCCGGAGTCGGTGATGTAGGCGACCTTGTCATCGGGCGAGAAGCGCACGTCGTTGAGGTAGGAGCCCTGCGGCGCCACCGTGTCGCTGAAGGCGATCGTCTTGACGACCTTGTTCGTCGCGAGGTCGATGGCGACGAGCTTGGCGCCGCCCGGCACCAGCGCGCCCATGGCCGGCGCGGCGGGGTCGAGCACCCACAGGTGATTGCCGTGGTCGACCACGATCGACTGGACGCACACCCAGTGGTTCTTGGCCTCGACCTTGTCCTTCAGGGCGTTGCGCCATCCGTTCCATTCCGCGTCCGGGAAGGGCACCACCTGCCCATCCTTGACCTCGCCGACGGACATGGCGGAATCCTCCGTCCAACGCGGGAAGTTGACGAAGATGCGGCCGTCCCGGCTCACGTTCACGCCGGTGACCTGGTGGGCGAACGACATCACTTTCGTCAGTCCCGCCTGGCTGGGGCTCGGGGGCGTCGCGGGTGCCGGCGGCGTCTGGGCGAAGGCGGGCGCGACGATCGCGACGGCCGTGGCGGCGAGGGCGATCCGCAGGGTGCGAAGCGGCATGGATATGACCTTACAGGTTCAAGGACGATGTTGCGCCCTTCAAGCTCGTCCCGCCGCCGAAGTTCCCGCTGCGCTAATCCGCCCGGTACTCGTCGCGGCGCAGGTTCACCACGTCGTCGCCGTCGGGTTCGATATCCGGCTCACCCTCGCGGCTCTCGGCGAGGGCGCGCTTCGCCATGCCGAGCATGTTGGAGGCGTACTGCCGCTGCGTTGGGTTCGCCGCCTTGGCGAGCTTGGCCTCGTACTTCGCGACCGCGCGTTCGAGGCCGTGGTGCGACTTGCTCTTGGCTGATCCGAGCATGGCGTTCTCCTAGAAATGCCACCTCATATGGGCATGCTGGCGTGACTTGGCTCAGACGGGAACGCCCTCATGCTGTCCGTCCTGCTCGCGTTCCTCTTGCTCACGCTCCCGTTGCTCCCTTTCCCTCTCTTCCCGCTCCCTCTCGTCGCCGCCCTGCCCTTCCCTTTCCCGACTCGCTCTCTCCTCCGCGCTGGCGGGCAGCTGCCAAGCATCACGGCCGACGTTGAAGGGAAGCCCTATAGGCACCATGTCGTTGAATTCTTTGTTCGCGATATTTAAGTCGTTTTCGACTTCAGCCCGCCGAGTTTCTTCAAACGTCAGGTTGCAGAAGGGGCATTTGTCGCCGCACTTTTCGACGCATGTTCCACATATGAAGGAGCTCGTGTCTGGTCTCGTCGTACATTGACAACCTGGTTTCGGGTACTGGTAGTTGTATTGGTAAGTGTACTCACAGATTTTGCAGGCATCCTTCGCGAAACCTTGATCATCGACGTTATCGGTGAATGGCATGGCGGTCGATCCTACGTCTTGAAGTTCGTCGCGGCTTTAAGGTCGATGATCTGCGACCAGCGCAGGATCGACTGAGCAGGGTAGAATGTATGGTTGCCGGGCTTGCGGATCGCCATGTTCATCACCCTCTGTATCACGGGCTGGCATTGCGGCATCACGATCAGGCAGTAATAATGCGTGCTCGTGCCCGTGATCTCCACGGCGAAGGGTGCATCGGAGATCGGGCGGAAGAAGCGCCAGGCCGCTATGTAATGGTACTGCATCGTCTCTTTCGAGAGATCGTTTGGATTCTTCACGTCGTCCCAGCCGCCGCCTACGTTATAGGCATCCTGCCACCAATTATTAAAGTTGTTCGCGCCGTCGTTCCTCCCATCCCAAGGTGTGTATTGCGCGTAAGTCCACGACGCGGAGTTCTCTCCGGCGTTGCTGGTTTCGACGACGGACCAATCGTCGAACGTATCCGTGATGCTGTGCCAGTTCTGGGAGGTCTGACTGGCTCCCATCGACACTTTGAAGTCTTCGCCGTCGCTCTCGACGCCTTCATTGGTCGTGTAGGACATGACGACCTGATCCGTGACCGTGTGACTCTTGTTCGGGGTCTGCGGCGCCGACAGCACCCATGATATCGGGTGCCTGGTATCCGCAGGTTGGACCTTGACGTCCGATCTATAGTGAAAGAACCCCTTGGCGAGGTCGGAGGAGAGCCCGTTTCGGTCACTGCCGCCCGTCAGGACGATGTCGGACAGGATATGTCCATCGTCGCCGCATGGCGAGATGATGTCGCCCCCCACGAACGAGACCAGATAAACCTCGTTGCCGTCCGCCGTGTTCGGTTCTCTATAGATGTACAGGTCACCGGTGATCTGGGCCGAGACGTTCTGCGTGTGACCTTGGAAGAGTTCATTGTTCGACCGCAAGAAATCGACTTGCTGGGCATGAACATGAATGGTCGCGTATTTAACCGTGCGATCACTGGGCAACGTGCCGTCACCGCCCCCGATACCAGTATTCCCATCAGGCATCTTCAATCCCCCCACCAACAGCTTGACCATATTTCCGCGCGGTGGGAAGTCAAGGCTCAGCTCTGGGAACGGGCAACAATATCAGACAATTAGCATGTGCGGACGACCACACGGGAAGCTTGGAGGGCCGGCGCTTTCCGGATGGAGCGGAAGAGTACTGTGACAGTGCTGAGGTCCACACGCCGCGTCAGCCTCGTCGAGGACGCGGCAAAGGACGGGCCGCGCGTCGTTACGGCGGGCCCACGCGGGCGCCCTCGGTCGGACGGCGCTCGACGATCGCCACGGTGCAGCGCGACACGCAGACCGCGCGGCCGGCCCCGTCGGCGAGGCGGATGTCCCACACGTGGGTCGTGCGGCCGAGGTGGATCGGCCGCGCGATCCCCGTGACCGAGCCATCCCTGACCGGGCGCAGGTGGTTGGCGTTGATCTCCAGGCCGACGCAGGCGTGGCGCCGCAGGTCGACGACCGCGGCGGAGCCGATGGAGGCGAGGCTCTCGGCCAGCACCACCGAGGCGCCGCCGTGCAGCAGGCCGAACGGCTGGCGCGTGCGCGCGTCGACCGGCATGCGGCCCGCGATCCAGTCCGGACCGGCGCCGGTCAACTCCATGCCGAGGTGCTCGAACAGGCCGGGCTCGCCGAACGCCCCCATCTGCGTCGGCGGCACGGAGAACCAGATCGGCCTCGTCCCCGCTTCATCCATGCCCGCGTCCTCCCCTCACAGCGTCCCGGCCTCGGGCGCCACCTCGATCAGCATCTTGCCGAAGTTGCCGCCGGTCAGCAGCGCCTTCAGGTTGGCGACGGCGCTGTCCAGCCCCGGCCGGACGTCCTGCCGCGACTTGATCCGTCCCTCCGCGAGCCAGCCGCCGAGTTCGCCCGTCATCTCGGCGAAACGCGGGGCATAGTCGAGGACGATGAAGCCTTGGACCGTCAGGCGCCGCATCAGGATCATCGGGAAGGCGGACGGCCCGGCGCTCGTCTCGTCGTCGTAGCCCGAGACCATCCCGCACAGCGGCATCCGGCCGAACAAGCGCAGGCGGTGCATCACCGCGTCCATGATCGGGCCGCCGACCTGCTCGAAGTTGATGTCGACGCCGTCCGGCGCCAGCGCGTCGAGCCGGGCGCCGACGTCCTCCGCCTTGTAGTCGATCGCGGCGTCGTAGCCGAAGTCGGCGACGATGCTGCGGCACTTCTCCGCGCCGCCGGCGATGCCGATGACGCGACACCCCTTGATCTTGCCGATCTGCCCGACGATCTGGCCGACGCCGCCGGCGGCGGCCGACACCACCATGGTTTCGCCCGGGCGCGGCCGGCCGATGTCGAGCAGGCCGAAGTAGGCGGTGGGCCCGACGAGGCCGAAGATGCCGAAGGCGACGGACAACGGCACGCCGGGGATCGGCTTCAGCGGCGACAAGGTGCTCCCGTCGCTGACGATGTGGTCGGCCCATTCGCCCAGGCCGATCATGATCCAGCCCTCGTCCACGCCCGGCTTGCGGCTGGCGATGACGCGCCCGGCCACGATCCCGCGCATCGGTGCGCCCAGCGCGACGGGCGGCATGTATTGCGGCCGGTCGCTCATCCAGATGCGGTTGGTGGGGTCGAGCGAAAGGTAGAGCACCTGCAACAGGATCTGCCCGTCCCGCACAGCCGGCAACGGCTCGCGGGCGAAGGCGAGGTCGCCGTCGGCGATGCTGCCGGTCGGGCGTCTGGTCAGGCGCCACACGCCGCGCTCAGCGATCATCGCATCCTCCTTTAGGGTGAACGTCGGGGGCGGGATCGTCGAGTGGCGTGACCCGCCTCGCCTTCCCCGCGTGCGGCATGGTAGTCGCAGAGGCCGGAACAAGTCCAAGAGGAGCGCGCGATGACGTCGGGAGCCCACGCCCAAACATTCGACTGGACCGACCCGCTCGACCTCGCGGCGCGCCTCAGCGACGAGGAGCGGATGATCGCCGAGGTCGCTCGCTCGTACGCGCGCGAGAAGCTTCTGCCCCGCGCCGTGTCCGCCTTCGCGCAGGAGCGCTTCGACCGCGAGATCATGAGCGAGATGGGCGAACTCGGCCTGCTCGGGGTGACGTTGCCGGAGGAGTATGGCGGCGCCGGCGCCAGCCACGTCGCCTACGGCCTGGTCGCGCGCGAGGTCGAGGCGATCGATTCCGGCTACCGGTCCGCGATGAGCGTGCAATCCTCGCTCGCCATGTACCCGATCTTCGCCTTCGGCAGCGAGGCGCAGCGTCGGCGCTTCCTTCCGGGGATGGCGCGGGGTGAGTTGATCGGCTGCTTCGGCCTGACGGAGGCGGAGGGCGGCTCGGATCCGGCCTCCATGCGAACCAAGGCGGTGAAGGTCGACGGCGGCTACGTGCTGAACGGCGCCAAGTACTGGATCAGCAACTCGCCGATCTGCGACCTCGCGATCGTCTGGGCGAAGCTCGATGGCGACATCACCGGCTTCATCGTGGAGCGGGCGTTCAAGGGCTTCACCACGCAGGTCATCGGCGACAAGCTGAGCCTGCGGGCGTCCACGACAGGCGACATCGGCCTCGCCGACGTGTTCGTGCCGGAGGACAACCGCCTGCCCGGCGCGCGCGGCCTGCGCGGGCCGTTCTCCTGCCTCAACAAGGCGCGTTTCGGAATCGCCTGGGGCACGCTGGGGGCGGCCGAGTTCTGCCTGCGCGCCACGCGGGACTACGTGATGGACCGCAGCCTGTTCGGCCGCCCGCTCGGCGGCCGCCAACTGGTGCAGAAGAAGCTCGCCGACATGATGACGGACATCGCGCTCGGCCTGGAAGGCGCGCTGGCGCTCGGCCGCATGCTGGACGCCGGCGCCTTCGTGCCGGAGGCGATCTCCATGATGAAGCGCAAGAACTGCCTGGTGGCGCTCGCCGTCGCCCGCGAGGCGCGCGACATGCACGGCGGCGCCGGCATCACCGGGGAGGTCCACGTCATGCGCCACGTGATGAACCTGGAAACGGTGAACACCTACGAGGGCGCCTCCGACGTGCACGCGCTGATCCTCGGGCGCGCGATCACGGGACTGTCGGCGTTCTGACCGTCGGGAAGGGCGCTGCCGCGTCGAACGTGGCGGCACCGGCCAGCCGGCGTGCTGCCTTTCAGCAACTTGCCCCTTCCATCGTGTAAACGGACCGTGCCGTTAGTATTAATATCGGTCTTGCCTGCATGCATCCACCGATATGATAGTAATCCTCATTGATGAAGGGAAAATTTCATCATGAGCACGTTCGATAAGATCACCGGGAACCTTGCCGACGGTGTGCACTTCGGCCCGCGCTTCCCCCTGCGTCATGTTTCGCGGGTGCTCGGTCGCAAGCATCATCGCGTGACCCTGGGAAACGCCGGACAGGCGATGATCCGACCGCGCGCGTCGGATGCCCAAACCTTCATCGACATCTTCCGGCGAGGCGCCTACGACATCTCGCGGCTCCAGCAATACGGCGACGTCCTCGCCGCCTACGACGCTCTCGTCCGGGCGGGCCGATCGCCCGTCATCGTCGATGCCGGCGCGAACGTCGGAGCGGCATCGATCTGGTTCGGTGAAACGTTTCCGGAAGCGCGGATCTACGCGGTCGAGCCGGACGAGGGCAACGCCGAGGTGCTCCGGATGAACGTCCGCCAGCGCGGCAACATCGAAGTGGTCGAGGCGGCAATCGACTCGCGGCTGGGCCGCGTCTCGCTGCAGGCCGACGATTGTCACGCCTGGGCCGTCCAGGTCGAACGCGACGCCGGCGGCTCGATCGCGACGACGACCATTCCCAAGATCATGGAGGCCCACGACGCCGGCGACCTCTTCCTGGTCAAGGTCGATATCGAAGGGTTCGAGGCGCAGCTCTTCGAGGACAACCTCGCGTGGCTGGACGACGTGAGGGTGGTGATGATCGAGCCGCACGATTGGTTGCTTCCGGGTGCCGGCACCAGCCGGAACTTCCAAAGGGCGATGCTGGAGCGGCGCTTCGAGATGGTCATCTCCGGCGAAAACCTCGTCTATATCCGCGTCCAGAGTCGGCCGCGCGCGCGACCCGCGATGCCGGGAGATCACGATGCCTCGTCGATCCCGGTGGCGCTGACGGCCCGCTAACGCGAGGCCAGATGGACGAGGCCCTTGCCGTGAAGCCATTCTGCCAGCGCGGCGTTGACCGGACCGGGCGCCTCCTGCTGCACCCAGTGCGAGACGCCGGGGAAACGCTTGAGGGTGAAGTCGGCGACGAGCGGCCCGTAGCCCTCGGTGAGTTCGAGGCCGAGGGCTACATCCTCCTCGCCCCAGATCATCAGGGTCGGCACGGCGACCACCGACACGGTTTCGTGCCGCAGCATCGAGCGGCCATTGGCACGGTAGTAGTTCAACATGGCCGTCATCGCGCCGGGCTTCGACGCCGCCGCCCTGTAGCCGTCGAGCACCGCCGGCGGAAACGCGCCCTTGTCGATGGCGGTGTCGCGGAGCATACGCCCGACCACCGCCGCGCCGCGCGCCGTCAGCACCGCTTCGGGCAGGTGCGGCAGCTGGAAGAACGCCGCGTACCACGAGCGGCGTCGCTGCGGCCACGAGTGGCGCAGGGCGTGGCGGAAGACGCTCGGGTGCGGCACGTTCATGACCACCAGGCCTTCGAGCGGCCGAGCGCGAGCGATCGCGAAGGCCCAGGCGACCATGGCACCCCAGTCGTGCCCGACGAGCAGGCGGCGTGTCGCCCCGCAGGCGTCGAACAGGGCGGCCACGTCGGCGACGAGGTGCTCGATCCGGTAGGCGTCCCGCTCGCGCGGGCGGTCGCTGTCACCGTAGCCGCGCATGTCCGGCGCGATCACGTGCCAGCCGAGGTTCGCCAGCGGATGGAGTTGGTGGCGCCACGAGGACCGGTTCTCCGGAAAACCGTGCAGCAGGATCGCGACCGCCTCGCCCTCCCCCGCCTCGTCGACGGCGAACGTCAGGCCATTGGCGTTCATGACGCGGTTCACGGTCGGCGCATCCGGAACACCGGCGTCATCGTCGATCCCGCTATCGCGCATCGTCGCGACATAATCCACCCGCCCGGCGGTTCGCTCGGCTGGCGATCCCGGCCAGCGACCAAATGCCTGCATCCTATCCACGGCACACGGCGTTCACGCTCGTGTGCGTCCCCCGCATATCTTCGCGTGCTCTCGGCAGCGTGCGTTTTCAAAGGATGGTCCGTTGGTCGAAACTCCCTCGAATTCCATGGCCACCGAGATGGCGAGCCAAGCCATGACGCTCGATCTCAACTCGGATCGCGCGGAGCAGATCGCCAGCCGAGGCTTGAAGGATCCGGGAGCTTTGCAGCCGGGCGACGTCAAGGACCTTTGCGCCGCCGTCATGGCTTTCATCGAAAGTACCCGGAAGAAGGGGTGAGGCCCGTCGCCGAACGCGCGGCCTCACGGGACGCCGACCTCCTCTTCCATCGATCTCATCCAGAATGAGGGGATGAGCCGGCCGCACGTCCAGGCGGCGGTACCGACGATGGCGACGATCCCCAATGCCAGGAACGATGCCGAGAATCCGAGCCATTGGGCGATCTCCCCCGCGACCAGCGGGCTCAACGCCGCACCGGCGCCAAAGGCCGTCATCACCGCGCCCAACCCGGCGCTGGCCCTCCCGGATCCGGCCATGACCTCGGCGACGAGCGCCGGGATCGCCACGCCGGCCAGTCCCATGGACAATCCTTCCAGCACTTCGACACTGATAATCACGGGCCAGGACACGGCGTAATAGGCGAGAAGGCAGCGCAGGATGACGACGATCATCGCCAGGGTCATCACCCAGGCATGGTTGCGCCAGCGCGCAAGGGGTGCGGCGAGCAACGCGGCGCCAACCATCGTCCCTTGCGCCACCACCGTCATCACACCGGTCACGACGCTCGGATTGCCTCCCGCCGCCGTCTTGGCCTGGGCGAGGAAGGGCAGCATCGCCCCATTCGCGGTCTGGAACAACATGACGGTCAGGGCCAGCAGCACGAGGCCGGGGGTTTGAAGGAGGGCCGGCAGCGTCGAGCGCTCGTCGGCCTGGCCGCTCCGCGCCTGCGTGTGATCAATGGCTTGGGGCTTGATCTGGCCGATGACGGCGCTTGACATGACCGCCGTGACGACGATGGCGAGCGCGACGAAGCCGAGCCCGAAGAAGTATCCGAGGACGGCGGCGAGCAACGCGTTCACCCCGTTTCCCGCGTGATTGTAGGCCTCGTTGCGCGACACGCGGGCGCTGTAATGCTCGGCACCCACGATCCCGAGGGTGATGGCGGCAATCAGGGGCGCGATGCTGGTATCGGCGACGCCGATCAGGACCTGCGCCGCTCCGATGATCCAGAGACTGCGCGTCGCCACAATCATCACCGCGCCGACCGCGATGCCGACGACGGCAAGGACGAGGGCGAACCGTTTGCCGGTCGAGCGATCGACCAGCGCGCCGATCGGCGTCGTCGCGAGAAGCCCGGCGATGCCGGCGAGCGACATGGCCAGGCCGGTCGCCGCCGGGTTGAACCCCTTGCCCTGGAGATAAACGCCTAGGAAGGGGCCGAAACCCTCGCGTGACCCCGCGAGGGCGAAGTTCACGGCACTGAGAGCGGTCCCAACCTGCATCGTGTTTTCCTAGTCGGCCGCGAGCCGGTTCCCGGACCTGGGGTCCAGCCGAACGCACCATGAAGACGAGAGCGAGGTGAGCGCGTCGTCCAAGCGTTTGCGCCGCCGAGCCGCCATAACCTGAGGGCTCAGCGATCGACCCGAGGAGCGAGCGACTTGTGGATCGGTTCGCGGGTAACGCGATCAGCCGCGGAGCGTTGCGGACGAGAGATGAGACCTGAAGCCGCTACGGCCTTGTGCCCGTCGGGTGAGCGCGTCGCTTGCCCGGTGGCGGCGCCGGCCGGCGCGACGCTCGGTCGGATTGCCGACAAGGTCGGGTCGCGATAGGGGATATGCCGGGCGGGCACCGAAGGACCAGGCAGGGCGATGCAGCGATCCGCGCAGAAGTCCCAGGCCGGTGGGGGCATGCCTCGGCCGGCACCATCGCAGCCAAGCTACGCTCCGCTATATGCCACTGTCTGCGGCCTGCTCTGCCACGTGCTGTTCGTCGCCGGCGTCGGCACGATGATCGGCGAGATGGCCTTCGGGATGAGCCGGTCGCTGGGACGATTGCCGCGCCCATGGAGCTGGATGGCGGATGCGGTCCTGCTGATGCAGTTCCCGCTGGCGCACTCGTACCTGCTCTCGCGTCACGGGCGCGCGCTGATGGGCCGTATGGCGCCGGGCCGGCTCGGCGGCCGTCTGTCGACCACCACCTACGTCATCATCGCGTCCCTGCAGACGGGGGCGCTGTTCCTGTTCTGGACACCCACTGGCACGCTCTGGTGGCACGCCCACGGGACCGTGCTCGTCCTCGTCTGCGCGCTTTACACGGCATCCTGGCTGCTGCTGCTGAAGTCCATCGTCGATGCCGGGTTCGCGATGCAAGTCGGGCTGCTCGGCTGGTGGGCGGTGGCGCGCGACAAGGCGCCGGTCTACCCGCCCATGCCGAGGACCGGCCTGTTCCGGCTCTGCCGCCAGCCGATCTACGTTTCCTTCGCGCTCACGACGTGGACGGTGCCGACCTGGACGCCGGACCAGCTCGTCGTCGCGCTCGTACTCTCGGCCTACTGCTTGCTGGGGCCGCTTTTCAAGGAGGCTCGCTTCGCGAAGCTGTTCGGCGGCGAGTTCGCGGCGTACCGGCGCAGCGTTCCCTACTGGCTGCCGTGGCCGCGCCCGGCGCACAAGGATGCCCCCTCGCCCTGACCCGTGGAAGCGGCCAGCCGGCGCCGCCGCGCCGCCCGGAGCGGACCACGCGGACCATGCGACTTGGCGAACAAAAGGGTCGCGATGGCGGCGAGCGTGAGGACGGCGATGAGGCCCCAAGCCTCGTTGATCGCCTGGGTCAGAGCGGCCTTCTTGACGAGGCCGGCGAGCACGGTCCTGGTCTGGTCGTCTAACGGCGCCGCCCTGCCGATGAAGCGCGACAGGGGGATGCCGACGCTCTGGGCCGTCGCGATGTCACCGGCCTTGAGGCGCGTGATGATCTCTTCGCCGAGGCCGGGCGCCCGGCCGTAGATCACCGAGTCGATCAGCGCCAGGCCGACCGCGCCTCCCAGGTTGCGCATGAGGTTGAACAGCCCGCTCGCGTCGGGAACGAGCGCCTCCGGCAGGTGCCCGAGCGCGATGCGCGTGGGCGGTAGCAGGCAGAGCATGATCGCGATGCCGCGAACCACCTGTGGCCAGAACATGCCGTCGAAGTCCGTGCCCACCGTTTGGAAAGCGCTCATGCCGAGACCGATACCGAACAGGATGAAGCCGGCGACGGTCAGCACGCGCGGATCGACGCGCCGTTCGAGGAGCACGGCGAGCGGCGAGCTGATCAGTTGCGCCACGCCGGTCACGAGCATGATCTCCCCGATCGCCAGCGCGTCGTGGCGGCGCACGATGCCCAGGAACACGGGCATCAGGTAGATCGTCCCGAACAAGCCGATCCCGAGCACGAAGCTCAAGACGCAGCCGATCGCGAAGGACCTGTCGCGAAACAACCTGAGGTTGGCGAGCGGAACCGACGACCGGAACGTCCGCCAAACGAAGAATGTGCCACATCCCGCGCTCGCCGCGAGCAGCCCGATCACCAGCCCGGACGCCCACCCGTTCTGCGGCGCCCGGGTCAACCCGATCTCGAACGCCGACAGGCCGACCGCCAGCAGGGCGAGCGAGACGAGATCGAGCGTACGCAGGGAGGCGAAGTCGGGCTTCTGCCGAGGCAGCAACCAGCTGGCGCCGAGCGCGGCGAGGATGCCTGGGACGACGTTGATCAGGAACAGCCAGTTCCAGTCGTAGGTGTCGGTGATCCAACCGCCGACGATCGGTCCGACCGTCGGGGCGAGCACGGCGAGCCCCCCGGCCAAGGTCGTCGCCAAAGGCTGATGCTTGACAGGGAACAGGATGAAAACGGCCGCGAACACGGCGGGGATCAACGTGCCCCCGGTGAAGCCCTGAGCGACGCGCCACGCGATCAACCCTCCGAAGGTCGTGCTCGACGCGCAGCCGACCGACGCGACGGTGAAGAGGCAGACGGCACTCACGAACAGCCATCGCATCGTCAGTACGCGCGTCAAGACACCGGTGAGCGGGATCGCGATCACCTCGGCGATGAGGTAGGCGGTTTGGATCCAGCTGATCGCGGACGGGTGAATGTTGAGAGCGAGCTGGATCGTCGGCAAGGAGGTGGCCACGACCTGGGCATCGAGGATGGCCATGAACATCCCGACAGCCATCATGATGAAGCCGAGCGTGGTTCTGGACGACCAGCGCTCCGCGACCGGCACGCCGAGTGACGTGTGCGCGCTCGCCGAAGTGCCTGTGCTAGGCGATAGTGGCATGGACCGGTTTGCCCAGAGCGCGGTTCTCGGCGCGGATGCGTATGGTTAGCACAACCGCGTTGAGGACCGTGAACACAGCCGCGACGACCGGAAGCCCGAACGCCAAAGGGAGGACGGCGATCTCGGAGGCGACGACCACGTAGTTGGGATGCGAAATCCAGCGATACGGCCCTGCCCGCACGAGAGACTCGCCCGGCAGGATGATGATGCGAGTCGTCCAGCGCGGTCCCAGCGTGGCGATGACCCAGACGCGTAGCGCCTGAAGCACGCAGAACAGCGCCAGCCATCCGTCATGGATGACGGCCTGCCAGCCGAGGAGCCAGAGGGCGAGGAGCCACAGGCCGTGGACGGCGACGATGGCGGGGTAATGCGCGGGCGCGACCTCGATCGCGCCGCGGGCCATGAGGCGCCGCGTGTTGCGACGCGCGAGCACCAGTTCACCGCCTCGCTGCAGCGTGACGAGACACAGAACCAGGACGGCGAACGTCAAGCCGCCTGCCTCAGCACCGCGCAACTCGACGTGAAACCGGGTCCCATCGCGTTGAGGACGGAACAATCCGGCAGGCCCTGCTTCACCATGCGCTCCAGCACGAAAAGAACGGTTGGCGAAGACATGTTGCCGTGAGCCGCGAGAACCTCCCGCTCGTGGTCGAGCGAACCGTAGGCGAGCGAGAACGCGTGCTCGAGCGCGGAAACCACCTTACGGCCGCCCGGATGGCAGATGAAGCGGTCGACATCCGCCATCGTGTGCCCGGACCGCGCCAGGATGCCGCTCACCGCCGCGCCGACCTTCTCGTGCACGAAGGGCGGAATAGCCTTGGCGAAGATCACGCCGAACCCGTGCGGATCGACGCTCCAGCCCATGATGTCCAGCGTGTCGGGCCATGTGTGTTCGCCGGTGGCCTCGACCGACGCCACGCCGCCGTCGCCGGCGCGCAGGACGCAGGCGGCTCCCCCGTCGCCGAACAGGGCGGTGGCGACGATGTTGGCCGGGGTCAACGTGTCCAGCCGGAACGCCAGGGTGCAAAGCTCGACGACGACGAGCAACACGTTGGTGCCCGGTCGGCCCTGCGCCAGCCTGGAAGCGATGGAGAAGCCCGAGACGCCGCCGGCGCAGCCGAGGCCGAACACGGGGACGCGCGCGACGTCGGAGCGAAACCCCATCTCCTTCAGGACGCGCGCCTCGATCGATGGCGTCGCGACGCCGGTCGAGGTGACAGTCACGATCGTATCAACGTCGCCGGCGGTCAACGCCGCCGCGGCCAGCGCCTTCTCCGCAGCCTTGATGAACAGCGCCGTTCCACCCTCGATGAAGGCCGCCGTCCGTTCCGGCCATCCAAGATGCTGGGTGTACCATTCCATCGGCTGCACGGCTTGCCGCGTGAGGATGCCGCTCGACTCGAAGACACGGGAAAGCCGTTCGAAATCATAGTAGCGATCGGCGAACATCCGCCCTGCCGTTCTGGCGATGTCTCGTTGCGAGAAGTTATGCGGGGGTGACGCTGTCGCGACCGAGAGAAGGTAAGCGGGATTTTGCAAGTCTGATCCTCTTCCGTCCAAAACCGAAAAGGATTTCGGGGCCGCTGCTATTATGGGCGGTCGAGGCCAGTTCACCAACGACAATCGCCTGAGACAAGATTTCGCAAAGCCTAAGTCATTTCGCTGCTTTTCACATCCCGGTCGTTGGGATGGAATGCTGGAAGTCAGTGCGATGAATAGCGATCACGTGAGCAGACAGTGGCGGAAATCGACGCGACAAACCATCAAATGTATTTAAGCGGGCGCCACGCTCTCAAATTTGATCGAGCGCACGTCGTGAGCCTCGCCATACAAGACGGACAAGGTCGGTCGGGACGGGACGCGAGGGGCAGCAACTAGCAGCCCCTTCCCCTTGTCACATACGCGATAGTAATTGTTCTAAATGGCCAAACCCGATTTGAAACTGGTTGTCGCATCTTCAGGGCGAACCATCCAGCAGCCGCGGCTGTGCTGGTGTTCGCGGGTCTCCGCCATAGGCAACGCGAAAGCTGTCAGCCTTCGCGTCGTTTAGCCGTATCGCGACTACGGCTGGGATTTAAAGCCGCCAACCGGACCGCCGCTCGCCGTACCGTGGCGGTCGCCACTGCCGATGATGTGAGGGCCAGGCAGGCCGCCGTGGCGCTTGTAGTAAGCATGATGATAGCGATGACCATAATAAGGATACGCTGAAGCGGCCATGCTGCTCATCGACAATAAAGCGACTGCAGACGTTAGGATAAGAGTCTTCATGTTGGCAAACCTTCTGAGAGGGTGATGAAAGCGTTCGGGCGCGACCAGGGCTTTGACCGCATCCAGCGCCTCCTCGTCATGGAAACAAGGATCTTGCGTCCGGCCTAAGGCATTAATCCCAGCTATTAGGTTCGGTGTTGATTTAAGAGAGCCCGCGAACGGACCCAGCAGCCAAACACTCAACCGTCGGGACCAATTTCTCGGTTTTCAACGATTGATCCGAAACGGGCTTCATAATCAGAAGTTCCGTTGGCGACTGAGGAGATCAACGTACCGGAAGGATCGCACATCCGTCGTAACGCACTTCAGATCGTTTGCTACAGTGCAACGGCTACAGCGTCACCCTTTTCGAATTCTATAGTCAGCGGCCACTTGGAACACGTGGTCCGTTCACGCGTCCAAGGCAACCGGATTTCCCGTCGTCAGAGGCTTGTTCAGATATGCCAGGATCGGCTGAAGGGCGGGCACGATCGGGCTGCGACACGTGCGGGGCCAGCGCTCCGCCACACCTGGGCCACGTTCGCGGTCGTCGTCGCGATCCTGCTCGGCGTGGTGCTCCGCGTACCGAGACCCTGCCGGACATCGCGGTGACGCTGCCCGGCTCATCCGTCCGCGCCGGGCGCGATCGTGCCGGGATCGACGCATGGGGCCCGTGTCGCGTGATCGAGCCAGCTGGCTGAGGAGACCCGGGTGTGGACGACGCGAGCGGAATGCCGCTAACCTCAGGCTCGCCATCGCCGCCGGGGTTCAGCACGCGGTCACCGCCCCCTTCGACGCCTTCGTCGCCAGCGACCGCCCGGGTGTGACCGGCCAAGTACGGCTGAGCGATCATGACCCTTGAGCAGCTCCGCATCTTCGTCGCTGTCGCCGAACGCCAGCATGTCACCCGCGCCGCCGAGGCGCTCAATCTCGCGCAGTCGGCGGCGAGCGCCGCCATCGCGAGCCTGGAGGGGCGTCACGGCGCCAAGCTGTTCAGCCGCGTCGGCCGCGGCATCGAGCTGACCGAGGCGGGTCGGATCTTCCTCGACGAAGCGCGTGCCGTGCTGGCCCGCGTCGAGCTGGCGGAGCTCAGGCTCGCCGACCTCGCGGGACTGAGGCGGGGACGCCTGCTCGTCCAGGCCAGCCAGACGGTGGCAAGCTATTGGCTGCCGCGCCGCCTCGTCGATTTCCGCCGCGCCCATCCGGGTATCGAGGTCAAGCTCACGGTCGGCAACACGGCGGAGGTCGTCGCCGCCGTCCTCGCCGGCACCGTCGAGGTCGGCTTCGTGGAAGGTCCGGTCGATGGGTCCGCGCTCGACGTGACGGAGGTGGCGCGGGACCAACTGGTCGTGGTCGTCGCCGCCGGCCACCCCTGGGTCGGCCGGGCGGACGTGTCGGCGGCCGAGCTGGCCGCCGGCGAGTGGGTCCTGCGTGAGCCGGGGTCCGGCACACGGGTCGTGTTCGAGGACGCGTTACGAGCGCTCGGCGTCGCGTCGCTGACGAACGTCGCCTTGGAGCTGCCGACCAACGAGGCGGTGCGCGCCGCCGTGGAGGCCGGCATGGGAGCGGCGGTCATATCCGCTTCGGCGGCCGTCGCCGCCCTGGAGGCCGGCATCCTCGCCCAGGTGCCCATCGACCTCCCGGCGAGGGCCTTCAGGCTGATCCACCACAACGAACGCCAGCCCAGCCACGCGGCGCGTGCCCTGATCGCCATGGTCGCGGTCCGCCGCTGACGTCGGCGAGAACGCACGCGACGGTCTACGGCACCGCCTTGATGCGCCCTCGATCGAAACGTGTCACGACGCCGGCGAGAGTGGGTCGCAACGGCAAGGTCAGGCGATAGCCCATCTCGAGCAGGGGCACGGCGCCCGGCACGCGGGCAAGGCCGGCGAGCCACCGCCAGCGCGGCAGGCGCTGCCACACCGCGAGAAAACCTGCGGCGCCGGACTGAAGCGTCCCGTCGGGCAGCCGGACATGGAACCGGGCCATCGCCGCGCGCCGGTCGAGACCTGGTCCGACGACGGCGGCTTCATCGGAGACGTCGACGAAAGCGAGTGCGTCCGCGCCCTCCTGTCGTCGATAATGATCGATCTCCCGGCGGCAGAGCGGACAGGAACCGTCGTGGTAAAGGGTGATCTTCGTGCTCGTCATACCCGGGGAACGCTGCCGTGTCGCGATGCGCCCCGCGACGGAGCGACGCCGGCCCGCGCGCGCGCCCAATCAGTCGATGCTCTGGCCCTGAGGCGACCGGGTGGTGCGACGCGCGTGCGCCATGGCGGCGATCTTCGTCAAAGCCCGCTGTTCGTTGACATCGATGTCGCCGAGGACCGCGACGATATCGGAAGGCGTCTCGAAGTTCAGCCGATAGAGCCGCCGAAGCGTCATGACGATGCCGGAGAGGGATGCTGCGGTGCCAAGGGCATCGAGCTTGAGATCCATAGCTTCCGCCTGTCCAGCCCCGATCCGCAACCGCGAATCACATGTCAATCAAGTTCATGCCATAAAAGTTAACAAACGGTAAACGGTCGCCGGCCGAAGCGCGCGTGTTCGTCAACGTCGCACCAGCCCGTGGGCGAGAAGGTCGAAAGCGGCGTCGAGGTAGCGGCGGACGTCGACGCGCCGAGCGTCGCCGAACAGCATCTGCCAATTATGGTGCAGGAACACCGGCGCCATCACGAGCTGCGGAAACTCTTCGACGATCGAGGGTCGGAACTCGCCTCGCGCGACCCCGCGACGCAGGATGGCGGCGAAGGCCTCCGTCGCCGGACCCATGACCTCGGTGTACCAGCGCTCGCTGATCCTCGGGAAACGATGTCCCTCGGCGAGCAGGATGCGGAAGATGTCCCTGCCGCACGGATCCTCGACCATGTGCTCGGCGGCGAAGGCGAGGTGATTGCGCAGGACATCCAACGCCGACGCGTCGGGATCGGCGGCGAGCGAGGCGAGGTTCTCGAAGATCGACCTGGTCTTCTCCTTCAACGTCGCCATGAAAAGGTCCTCCTTGCTCGGGAAGTACACGTAGATCGTGCCTTTGGTGATCCCGGCGCGGGCAGCCACGTCCTCCAGCCGCGCGGCCGCGAAGCCGCTCAGCGAGAACTCCTCGAGCGCCGCCTGGAGGATGAGCACCGGTCGCTCGGCCTTGCGCCGACGCCGGACCCCTTTGTCCGCCGTGCCTCCGCTCTTCATCGTGTCCTTTATTGACTGACTGGTCGGTAAATAGTACGTTTTCGCTCAGTCCCGCAAGCTGGTGGAAGCGATGAGGCGAAGCATGCGGCCCGTACCATCCCTCGTGACGGCGCTGCTGGCTTCGGTGATCTTCGGTGCGCCCTCCGGCCTTCGCGCGGGTGAGACCGTCGGCGCACGAAGCGGGACGCCGGCCGACGCCTGCGACGTCCGTTGCGTCCTCGTCGAGATCGTCGTCGCGCGGGAGGAAACCTTCGCGCGCCGGCTCGCCCTAACCGGCGCCATCGCGCCGAAGTATCAGACCAATGTCGCCTTCCGCGCGAGCGGCAGGATCACGCAAAGGCTCGTCGAGGTCGGCGAGCACGTGAGCGCCGATCAGGTTCTGGCGGTACTCGATCCCCGCGATCAGGTGGCGGCGGTCGACACCGCCACGGCGGCGCTCGCCTCCGCGCAGGCGCTGCTCGTGCAGGCGAGCGTCGCTTTCGAGCGGCAGAAGGCCTTGCTCAAGAGCGGCTACACGACCCGGCCGAGCTTCGATGCGGCGCAGCAGCAGCTCCGGACGCAGCAGGCGGCGGCCGACTCCGCGACGGCGGCGCTCGGCACCGCGCGGGAGCAGTTCGGGTACACCGATCTCAAGGCCGGCGCGGCGGGAACGGTGGTCGGCCGCGACGCCGAGGCGGGCCAGGTGGTGCAGGCCGGCCAGACGGTCTTCGTGCTGGCCCAGGACGGGCCGCGCGACGCGGTGTTCGACGTCTACGAAGCGGCGCTCACCGAGCCGCCGGCGAGCCGGACCGTCACCGTCGCCCTCCAATCCGATCCGGCGGTGGTGACGCGAGGCAGCGTGCGCGAGATTTCCCCCAGCGTCGACGACAAGTCCGGCGCCGTCAGGGTGAAGGTCGAACTCGACGACGTGCCGGCGCGCATGTCGCTGGGCGCGGCGGTGATCGGCTCCGGCAGCTTCAAGCCGCAGTCGGGCATCGTGCTGCCGCGCGGCGCGCTGTACCGCTGGAACGACGCGCCGGCCGTCTGGGTCTACGACCCCGCGAGCCGGGCCGTCGAGCCGCGCGTGGTGAGCGTCAAGCGCTACGACGACGACAGGCTGATCCTATCGGGGGGCGTGAAGCCGGGCGAGCGGATCGTCACGGCCGGCATCCAGTTCCTGCATCCGGGCCAGGTCGTGGGCGTGGTGCCGGGATGGGACGCGACGCGGTGAGACACGCCCTGCTCCCGTTCGTCCTGCTGCCGTTTGTCCTGGCCTTGGCCGGTTGCAAGGGCGACGAGGAGCCGCCGGCACCGCTGCGATCGGTGCTGACCACCACGGTCGAGCCGGTGAGCGTCGAAACCTTCGGCCCCTTCGCCAGCACCGTCGAGGCGCGCTACCAGACCCAGCTCGGCTTCCAGCTCGCCGGGCGCATGGTGGCCCGTGACGTGTTCGTCGGCGACACCGTGCACAAAGGGCAGAGATTGGCGGCGCTCGACCCTGTCGTGACCCAGTTCGCCCTGTTGCGCGCCAAGGCGGATGTCGCCGACGCGCAGGCGCAACTCGCCAACGCGACCGGGATCGAGGCGCGCCAGCGCACGCTCAACGCCGGCGGCAACGTCGCGCAGGCGACCCTCGACGGCGCCGTCGCCGGGCGCGACACGGCCAAGGCGCGCCTCGACCAGGCGCAGGCGGCCCTTCGCGTGGCGGAGGACCAGATCGGCTACACCGAGCTTCACGCGAACTTCGACGGCGTCGTCACCGCCTGGAGCGCGGAGGTGGGGCAATATGTCGACAACGGACAAGCCGTGGTTACGCTCGCCCGCCCCGACGTCCGCGAGGCCATCGTCGACGTCCCCGACGACTTCATCGGCAAGGTGGCGCCGGGCATGACCTTCCTCGCCCGGCTCCAGGCGGCGCCCGACACGAGCGCGCGGGCGGTCGTCCGCGAGATCGGCCCGCTCGCCGAGGAGGCGACGCGGACGCACCGGGTCCGGCTCACGCTCACCGACGCCTCGCCCGCGTTCCGGCTCGGCACGATGCTCAGCCTGTCGCGCGAGGTATCCGTCGTCCCGCACATGCTGGTTCCGGCCGCGGCGGTGCTCAAGGACGGCGGGAAACCGTTCGTCTGGGTCCTCGGCAGGGACGGCAGGCACGTCGCGCGTCGCGATATCGCCCTTGCCGGCATGGTGGACGATCAGGCCTCGATCACATCCGGCCTCGAGGCGGGCGAGAGGATCGTGATCGTCGGGGTCCACAGCCTCGGCGACGGCGAGGCGGTCGCCGGCGAGCTGGGCGTCGCCGCGCCCGCCCTGGCGATCGGGACGGCACGCCCGTGAAGAACTTCAACCTGTCGCGCTGGGCACTCGAGCACCGCTCCTTCGTCTACTTCCTGATGGTCGTCACGGTGATCGCCGGCGTGATCGCCTACGGCAAGCTCGGGCGCGAGGAGGACCCGTCCTTCGCCATCAAGACCATGATCGTCAGCGCGGACTGGCCGGGCGCCACGGTCGGCGACACGCTCGACCAGGTCACCGACCGCATCGAGAAGGAGCTGCAGCAGGTCGATGGGCTCGACTTCACCAGGAGCTACACGACGCCGGGCAAGGCCACCGTCTTCGTGCAGTTCAAGGACACGACCGACCCCAAAAGGTTGCCGGACCTGTTCTACCAGGTGCGCAAGCACATCGGCGACATCCGCAACACCTTCCCCGACACGCTGAAGAGCGTCACCTTCAACGACGAGTTCGGCGACGTCTACGGCAACCTCTACGCCTTCACCGCCGACGGGCTCTCCATGCGCCAGCTGCGCGACTACGTGGAGGGCGTGCGCTCGGCCGTGCTCCGGGTGCCCAACATCGGCAAGACGATGCTGGTCGGCACGCAGGACGAATCGATCTACCTCGATTTCTCGACCCGCAAACTCGCCGGGCTCGGCATCGACACGCAGGCCCTCATCAAGACCTTGCAGGCGCAGAACGCCATCGCGCCGTCCGGCGTGGTGCAGGCCGGCGCCGAGCAGGTGTCCGTGCGCGTCGGCGGCCAGTTCACCTCCGAGGCGAGCCTGAAGGCCATCAACCTCCGGGTGAACGACCGCTTCTTCCGCCTGTCCGACGTCGCCGACATCCACCGCGGCTACCCCGACCCGCCGCAACCCTTGTTCCGCTACGACGGGCAACCGGCGATCGGCCTCGCCATCGCGATGCGGCAGGGCGGCAACCTCCTCGTGTTCGGCAAGGACCTGAAGGCCAAGATGCGCACCGTGGAGGCGACGCTGCCGATCGGGGTCGGCGTCCACCTCGTGTCCGACCAGCCGCGCATCGTCGAGCACGCCGTCGGCGGCTTCACCGAGGCGCTGGGCGAGGCCATCGCCATCGTGCTGCTCGTCTCCTTCATCAGCCTCGGCGTCAGGGCCGGCCTCGTCGTGTCGATCTCCATCCCCCTCGTGCTGGCGGCGACCTTCGTGGTGCTGGAGATCATGGGCGTCACCTTGCAGCGCATCTCGCTCGGCGCGCTGATCATCGCGCTCGGCCTCCTCGTCGACGACGCGATGATCACGGTGGAGATGATGGTGGCGCGCCTCGAGCACGGCGACACCCGCACGCAGGCGGCGACCTTCGCCTACACGTCCACCGCCTTCCCCATGCTGACCGGAACGCTCGCCACCGTCGCCGGCTTCCTGCCGATCGGCTTCAACGGCTCGGCGGCGGGCGAGTACACCTACAGCCTGTTCGTGGTGATCGCGGTCTCCCTGCTCGTCTCGTGGGTGGTCGCGGTGCTGTTCGCGCCGCTGATCGGCGTCAAGATCCTGCCCAAGGCGCTCAAGCATCACGCCGGCGGCCCAGGCCGCGCGATGCGCGCGTTCCGGGCGTTCCTGCTGGTGACGATGCGCTGGCGCTGGATCACGGTGGGGCTCACGCTCGCCACCCTCGCGCTGGCGCTCTTCGGCATGCGCTTCGTGCAGCAGCAGTTCTTCCCCGCGTCCGACCGCCCCGAGATCCTCGTCGACATGACGCTGCCGCACGCGAGCAGCACGGGCGAGACCAAGAAGCAGATGGATCGTTTCGAGGCCTACCTCACCGGCAACCCCGACGTCGTCAAGTGGAGCTCCTACGTGGGCGAAGGCGCGATCCGCTTCTACCTGCCGCTCGACCAGCAGCTCGGCAACAGCTTCTACGGACAGGTCGTGATCGAGACGACGTCGCTGGCGGCCCGCAACAAGCTGATGCCGATCCTGGCGAAGTTCGGCCGCGAACGGTTCGTCGGCACCGACGTCTTCGTCCACTCGCTCGACCTCGGGCCGCCGGTCGGACGTCCCGTGCAGTACCGCATCAGCGGCCCGGACGTGCAGGCGGTGCGCCAGCGGGCCGTGCAGCTCGCCCGCATCGTCGGCGCCAACGCGCACCTCGGCGTGCCGACCTACGACTGGAACGAGCCGGGACAGGTGCTGCAGGTCGACATCCTGCAGGACAAGGCCAGGCAGCTCGGCGTCACCGCGCAGGACATCGCCGGCATCCTGAACGCCGTGGCCCAGGGCACCAACATCACGCAGGTGCGCGACTCGATCTACCTCGTCAACGTCGTCGGACGCGCCCAGGCGCTGGAACGCAACTCCATCGACACGCTGGGAGGCCTGCAGGTGGCGCTGTCGAACGGGCGGATCGTGCCCCTCCTCGCCTTCGCGCGGCTGGACTACGGCCTGGAACAGCCGATCGTCTGGCGCCGCGACAGGCTGCCGACCATCACGCTGCGCTCCACCATCGTGGATACGACGCAGCCCGCCACCGTCGTCGCGCAGCTGAAGCCGCAGATCGACGCCTTCGCCAAGGACCTGCCGATGGGCTTCGTGCTCGCCACCGGCGGCGCCGTGGAGGAAAGCGCCAAGGGCCAGGGGCCGATCGCCTCCGTGGTGCCGGTGATGCTGCTGACGATGGCCTTCCTGCTGATGGTGCAGCTGCAAAGCTTCGGCAAGCTGCTGCTCGTCATCTCCGTGGCGCCGCTCGGCCTGATCGGCGTCGTCGCCGCCCTGCTGCCCTCGGGGGCGCCGCTCGGCTTCGTCGCCATCCTCGGCGTGCTCGCGCTGATCGGCATCATCATCCGCAACTCGGTCATTCTCGTCGCGCAGATCGACGAGACGCTCGCGGAGGGTCTCGCGCCCTGGGACGCGGTGGTGGAGGCGACCTGCCACCGGGTCCGGCCGATCCTGCTCACCGCCGCCGCCGCCAGTCTCGGCATGATCCCGATCGCCCGCGAGGTGTTCTGGGGTCCGATGGCCTACGCGATGATCGGCGGCATCCTCGCCGGCACCGTGCTCACCCTGGTGTTCCTGCCGGCCCTCTACGTCGGCTGCTACCGCATCCGGCCGGACGCGGTCGCTTCGCCGCCCGAACGGGTCCGGACGGGCGAGAACGTCACGCCGCTCCGGGTGCGGTCGTGACGGAGCATCCGCGTCCTCACAGCTGGCTGAAGAAGCGCATCATCTCGCGGCTGGCGTCGGGGCCGCGCGGGTCGGTGTAGGAGCCGGCCGCGCTGCCACCCGACCAGGCGTGTCCTGCCCCCTCCAGCATCCATTCCTCCACCGCGACGCGCGACGCCGCATCCCTGAAAACCCGGCGCGTGAAATCCATGCCGCCGTCCGAGCGGCCGGCGATGGTCTCCGGGTTCGACAAACCCGCCTTCGCCTGATCGGTCAGGTAACCGGCGTTGGCGGGGTTGACGGTGCCGTCCGCCGTGCCGTGGAACACGATGGTCGGCACCACGCGCGTCGGACGGCCGTCGGCCGCGCCCGCCGGCGCCCCGCCGCCCCGCATGGCGGCGAAGGCCGAGCCCATGTCGCGCGCCGCCCCGCATGCCAAGCCGGAATGCACGCCGACGCCGGCGTAAAGGTCGGGGTAGCGTTGTCCCATGATCGCCGCGGCCGCGCCGCCGGCGGAGAGCCCGGCCACGTACACCTTGCCGGCGGCCACGGGTCGGTCGCGCATGACCTCGCGGGTGATCGCGGCGATCAGCGAGGGCTCGCCGCCGTCGCGCTGCTGGTCGCCCGGCTTGAACCAGTTCCAGCATCGGGACATGTTGGCCGCCTGCGTCTGCTCGGGATAGGCGACGAGGAAGCCCATCTCATCGGCGAGTTCGTTCATCCGCGTGCCGGCGGCGAAGTCGTCGGGCGACTGAGTGCAGCCGTGCAGCATGACGACCAGCGGCAGCGGCGCGTCGTCGAAGCGCGCCGGCGTGTAGAGCTTGTAGCGCCGCTGGCCGGCGGCGTTGCTGACCGCGCGCGTCTCGAAGCGGGATGTCCGCGGTTTCGGGGCCGCGCGCTCCGCGCCGTCGCGAGCCGCGTGCGGCCTCGAAGCGGTTTCGGGTCGCGTGATCGGCTGAAAGCGAATGTTTCCTTCGGACTTGGACGACGTGTCGGGTCGCGCGTCGGTCGGGTTGATGCCGGCCAGTCCCTGCTTGATCACGGCGACCGCGTCGGCGAGCCGTCCGGCGCGTGTCAGTCGCAGAGCGTCTTTCATCGAGCCGATCTTCATAGCGTCGAGCTTCGGGTTGAAGGGAGCGTTCATCGATCATCCTGTCGTGTTGGAGCGGTCCCGATGCGGTCAGACCATGCGGTCCCGCAGCGCGTTCTTGACGTCGGGACTCGCCTGAAGCGTTCCCAGGATCTGGATCGAGGCGATCGAGGCTCGCGCGAGTTCGGGCGAGACATCGGACGCGATGCTGGCCAGGCCGACGACGCGGATGTCGATCGGTGCGGCCGCCTCCCGCGCGGCCTCCAGTTCGGCACGCCCGTAATGCCGCAACCCGAACTCCAGCTTGTCCCTGGCGATCGATTTTCTCATCGCGTCGTCTTGGCGATCGAGAAGGTTGCGGATCGCCGTACGGATCAGGTCGGTTCGATTGGAATAGAATCCCTCGCGAACCAGCAGATCAATGCGCCCGAGATCGACGTGGCCAAGATTGAGCGTGATCTTCTCCGTGTCGGGAAAACGTGGCCGATCGCGGCTGACATCGCTCATATCCATCTCCATACCATCCATATGGATGGTACGGAGATGCTTGGCAAGCGTGTTCGATGAAGCGTCATGTTTGTTGCTCGGGATCCTTGTCGATCCCGGGACGCGTGCGATCATCGCAAGGCGTCGAAGGCCGGCGTAGGAGCCGGCCTTTCACCCGCGTCCCTGATATTGGACGGATGGTCACCCTTTGTCCGCGATCATGGGCCGCTGCCGTTGGCGGGCAAGCCGCCCGAGGGTCCGCCCGTCGCGGATTGCTTCGCGGCGGGATCGAGTTCCGATGTCGTGCCGGGCGCCCGCTCGGACTGGATGGTTTGCCTGAACACGTCGGCGCCCGGCCCTTCGTAAGGGTGGTCGGCGGGGGCATCGCCATGACGCGGGTTCGTCCGAGCGAACCTGTCGCCCGGCGCGCCGGTGTGCGCGTGAAGGCGGTGGCCGGCCACCTTGGCGTGGCGGCTCCGCGCCTGCGCCGTCGGCATCGATAGGAGGAGGATGGCGGCGGTGGCAGCGATGCAAGCGGGGTGACGAGTCATGGAGCGCTTCGCCCTTCACCGTTCCTGAGTACGTGCCGCCTGCCGGTGTCCCAAGCGGCCGATCGTCGCCCGCTACTCGTCGACCTTTCGTTGGACAACGGAAGGCTGGCACGTTGCCCAGCCTTCCGCTCACGGAGGGGGGACGGCAAGGCGATCTGGGCTGCCCTATCGCTTAACGGCCGCCGCCGCTCTGGCTCGGAAGGCCGCCGGCTGGGCCGCCGGTCGCGGTTT
Source organism: uncultured Beijerinckiaceae bacterium (assembly GCA_964244495.1). Classification (GTDB taxonomy): domain Bacteria; phylum Pseudomonadota; class Alphaproteobacteria; order Rhizobiales; family Beijerinckiaceae; genus RH-AL1. The sequence continues at coordinate 129,410 of CAXTIU010000012.1, forward strand.
CTTTCGCGTCGGGATCGAGTTCCAGCGTCACGCCCGGTTCGTGCGCCGATTGGATCGTCCGACGGAACACCTCGGCGCCCGGTCCGTAGTACGATGGATCGTAAGGCGCTTCTTCGTAGCCGTAGCGCGGATCCACCGGATAGCCCTGGCGGAAGCCGACGCTGCCGCCGTAGGCATAGCGATGGTGATAATGGTGCCGTGCCGCGATCCTGCCATGACGGGGTTTGGCTTCGACCGACGACACCGATACGGATAAGATGGCGACGCCCGATATCATGTACAAAAGCTGACGCTTCATAGTAATCGCTTCCCTAAACTGCTATGGGGAGGAACGGAGCGTCGGCATCCAAGTTCCTGGCCGCTCGGAGCAGCCTGGATCAATTTCTTGGCATGTTGCCGGACTTCCCATCGCACGCGTTGAACGTGTTTCATGAGCGTTTCATTGAGCCGTGCTCTTGGCGGTGCCGGCCAAAGACGACGCGCGCGGGCGATCCACGTCATGATGCCGCGCCGGGCTGACATCCTGTCGAGGCCGCGCCGGTGCCCGTAATGCCACGCCCGTGGCGTCGCCCTCGCAGCCCGGCGCGACCGCAGCGGCTCGCGTCGTCGGACCGATCTGGCTCGCGGTTTGCTCGGCCGCCCCGGCAACGCAAGGAGGGCGACATGGATTTCAATCTCAGCTGCAGGCTCGGCTACCGCACCACCGGTACGACGCCCTTCCTCTTCAACGTCGAGGCGCAAACCTTCGGTGCCCAGCGCGTGGTGGAGGAGCACCTCACGGTCACGCCCGATTGCCCCATCGACCGCTGGACGATGCCCGAGAGCGGCAACCGCTACTTCCGGGTGGTGGCGCCGGCCGGCACGCTCACGGTCACGTACGAGGCCAAGGTGGGTTGGCGGCCCGTGCTGGAAGACCCCGACGCCGTGACCGAGCTGACGCCGGACCGGCTGCCGCTCGCGGTGTTCACCCACCTTTATCCCAGCCGCTACTGCCAGTCCGACAGGCTGGAACGGTTCGCCCGCAGCACCTTCGGCGGCCTCGCGCCGGGCTACGCCCGCGTCAACGGCGTCTGCAACTGGATCAACGAGTACGTCGCCTACGAAGGCGGCGTGTCCGACGCGCTGACCTCGGCCGCCGACACGGTGCTGCAGCGCGCCGGCGTGTGTCGCGACTTCGCCCACCTCGCCATCGCCATCTGCCGCACGCTCGGCATCCCGGCCCGCTACGTCAGCGCCTACGCCTCGCAGCTCGCCCCGCCCGACTTTCACGCCGTCTTCGAGGCCTACCTGAACGGCCCGACCGGCGGCGGCTGGTACCTGTTCGACCCGACCCGCAAGGCCGACCCGGCGGGGCTGATCCGCATCGGCGTCGGCCGCGACGCGGCGGAGGTCGCCTTCTGCTCGCCCTACGGGACCGTCGAATACGACAAGCCTGAGGTGAGCATCGCCGCCGCCGAGCCCGGCGTCGCCACCTCGGCGGCGGTGCGGTCGGAGGACGGCGTCTGAGCGTCGGGCCATGGTTCGGCCATCACACCGGACCCGTGCGTGAATTTTCCCCCGCCCACACATTTTCGCGTCATTCGCGTCATGCGTCAGGTTTCGGAAGGCCGCGCCGCTTCGATCGGCGCCGGCTGCGAGACATAAGGTATCAATACCTTATGCCGACCGCCTCGCGGCCGCAAGTCCGGGGCGAGGCGGTCCGGCGCCGACAGGACCGCACCCGCGTCCACCCTAGGGTCCGGGGCTTCAACGCGAGCCGCCCGACGCCTCCAAGCCGCCCGACACCTCGATGAAGCGCGTCACGACGTCGACGCCCTCGCCGGTGCGCATGTTGGTGAAGACGAACGGCTTGGCGCCGCGCATCCGCCGCGCGTCGTGCTCCATCACCTCCAGCGACGCTCCGACGTGGGGCGCGAGATCCGTCTTGTTGATGACGAGCAGGTCGGAGCGGGTGATGCCGGGACCGCCCTTGCGCGGGATCTTCTCGCCGCCCGACACGTCGATGACGTAGATGGTGAGGTCGGCGAGTTCCGGCGAGAAGGTCGCGGCGAGGTTGTCGCCGCCCGATTCGATCAGCACGAGGTCGAGCGCCGGGAACCGGCCGCGCATCGCCTTGATCGCGGCGAGGTTCATGGAGGCGTCCTCGCGGATCGCGGTGTGCGGGCAGCCGCCGGTCTCGACCCCCATGATGCGCTCGGCCGGGAGCGCCCCGGCCTCGGTGAGGATGCGCGCATCCTCCTTGGTGTAGATGTCGTTGGTGATCGCGGCGATGTCGTAGGCGGCGCGGAACCGCTTGCAGATGCGTTCCATCAGCGCCGTCTTGCCGGAGCCGACCGGGCCGCCGATGCCGACGCGCAGCGGGCCGTGGGGGGAAGCGGGCATGGGCGGCCTCGAGGGATGGTGAGACGACGTCTCAGGAGCGGAACAGGCGGGAATATTGCGTCTCGTGCCGCATGGACGCAACGTCCGACCGCCACGTCGCGGTGCCGAGGTCGGCGAGGGTGCTGCCGGCCGCCCAGTCGGCCAGGGCGTCCAGCGCCGGGCAGAGCCGGGCGACGATGGCCTGCCCCTCGCTCTGGCCGATCGGCCCGAGGCGAAGCGCGGCGGAGACGAGGTTGCCAACCGCCGCCACCGCGAAGGCGCCGAGCGTCGCCCGTAACGCCAAGCCATGGGCGCGGGCGGCGACGCCGACGGCCACGGGATAGGCCGCTTCGCCGTCGCCGAGCACCCCCTTGCCGATCGAAGTGGCGAAGCGCGCGATGGGCGCCGCCGGCCACGACGCCGCGACAGCGAGGAGGAAAGCCGTGCCCTGCCCGCCCGTCTCCAGGCGCCGCTCGGCGGAAGGGGCGAGCGCGAGCGCGAGTTCGTTGATCGCGAAAGCGTCGTCGGCCGTCCATGCCGCCGCGAGCAGCACGCAATCCGCGCGGATCGACCCCATCGCGACGAGGTCGGCGATCCAGGCGGCGCAGGTCGCGGCGTCGCGGATGTCGCCGCCCTCCACCGCCGCCTCCAGCCCGTGCGAGTAGGCGTAGGCGCCGACGGGGAACGACGGCGACAGCCAGGCGAAGAGCGGCAGCAGCCGCGAAACCTCAGTCGTGGTGATGGTGGCCGTCATGACCGTGACCGCCTCCCGCGTAGGCGCCGCCCTCGGGATCGAACGGCGCCTCGATCGCGACGACCGTGCCGCCGAGGCCCGCCACCATGGCCTCGATCACGTGGTCGCGGCGGATGCGCAGCCGGCGCCCGACCAGTTGCACGGGCAGGTGCCGGTTGCCGAGGTGCCAGGCGATCCGCACGGCGGCGGCCGGGTCGGCGCCCGCGATCTCGGCAAGGGATTCGGGCGCGGCGACGACCTCGATCAGGCCGCCGTCCTCGAGGACCAGGGCATCGCCGCCGCGCAGCGCGACCGCGTCGGGCAGGTCGAGGAGGAACGCCGTGCCGCGTACGCCGCGCATCGCGAGGCGCCGCCGATGCCGGTCGTCGAAATCGAGCACGACGACATCGCGGGGTTCGCCACGCCAGCCGCCTCGCGCGCGGAGGATGGTGGCGCGAAGCCCGACGTCGCTCGTCACTCGTCGCGGAGCTTGTTGCTGTCCTGGTCCTGGTACTGCTCGGTCTCGATCGCCTTGCCGTCGAGGCCGCGCTCGGGAGGGTGACCCGCCTTGTCGCGGTTGGACAGCACCATGTTCTCGCCGATCTTGTCCTTGTCGATCTCGGTCATCGCGCCGCTGCCGGTTCCCTTGCCGCCAGCGCCCGTGCCCATGTGCTTCCTGCTCGCGTTCGCCATGATGAACTCCATTCGCGCGTGGACCGCGCCGTCCGCCGCCGCACCCGTCTACGAGGACGCGGCTTCAGGTCGTCGAACAGCCCCGGCAGCACAAAGTTCGACGCGTGGATGGTCGCGGCCGGCAGCGCCCCGCCGCTCGTCGGCACGCCGCTAGTGGAACGGATCGTAGCTTTCCAGGCCGTCGCGAACGCGCAGGTGCTGCATGGCGCCGGCAACCGGAACCATGCCGGCGCCGTCCGTCCGCATCCCGGCGGTGGACGTGCCGCCCGGCGCCGTCCAGGTGTTCAGCGCGGCGTGGCTGGGCCCCATGTCGACCCGCACATGGCCGCTGACCCGGCCGCACACCCCGTTGCCCAAGTCCACGAAGGCCGGTCCGTAGACGGCGCAACGGTCGACCGACGGCGCGGGATGCGCGGCGTCGGCACCGGCCGAGGCTTCCGTCGGCCCCGCCACGGCGAAGGTCACGAGGGCACCCGCGAGGGCGAATGAAGCGGAGTTCCGGAAAGGGATCATCACGACCTTTGCATCATGCGCCGACGAATCCCTGATGATCGCACAATCGGGCGAGAACAAGACTCGACGCCGGCTCATCGGGCGTCGTCCGGGCGTCCGGGGTCCTGCCGCCCGAAATCCTGCCGCCCGTCGCCGAGCACCGCCTGCACCAGTGCCAGGGCCGCCACGGCGGCGGTGTCGGCCCGCAGGATGCGCGGGCCGAGAGAAATCCGAACGACGGAGGGCACCGACAGGATCGCGGCCCGCTCGGCCGGGTCGAACCCGCCTTCCGGCCCGATCAGCACGGCGAGCGGACGGGACACGTCGCGCGATGCCGCCGCCCTGAGCGGCCCCAGCGCGTCGCCGACCGGAGCGTCCTCGTCGCAGAACACGAGGGCGCGCTCCGCCGGCCAGGCGGCGAGCACGCGGTCGAGGGGGGTCGGCGCCGCGATGGCCGGCACGTGGAGGATGCCGCACTGCTCGGCCGCCTCGATCGCGTTGGCGCGCATCCGCTCGCCGTTGACGCGCGCGACCTGCGTGCGCCGCGTCAACACCGGCATCAACCGGCTCGCCCCCATCTCGACCGCTTTCTGCACCATGTAGTCGAGGCGCGCGTGCTTGAGCGGCGCGAACAGGTAATGCAGGTCGGCGGCCCCGGTCTGCGGCCGCGTCCGCTCGGTGATCCGCAGCGCCATCCGCTTGCCGGCGGCGGACACGAGCACGGCGCGCCATTCGCCGTCGCGCCCGTTGAAAACGTGGATCGCTTCGCCTTCAGAAAGCCTGAGTACGGTGTGAAGGTAGAGCTGCTGGGAGCGTTCGAGCGGGAGCAGGGCGCCGACGGCAAGGGCGGGTTCGACGTGAAGCCTCGGGGCCGAGAAGTCGTAGGATGCCATGGGGCCGCCTTACACGAAGGGCACGCGGGATTCGACGCTTTTCGAGGTGGACTCGTCGACCGGGACATCGTTCAACCGGCATGAATCGGCCGCAACCGGACCACGGAACGTGCGAGACCGGGCGCGGCACAGAAGGGGGCTCTTGGTCATGGTTGCGTTCGCTTCGTTTTCTCGCTCGGCTGTCCTGGCCGCCGTCGCCATGGGGTCCGTCGCCGCCGTGACCTTGCCGGCCGCGTCTGCCTTCGCCGGCGATTGCAACAGCGACATCGCCGGCTTGTCGCAGAAGCGCCAAGGCTTCATCGACCAGCTCAACGCCCTGTCGAAGAAGACCAAGGGCAAGCTCGACCCGGTCGCCTCCTGCCCCACGCTGCGCGGCCTCGTCAGCACCGAGGCCAACCTGCTGAAGTACCTCGAAGCCAACAAGAACTGGTGCAACGTGCCCGACGAGGTGGTCGCCAACCTCAAGGCGGCCGACGTGAAGTCGCAGCAGTTCGCCACCCAGGCCTGCAACTTCGCCGCGCAGGCCAAGAAGGCGCAGGAACAGCAGGCCTCCAGCAACGCGGCGATCGCCGCCGAGGCCCCGAAGCTGCCGGCCGGCCCGCTTTGAACGCTTGACCGTTCCCGCCGAACCGAATTCGGCGGCGCTGCCGGACGCCGTGCGGCCCGGGCCGCTGCTGCGCCTCGCGCCCCTCTCGTGGCGCCCTTACCTCCAGCTCGCCAGGCTCGATCGGCCGATCGGCTACTGGCTGCTCCTCCTGCCGTGCTGGTGGTCGAGCCTCCTCGCCTCGCTCGCGGCGGGACGCGCGCCGAACCTACGGCACCTGCTGCTGTTCCTCCTCGGTGCCATCGTCATGCGTGGCGCCGGCTCGACCTACAACGACATCGTCGACCGCGACCTCGACGCCAAGGTGGAGCGCACGCGGCACCGCCCGGTGGCCTCGGGTCGCGTCGGGTTGCCCGCCGCCCGCGCCTTCACCGTGGCGCAGGCGCTGATCGGCCTCTGCGTCGTCGTCCAGTTCAACGTGGCGACGATCGGGGTCGGCATCGCGTCGCTGGCGATCGTCGCCACCTACCCTTTCGCCAAGCGCACCACCTCGTGGCCGCAACTCGTGCTCGGGCTCGCCTTCGCCTGGGGCGGGCTCGTCGGCTGGGTGGCGGAGCGCGGCAGGCTGGCGGTCCCGGCCCTGCTCGTCTACGCCGGGGCCGTGCTGTGGACGATCGGCTACGACACGATCTACGCCATCCAGGACGCCCGCGACGATCCGGCGGCCGGCATCAAGTCGACGGCGCGGCTGTTCGGCCGGCGCGTGCGCCTAGCGGTCGGCCTCTTCTACGCCGCGGCGATCGCCTGCCTGGAGGCGGCGTTGCTGGCGGCCGGCGTCGGCGGCGCGATCGTCGCGCAGGCGGGCGTCGTCGGCTTCGCGCTCCACCTCGGCTCCCAGGTTCGCCGCATCGACGCCGCGGACTCCGGCGGGGCGCTGTCCCTGTTCCGCTCGAACCGCGGCGCCGGCCTGATCGTCTGCGCCGGCCTCGCCGCGGCGAGCTTGGTCGGGATCATCCACTAGGGCGGCTCGCGCACGTCGTTGTTTCCGCGACGTGTTGCCGGCACGTCGCCGCGCCACGGGGCGAGCGGCCCGGCCACCAGCCTTGGAACGAATGGCTAAGCTCGACGATTGATCCGGCGCCTTCCGACACGTGGTCGATGGTCAAGTCACAGGCGTAGCAATCATGTCTCTCCTCAAATGGGCACTCATCCTCTTCGTCATCTCGCTGATCGCCGGCGGTCTCGGGTTCTCCGGCGTGTCGGCGGCGACCGGCGGGATCGCCCGCATCCTGTTCTTCATCTTCATCGTGTTGTTCGTGATCCTGCTGATCGCCGGCCTGACCATCGGCAAGGCGGTCTTCTGAGCCGCGTCGCGTTCGCCCGCTCGAAGATCGACCGCTCCAGCAAGAAGGCCGCTGGGATTCCAGCGGCCTTCCAGCTTTGAAGCAAGGTACCGCCGACGGTCAATCGGTGGCCGCGAGCACCGGGTCAGGCGCGTAATCCTGCGGGAACAGCTTCTTCAATCCCTGAACCTTCGGGATGTCGTTGGCGGCGATGTAAGGGCTGTCGGGGTGCAGGGTGAGGTAGTTCTGGTGGTAGCCCTCCGCCGGGTAGAAGGCCTTGAGCGGCGTCACGGCCGTCACGATCGGCGCGGCGAACACGTGGGCTTTCCGTAGCTGGGCGACGTAATCGGCGGCGACCTTGGCCTGCGCGGGCGTGGTGGCGAAGATGTCGGACCGGTACTGCGTGCCCTCGTCCGGCCCCTGCGCGTTGAGCTGCGTCGGGTCGGCCACGACCGAGAAGTAGATCTGCAGCAGCTTGCCGTAGCTCACCTTGGTCGCGTCGTAGGTGACCTTCACGCTCTCCGCGTGGCCGGTCCCGCCGGTGCTCACGACCTCGTAGGAGGCGGTCGACTTGGCGCCGCCGGAGTAGCCGGACACCGCGCTCTCGACGCCCTTGACGTGTTGGAACACGCCCTGCACGCCCCAGAAGCAGCCACCGGCGAACACCGCCGTCTCCGTCCCGGCATGCGCCGGCACGTCGGCCGCCGGCGGCGGCACGAGCTTCAGGTCGTCGGCCGCGGCACGGCGCGCCGGCCACATCGACGTGACCGCGGAAATCGCCAGGACGGCGCCGCAAGCGAGGAGCGCCGAGCGGCCCCCGCGCTTCGTCCGGGTCTTGAGACTCTTGATCATAGCATCACTCCTTTGGGCGGACGCGCTCACGCCGGCACGAACTTCATCGCCGCGCCGTTCATGCAGTAGCGCAGCCCGGTCGGTCGCGGACCGTCGTCGAAGACATGGCCGAGGTGTCCGCCGCAGTTGGCGCAGCTCACCGCCGTGCGGCTGAAGCCGAACGAACGGTCCGTGGTCTCGACGACGGCGTGGGACATCGCCTGGTAGAAGGACGGCCAGCCGGTGCCGCTGTCGAACTTGGTGTCCGAGCCGTAAAGCTTCTGGTCGCAAGCGGCGCAAAGGAACGTGCCGCGACGGTGCTCGTCGTTGAGATGGCTCGTGTAGGGGCGTTCCGTTCCGGCGTCGCGCAGGATGTCGTACTGAACGGGGGTCAGCCGCTTGCGCCATTCCGTGTCGGGCAGGTTGAGCGGGAACTTGGCCGTCGGCTCGGCGACCGCCCCACCCCGCAGGCCGAGGAACGCGCCGCCGAGGGCGGCCGCGCCGAGACCGAACCCCGCCGTCGCCATGAAACTGCGCCTGGTGATCATGTCGCATTCCCTCCGTTCGATGCCGCACGGCGAACCATGGCGACGATCACGCCTCAATGATGGCGAAGCCCGTTACGTGGGCCTTCCTTATACGATGCGACATGCGCCATGGTTACGCGCGAACGCAAATTTACGTGGACGCGGCGGATCATCGTCTGGACGGATGCTTTCGGCGCGGCGGGACGCTACACAAGGGATGGTGACGCGTCGAGGATGCCATGCTGACCAACCGCGATCGAGGGCTTGATGCGGGACGGCTTCCGCCGCCGGACAGTCGGGTGGCGTCCACGGCACGCCCGCTGACGCTCGCCTTCGCCGCGGCGCTGGCGTTCGGCGGGCCGGCGCGAGCCCAGGAATCGTCGATGCCACCGGAATCGTCGGCGGCGCAGCCGATCCTTCCGCCGCGATCCGCCCCCAACCCGCCCATCGTCCAGACGATCGTCGGGCCGGGTCAGCCCGCATCGGACGTCCGCAAGGCGCACCCGCGCCGCGTCGCCATCCACCACCGTCATCGCCTGGCCGGACGCCGGGGCGAGCCCCTCGACATCGATCGGCCGGCGCTCGCCGGCGTCGAGCTGCTGCGACCGCTGCCACCGCCGGACCAGCCGCCGCACTTCGTGGTGCCGACGCCGGCCTATCCTTTCGAGAATTTCGTCACCGCCTACACCACGCCACCGCCACCGCTGTTCTGCCATCCGACGCGTCGCGATCCCGATTTGCCCGACCCGCACCTTTACCGCGAGCGGGCCGTGGTCTGCGAGCCGGACAACCCTTGAGCCGCTTCGTGCCGTGGGCCGCCTCACGCCGCCGAGGCGCGCGCCTCGCGTTCGGCGACGAGGCGGTTGACCCCGGCGAAATCGACCTTGCCCGACCCGAGCAGCGGGATCGTCGGCACGGACGCGACTTCGGCCGGGACCATCATGTCGGACGCGCCCCTTGCCCTGGCGAAGGCGGCGAACTCGCCGCGCGAGGCGCCGGAATGCTGGGTCATCAGCACCACGCGCTCCCCTTTGCGCTCGTCGGGCATGCTCGCCGCCGCCGAGAGCGCGTCCGGCCAGAGGAGCGCCGCCAACTGTTCGATCGCCGCCAGCGAGACCATCTCGCCGGCGATCTTGGCGAAACGCTTGGCCCTGCCCTTGATCGTGAGATACCCGCCCGCGTCGATGGCGACGATGTCGCCGGTGTCGTGCCAGCCTTCGGGCGGTGGCTGCAGCACGCCCGGCGCGTCGTCCCTGAGGTAGCCGAGCATCGTGTTGGGACCGCTGACGACGAGCTTGCCGCCCTCCGGGATGCCGTCGACCGGCTCCAGCCTGGCGCTCATGCCAGGCATCAGCCGACCGACGCTGCCGTTCTTGTTGAACATCGGCGTGTTGAGCGCCAGCACCGGCGCCATCTCGGTGATGCCGTAGCCTTCCAGGATGCGCAGCCCAAACCTCTCGAGGTACACGGCCCGCGTGGTGTCCTTCACCGGCTCGGCGCCCGACATGACGTAGCGCAGCGAACGGAAGTCGTAAGGGTTGGCGACGCGCGCGTAGCCGGCGAGGAACGTGTCCGTGCCGAACAGGATCGTCGCGTTGGAGCCGTAGATCAGCTCCGGGATGATGCGGTAATGCAGCGGCGAGGGGTAAAGGTACACCTTCACGCCGAAGGCGAGCGGCACGATTGTCCCGATCGTCAGCCCGAAGGCGTGGAACATCGGCAGGACGTTGAACACCGTGTCGTCGCGCCCGAAGTCGACCACGGCGCGCGCCTGCGCGCAGTTCGAGAGGATGTTGCGGTGGGACAGGACGACGCCCTTGGGCTTGCCCTCCGATCCCGAGGTGAACAGCACCGCCGCCGGCTCGTCGGCACCGCCGTGCGGGCCTAAGGGCTTGGCGATGGGCCGACGCCAGGCGAGGAGAGCGGCCAGCTTGTCCAACGTGCCGACGCCGGCGCGGACATCCTCGAGGTAGACGACGCGGAAGGTGTGGGCCAAGTCGGCGACGAGCTTGTCGAGCTTGCCCTTGGCGACGAACGAGCGCGCGGTGACGATCGTGTCGAAGCCGGCCGCGACCCCCGCCGAACGGATGTTGCCGGCGCCAGCCGTGAAGTTCACCATCGCCACGGTACGCCCCGCCGACATCAGCGCGAACAGCGACACCGTCGCGCCCACCGAGGTCGGCAGCATCAGGCCGACCGTGCCGCCACGCGGGGCGAGGGGCGCCAGCTTGCGGCCGAGCACGCGGGCGCCGATCAGTGCCCGCTTGTAGGTCAGCGTGCCGGCGGTGGGGTCCTCCAACGCGATGTGGCTCGCCCCGTGCTCGGCGGCGGCGTCGACCATCGCCTGGAACACGGTGCGGTCCGTGTCCGTGGTCTTGAAGATCATCTCGGACATGATCGTGTAGAGGGCGGCGCCCGCCGCCTGCCGCCGCGCGCGGCCACGCAAGCCGTCCGGCACGGTCAGGCGGCGCGGCTCCAGGATGGTCACGGTGATCCGCTTGAACAGCGAGCGGTGGACCTGGCCGTCGCTGAGATAGGAGAACCGCGTCTTCTCCGCGCCCTGGATGCGCACCGGCACCACGGGAACGCCGCACTTCTCCGCGATCAGGCCCGAGCCGTCGTACACCTTCATCAGGCTGCCGGTGCGGGTGATCCGCCCCTCGGGGAAGATCACCAGCGTCGCGCCCCCCTTCACCGCCTGGATCAGCGACCGGGTCGCGAGCGGTCGCGTCGGGTCGAGCGGCAGGGCGTGCATGTAGCGCACGATCGGCTTCATCCACCACTTCTGCGCGAAGGCGTGATCGATGGCGAAGACGGGGTCGTTGTCGAGGATGGAGAAGGCGATCTCGGCGTCGAGCAGGCTGACGTGGTTGAGGGCGATGATGGCGTTGGGACCGGCTTTGGCGACGTTCTCCAGTCCCCTCACCTCCAGGCGGTAGACGATCCGGAACACGATGGCGGCGAAGTCGCGCAGCGGGTTGGTCGGCAGCACGGCGAGGATGCAGGCGGCCGCAGCCAAGCTGGCGGCCCCGAGGATCGCGAAGATGCCGGCGAAGGACAGTCCGAGACTCTGGAGGCCGAGGGTCGCGAGCAGCCCGAGAACCATGAAGCAGGTGTTCATGACGTTGTTGGCGGCAATGACGCGGGCGCGCTGGCTGGCCGGCGCCCACGCCTGCAGGGCGGCGAAGGCCGGCACGATATAGAGGCCGCCGCTGATCGCGAGGAGCACGAGGTCGATCGCGATGTGCCAGGCGTGCCAGGTCTTGAAGAAGGCGGCGATCCCGAGCAACGGGCCGTGCGCGACGGCGCCGTGGAGGCCGAACGCGAGGTCGAGGGAGACGAGCCCGATGACGCCGGCCGCGATCGGGGTGGGTAGCAGCAGCGTGCGGCCGGCCAGCAGCCACGAGGCGAGGCCGGAGCCGAGCGCGATGCCCACCGCGAAGGCGGCGTTGTAGACGTCGAACACCATCTCGTCGCCGCCTAGCGCCAGGGTGACGATGGGCGCGAGCAGGCTATAGACGACGATCGCCTGCGCCCAGAACAGGCTGACGAAGACCGCGGCGCGCCACAGCCGGCGGTCGGCGTAGAGGCTGCGGGTCAGGGCCACCGTGGAGCGCAGGATGTTGTAGTCGACCTTGAGGGCCGGCGCCGCCTCGCCGGTCGGGGGGATCATCAGCGCCGACACCCAGGCGAGCGCGGCGAACAGCAGGGTCAGCGCCGCCGCCCAGCGCGGGTCGCCGTGTCCCTGCCGCGACACGATCGCGGCCACCGTCGGCCCGAGGATGGCGGCGATGAAGGTCGCGCCTTCCACCAGGGCGTTGCCGCCCGGCAGCTGCCGCACGGTGAGGTGATCGGGCAGGATGCCGTACTTGACCGGACCGAAGAAGGCGGAAAGCACGCCGAACAGGCCGAGCGCGAGGAACAGCAGGGGAAACGAATGCAGGATGAAGCCAGCGCCGGCGACGGCCACGGCGACGAATTCGGCGAGCTTGAGGCGCTGCGCCATCTTGGCCTTGTCGTACCGGTCGGCCCACTCGCCGCCGAGCGACGAGAGGAAGAACGCCGGCAGGGTGAGCAGCACGGTGCCGAGCAGGGTGAGCGTCTTGGCCGCCTCCGGCGCGAGCTTGAACAGCACCAGGAAGGTGATGGCGGCCTTGAGGTAGGTGTCGTTGAAGGCGGCGAAGAACTGGCACCAGAAAAGAGGAGCGAACTTCCGGTTTGCCAGTAAATGTCCGCTCATCGTCTCAACCCCGCTCGACGCCTCCTTCTAACCGCAGAGCGCGATGTTGCGAAGCCCTCGCGAGGACGCCCAGGTACGGACGTTCAGGTACGGATGCCGAAACGGTGGCCGCCGCCTACGACTTGGCCATCAGGTCGACGGCCAGCCCGTAGAGGCGCGCCCGGACGGCTGTGGGCAGAGCCGCCAAGGTGACGAGGTAGATCTGGCCGGCCTTGCACATCTCGTCGTCGGCGATGGGCGGCGTCGCGGTCTTGCCGTCGAGCAGAGCATCGATCTCGGGACGGCTCAGGCCCTTGTCGACCAGCGCCCTGTCGAGCACCTGGAAGTCGGCGTCGCTCGGGGCGGCGCGCTGCACCTGCTCGGTCTGGCCGCTCGCCATCGCGTCGAGCCCAGCGATGGCGGCGTCGGCGATCAGCGGGCGGTGGTCGGCGGCGAACGACAGGAACCCGGTGCCGCTGGCACCGTACAGGAAGGCCACGCAGAGATGGGCGTCGCGCTCGGCGAGCGCCCGCGCCTCCTTCAGCTGCAGCACGAAGATCTGGCCGAGCGCGTCGTCCGATGCCCTGGCGGCGAGCGCGCCATGCGCCTTGCGCAGCGCCGTCACGGCATCGGCCATCGCCACGTCAGGGTTGGCTTCCGATCCGGCGATCGCCGCGACGGGCGCGATGGCGCCTCCAGCTGTTTCCTTGCCGATGCCGGCGGCGAGGTTGGCGACGATGGTCTCGTACTCGCCGGGAAAGACGAGGCGTAGGCGGTCGAAGAAGCGGGCGTAATCGGGCGTGTCGGCGATGGCCCGCTCGACCGTGCCGCGGGCCGCCGCGAGCGCCTGCGGGCTGAGGCGGGAGGCGACGCGGGGTACGCTCGGCTCGATCGGCACGGCGACGACGCGCGGGGGCGACGGTCCCTTGAAGGCGCGCACGAGGAAACCCGCGCCGAGCAGCACGGAGATGAGGGCGGCGAGGCCGAGGAGCACCAGCCGCAGTTCCCTCATCCCCTCAAGCCCTCACCCTCGAACGGCCCGCATCCTTGCCCGCTTCGCGCGGCCTCGGCAAGACTTTGCAAGGGCGGGAAACATGGAAGCCACACGATGTTTGGACGCCGGACACCGGGCCCGTCGCCTCAGGTGTTGGCGCGCAGCCTCGCGAAGCCGGCGTCGAGATCGGCCTGCAGGTCGCCGACATCCTCGAGCCCGATCGAGAAGCGCAGCGCCGGGCCGTCCGGCACCCACGGCACGACGCTGCGGTAACCGCCGCAGTCGAACGGGATGACCAGGCTCTCGTAGCCGCCCCAGGAATACCCCATCCCGAACAGCCGCAGGCCGTCGAGCATGGCCGCGACCGCGCCGGATGGGGCCGGTGCCAGCACCACCGAGAACAGGCCGGAGGAGCCGCGGAAATCGCGACGCCAGTTGTCGTGGCCGGGACAGTCGGGCAGCGCCGGGTGCAACACGCGGGCCACCTCCGGCCGCGCCTTGAGCCAGTGCGCCATGGCGAGGCCCTGCCGCTCCGCCTCGCGCAGCCGCAGGTCGAGCGTGCGCAGGCCGCGCAGGCCGAGGAAGACGTCCTCGGGGCCGGCCACCATCGCGAAGGCCGAGTGCATCGCCCGCAGCGCCGGCGCCCATGCGGCGTTCGCCGAGGTGAGGCCGAGCAGCAGGTCGGAATGGCCGGACAGGTACTTGGTGCCGGCTTCCACCGCGATGTCGATGCCGGCCTCGTGCGGCGGGAAGAAGATCGGGGTCGCCCAGGTATTGTCGAGCACGGTGCACAGGTCGCGCTCCCGCGCGAGGGCGACCAGCGCCGGCAGGTCGGGCACCTCGAAGGACTGCGAGCCCGGCGCCTCCAGGACCATGCACGTCGTGCCGGGACGCACGGCGGCGGCGACGGTCGCCGCGGGAGCCATCGGATCGAAGTAGGTCGCCTCGACGCCGAACCGTTTGAGGACGGTGTCGCAGAACACCCGCGTCGGCCGGTACACGTTGTCCATCACGAGGACGTGGTCGCCGGCCTTCGTGGCGCAGAGAAGCGCGACGGTGATCGCGGCGAGCCCGGACGGCGTGAGCACGGTGGCGGCCGCGCCGGCGAGTTCGCTCCAGGCTTCCTCCAGCGCCCGCGTCGTCGGGGTGCCGGAGGTGCCGTAGCTGAACCGGCCGGTGCGCGCCTGCAGGTCGGCGTAGGTCGGATAAAGCACCGTGGAGCCGCGATAGATCGGCGTGTTCACGAAGCCGAACTGCTCGGTCGGCCGGCGCCCTGCGGCGGATAAGCGGGTGCGCAGCTTGAGGCGAGGCGCGTCGGCGGGCGGATCGGCGCTCATCGTCGGCTTGGGTCTCCCTCTTTACGCGTCAGCGTGGATGCCGTCGCGCGGATCGACCGCACGCGTGTCTGACGGAAGGCCGCGTCAGTCCGAACGGCGACGGGATCCGCCGGGCGACAAGGAACCGGCTGTCCGGCTCCCGTCAAGTCCCGCCGTCGTCATGGCCGGCGTTTCGCCCGACCTCCGGGGGCAAGGGTCGAGCGACACCGATCGAGCCTTGAACGATCGTTGCTTGCGTCCGCGATTGTCGTTAACGTGCGTAGCGGCCAAGTGTAAGCACCCGTAGCTCAGCTGGATAGAGCGCTGCCCTCCGAAGGCAGAGGCCAGAGGTTCGAATCCTCTCGGGTGCGCCAATCCGCTACCACTCAGGATAAAACTGCGAACCGCCACAGCTGGCACAGTCTGCGCGGATGTCATCGAGACCGCGTTTCAGCCGGTGAAACCCGCAAGAATTGCGGGATTGCACTTCCCTCAGTGCGGAGAGTGGTCAGGTTGACTGTTCTGGCCCTTTCTTGTTGCACACTATCCTTAGCTGTAATCTTCATCTCTTGCAGCCAAGGCGGAGGAAGCTGGTGGATGGCGTTGCGGGCCTGCGCCGCCGATATGACGAAGGCAGACGGCGGTATGGCTTCGACGCGCTGCCCCGCTTCGAAGGCAGCGAGCTGACGCTCGGCCGCGGCACCGTGCTCGCGCGCGTCGAGATCGGAGCGGGACCGGCCTGCCTCGACGGCGACCGCCTCGTGGCGCTGTTGCTCGTCGCCCACGGCTGCGCGGTAGCCCCCAGCGTCGTCAAGCACGCCCGCCGCGCGGCCGAATACTGGCGGCGCGGCGATGAGGCGCTCGCCCACACCGAGCTCGCCTTCGCCCGCCTGCCGCGGCTCGGGGTGGAAGACGACGCCTTCCGCCTGTTCCTCGCCGAGACGCTGCTCGACGCCAGGATGGCGCCGCACGACCTCGCGCGGGCGTTGGGCGTCACGCTCGCGAAATACGACCCCGACCAGCCGCGCGTCCCGGCCGGCAACGGCCGGGACAGCGGGCGCTGGGGGCCGGGCTCGCCAGGGGGCGGCGCGGCGGACCAGGCCGCAGCGCGGCTTGCGGAAATGACGCCCGTCGTCGCCCGCTCCTTCCTCGTCGACGCCAGCCCGAACATCGTTCGCGCGCTGGCCGCCTTCGCTTCCCGCTTCGCCGTGCCCACCGCCGTTCTCGGCGCCCTGTTCATCCCCACGCCCAACGACGGTGGGATCACGGAGGGCACGCTGCCCGGCGCGCCCGACATCCGCTTCCGCCTCGACGGCCCGGCCGGGCTGCTGCGGCTCGCCCGCACCCTGGCGGACAGCAGCGAGACCGCCGTGGTCGCGCACAGCCGCCTCGGCATCTACTACAGCGGCGACGCCGCGCTCGGCCGCGCGCTGGGCACGCAGCTCTACCTCGACCTCGCCACCGTCACCGTCCTGCTGGCGCCTGGGGAGCGCGACAGCCGCAGGCGGCCACCGACGAGCCGACACTCTGCCCGGAGCCGGAGAAGGATACGGAGCACGGGTCCAAGGAGCACGTGCTGGACTACGAGGACGACGTGCACCGGCGCGTCAACCCGGTCGCGCCCATCCCGCGCGGCTTCGCCGTGCGCATCGAGGATCCGGTAACGAAAAGAGCGCAGTATCCGGACGACTGCTTCAGCTACGCCGGCGACCTCGTGGATGGCGACATGCGGGTGGGCGACTTCGCCGACGCGAAGGGCGAGGAGTACTCCCGCCTCGTGACGCTGCCCTTTGCGCAAAGCGTCGTAGACGATCTCGTCGATACAACCACGAAGCATCTGCGCGCCGCCAAAGCGCTCGGGGCGGGGCTCAAGGTGTACTTCGCCGAGAAGGACGCGGCCGACTACTTCCGAAAAGTATTTAACAAGCGAGATCTGGGCGATGTCGTCGTCGGCTTCCTGCCGCCGAGCAGGCCGAAGCAGAGAGGGAGACGGCGGTGACGGACGAGGACACGCCCAAGCTCGTTGCCGGCTGCCACTGCTTCTCGGCCGTCGCCGTCTGGGGCTGGCGGACGGAGCTGGCCGCTGCGCTGGCAACACGCTGGCTCACTCTCGTCGCACGGCTGCAAGACATCGACCCCGCCCTCGCGCACTGGATGCACTGGGCAAAGGATGGTGTTACCCGCATCCCGTTCGCGCCGACGCTGCCCGCCCAGATCGCCCGCGTGCTGGCCGCAACGGAGCGCCACGTCGACGGTTACCTCGTGCCCGACGCCGGGGTGCGGCTGACCAATTACACCGACACCGAACAACTGCCACGTTATTGCGGTATTGCCATGAGTGGAGGCAATAACGGTCCTTACAGCCTCAGGAACTACGCCAACTTCACGACAAGCCACTTCGCCGTACCGGAGCCGCACCTCGTCGGCTTCGGGGTGTTCCGGCAGGTGGTGCTGGCGCTGGCGGAGGTGTTCGGGGCGACGCAGGCCTATGCCTGCCCCGACGACCTCAGCGACCTGTGGACGAGGGAGCGGACGGACGACTTGCCGCTCGCCTGGATCAGCTACGTCGCGCCGCGCTTCGCCCACCTCGTGACGCCGCCGCTGGGCGTCGTGGCCGAGCGCCGCCCGGATGGCGGACTGCTGATGGCGGCGACGACGGACACCTTCACCATCGCCGATCCCGCCCACCTCGCCGCCGCCCGCGCCATCCATGCGGCGCTGGCGGCATTCAACGCCGTCCCATGGACGCCGGAGGCAGAGAAGTGACCGTGGGATGACAAAGGGGGCCAAGTGACAGGGCACTGGACCGGTCAACGAGGCAGGGCTGGACGGCATATCGGCCGGGCCGTGGCACCGCTGGGCCGGACGCCGCTCCGGGACCTCGGGGCGGAACGAACGCGATCACATCGCGATCTCAACGACATAGGTGTTCGCAGTTTTGTTCGGAATGGCGCGCCAGCCTTCGTTAAGCTCTTGCTTAGCAAGGAAGATTAGCTAGAACAGTGCCTTAGACGCCGCCGGTCGTACAGACGGGTGATACAAAGTGGCTCTGATGACCTACACGGCCCGCGATCGACACGGCACCTACTACTTCCGTCGCACCATCCCACCCGCGCTCCGCCCCTTCATGCCTCCGCCATGGACTGGCAAGACGGAATGGAAGGCCAGCCTCGGGACGAAGCTACCCGCCGAAGCCAAGCGAGCCGCCGCGCGATGCCTCACGGATTGCACGGCGGACTTCGACGCGGCCGAGCGGTCTAGGCGTGGCGAGGCTCCCGCGTTCCGCCCACCCCCGCCCGGCACCATCAACCCCGAGGACATCGAGCGGGACGTGCTGGCGGAGCTACTGGGCGAAGATGAGACCACCCGCTCCGATGGTGACGCACGCAAGCACCTCCAGACACCGGACGACCGAGCGCGGTGGCCGGACCTCGTGCCCGTGGAGTTCGGCCGCAAGGGCATGGCGGAGGAGTTCCACCACGTCTACGGCGAGGAACTGGAGGAGCTGGAGGCGGAGTACCGCACGGCTCTCTCCAGGTCGGACCCGCGTATCGTGGAAGCGGAAACTCGCACGTACCTAAAGCAGCGCGGAGCCGCGATCGAGCCGGCTTCAGACACGTACCGGGCGGCAAGCCTCGCGGTCCTCAGGGCACACCGCCGGGCCTTCGGGCTGATGCTGGAGAGGCAGCGGGGGGAAGTCGTAACCACCCCTGCCCCGAGCGCCGCCGACAAGGGGCCGAAGGTTTCCGAAGCCTACGCGGCGTGGAAGGCGGGGACTGGTGCGCGAGGAACCCGCAAGCCGAGCGAGCGGACGCTATAGGAGGCAGACCACGCGATCGGCCGGCTCCAGGAGTGGCTCGGCGATGCGCGGCTCGGAACCATCACGCGGGAGCAGGCGCGGAACTTCCGAGATGCCCTCGCGGCGGTGCCGGCGAGATTAGCAGAGAAGGTGCGGCGGCTGCCCATCCGGGAGCTTCTCAAGCGCAAGGACCTCGGCGCCTACCCGCCGGTTCACGCCGCCACCGTCAACAAGTCCCTCAACATCCCCGGCGCCATCGTCAGCCACGCCGAGGCAGCCGGCAAGCTCGACGCGGTGCCCGGCTTCCGCAACTTCTTCCGGGGCATGAAGCTCGCCGTGGACGCGCGGGCCGAGGAGGAGCGGCAACCTTTCGCCACGGCGGACCTCCAGGCGATCTTCGGAACGGGGGTCTACACGGCGGGCAACCGGCCGCGCGGCGGTGGTGGCGAGGCCGCCTACTGGCTGCCCCTTGTCGCCCTCCTCTCGGGCGCCCGGCTCGGCGAGTAGGTCCAGCTCCGCGTTGCGGACCTGATGCAGGACCCCGAGACGGGCGTTTGGTGTCTCGACATAGGCACGTCCGGCGGCCGCAACATTAAGACCGCCTCCTCCCGGCGCAAGGTCCCGCTCCATCCCGAGCTGGTGCGGGTGGGTCTACTGGACTACCGCCGGTCGCTGGTGGAAGCCGGCGCAGGGGAGAGCGTCTCGTTGTGGCCGCACCTCAAGGCCGAAGCCGACGGGCAGCAAGGCGCCCCCTGGTCCAAGTGGTTCAATCGCCACCTCCGCGATAAGGCGGGCGTGGAGGACCGCGCCAAGGTGTTCCACTCCTTCCGCCACACCTTCAAGCGCATGGCCCGCGACGCCCACCTCCCGGAGGAGGTGCATGACGCCTTGACGGGACACGCGGGCGGTGGCGTCGGGCGGAGCTACGGTAAGGGCTTCGGGCTCAAGACCCTCGCGGAAGCCATCGCGCGGCTGGATGCCCCGGCGGTGGTGCGGGGGCTGCGGTGGTCTCAGGCGGAGCGCAAAGGCGGCCGGTGAAGCCGCCCTTGCTGCCCGTCTCTCTTAGAGCCTGACCCAAAAGCTTGTTGCACTCGCCTGAGGTGAGTGATTCAGAGC
>CAXTIU010000013.1:0-98635 GCA_964244495.1 uncultured Beijerinckiaceae bacterium
GCACAGGGCCGAGGCGGCGCGGCGGGTCGCCGGCGAGCGGGTCGCGCGCGCCGCGCTCGCCGTGCGCGACCTCGAACACGCGCGAAGCCGCGCGGAGGCGGGCGCCACCCTCGCCGCCCTGGAAGAGCGCCTCGCGGTGGCCGCCGACGCCGACGACCTGCGCCGCGACCGGCTGGCGGCGGCGTCGGCGATCGGGATGGACGCGCGCGACCTCGCGGCGCTCGACGGTTTGCAGACCGAGCTCGACAAGGCGCGCCTGCAGCTGGAGGCGGCGAGCGTCCGCATCGGCTTCGAACCCGAGGCCGGCCGAACGGTCACGGTTGACGGCGCGGCGCACGACGCCGCCGCGCCGCTCAGGCTGTCGCGCGACGCCGTCCTGACCCTTGAAGGCTTCGGTCGCGTCACCATCCGTCCGGGCGGCGGCGTCGAGGCGCTCGCCGCCAAGCGCGACGCGGCCGACCGCGCGCTCGCCGACCGCCTCACCGCGTTGCGCAGGGCGAGCATCGCCGACGCGCGGGCGGCGATGGCGGTCAAGGCCGCCGCGCATGGCGAGGCGGAGGTGGCGACCAGGACGTTGAAGGCGATCGCGCCGCAGGGTCTGGACGCGCTGCGCCAAGCCGTCTCGGACCGCAGGGCGGCGCTCGTGCCGATGCGGCGCGACGGGGAGGAACCGCCGCGCGACTGGTCGCAGGCACGGCTCGACGACGCCTTGCGCGCGCGCGCCGCCGCCGCGACGGACGAAAGGCGAACGGAGGAAACGCTCGCGGCGGCGCACGAGGCGAGGACGGCGGCGGAGCTGGCCGTCGCGACCTTGGCGGAGCGTGCGGCCGGTGCCCTGCGGGAGCACGCGTCAGTCTCGCAGCTCCTCGGCCTGGCCCGCGCGGACGTGCCCGACGAACAGCTCGACGCGCAACTTGCCGTGGCCGAGGGCAAGCTGAAGGACGCCGAAGCGCGCCACGCCGAGGCGACCGGCGCGCTGGCCGGTGCCGATCCGGAGGCGGTCGCCCTCGAACTCAGGCGTGCGGACGGCGCCGAACGGGCGATCCGGGCCGATCTCGAGGCGTTGCAGCGCGGCAAGCGGGACTTGGACGTCGAGCTGAGGGCACTCGGGCGCGACGGTCTGGGCGAGCAGCTCGCCGAGGTCGAGGAGCGGCTCGCCGCCACCCGCCGGCAGCTCGAGGCGCAAGGCGCCGAGGCGCGGGCCGCCCGCCTGCTGCACGAGACCCTGGCCCAAGCCCAGCGCGAAACGCGCGACCGCTGGCTCGGGCCGGTGCGGGAGCGGGCGGCACCCTACCTCCGCTTGATCCAGCCCGACTCCGACATCATGCTCAACGAAGGCACGCTGGAGATCGAGGGCCTCGTGCGCCGTGGCGTGAATGAGCCCTTCGGCGGCCTCAGCGTCGGCGCCCGCGAGCAGGTCGCGGTGATCACCCGCCTCGCGCTCGCCGACATCCTCCACGGCGCCAAGCGGCCCTCCGCCATCATCCTCGACGACGCGCTCGTCAACACCGACGAGGACCGCCTCCGCCGCATGCACCTCGTGCTGCAGCGAGCCGGGCAGTCCATGCAGATCCTGATCCTGACCTGCCGCGAGCAGGATTTCGTGCAGCTCGGCGCGCCGCTGAAGCGCCTGTGATCAGGTCCGCCGGGCGAGCCAGGGCCTCAAGCGCGCCAACGCGTCTTCCACCTGCGCCGTCGAGACCGCGAAGCTGAAGCGCAGGAAGCGGTGGCCCTCGACGGGGTCGAAGTCGATGCCCGGCGCCGTCGCGACACCCGTGTCGCGCAACAGGGACGCGGCGAAATCCAAGCTGTCGTCGGTGAGGTGGCCGATGTCGGCGTAGATGTAGAAGGCGCCGTCGGGTGGCGCGATGGCGCCAAGGCCCAAAGGGGGCAGGGCGTCCAGCATCAGCGCGCGGTTGCGGCGGTACACGACGAGGTTGGCGGCGATCTCGTCGCGGCAGTCCATCGCGACGAGCCCGGCGTGCTGGCTGAGCGAAGGCGCGGTGAGGTAGAAGTTCGCGCCGAACGCGCGGACGCGGGCGACGTGGCCGGCCGGGCACACCAGCCAGCCGAGCCGCCATCCCGCCATGCTGTAGGCCTTGGAGAAGCTGTTGACGACGCTCGCGTCGGGGTCGAACTCCAGCATCGACCGGCACGGCTCCCCGTAGCTCAGGCCGTGGTAGATCTCGTCGGACACGACGCGGATGCCCCTCGACGCGCAGACGGCGGCGATGGCGCGCAGGTCTTCGCCCGGGATCACCGTGCCGGTCGGGTTCGCGGGGCTCGCCACGATCACGCCGGCCGGCGCGGGGTCGAGCGCCGCGAGATGGTCCGCGCGCAGCTGGAACCGGGTGCCGGGACCGCAGGCGATCTCGACCGGCCGAAGATGAAGCGCCCGCAGCGCGTTGCGATAGGACACGTAGTTCGGCCGGGCGAGGGCGACGCGGTCGCCGGGCTCGAAGGTGGAGGCCAGCGCCAGCACGAGGGCCGGCGACGCGCCGGCGGTTAGCAGGACGCGCTCGGGCGCGACCACGACGCCGTGATCCTCGGCGTAACGGCGCGCGATGCGCTCCTTCAGCGCGGGGCTTTCCCAATAGCCCATCCCGTCCTCGTCGAGCACCCGGTGCGCGCGCGAGACGGCGGCGCGGGGCGCGCCGGTGGAGGGCTGCCCGAACTCCATGTGGATGACCGAGCGGCCTTCGGCCTTCAGGGCGTGGGCGAGGCGGCTGATGGCTACGGTGTGGAACGGCGCGACATCGGATGGCACGGCGGGCTCCGGAGGCGGTTGCGGGATCGCGCGACCCATCCGGCAGTGAGGCTTCGGCGGTCGGTGGCCCGAGACGCTAGCGCATCGGCTCGCAGCGTGCGTAGCGGTTTCCGGAAGAAGCTGATGCGATGAGAGGGCGTCAAGGCGGCGGACCGCGTCTGTGAAGCGGTGCGATGCCGTGGCGCCCTTCACCCTGTTCGCCGCCCCGCGTCGTTCGCCTTCGGCGCGATCGGGTGAAAGGGCTCGTGACGGTGGGTGGGGGATCGGTCGGGGGGAGCCCCGGGACAGCGTCGCGGCGCATAAGTCTTTGCGCATCGCGTCGGCTCGTCTATGGCCAGGCGGCGGATGACCGGGCGGGAAAGGCTTCGGGAGCCGTTCGCGGAACGAATCGGACGGTAGGCGCGGCCGCCACTTCGGGCTATGGTCGGCGGACGTGAGGACGGGGTATAGCGCAGCCTGGTAGCGCGGAAGTTTTGGGTACTTCAGGTCGCAGGTTCGAATCCTGCTGCCCCGACCAATATGTCCCTCATGGTTCACAGCTTGCCAAGTCACACCTTGCCAAAGTCACAGCTTGCCAAGTCACACCCTGCGAGATCACACCTTGCCGGGCGTCAAGCCGCGACGCCCTCGCCCCCGGAGAAACGATGACCGCCCGCATCTACAAGCCATCCCCGTCCGCGACGCAGTCGGGCAAGGCGTCGACCAGGCTGTGGGTGCTCGTCTTCGAGCCCGAGGCGGCCATGCACGTCGAGCCGCTGATGGGCTGGACCACGTCGGGCGACATGAACCAGCAGATCACCCTCCGTTTCGCCACCAAGGAGGAAGCGGTCGCCTACTGCGAGCGCAACGGGCTCACCTACCGCGTCGACGAAGCGAAGCCCGTCTCGCGCAAGGTGTTCTCCTACTCCGACAACTTCAAGTCCACCCGCCAGGGCCAGTGGACCCACTGAGGCCCATCGGCCATCAGGCCCCGTAGCTCAGCTGGATAGAGCAGCCGCCTTCTAAGCGGCAGGTCGCAGGTTCGAACCCTGCCGGGGTCGCCACGGCATCGCGCTTCGCCGCTCGGACACCCGAGCGCAATTTCGCCGTCGAGGCTGATCGCGTCGAATGCCGGGCCACTCCGCTTAACAGGGCGCTAACCAGCTCTCGCTAGCTTGGACGCCATGGTCGTTCGCACCCGTCTTCGCAGCTTCCTGCTCCCCCTTGTCCTCTACTGCGTGTCGGGCGGCATCGTCGGATACTTCCTTTGGCACGCCAGCAACGGCGATCGCGGGCTGAAGGTCAACGACGAGTACGAGAAGTCGATCGCCCTGCTGCAGGCGCAACTGACCGCCACCCGGGCCGACCGCGCGCAGTGGCAGCACCGCATCGCCCTGATGCAGGGCGACGCGCTCGACCGCGACCTGGTCGAGGAGCAGGCGCGCGTGACCTTGGACCGCGTCGGCAAGGATGATCTGGTCGTGTTCCTGCCGCAACGGTGACGAACGCGTAACCGTCGCCCTCCGTCGAAAGGCCGGCGGTGATTTTCGCACGCCAGCCATGCCGGCACCGTGGCCCACGCCCTTGGAGCCGAGCGGAAACAAAGGGTTCCGTCGGCCGGCACTGCATTCCGTCCATCTCGCTTTCCCGAACCATCTGCGTTAGGCGTTGCCGGACGGCTACGGACCTTCGCGAAGGAAACCCGCATGAACGAGATGACGGCCAATTATGCCCCTCCCTCGATCAGTACACCGCCGGCGGCGACGTTCTCGAAGGAACAGGAACTGACCGCCTACCGACGGATGCTGCTGATCCGCCGCTTCGAGGAGAAGGCCGGGCAGATGTACGGCATGGGCCTGATCGGCGGCTTCTGTCACCTTTACATCGGCCAGGAGGCGGTGGTCACCGGCCTGATGCTGGATGCCAAGACGGGCGACCAGACCGTGACCGCCTATCGCGACCACGGCCACATGTTGGCCTGCGGCCTCGACCCCAAGGGCGTGATGGCGGAGCTGACCGGCCGCCGGGGCGGCCTGTCCAAGGGCAAGGGCGGCTCCATGCACATGTTCTCGAAGGAGAAGCACTTCTACGGCGGCCACGGCATCGTCGGCGCCCAGGTGCCGATCGGCACCGGCCTCGCCTTCGCCAACCGCTACCGCGGGAACGACAACGTCTGCTTCACCTACTTCGGTGACGGCGCATCCAACCAGGGTCAGGTCTACGAGGCCTTCAACATGGCCGAGCTATGGAAGCTGCCGGTCGTCTACGTGATCGAGAACAACCGCTACGCGATGGGCACCTCCATCACCCGCTCCTCGGCGCTGGTCGACCTGTCGAGGCGCGGGCAAAGCTTCAACATCCCGGGCATGCAGGTGGACGGCATGGACGTCCGTGCGGTGAAGGCCGCCGCCGAGGTCGCGCTCGAATGGTGCCGCGACGGCAAGGGGCCGATCATCCTGGAGATGCAGACCTACCGCTATCGCGGCCACTCCATGTCGGATCCGGCGAAGTACCGCACCAAGGACGAGGTGCAGAAAATGCGCGAGGAGCACGACCCGATCGAGCAGGTGAAGGCGCGCCTGCTGCGGGACGGCCACGCGGACGAGGCGGCGGTCAAGGCGATCGACCAGGAGATCCGGAAGATCGTCGCCGATGCCGCCGACTTCGCCACCCATGACGCGGAGCCGGATGCCTCGGAGCTCTGGACCGACATCCTCCACTAGGCGAACGGTTCGACGCTCGCCGACATTTCACGACGGAAGCAGCCTCGGGCTTGCTTCCGCACAGCACGATCAATCGTGGCGCGAGCCACCAGGGCTGCCGAGGCCGAGGGCGATATGGCGACGAATATCCTGATGCCGGCGCTGTCTCCGACGATGGAGCAGGGAACGCTGGCCAAGTGGCTGAAGAAGGAAGGCGACAGCGTCAAGTCGGGCGACGTGATCGCCGAAATCGAGACCGACAAGGCGACCATGGAGGTCGAGGCGGTCGACGAAGGCACTCTGGCCCGGATCCTGGTGCCGGACGGTACGGAGAACGTCGCCGTCAACACGCCGATCGCGATCATCGCCGAGGACGGCGAGGACGCGACGGCGGCCGAGGCGCCGCCGGTTCCCGCGTCTGGTACGCCCGACCCTTCGCAGGTCGCCAGCACCCGGCCGGGAACCGGCGAAGGGTCGTCGCTCGAGACGCTCGGCGGCGAGAAGCCGGCGTCGACCACGAAGACCGGCGAGGACGCGGCGCTGCCGGTCGCCGTCGCGTCGGCCGGTGCCCCGGAGATCCCCGAAGGCACGAAGATGGTGGCGACGACCGTCCGCGAGGCCCTGCGCGATGCCATGGCGGAGGAGATGCGCCGCGACGGCGACGTGTTCGTGATGGGCGAGGAGGTGGCCGAGTACCAGGGTGCCTACAAGATCACACAGGGGCTGCTCCAGGAGTTCGGCGACAAGCGGGTCGTCGACACGCCGATCACCGAGCACGGGTTCACCGGCCTCGGCGTCGGCGCCGCGATGGCCGGCCTCAAGCCGATCATCGAGTTCATGACCTTCAACTTCGCCATGCAGGCGATCGACCAGATCATCAACTCGGCCGCCAAGACGCTCTACATGTCGGGAGGCCAGATGGGGGCGCCGATCGTGTTCCGCGGCCCGAACGGCGCCGCGGCCCGCGTCGGCGCGCAGCACAGCCAGGACTATGGCGCCTGGTACTCTTCCGTCCCCGGCCTCAAGGTCGTGGCGCCCTACACGGCGGCGGATGCGAAGGGGCTTCTCAAGAGCGCCATCCGCGATCCCAACCCCGTCATTTTCCTCGAGAACGAGATCCTGTACGGCCAAACGTTCGATGTGCCGGATATCGAGGACTTCACGGTCCCGATCGGCAAGGCCCGCGTCGCCCGCGCGGGCAAGGACGTGACCATCGTCTCCTTCTCGATCGGCATGACCTACGCGCTCAAGGCGGCCGACGCGCTCGCCAAGGAAGGCATCGAGGCCGAGGTGATCGACCTGCGCACGCTCCGTCCGATGGACACCGAGACCATCCTCGCCTCCGTTCGCAAGACCCATCGTTGCGTGAGCGTGGAGGAGGGCTGGGCGCAGTCCGGCATCGGCGCGGAGATCATGGCCCGCGTCATGGAAGGCGCCTTCGACGACCTCGACGCGCCGGTCGTGCGGGTCACCGGCAAGGACGTGCCGATGCCCTACGCGGCGAACCTCGAGAAGCTGGCGCTGCCCAGCGTCGACGAGGTCGTCGCGGCGGCCAAGGGCGTTTGTTACCGGTAAGCCCTTTTCGCGAGGAGAGGACCGTGGATGAAGCGACCAACGATCTCATCGACGAGCCGCTGAGACACGTTCAGGCCGATCCTTCCGATCCCGAGGTCGACGGAGGAGAGGCTCGCACGCGGGTCGGCCGCATGAAGGTCCGGCTCGCGAGCCTGGACACCCGCATGGCCGATCGCCCCGGCCGCATGGATCGTCGCGACGAGCGGACGGAGCGCGTCTCGCGCCGGCTCGTACTCCCCGAGGCCCCTCACTAAGGTTAAGTCCCGCCCATGCCCATCGACATCCTGATGCCCGCGCTTTCTCCCACGATGGAGAAAGGCAACCTAGCGAAATGGCTCAAGAAGGAAGGCGACGTCATCAAGTCCGGCGATGTGCTCGCCGAGATCGAGACGGACAAGGCGACCATGGAGGTCGAGGCGGTCGACGAGGGCGTGCTCGCCAAGATCATGGTGCCGGAAGGCTCCGCCGACGTGCCCGTGAATCAGGTGATCGGGCTCATCGTCGAGGAAGGCGAGGACGCCTCCGCCCTCGGCGACGCGAAGGCCGAGGCTTCCAAGCCTAGGGCAGCCAAGCCCGACGTGAAGGCGACCACGGCGCAGACGGGCGGACCGAAGGCGGATGATGCCAAGGTGTCGCCCGGCGACGCGGGTGGCGCCCCCAGCATCGTGCCGCGAGCCGACGACATGACGCTCAGGGGCGAGCGTCCCGGCGCGACGCCCGGCGCGGCGGACACGCGCACGGCCGACGACCGGTCGTCCGGGGGGCACGTGTCGGGCGAGCGGGTGATCGCCTCGCCCCTCGCCCGCCGCCTCGCCAAGCAGGCCGGGCTCGACTTGGCGGCCATCGATGGGTCGGGACCGCGCGGACGCGTGGTCGAGCGCGACGTCCGCGCGGCCGAGAAGGATGGTGTGAAGGCGAAGCCGGCGGTTGCCGGGCCTGCGACGGCGACGACCCAGCCCCCGGCCAAGGCGGCGGCGACCAACCCGGCGATGACCTCCGGCAGGACGCCCGACCTCAACATCGCGTCCGCGCCGACCGCGCCCGACGCCGTGATCAAGAAGATGTTCGAGGCCGGCAGCTTCACCGAGGTGCCTCACGACAACATGCGCAAGACGATCGCGCGCCGGCTGGTCGAGGCCAAGAACACCATCCCGCACTTCTACCTGTCGCTCGACTGCGAGCTCGACGCTCTGATGGCGTTGCGCGAGCAGATCAACAAGTCGGCCGGGCTCGACAAGGACGGCAAGCCGGCCTTCAAGGTGTCGGTCAACGACTTCGTCATCAAGGGTCTGGCGCTCGCCCTCCAGCGCGTGCCCGACGCCAACGCCACCTGGACGGAGGGCGCGATGCTGCGCCACAAGCATTCCGACGTGGGCGTCGCCGTGTCGGTGCCGGGCGGCCTCATCACGCCGGTGGTCCGGCGCGCCGAGGGTAAGACGCTGAGCACCATTTCCAACGAGATGAAGGACTACGCCGCGCGCGCCAGGGCGCGGAAGCTGAAGCCGGACGAGTACACCGGCGGCACGACGGCGGTCTCCAACCTCGGCATGTTCGGCATCAAGGATTTCGCCGCCGTCATCAATCCGCCCCACGCGACGATCCTCGCGGTGGGGGCCGGCGAGAAACGCGTGGTCGTGAAGAACGGCGCGCCGGCGGTGGCGACGATGATGAGCGTCACCTTGTCCACTGACCATCGGGCGGTCGACGGCGCACTTGGAGCCGAGCTGCTCGCGGCGTTCAAGGCGCTGGTCGAGGCGCCGATGGGCATGCTCGTCTGACACGAACGATCTTACCAAGGGAACCTGGCCTTCATGGCTGACGACACAACTTTCGACGTCATCGTGATCGGTGGCGGCCCCGGCGGGTACGTCGCGGCGATCCGCGCGGCGCAGCTCGGCCTGAAGACCGCCGTCGTCGAGCGTGAGCATTTAGGGGGCATCTGCCTGAACTGGGGCTGCATCCCGACCAAGGCGCTGCTGCGCTCGGCCGAGATCTACCACTACCTGCAGCACCCCAAAGAGTACGGCCTGACGGTCGAGGGCACCGTCGGCTTCGATCCCGGCGCGGTGGTGAACCGCTCGCGCGGGGTGTCGCAGCAGCTGACCGGCGGCGTCGCGTTCCTGCTGAAGAAGAACAAGGTTTCCGTGATCTGGGGGGAGGCGACGATCCCCAAGCCCGGCACCGTCGTGGTCGGGCCGATCAGCAAGCCGGTGGTTCAGCCGCAGAACCCGCCGCCGAAAGGCACGCTGGGTGAAGGCACCTACGTGGCCAAGCACATCGTCATCGCCACCGGCGCCAGCCCACGCAAGCTGCCGGGGATCGAGCCCGACGGCAAGCTGATCTGGACGTACTTCGAGGCGATGGTCCCGACCAAGTTCCCGAAAAGCATCCTGGTGATGGGGTCGGGCGCGATCGGCATCGAGTTCGCCTCGTTCTACCGCACGATGGGCGTCGATGTGACGGTGATCGAGGTGCTGCCGCAGATCCTGCCGGTCGAGGACGCGGAGATCGCCGCGCTCGCCCGCAAGCGTTTCGAGAAGCAGGGCATCGTGATCCTCACGTCCACCAAGGTGACCAAGGTGGAGAAGGGCGGGGATTCCGTCTCCGCGACCATCGAGGACGCCAAGGGCAACGTGCAGACGATCCGGGCGGACCGGCTGGTCTCGGCGGTCGGCGTCGTCGGCAACGTCGACAAGGTCGGGCTCGACGCGCTCGGCGTGGCGATGGAACGCGGGCTGATCAAGATCGACGGCTACGGCCGCACCAACGTGCCGGGCATCTACGCGATCGGCGACGTCGCGGGACCGCCGATGCTCGCCCACAAGGCCGAGCACGAGGGGACGATCTGCGTCGAGGCGATCGCCGGCCTCCATCCCCATCCCATCGACAAGACGATGATCCCCGGCTGCACCTACTGCCAGCCCCAGGTCGCCTCCGTCGGCATGACGGAGGCCAAGGCCAAGGAGGCCGGCTTCACCGTCAAGGTCGGGCGCTTCCCGTTCATCGGCAACGGCAAAGCCATCGCGCTCGGCGAGCCGGACGGCCTGGTGAAGACGATCTTCGACGCCGACACAGGCAAGCTGCTGGGCGCGCACATGGTGGGCGCCGAGGTGACGGAGCTCATCCAGGGCTACGTCATCGCCATGAACATGGAGACGACGGAGGAGGAGCTGATGCACACGATCTTCCCGCATCCCACCCTGTCCGAGATGATGCACGAGAGCGTGCTCGACGCCTACGGGCAGGTGCTTCACAAGTAGGTCGCCCAAGGCGGGCAGGCCGACGGTCGCGACGTCGACGATTGACGTTTCTCCATGGCGACACGGGCGCGGCCGCGCGAAGCATTCCGGTGGGTGCCGGGCCTCGGACCCGACGCGGGGGCCCTCGCGCGGCTGAGGGCCGCCTTCCCGCAGCCGAGCGAGCCCATGGGCGAGGCTTGGTTCATGGGGGCACGGCGCAGGATGTTCACGAACCTGCAAGGCGACCTGGACCTCGTCACCGCCGCCGAGCTGGAGAAGGCTTTCAGCGAAATCGCGAGCGGCACCGGATCGTTCGGACGCTTCGAGGAATGGTCCGATTGGTTCCATCACATGCTTGGCCGGGTCGTGCCGCGCGCGCACGAGATGTAGCTTGGTAGTTCCCCGCTGGAGACGATGGTGACCGCCTTCATCTCGCGATATGCAAATGGACTGACCGACGCGCGCTATCCGGGCTTCTCCTCCGACGCGATGGCGGCACTGGAGCGCTGCATCATGGATGCCGACTGCTGGAGCGAGGGCAAGGTCGTCGTCGGCCGGTGCCTGCACCGAAGCCGTCTCGGCCTCGGGTTATGGGGCTGGTTCGATGCCGCCGGCGGCTTCTCGGCCTCGATGATCTTCTGCCTGAAGTACCTGCCGGCCGAGGCGGTCGGAGGGTGGATGGCGTCCCTGTTTGCGATCGAGTGTCCGCACTGGCGCGCCCAGCTCATCGCTTGGCTGGTTGGGGCCCACGGGGTCCTGACCGGAGACATCCGCCAGCCTTCGGATTTCGGCTCGGCCTCTCCGCCTATCAAGTGGGATTGGTCGCACGGCCTGCGCGGGAACGACACGGGCGACCTCGGCGGCAGCGTGGTGATCGGCCATCTCCTGCCGGCCGAGAACCATCGCTTGGCGCTGGAGGCGGTGTTGCGCGCCCTGAGGGAGGACGTCGTCCTGGACTGGCTGATCGGCATCGCCGACGTGGAAGGTCTCGACGACGACCTGGCGGATCTTCCCGAGCGTTTCGTTGACCTCCATGCCCGCCTCGGCAAGCCGGCCAACTAGTGAACGGCGGAGGCGGCGCTCAGCGGCGCCATGCCGCTTGCGCCAAGTCGTGGAGATGGTGTTGCCTCGTTACGGACGGCAGGAGGCGCGCATGACCAAGGCCATCATCTTCGACGTGGACGGTACGCTGATCGACTCCGTCGACGCGCACGCGGAAGCGTGGCGGCGGGCCTTCGCCACGACGGGTCGCAAGATCCCGTTCGCGGCGCTGCGCAGTCAGATCGGCAAGGGCGGCGATCAGTTGATGCCGGTGTTCCTGGCAAAGGACGAGGTGGAGGCGGAGGGTGAGGCGATCAACGCCCGCCGCGCCGAGAGCCTCAAGGCGGACTTCCTCGACGACATCAAAGGCTTCCCTCAGGTCCGCGCATTGTTCCAGCGCCTGCGCGACGACGGCCTGACGATCGTGCTCGCCTCCTCCGCGAAGGGTGAGGAGCTGGGGACCTACAAGCGCAAGGCGGACATCGTCGACCTCGTCCAGGAGGAAACATCGTCCGACGACGCCGAGCGCTCCAAACCGCACGGCGACATCTTCCAGGCGGCCCTTGATCGCTTGCCCGGGATTGATCCGTCCGAAGCGATCGTGATCGGCGACACGCCCTACGACGCCGAGGCCGCCGCCAAGGTTGGATTGCGCACGATCGGCGTGCTCTGCGGCGGCTTCCCGGAAGACGACCTGCGCGGGGCTGGCTGCTTCGCGATCTACCGCGATCCGGCCGATATGCTGGCGCGCTACGACGCGTTCTCCCGCGACATCGGCCGATAGGCCGATCGCTCGGCTGCATTGCGAAGAAGCGATACCTATCTTGGTGCGATCGGCCTAGACTCCGAAACCAGGGAGAGGTGGCACTTGACGGTTCTGAGCGATGGGATCCTCGACGGTGACGAGGTCCGCGACGAGCGGTCGGCGGCGCCGCGCCACCCCGAGAAGGCGCACCGGCCCGATCAGCCGCAGCTGAAGAAGCCGGACTGGATCCGCGTCCGCGCGCCCGGCTCGCCCCAGTTCAACGCGACCGACGCCATCGTCAAGCAGCACGGGCTGGTGACGGTGTGCCAGGAGGCCGGTTGCCCGAACATCGGCGAGTGCTGGTCGAAACGGCACGCGACCTTCATGATCATGGGCGACACTTGCACGCGGGCCTGCGCCTTCTGCAACGTGAAGACCGGCCTGCCGCGCGCGCTCAACCCGTCCGAGCCGGCCCGCATCGCCGATGCGGTCGGCAAGCTCGGGCTGGCGCACGTGGTCATCACGTCGGTCGACCGCGACGACCTGCCCGACGGCGGCGCGGCGCATTTCGCCCAGGTGATCGGCGCCATCCGCGCCCGCAGCCCGCTGACCACGATCGAGATCCTGACGCCGGACTTCCTGCGCAAGCCGGGCGCGCTGGAGGTGGTGGTCGCGGCCAAGCCCGACGTGTTCAACCACAACCTGGAGACCGTGCCGTCCAAGTACCTGAGCGTGCGGCCGGGCGCGCGCTATTTCCACTCGGTCCGCCTGCTGCAGCGGGTCAAGGAACTCGACCCCGCGATCTTCACCAAGTCCGGCATCATGGTCGGGCTCGGCGAGGAGCGTCACGAGATCCTGCAGCTGATGGACGATCTGCGCAGCGCCGACGTCGACTTCCTCACCGTCGGACAGTACCTCCAGCCGACCCGCAAGCACCATGCGGTGATTCGCTTCATGCCGCCGGACGAGTTCCGCTCTCTGGAGAGCCTCGCGCTATCCAAGGGCTTCCTCGTCGTCTCCGCCTCGCCGCTGACCCGCTCCTCGCACCACGCCGGCGAGGATTTCGCGCGGTTGCGCGCGGCGCGGCTCGCCGGGCGACGTCCGGTCTCATCTCCGAGCGCGTCGCACCGCATCGTCGACGCGGTGCCTGACGACCAGTGCGGTGGCGACCCCGCGCACGACTTGCAACCATGATCATCCCAGTGTAAGGTATCTCTACCCTACACGATCGAGAAAGGTGGCTGGCGGCCGTAAGATCCTGACGCATGACGCGTCCTGACGCGAGAATGTGCGCTTGACGGGAAAAATCCACGCCGGAGCCGATCGGATGCCCTCGTCGAACGGACCGCCACCCCCGAGCGACGCCATGGCGCCCTTCCCGTCCGCGTCGTCCGTGCTAAGAGGCCCCATGCCCCATTTCGATACGACGCGCCGGGTCCAGCATTCGGCCACCGACATGTTCGACCTCGTGTCCGACGTCGAGACCTACCCGCAGTTCCTGCCGCTTTGCACCGCGCTGCGGGTGCTGGAACGCTCGCAGGAAGGGGACACGCAGGTGTTCATCGCCGAGATGCAGGTCGGCTACAAGGCGATCCGGGAAACCTTCAAGACGCGCGTCTCCTGCGAGCGCGCGGGCAAGCACATCCTCGTCGAATACGTCGACGGGCCGTTCCGCTACCTGCGCAACAGCTGGGCGTTCCGCGACACCCGCAACGGGGCGGGGTCGCACGTCGACTTCAACATCGAGTACGAGTTCAAGAGCCGGATGCTCGGCGTGCTGATGGGTGGCATGTTCGACCAGGCGTTCCGGCGATTCACCGCCGCCTTCGAGAAGCGCGCCGACGAGATTTACGGACGCCCGGAGCGGCCAGCCCGCCGCCAGTCAGCCGGCCGCCTGGCGTAGCAGCGTCAGCGCGACGTTGACGGACGCTTCGCGGATGCCGCCACGCCCGATCTCGCCGAACCGCCGCTCGATCGTCACGGTCCTCATGTGCTCGCGCGCGAGGCCGAAGTGCACGAGACCGACCGGCTTCGCCTCCGAGCCGCCGCCGGGGCCGGCGACGCCGGTGATGGAGACGGCGACGTCGGCGTTGGAGCGGGTCAGCGCGCCCTCCGCCATCGCGCCCGCCACCTCGGCGCTCACCGCGCCGAAACCGTTCAGCAGCGCGTGCGGGACGCCGAGCGACTGGCTCTTGGCCACGTTGGTGTAGGTGACGAAGCCGCGTTCGAACACCGCGCTCGATCCCGGCATCTCCGTGAGGGCGGCGGCGAGCAGACCACCCGTGCAAGATTCCGCCGTCGCGATCTTCAATCCGCACTGCTTGAACAGCGCGAGGATCGCCTCCGCCTCGGCGATGGTCTCGGGGCCGATCATGCCGGCACCGGCAGGCGGATAGTGACGACGGCGAGCGTCGCGATGCCTTCCTCGCGGCCGGTGAACCCCAACCGCTCGGAGGTGGTCGCCTTGACGGCCACCCTGTCGAGCGGCAGATCGACGACTTCGGCGATCCGGCTCCTGATCGCGTCGCGGTAGGGCCCGACCTTGGGCGTCTCGCAAACGACCGTCGCGTCGATGTGGGCGATCATGCCGCCGCGCTCCCGGACCGCGTCGGCGGCGGCCTTGAGGAAGATCGAGGAATCGGCGCCTTTCCACCGGGGATCGGACGGCGGGAAATGGCTGCCGATGTCGCCGTCCCCCAAGGCGCCGTAGAGGGCGTCGGTGATCGCGTGACTGAGCACGTCGGCGTCGGAGTGGCCGACCAGCCCCTTGCCGTGCGGGACCTTCAAGCCGCCGAGCCACACGTGGTCGCCGGGACCGAACGCGTGGACGTCGTAACCCTGGCCCATCCGCACGTCGGGGCACTCGCGCATGAGGCGCGCTTCGGCGATCGCGATGTCGTCGGGTCCAGTGACTTTCATGTTGCCGGGATCTCCCTCGAAGACGTGGACGGCGTGCCCGGCCCATTCTGCGACTGCCGCGTCGTCCGTCAATTCGCTTGCGCCGGCCGTCGCGGCGGCGACATGGGCCGCGTGAAGCATCCGCAACCCGAAAGCCTGCGGCGTCTGCACGGTCCGCAGCCGCGCGCGCGACGGTGTCGCGACGACGCGCCCGGTCCCATCGACCTCCTTCACGGTATCGCTCACGGTGGTGCCGGGTACGGCGGCACCGGTTCGCGCCGCGGCGGCTTTGGCACGGGCGATCAGGCCAGGCGTCGGGAACAGGCGTGCCCCGTCGTGCACGAGGACGAGATCGGGTGGGCTGTCCAGCGCCATCAGGGCGTCGAGGCCGGCGCGCACGCTTTCTTGGCGCGTGGCGCCGCCGGTCACGGGGCGCAGCATCCGCGACCGGGCGTCCAGGGGCAAGGCCGCGACGCTCCGCTGGTAGAACGCTTGATCGTCCGGATGGATCACGACGATCACGAGCGCGTCGCGATCGGCCGCCAGCAGCCGCCGCAACGTGTGCGCGAGCAGCGGCGCACCGGCCAAAGGAAGGTACTGCTTGGGAACGGAGGCTCCGACCCGCGTTCCCCGTCCGGCCGCGACGACGAGGATCGCCGACGACGTGGTCGGTAAAGCGCGTTCCGCTGAAAGGGCCGGCGAGGAAAGGTGCAACGACATCACCGTGTGGACGACCAGCGGAGGCAGCCGTTGTCAAGTCGCCTTCCACCGTTCGCGCCGAACAACTGCCGGCCGCCCTCCGCGACCGCATCAAAATATAATTTCCTTGCCGTGCCCGCCGGCTTGATTACTATATGGGCATGTCGATTGTTGCACACGTCCTAGGCAGGAAACGCTTGCGTGGTCCTCCCGTGCTCCTGGCGCCGATGTCGGGCGTGACGGACGTCGGCATGCGTCGCATTGCCCAAGAATTCGGCGCCAGCGGCGTCGTCTCCGAGATGGTCGACAGCCACTTCTATGCGTCGGGCGACGCGGCGTGCCGCCTGCGGGCGGAGGGGGCGGGCATCGCCTGCCACGTGGTGCAGATCGCCGGCTGCGTGCCGGCGCGCGTCGCCGAGGCCGCGCGCATCGCCCAGGCGCAAGGCGCGGCGGCGATCGACATCAACATGGGGTGTCCGGCCAAGAACGTGGTCGGGGGACGGGCCGGATCGGCGCTGATGCGCGACCTGGACTTGGCAACGGCGCTGATCCGCGCCGCCATCGACGCCGTCACGGTCCCCGTCTTCCTGAAGATGCGGCTTGGCTGGGACGAGACGAGCTTGAACGCCGCCGAGCTGGCGCGTCGCGCGGAAGCGGAAGGCGTGGCGATGGTCACCGTCCACGGGCGGACCCGCTGCCAGTTCTACAAAGGCCGTGCCGACTGGGCAGCCATCCGCTCGGTGGTCGACGCGGTGAGCGTGCCCGTCGTCGCCAACGGCGACTGTGCCGACGCCGCCGACGCCCGCGCCATGCTCGCTCGTTCCGGAGCCGCCGCGGTGATGATCGGGCGGGCCGCCGTCGGTCGGCCGTGGCTGGTCGGGCAGGTCGCGTGCTCACTCGCCACCAACGCCGATGGACGGGGCGTCAACGCGCCCGAACCATCGTCCGACCGGCGCCGTGACGCCGCGATTACGCATTACGAGACCCTCTTGTCGCTTTACGGCACGGGCGCGGGCGTGCGCCACGCCCGCAAGCACCTCGCGGGATACGCGACCCACGCGGGCATCGCGTCCCACGATCCGCTCCACCGGGCCTTGGTGACCACGGACGACCACCGACGCGTGCCGGTCCTTCTCGCGGCCGTGTTCGAGCGCGGCGATGCCGCCCGCCTGTTCGGCGGGGCCACGCGCGGGGGCCCCGCGTTCGAGGACGCAAGGGCAGCATGACCGCTCGCCGCTCGTTCCGCTTGCTCTCCAAGACCATCGGCAGGGCGACCGAGGAGCCGACCGATGCCAGCATCGCTCAGGGTCTCGGCGCCCTTCACGTCCTTGACGCCCTGCCGCTTCCGGTCTTCACCGTCGGCGCCAGCGGCGTCATCGAGAGCGCCAACCCGGCCGCCGAGACTTTCTTCGGCACGAGCCTCACCGCGCCGCGGCGACAGCTGCTCAGGAAGCTGCTTCCGGTCGGGTCCTCGTTGCTTGCCCTGGTCGAGCAGATCCGCCAGCAAGGGGGCGCCATCAACGAGTATCGCGTCGATCTCGGGCTGCCGCGACTCGGCGTCGAACGGCTCGTCGACATCTTCGTCACGCCGCTCGCGCCGAGCAGCGGCACGATGGTGGTGATGCTGAGGGAACGCTCGATCGCCGAGAAGCTCGACCGTCAGCACGAGCAGCGCGGCGCCGCCCGTTCCGTGTCCGCCATGGCCTCGATGCTCGCCCATGAGATCAAGAACCCGCTCTCGGGCATACGCGGCGCGGCACAATTGCTCGAAACCGAAGCCAGCGACGACGATCGAACCTTGACCCAACTCATCTGCGACGAGACCGACCGCATCGTGAAGCTCGTCGACCGGATGAAGCCGTTCTCGAGCGGCTCGGAAGAAGATTTCGACGCCGTCAACATCCATGCCGTGCTCGACCACGTGAAGAAGGTGGCGCAGGCGGGTTTCGCCCGGCACATCCGTTTCAAGGAAACCTACGACCCCTCTTTGCCGCCCATCCTGGGCAGTCGCGACCAACTGATCCAGGTCTTTCTCAACCTGGTGAAGAACGCCGCCGAGGCGATCGGGCCCGACCAGATCGATGGCGAGATCGAGTTGCGGACATCGTATCGCCCCGGCGTGCGTCTCAAGGTCAACGGGTCGCCGAAACCGGTCAGCCTTCCCCTTGAATTCTGTGTGCGGGACAATGGGCCAGGCATCGCGCAAGACCTCTTGCCGCGCCTGTTCGAGCCGTTCGTCACCACCAAGGCGA
The DNA here is from genome assembly GCA_964244495.1 of uncultured Beijerinckiaceae bacterium. Lineage (GTDB taxonomy): Bacteria > Pseudomonadota > Alphaproteobacteria > Rhizobiales > Beijerinckiaceae > RH-AL1. Next base: position 17,898 of record CAXTIU010000013.1, read on the forward strand.
CGGGAACTGGCCTCGGTCTTGCTCTGATCGCTAAGATCGTCGGGGACCATGGGGGCATCGTCGAGTGCGACTCCCACGTGTCCAAGACGACCTTCAAGGTGCTGATGCCCATGCATATGCCGCACGACGGCAGGTCGACCGAGCCCACTCGACGCGCGGGCTGACGAGTAAGGATGTCGCGACGGCGACGTGAAGGCGATGAACCCAGGTCACATCCTTGTCGCCGACGACGACGCGGCCATCCGCACGGTCCTGAGCCAGGCGTTGTCGCGCGCTGGCTACGACGTGCGCACCACCGGCACCGTCGCGACCCTCTGGAGCTGGGTCAAGGCCGGCGACGGCGATCTCGTCATCACCGACGTGGTCATGCCCGACGAGAACGCCTTCGAGCTGCTTCCACGGATCAAGAAGCTGCGGCCGGAACTGCCGATCATCGTGATGAGCGCGCAGAACACCTTCATGACGGCGATCAAGGCGTCCGAGCGCGGCGCCTACGACTACCTGCCCAAGCCATTCGATCTGCGCGAACTCGTGTCCATCGTCGGGCGGGCCATGACGGAGCCGCGGGCGCGCGACAAGGCGGCGCTGCCGGAAGACATCGACAACATGCCCCTCGTCGGGCGTTCGCCGGCGATGCAGGAAATTTATCGCTCGCTGGCGCGCCTGATGCAGACCGACCTGACGGTGATGATCACGGGCGAATCCGGGACCGGCAAGGAACTGGTCGCGCGCGCTCTCCATGACTACGGCAAGCGCAAGAAAGGACCGTTCGTCGCCATCAACATGGCGGCGATCCCGCGCGACTTGATCGAGAGCGAGCTGTTCGGCCACGAGAAAGGGGCGTTCACCGGGGCCAACCAGCGCTCCGCCGGGCGCTTCGAGCAGGCCGAGGGCGGCACCCTGTTCCTCGACGAGATCGGCGACATGCCGATGGAGGCGCAGACGCGCCTGCTGCGCGTGTTGCAGCAGGGTGAATACACGACGGTCGGCGGCCGCACGCCGATCAAGACCAACGTCCGCATCATCGCCGCCACCAACAAGGACCTCCGCATCCTGATCGGGCAGGGCCTGTTCAGGGAGGATCTTTTCTTCCGCCTCAACGTCGTGCCACTCCGCTTGCCGCCGCTGCGCGAGCGGATCGAGGACGTCGCCGATCTCGCCAAGCACTTCTTCACGCAGGCTGCCGCCGAGGGCCTGCCGGCCAAGTACCTGGAACCCGGCGCGCTCGAACGAATGAAGCGCTACCGCTGGCCGGGCAACATACGGGAGCTGGAGAACCTGATCCGTCGGCTGGCCGCCCTGTACCCGCAGGAAGCGATCGGCGAACACCTGGTAGACCTCGAACTCTCGGTCGACTCCGGCAGCTTCCGGGCGACGCCCATCTCCGTGGCCCACGTCGCGCACGCGACGGGTGACGGCGAGGCTTTGCCGCTTTCGACATCGGTGGAGCGACACCTATCGAAGGTGTTCGGGGCGCACGGCGAGAACCTTCCGCCGCCCGGCCTCTATCACCGGGTCCTTCGCGAACTCGAGCAGCCGCTGATCTCCGCCGCGCTCGCGGCCACGCGCGGCAACCAGATCAAGGCCGCCGAGCTGCTGGGCTTGAACCGGAACACGTTGCGCAAGAAGATCAGGGACCTCGACATCCGCCTCATGCGCTCGCCGAGGTAAAGGTCGCGGTGGCGCCCGCCGGACGCGGACGCCGTCGAAATGGCGCAATCCTGCAACAGTGGTGCTGGCCTCGCCGGATGAACGACGTGAGGGTGATCGGCACGGACGCTTGCTCCGCCGTCGCTTCCCGCTCTCGCCGGCCTGAGGACGCACGCGGGTACTCGTCGAGCATGACAGCCTTGAAGACCGACGCCGTCGCCCGATCGCGCAGGATGCTCGCGCGTTTCGGACCCGTGGCCGTCGTCCTCGCTCTGTCGGTGGCGACGACGAGCTTCCTGATCTTCTCCGACTACACGCCCGTGCGCACGACCCCGTCCGTCGTGCTCGGCCTGTTCATCGCCAACATCGTCACGATCCTCGCGCTCGCCCTGCTGGTCGTGCTCGAAGGCCTGGCCTTGCTGGTCTCCTGGCGAGCGGGTGCCGCCGGCGCCCGGCTGCACATGCGCATCGTCGGGCTGTTCTCGATCATCGCGTCCGTGCCGGTCATCCTGATGGCGCTGGTCGGCTCCATCACGCTCGACCGCAGCCTCAACCCGGCCTTCATGCAGGACGTTCGCGGCTTCGTGCAGAACACGATCCAGGCGGCGACCCTGTACCGGGAGGCGCAATGCCGCTCGCTCCTGCAGGAAACGAGGTTGACCGCCCAGGACCTCGACAGCGCCAAGGCTTTCCTGACCGCCGACCGGGCGATCTTGCGTGACTATTTCGCGTCCCGCGCCAAGTTCCTCGGCTTCAGCGCCGCGGCGCTCCTGAAACCCGACGGCACGATGATCGAGCGCGCCAAGGTCGACAGCTCGCTCGGCGCGCTCGGCACGGCGATCGTCAAGCCCTCGCCGCAGGACTTCGCCGACGCCAAGAAGAACGAGCCGCTCTGCCTGCTGCTCGACGGCGAGCGGACCTTCGTGGCGTTGCGGCCGGTCGGGCTCTTTCCCGACACCTACCTTTACACGGCGCGCCCCGTCGACACGTTCTCCGTCGATTTCCCCAAGCAGGCGCAACAACTCGTCGTGCGCTATGACGCCTTCGACAGTCACCGCACCTCCATCTCGATCGCCTTCGCGACGATGTACGTGTCCATCGCCCTCATCATGTTGCTCTCGGCGACGTGGCTCGGCCTGTCCTTCGCCAACCGCCTCGTCGACCCGATCAGGCGGCTGATCAGCGCCACCGACCAGGTCGCCTCCGGCAACCTCTTCACCCAGGTCCAGGTCGACCGCTCGGAGGGCGACCTCGCCCACCTCGGCGAAACCTTCAACAAGATGACGGCGGAGCTGCGCCTCCAGCAGAACCGCTTGGTGGCGGCGAGCACCCTCATCGACGAACGGCGCATCTTCACGGAAGCGGTGCTGTCGGGCGTCCCGGTCGCGGTCATCGGCGTCGACCCAACCGGCAAGATCACGACGCTCAACCCGTCGGCCGAGCACCTGACCGCGTCGGGTGTCGGAACCGCGGAGACGATGATCGGGGCCAGCGCCGAGGATGTGTTTCCCGAGATCGCCGCGACGCTGGCCGAGGCGCGCTTGAGCCAGCACCGCCTCGTCCAGGGTCAGGTGCAGCTGTCGCGCGAGGGACGCGACAGGCTGTACAACGTGCGGGTGACCAGCGAGCCGTCGGCCAGGGCGGACAAGAGCGTCGTGGTGACGCTCGACGACATCACCGACGTGCTGGACGCCCAGCGCGCCGCAGCCTGGGGCGACGTCGCCCGCCGCATCGCCCACGAGATCAAGAACCCGCTGACCCCGATTCAGCTGTCCGCCGAGCGGATCAAGCGCAAGTACGGCAAGCTCATCACCGTCGACAAGGAGATCTTCGACCAGTGCACCGACACGATCGTGCGCCAAGTCGACGACATCAAGCGCATGGTCGACGAGTTCTCGTCCTTCGCCCGCATGCCGAAGGCGACGCTCGAGAAGGACGACCTTTCCGAGTGCGTCCGTCGCGTGGTCTTCCTGATGCGCGTCGCCCACCCGGAGATCGCCTTCGACCTCGCGCTCCCCGAGCAGGCCGTGCACATCCGCTTCGACCGGCGCCTGATCTCCCAGGCCTTGACCAACATCGTCAAGAACGCCACGGAAGGCATCGCCGCCCGCGAGCCGCAGGATTTCGCCGGTCGGATCGCGGTCAAGCTAGGGGTCGGCACCACGATCGACATCGACGTGATCGACAACGGCAAGGGCTTCCCTAAGGAGCAACGCCAGCGCCTGCTCGAACCTTACATGACGACGCGCGCCGAGGGCACGGGGCTTGGCCTGGCGATCGTGGCGAAGATCCTCGAAGATCACGGCGGCGGGCTCGACCTGCTCGACGCGCCGGGCGGGCGGGGCGCGCGCGTCCACCTCCATTTCCCCAATCGCGAGGCGTCCCACGACGCCAACCCCGCAGATGCCATCCCCGCAGACGCCGCTCCGGCGGAAATCGAAACGGCTTGATCCCCCATGGCTAGCGACATCCTCATCGTCGACGACGAGGTCGACATCCGGGAAATCGTATCGGGCATCTTGTCCGACGAGGGTCACGGAACCCGCACCGCGAAGAACTCGGACGAGGCGGTCGCCGCCATCGCCGCGCGGCGTCCAAGCCTCGTGTTCCTCGACATCTGGCTACAGGGTTCGAAGCTCGACGGCCTCCAGGTACTGGAGGTCATCAAGCAGCAGAACCCGCATCTGCCCGTCGTGATGATCTCGGGCCACGGCAACATCGAGACGGCGGTGTCCGCCATCAAGCTCGGCGCGTACGATTTCATCGAGAAGCCGTTCAAGGCCGACCGCCTGGTCCTCATCGCCGAGCGGGCGCTTGAGAATTCCCGCCTGAAGCGCGAGGTCAGCGACCTCAAGGCGCGCGGCGGCGGCCTCAACAAGATGGTCGGCCGATCGACGGCGGTGAACCAACTGCGACAGGTCATCGAGCGTGTCGCGCCGGCCAACTCCCGCATCATGATCACCGGCTACTCCGGCGCCGGCAAGGAGCTGGCCGCTCGCATGATCCACGAGGCGTCGGCGCGGGCGAATGGGCCTTTCGTGGTCATCAACGCGGCGGCGATCACGCCCGAAACGATGGAACACGAGCTGTTCGGCGCCGAGGCGGTGAACGGCGAGGGTCGCGCCGTCGGGAAGCTCGAGGAAGCGCACGGCGGCACGCTCTACATCGACGAGATCGCCGACATGCCGAGGGAAACGCAGGGCAAGATCCTCCGCGTGCTCGTCGAGCAGAACTTCACCCGCGTCGGCGGGGCGCAACGCGTCGCGGTCGACGTGCGGATCATCTCCTCGAGCGCCCGCGACCTCGCGAGCGCGATCACCGAGGGTACCTTCCGCGAGGACCTTTTCCACCGCCTGTCGGTGGTGCCGATCCGCGTGCCCTCCCTGTCGGAGCGTCGCGACGACATTCCGGAGCTGATCACCTTCTTCATGGACCAGATCACGGCATCCGCCGGCTTGCCGCGACGCCGGATCGCCGATGACGCGATGGCGATCCTCCAATCGCACGACTGGCCGGGCAACATCCGCCAGCTGCGCAACAACGTCGAACGCCTCATGATCCTGGCGACCGGCGACGCCGACGCGGAAGTGACCGCCGACATGCTGCCGTCCGAGGTTGGCGCCCTGGTGCCCGCGACGCCGACCGGAGCCGGCGGCGAGAAGCTGATGAGCCTGCCTTTGCGCGAGGCGCGCGAGGTGTTCGAGCGCGAGTACCTCGTGGCGCAGGTCAGCCGCTTCGGCGGCAACATCTCACGCACGGCCGAGTTCATTGGGATGGAGCGCTCCGCGCTGCACCGCAAGCTGAAGTCCCTCGGCATCGATTGATCGGATCAACGATGGCCCGTGACCTGCCGACCCGGCTCGCCCTCTTCACCGCCTTCCTCAAGATCGGCGTCCTCGGCTTCGGTGGCGTGGCCGCGCTCGCCCGGCATGTTCTCGTCGTGGAGCGGCTCTACCTCGACGATCGTGGCTTCGCCGAGGCCTTCGGCATCGCCGCGACCCTGCCGGGAGCCAACACCGTCAACCTGGCGACCATGCTCGGCTACCGGTGGCGCGGCTGGACCGGCTCGGCGGCGGCACTCAGCGGCCTGCTCGGCATGCCGCTCGTCGTCCTGATGGTCATCGCCGGACTGTACGCACGCTTCTCGTACCTGAGCGATGTCCGCGCCGGACTGGCCGGTGCCGCCGCCACCGCCGCCGGTCTCGTCGTCGGCACGGCCCTGAAGCTGTTGAAGGGTCTCGACCCCGACGTCGTGAACGTCGCGACCGCCGGTTGCGTTTGTCTCGCCGCGGGCGCCCTCGGGGCGCCGATGCTGATCATTCTCTGCGTGTCCATCCCCTTATCGATCCTGGCGACCACGGCACGCGAGCGGCACGCGCGATGAGCGTCATCGCGCACCTGATCCTCACCTTCGGCGTCCTCTCGCTGATGTCGATCGGGGGCGCCAACGCGACCATCCCGGAAATCCATCGACAGGTCGTCGATCAGCTCCACTGGATGGATGACGCGACTTTCGTCAGCCTCACGACCATCGGGCAGACGGCGCCGGGACCGAACGTCCTGATCGTCAGCATGATCGGTTGGCACATGGCCGGACTGGCGGGCTTGCTGGTGGCGACGATCGCGATCGTGCTGCCGTCCTCCCTCCTCGCGCTCGGGATCGGCAACCTGATGGCGCGGTACGCCCGGATGGCATGGATCGGACGCGTTCGCCGTGCCCTCGCCCCCATCGCGCTGGGCCTGATGCTGGCGAGCGGCTACGTGATGGCGCGCGCCGCCTACGTCGGCTGGCTCAGCCTCGTGCTGGTCGCGCTGGCGACGGCGCTGATCACCCTGACGCGCGCGTCACCGCCCGTGCTCATCTTCGGAGGCGCCCTGATCGGGATCGTCGCTCATCACCTCGATGCCTTCATCTGACGGAGCGGAAGCCGATCGCGGCCTCCTCGCCAGACCGCTCCCGTGCCCGGTGTCGCCATCACCGACCGCGAGGCGACCGATCCGCGCGGCCATGGCGCCTTCCCGATCATTTCACCCTTGCGGCGGTCCGGTCTGTCGCCCTAAGAACGCGGGCCGCGCTGCTGGGAGCGGACCAGTTCATGCAGAGATGCGCCGGAGCATCGGCGCCAAGAACAATCCGGATCATCGCCATGGCCAACGAACGTCCGCAGAATCTGCAAGACACGTTCCTCAATCATCTTCGCAAGAACAAGATCCCCTTGACGATCTTCCTCGTCAACGGTGTGAAGCTGCAGGGGGTGGTGACGTGGTTCGACAACTTCTGTGTCCTGCTGCGACGCGATGGCCATTCGCAGCTCGTCTACAAGCATGCGATATCGACCATCATGCCCGGACATCCGATCCAGATGTTCGAGCCCGGTGAGGACGCGGCGGTGCTTGGTTGACGCTTACGGAATGATGCGCATCGTGGTTGGCGGCGTTTGACCGAACCGGTCGTTTCGCACCTCGGAGCGGAAGCCGAGCGAGCGGCGACGACGCGTGCGCTGGTCCTGGGTCCCTACGCCGACGAGCGCGGTCCCCGCCGCTTCGCCGACGGCAACGCACGCTCCGCGGCGGCTCGCGTCGCCGAGGCGGGCGGGTTGGCGAGGGCCATCGACCTTCACGTCGTCGGCGAGGTCATCGTCACCCTCCATCAGGTTCGTCCCGCGACTTACCTCGGCAAGGGCAAGGTCGACGAAGTCGCCGCCCGCGTGAAGGCGGAAGACGTGGCGTTGGTCTTCCTCGATTGCGCCTTGTCGCCGGTGCAGCAACGCAATTTGGAGAAAGCCTTCTCGGCGAAGGTGATCGACCGGACCGGATTGATCCTCGAGATCTTCGGTCGGCGCGCACGCACGCGCGAGGGCTCGTTGCAGGTCGAGCTTGCCCATCTCGCCTACCAGAAATCACGGCTCGTACGATCCTGGACCCACCTGGAGCGGCAGCGGGGCGGCTTCGGCTTCCTCGGCGGCCCGGGCGAAACCCAGATCGAGACCGACCGCCGCCTGATCTCGGAACGGATGGTCCGGATCGAGGCGGATCTGACGAAAGTGAAGCGCACGCGCGCGCTCCACCGCAAGACCCGCCGGGACGTGCCTTACCCGATCATCGCGCTCGTCGGCTACACCAACGCCGGCAAGTCGACGCTGTTCAACAGGCTGACGCGCGCCACCGTGCTTGCCGAGGACATGCTGTTCGCCACTCTCGATCCGACGCTACGCACCGTGACGCTGCCGCACGGGTCGCGCGTCATCCTGTCCGACACCGTTGGCTTCATCTCCGACCTGCCGACGATGTTGGTATCGGCCTTCCGGGCGACGCTCGAGGAAGTCGTGGAGGCCGACGTCATCCTGCATGTCCGCGACATCTCGCACGAGGACACGGACGCGCAATCGGCCGATGTCGAGACGATCCTGGTCGAGCTTGGGATCGATCCCAACGATCACGGCAGGCTCCTCGAAGTCTGGAACAAGCTCGATCTCCTCGATGGCGACCAAGCGTTGGCCGTTGCGAATAGCGCGAAGCGCCGCGACAGGAACGCGCGACCGATCGTCGTGTCGGCTCTCACGGGAGAGGGCGAAGCGGGTCTCGTCGAGGAGATCGAGGGGCGCCTCGCGATCGGCCGGACCGTTCTCGACCTCCGCCTCGACGTGGGTGACGGCGAGGGGCTCGCCTGGCTCTACGAGCATGCCGAGGTCCTCGCCCGTCACGACAGGGAGGCCGGCGGCAGCGACCTCACGGTTCGTGTTCCGGCGCCACGGGCGGAGCAGATCCGCGCGCGTTTCGCCCGACCGAACTGACGCTCGCCGACGCGTCGGGCCTACGCCGCCGGCGCGACGAACGCGCCTCGCCGGCGGGCACTCGCGCTACGGCTCTTCGTGCGTCGTCTTCACGCGGACCGTCCGTCGCATGAACATGGGAACGTGGTCGCCCATGCCCAGGACAGGATGATCGTCGCCGGTCTGGCGTCCAGCCGGCGCGACCGCCTCGCGTCGCGGCCGCCCGCCGGCGACATCGCCACGGGGTTTCGACGCGGTGTTGGGCCGGGGCGCGGCATCGTCCCTAGCATCGCCGGCCCTGGCGTCGATCGTGCTGGCGTCGACGACCCTGGCTTCGGCGATGACGGGCCGGCCCGCCCCGCCGCTGCGACGCGAGCGTGGCGGCGTCGCGGCGGCGGAATTGGTCAGCGCCGCGAGCGGTTCCGGCGCGAAGGCCGCCTCGGGATGGACGGCGTTGGCTCGCCTCGATGATCCACGCACGCGTCGCGCGCCCGGGTCGTTCGAGCCGCGTCGGCTCGGGTGCCCTTCGTCGCCGTGACTGGGTTCCCCGCGCGGCAGGCTCGCCAAGGTGACGCCCTCGTCCCAATCGAGCGTCTTGACGATAACCTTCTCGATCTCCGCGAGGTACTTCTCGTCCCCCGGAGCGACGATCGACAGGGCGGCACCCTTGCGGCCGGCGCGACCTGTGCGGCCGATCCGATGGACGTAGTCCTCGGCATGGGTCGGAAGATCGAAGTTGAACACGTGGCTGACATCGGGGATGTCGAGGCCGCGCGCCGCAACATCGGAGCAGACGATCAGGTCGACCGCTCCCGTCTTGAAGGCGTCGAGTGACAGCATGCGCGCCCGCTGGTCCATGTCGCCGTGCAGGGCGCCGACCGAGAAGCCGTGCTTCTGCAACGACTTGTGGAGTAAGGCGACATCGCGCTTGCGGTTGCAGAAGATGATCGCGTTCTTGAACGTGTCGGCCGTACGGATCAGCCGCCGCAGCGTTTCCCGCTTGGCTGGGCCACCATGCGAGGCCACCAGGGTCTGCGTGATCGTCGCCGCCGTCGTCGCCGCGCGCGCCACCTCGATGCGGACGGGGTTGTGGAGGAACTGCTCCGTGAGGCGGGTGATCTCCGGCGGCATGGTCGCCGAGAAGAACAGGGTCTGCCGAGTGAAGGGCACCAGCTTGCAGATCCGCTCGATGTCGGGGATGAAGCCCATGTCGAGCATCCGATCCGCCTCGTCGATGACGAGGATGTCGATGCCGGTGAGCAGGAGCTTGCCGCGCTCGGAGAAGTCGAGGAGACGGCCGGGCGTCGCGATCAGCACGTCGGCGCCGCGGGTTATCTTGGTTTCTTGATCGGCGAAGGACACCCCGCCGATCAGCAGCGCGACGTTGAGCTTATGATTGACGCCGTACTTGACGAAGCTTTCCTCGACCTGCGCCGCCAGTTCGCGCGTCGGTTCGAGGATCAGCGTGCGTGGCATCCGGGCCCTGGCGCGTCCGCTTTCCAGGCGCGACAGCATCGGCAGCACGAAGGCCGCCGTCTTTCCTGTGCCGGTCTGCGCGATACCGAGGATGTCGCGCCCGAGCAACGCGGCGGGTATGGCGCGCGCCTGGATCGGCGTCGGCGTCGTGTAACCAGAGGCTTCGACCGCTTGCAGCACCTTGGCGCTGAGGCCGAGGTCGGCGAAGGAGGTCGCGGCTTGAGCGTCGCCCTGGTCCGTGTCTGAGTCTGTCATCAATGTCCTTGAGGAGGGCGTCCGCGCTGAAGGTCCGATGCGCTTCACGCTCGCCGGGACCGATCCCAGGCGGGCAAGACGACGGATCTGCGGCCTATCGGTTCGACAGGCGGAGGGTGGGAACCGAGGCCAAGCCGCGCCAACCCTTCCAACGTATTGCCATGTCGACGAGAACAACGGAAAAAGCAAGCGCGACAACGACACATCGGCGGCCGATCCTGCGTCACGAGGTCGCGTGAGGGCTCGTGCGCGAGGCGGTTCAGCTTCGGGCGACCGAAGTCGAGCGCGGCAACCGCAAGAACCGGTCGAGCAGGACGCCGTCGTTCAGGACCGCCATCGTCTCCTTCGGTCGTAGCCAAGCAAGCGCCTGCTCGACACTTTCCGCGTCATTGAGCTTGGCCTCCGCGAGAGCCCAATCCGGGCCGATGTCGCCGCGCTGCCGCGGCGCCTTGCCCGACTCGAAGCTGTCATGGGCTGCCTGCAGATCCGCGTCCCCATAGAGCAGTGCCAGCCCGTTGGCCGGCTCCGCAGGAGGACCACCCATCTCAGCGAGGATCTCAGCCGTGCGTTCGACGACGATCGGCCGCCATCGTTCCTCCGGCGTCGTCAAAAGGCCCGCGCGCCGGAAGGCCATGCCGACCGACAGCTTGCCGGTCGACCAGGACAAGGGGATCGCGAGGATGAGGCCGACGATCGTCGGCGACATCCATGCGATGAGCGAGGGCGAGATCAGGAGGCCGCTGATCAGCGTCAGGACACCGAAGACGGTGTGGGATCGGTGACGCCGGGTGATCGCCGTGATGGGGATCGACCCGTCATCGCGCCGCTGCGGATCCCAGCCGCTGTCGAAGCCGAAAACGAAATGAACGACGTGGCCCGTCTGGATCAGCATCATGACCGGCGCGAGCAGGGCGGACATCAGGATCTCGAAGAGGGCCGACAGCGTCAGCCTGAGCGCGCCGCCGCATCCCCGTCGCGTCTCCGGCCGAACGAGGCTGAGGATCAGGCCGAACACCTTGGGCATCAGCAGCACGACCATGGTGAGCGCGAAGAGTTCGAGCGAGCGTTCCGCATCGAAGCGGGGGAACGCCGGCACCAGCGTGAAATCGTTGGTGAAGTATTCGGGCTTGATGTAGCTCGCCTGCAGCACCAAGATCATGCCGACGACGAGCTGCATCATCCACAGCGGCGATGCGATGTAGGCCGAGATCCCGGTCGCAAAGTGCTGGCGCGAGGCCAAGTGGAACCCGCGCGCCGGCAGGACGCGAATGTGCTGGAGGTTACCCTGGCACCACCGGCGGTCACGGGCCGATAGGTCGATGAGGGACGGCGGACTCTCCTCGTAGCTGCCGTTGAGCATGGGCAGCATCGTGACGGTGTAGCCGGCCCGACGGATCAGGGCCGCCTCGACGAAGTCGTGGCTGAGGATATGACCACCCATCGGCGGCTTGCCCCTGAGATGGGGAAGGCCGCAGTGCTCGGCGAAAGCCCGCGTCCGGATGATGGCGTTGTGACCCCAGTAGTTGCCGTCGCGTCCCATCCACGTCGCGAGGCCGGCGGCGATAACCGGTCCGTAGATGCGGGCGGCGAACTGCTGGAGCCGCGCGAACAGGGTGTTGCGGTTGATGATCAGGGGCAGCGTCTGGATGATGCCGGCGTCGGGGTCCGCCTCCATCGCGGCGGCCAAGTTGACGATGGCATGGCCGAGCATCAGGCTGTCGGCGTCGAGCACGACCATGTGCTCGTACCGTCCGCCCCAGCGGGTCACGAAATCGGCGATGTTGCCGGCCTTGCGCGCGGTGTTCTGCGGCCGGTGCCGGTAGTAGATCATCGCGCCCGAGCCGACACGCTCGCGCATCCGCAGGAAGGCGTTCTCCTCGGCGATGAAGATGTCGGGGTTGGTCGTGTCCGACAGGAAGAACCAGTCGAAGGCGCGGCCGAGGCCGGTGGCGGCGACGTCCTCGATCATCGCTTGCACGGCGGCGAACACCCGCTCGGGCGTCTCGTTGTAGATCGGCATCACGACGGCGGTCCGCGTGCCCAGGGTTTCCGGGATGCCGGGCGCCTTGGGTGCGAGCGCCAGGATCCACAGGAAGCCCACGAACGAACTCGTGAAGGCCAAGGCGATCCAGGAAAAGTTCGCGATGAACAGGACGAGCAGCGCCCATTCCAGCGGCGTCGTGCCGCCGACCGACACGACCTTGTACATGTCGATCGCGCCGTAGCACGTCATGGCCAGCGCGCCGCCGAAGATCGTGGCCCTGGCGAGCCAAGTTCCCCCATCACGGGCCTTGTTCGCTCGCGCCCGAGGGGCGGGGTAGGAACGGAGGCTCTGCGTCGGCATCGCCAGCGGCGCTTCCACAGGCATGGCGGGGGCGATCGGCTCGCGTCGTCGCGTGTCCGCAGGAAAGCCGCGGCCGGAGGGCGGCGCCAGTCGAGCCGACGACGCCAAGCCTGCGGACGAAGCCAAGCCTGCGGACGAAGCCAAGTCGGTCGTGGTCATGACGGTGTCCAACGATAGAGCCACGTTTCGCTGATCGACTTGCCCTGCGCCTGCAGCACGAGCCGAAGCTCGACCGACTCGGTGCCCCCGGGATCGATCTCGAAAAGGACACGGCATGCTTTACCGTTCGTATCCGCGAACACCTTGGTCAGCGTCACGGTGCCAGCGCTCGTGGTCAGGGCCGGCGCCATCCCCCTGCACCGATCCTGATCGGCCAGGATGTCGCCCCCGAACTCGACGAAGAAACGCCAGCGCCTTCCGCTGCCACCCGCCCGCGAGCGCATGGCGCGTGCGAGGTCCGGCCGCTCGGGCGGATCCCAACACCAGAACTGACGATAGGCGAAGGCGACCTCGCTGCCGGCCTTCAACGGCTCCCTCGGCCGCCAGAAGCAGAGGATGTTGTCGTTGGCATCCGACTGCGAGGGGATCTCGATCAGCTGGACGCCGCCCGCCGCCCAGTCGCCGATGGGCTCGATCCACAGCGAGGGGCGCTTCTCCCAGTGGTTCTCCTGGTCGGCGTAGTCCTCGAAGGCACGGTCGCGTACGAGGCAGCCGAAACCGCGCGGCTTGTCGTCGACAAAGGTCGAGATCTGCAGGCTCTCGCGGTTGGTGACGGGGCGCCAAACCCATTCGTTGCCGCCCGTCAGCATCTGCAGGCCGCACACCTCGCTGACGTTGGGCCGATAATCGTCGAACCGCTTGTGATCCATGAAGCCGAGAAGGTGCGTCGCGCTCATCGAGGCCAGGCCAAAATTGTCGACCGCAACACGGGGGTAAAGCGTGCATTCGGTGTCGATGATCGTGGCCTCGCCGCCTCTCAGCGTGAAGCGGAACGCCCCGACGACGCTGTCGGAATCGATGATGGCGTGGATCACCATGGCCGCCGTCACGAGGCTCGGCTTCTCGATCCAGATCGCGCGGAAGATCGGCATCTCCTCGCCCTTGGGATCGGCGACCTTCAGGGCCAGCGCCCGCGCCATCAGGCCGGCGACCTGGCCTTCGGCGAGCGCCCGGAAGAAGTTCGACCCCTGGTAGGTGGCGACCTCCTCGAGCGCCCCTTTGTCGGAGGATGCCGAGCCTTTGCTCCCGGACGTTCCACCGACGGTTGTCCGCGTGGCGAGGACGCGAAATCCGGAGAAACCGATGTCGCCGATCCTCGGCGAGGGCGTGAGCTTGCCGAAGTCGAACATGCCCGTGTCGTAGATCAGGCGGCAGGCCTTGCCGCCGGCGACGAGGTTCAGCTGGATCGGCAGGTCGAACTGGAAGCCGCGGTGCAGCGGCTCGATCGCGTAGCCGATCGCTTCCGTCGCCCAGATCCGGGCGGTGGGCTTCAACCTGATCGAATCATACTGCTCGTAGGTGAGGGACTTGAACGGGTCCGGCAGATCGGTCGCGACCGGCTTGAACGGCTGCCTGGAGAGCGCGCGCGCCGTCTCGGTGACCATCCCGGCGTGGAACTCGACCGGCGCGGCCAGGGTGACGGCGGCACCGGTGATCGGGGCATCGGCGGCCGCCGTGCCGACGCCCGGCGGGCTCGTCGCCGCCGGCGCGGGGGCGGCGGCGAGGTCCGGTACCACAGTCGAGAAAGCCGTCAGACCGGCGGCGCCGCCGAGGGTCAACCTGAGAACGTCACGACGTTGGTACATCGACTCGTCGGTCAAACTAGCACGCGGTTGGTTGGGTCGACGCGTTATGGCACAACGTGGCGCACGGGGGAAAGAAGCCTCGTCATCGACGTAGGCTTAAGCTTAGGCTTGAGTGTGAGCCAGGGTCGGGCGCGGCGGAGTTTCGGAGCCGTGCGACGCGTACCTTGGCTTGCGCGACGCCCGCCCTCTTCGCGAAGGACGGGCGATATGGAGTACACCATGCCCGACACCACGGCCGTGACGCCGTCATCCCGCACCTGCCTCGCCGTCGTTCTCGCCGCCGGCGAGGGCACGCGCATGCGTTCCGCGCGCCCCAAGGTCACCCACGAGATCGCGGGACGCTCGATGCTGGCGCATTGCCTGGCGGCGATCGCCGCCGCGGGGATCGAGGATGTCGCCCTGGTGGTCGGTCCCGGGCGCGACGACGTCGCCGCGACCGCGCCCCGCGCACGGGCCTTCGTGCAGGCCGAGCGCCGGGGCACCGCGCACGCCGTCCTCGCCGCCGAGGCGGCGATCGCGCGGCCCTACGACGACGTCGTTGTCGTCTTCGCCGACACGCCCCTGGTCGCCCCCGAAACCCTGGTGCTGCTCCGGGAGGAACTGCGCAAGGGCGCCGCCATCGCCGTTCTCGGCTTCGTCGCGCGCGATCCCCGAGGCTACGGTCGCCTCCTGCGCGACGATGGCGCCCTCGTCGCGATCCGGGAGGAGAAGGACGCGACGGAGGAAGAAAGGGCGACCACCCTGTGCAACGCCGGACTGATGGCGCTGAACGGCCGCCTGGCGCTGGAGCTTCTGTCGGCGGTCGGCGCCGACAACGCGCAAAACGAATGCTACCTGACCGACGTCGTCGCCATCGCCCGTTCGCGGGGGCTGGGCGCCGCCACGGTCATCGTCGGCGAGGACGAGGTGCAAGGCGTCAACGACCGCGTCCAGCTCGCACGGGCGGAGGCGGCGGTGCAGGCGCGGCTTCGTGAGGCGGCGATGCGCGGCGGCGCGACGCTGGTCGCCCCCGAGACCGTGACGCTGGCGTGGGATACCGCGCTCGCCCGCGACGTGGTCGTCGAACCCAATGTCGTCTTCGCGCCGGGCGTCAGCGTCGGCGAGGGCAGCCGCATCCGGGCGTTCTCGCACCTGGAAGGCGTCGCGATCGGTCCCCGCGCCACGATCGGACCGTTCGCGCGGCTGCGTCCCGGCAGCGTGCTCGACGCCGACGTTCACGTCGGCAACTTCGTCGAGGTCAAGGCCTCGCACCTCGCGCGGGGCGTGAAGGCCAACCATCTCAGCTACATCGGCGACGCGAGCGTGGGCGCCAAGACCAATCTCGGCGCCGGCACCATCACCTGCAACTACGATGGCTTCCGCAAGCACAGGACCACGATCGGCGCCGGCGCCTTCGTCGGCGTCAACACCGCCCTCGTGGCGCCGGTCAGCGTCGGCGACGGCGCGTTCATCGGCACCGGCTCCGTCGTCACGCGCGACGTGCCGGCCGACGCGCTGGTGGTCGCCCGCGCCCGCGCCGTCGAGAAGCCGGGGTGGGCCAAGGCGTTCCGCGAAGCGCAAGGGCGGACAGGCACCGACCAACCCGGCGGCGACACCCAGAACGCGAAAGGCTGAACCATGTGCGGCATCGTCGGGATCCTCGGACGCGAGCCGGTCGCGGAGCAGATCGTCGAGGCGCTGAAGCGGCTCGAATACCGAGGCTACGACTCGGCCGGCGTGGCGACGCTCGAGCGCGGACGGCTCACCCGCCGGCGCGCGCAGGGCAAGCTCAGAAACCTCGAGGCGGTGCTGCGGCACGAGCCGTTGGTCGGCACCAGCGGCATCGGGCACACGCGCTGGGCGACGCACGGCCGGCCGACCGAGGTCAACGCCCACCCCCACGCCACCGCGAGGGTGGCGGTCGTCCACAACGGCATCATCGAGAACTTCCGCGAGCTGCGCGCCGAATTGCGCGCGAGGGGTCACGTCTTCGCGACCGAGACCGACACGGAGGTCGTCGCCCACCTCGTCAGCGACGCCATGGACGGGGGCCTGACGCCGGCGGAGGCGGTGGCGGTCAGCCTGCCGAAGCTGCGTGGCGCCTTCGCGCTGGCCTTCCTGTTCGACGGGCAGGACAACCTGCTGATCGGCGCCCGCCAGGGCGCGCCGCTGGCGATCGGCTACGGGCAGGGGGAGGCGGCGGGCACGATGTACCTCGGCTCGGACGCGTTGGCGCTCGCGCCCTTCACCGACACGATCACCTACCTGGAAGAAGGCGACTGGGTGGTGCTGACCCGCGACAAGGCGGTCGTCTTCGACGCGAGCAACGCCGCCGTCGAGCGCAGGCGCTTGAAGACGCCGGCCTCCGCCTTCCTGGTCGACAAGGGCAATCATCGTCACTTCATGGCGAAGGAGATCCACGAGCAGCCCGAGGTCGTCGGCCGCACGCTCGCCCACTACCTCGACATGTCGGCCGGCCGCGTGGCGCTGCCTTTCGAGCTACCGGTCGACGTCCGCACCCTCGACAAGCTGACCATCACCGCCTGCGGGACCGCCTACATGGCGGGACTGACGGCGAAATACTGGTTCGAGCGGTACGCCCGCCTGCCCGTGACGATCGAGGTGGCGTCGGAGTTCCGCTACGGCGAGGCGCCCATGACCCCCGGCGGCCTCACGATCGTGGTGTCGCAATCGGGTGAGACGGCGGACACGCTCGCCTCGCTGCGCTACGCGCGGGTGAACGGGCAGGGCATCCTGGCGATCGTCAATGTCGCGACCTCGACCATGGCGCGCGAGAGCGACATCGTTGCCCCGACCCTCGCCGGCCCGGAGATCGGCGTCGCCTCGACGAAGGCCTTCACCTGCCAGCTCGCCGTGCTGGCCTGCCTCGCGCTCGCGATCGGCCGCGCCAGGGGCGTCCTTTCCGAGGCGGAGGAGGCGCGGCTCGTCGCGGGGCTGATCGCCGTGCCGGGCCTGATGGCGGAGACGATCAAGCGCGAAGCGGACGTGGAGCACCTCGCCCGCGAGCTCGGCAAGGCGCGCGACGTGCTGTATCTCGGGCGCGGGACATCGTACCCCTTGGCGATGGAAGGGGCGCTGAAGCTCAAGGAGCTGAGCTACATCCACGCGGAAGGCTATCCCGCCGGTGAGCTGAAGCACGGACCGATCGCGCTCATCGACGAGACGATGATCGTCATCGTGATCGCCCCCCACGATGGGGTGTACGAGAAGACGATGTCGAACATGCAGGAGGTGGCGGCGCGCGGCGGCCGACTGGTGCTGATCGGCGATAGTCGGATCGAAGGGGATTTCGCCGGGCAGGCCGAGGCGATGATCGTGCTGCCCGACATGGCGCCGGACTTCACGGCGATGGTCTACGCCCTGCCGGTGCAGATGCTCGCCTACCACACGGCGGTGGCCATGGGGAAGGACGCCGACCAGCCGCGCAACCTGGCGAAGAGCGTGACGGTGGAGTAGGGCGGCCGGGCAGGCCGCCGCGATGGATCGACGGCTAGGCCGCCGCCGCGGCGAGGCGCTTCGACAGCGCCCTGCCGCCGGCGGAAACCTTGCCCGCGGGCGTGATCATGGCGAGGCGCTTGCTGAGCGAGGCCCAAAGCGTCTTCATCTCCTCGGCGGCCTTGCCTTCCGGCTCGACCTCGGTCGGTCCCATACCCTCCCGCGCCGCTTCCTGGTAGGCGACGCGCGAGGCGATCAACGGGCGAAGCAGGCCGCCCATGCTTTCCAGCGCCGCCGCGCCGTCGAGCACGCGCTGGCTTTCTTGCATCGCCGGGCATTGATTGAGGACGAACGCGAAGTCCTTGGAAAGCGTCTTGAGCTTGCCGCGCGTGACCTCGCTCGACCAGATGTCGAAGATGGTGGGGCGCGCGGGGATGATGCAAAGGTCGGCGGCCCTCATCGCGGCGTCGGCGGCCGGCGTGTCGGTCGCCGGCGTGTCGATGATCACCAGGGTGACCTTGCCCTTCGCGAGCGCGGCGAGCGCCTCCGGCAGCTTGGCCGCCGAGACGGTCTCGACCGCCATCGTCGCGTCGTTGCGGCGCCGCGCCCATCTCGTGAGCGATTTCTGCGGGTCCATGTCGATGAGGAAGACCCGCTCGCCGGCGGCTTGAGCGACGACGGCCAGGCAGGCCGCGAGCGTGCTCTTCCCGGATCCGCCCTTCTGCGTCACCATCGCAACCGTACGCATGTGAGGGGATCCCGTCCTGCCAGCCGACACTGCGTCGCATTAGATCCCCGAGATGGTTAACGAAAGGTTTCCGAGCCTTGGGGGGCCTGTGCGGCAGCCAGGATCGGAAGGGCTGGCTTTGGTGGAGGAGTACGCTCAAGATGAGCTCATGACGCTGTTCTCCGCCGCAGGGCTCGAAGCCGACGTTCCCCGACCGCTGGCCGATCGCTTGCGGCCAACGACGCTCGCCGAGGTCGGCGGCCAGGACCACCTCGTCGGCCCGCGTGGCGCGCTTTCCCGGCTGATCGCGGCAGGCTCGATCGGTTCGCTCATCTTCTGGGGGCCGCCCGGCACCGGCAAGACGACGGTGGCCCGCCTCCTCGCCGGCGAGACCCGGCTCGCCTTCGTCCAGGTTTCGGCGATCTTCACCGGCGTCGCCGAGCTGAAGAAGGTGTTCGAGGAGGCGAGACGGCGGCGTTCGAGCGGGCAGGGCACGCTGCTGTTCGTCGACGAGATCCACCGCTTCAACCGCGCCCAGCAGGACGGTTTCCTCCCGGTGATGGAGGACGGCACGATCACCTTGATCGGCGCGACGACGGAGAACCCGAGCTTCGAGCTCAACGCGGCCCTGCTGTCGCGAGCCCGCGTGCTGACCTTCAGGGCGCTGGACGACGCGGCGCAGGAGAAGCTGCTGGCGCGCGCGGAGGCGGTCGAGAGGAAGCCGCTGCCGCTCGACGACGGCGCCCGCGCCGCGCTGATCCGCATGGCCGATGGCGACGGTCGTGCCGCCCTGACGCTCGCGGAAGACCTGTGGCGGGCCGCCGAGCCCGGACAGGTGCTCGACCAACTGGCGCTCGGCGATGTCGTGCAACGTCGCGCGCCGATCTACGACAAGGCGCGGGAGGGTCACTACAACCTGATCAGCGCGCTGCACAAGAGCGTGCGCGGGTCGGACCCCGATGCCGCGCTCTATTACCTCGCGCGCATGTTCGATGGCGGCGAGGACCCGCTTTTCATCGCGCGGCGCGTCGTGCGGATGGCGGTGGAGGACATCGGGCTCGCCGATCCGCAGGCGCTGGTGGTCGCCAACGCCGCCAAGGACGCCTACGACTTCCTCGGCTCGCCCGAGGGCGAACTCGCCATCGCGGAGGCGGTGATCTACGTCGCCAGCGCCCCGAAATCCAACGCCGCCCTCCTCGCCTTCAAGGCGGCAGCGCGCCTCGCGCGGGAGCACGGCTCGTTGATGCCGCCTAAGGTGATCCTCAACGGATCGACCAAGCTGATGAAGAGCGAGGGTTACGGCACCGGCTACGCCTACGACCACGACGAGCCCGATGCCTTCTCCGGACAGGATTATTGGCCGGACGCGCTCGGGCGGCAGGTTCTCTACGAACCAACGGAGCGCGGCTTCGAGGGGGAGATCGCCGAGCGGATGCGGCGCTGGGCCGAGCTGCGTCGGCAGCGGCGAGACGCGTTCCCGGCTCCAGGAACGCCGTGAAAAGGGACGGCGCCGTCGAGGATCATGCGCATGATGCCGTGCGCCTCAGCTCCTGATCCGAACGTAGTCGCCCGGCGCGTCGGCGAGGATGGGCAGCTTGCCGCCGCCGGGCACGCGCGCCGGGACCATGTGCGGGGCCTGCCCCGACAGCCAATCGAACCAGTCGCCCCACCAGCTCCCGTCGATGGTCGTGGCGAGCGGCAGCCAGTCCTGCAACTCGCTGAAGGGTTTCGGACCGATCGCGTAGTTGTATTTGGCCTTGGCCGGCGGGTTGACCACGCCGGCGATGTGTCCCGACGCTCCCAGCACGTAGCGGACCGGGCCGCCGAAGAGCTTGGCACCGCGATACACCGAGGGCGCGGGCGCGATGTGGTCCTCCTTCGCCGCCACGAAGTAGCTCGGAACAGTGATGTCGCCGAGGCTCAGAGGCAGGCCGCCCATGGTCAGCTCGCCCTTGGCGAGCTTGTTGCCGATGTAGAAATTACGCAGGTAGAACGAGTGGTTGCGCGCCGGCAGACGTGTCGCGTCCGAGTTCCAGTAGAGCAGGTCGAAGGCGGCGGGTGGCTTCCCCTTCATGTAGTTGTTCACGACGTAGGACCAGACGAGGTCGGTCGGACGCAGCATGTTGAAGGCCATCGCCATGGTCGAGCCTTCGAGGTAGCCGGTGTCCTCCATCTTGGCCTCGAGCCCTTTCAATTGCTCCTCGTCGATGAACACCTGAATGTCGCCGGCATCGGTGAAGTCGGTTTGAGCGGTGAAGAACGTCGCGTTCTTGATCCGACGGTCACCCGTCTTCGCCATGGTGGCGAGACCCGTCGCCAGCAGCGTGCCGCCGACGCAGTAGCCGAGCGCGCTGAGGTTCTCTTCGCCACTGGCCGAGCGCACCGCGTCGACGGCCTCGAACAAGCCTTCGCGCATGTAGGATTCGAAGGTCTTCTCCTTGTGGCGGGCGTCCGGGTTCACCCAGGAGATCATGAACACGGTCAAGCCCTGCCCCACCGCCCAGCGCACGAAGCTCTTCTCGGGATTGAGGTCGAGGATGTAGAACTTGTTGATCCACGGCGGCACGACGAGAAGCGGTCGCTTCAACACCGTGTCCGTGGATGGCGCGTACTGGATCAGCTCCAACAGGTCGTTGCGGAAGACGATCTTGCCGGGGGTCACGGCGACATTGACGCCGAGTTCGAACTTGCTCGTGTCCGTTTGTCGGATGCGCAACTGTCCGCCGCCGGCCTCCATGTCCTCGGCGAGCAGGGCGGCCCCTCGAACGAGGTTGTCGCCGTTGGAGGCCAACGTCTGACGCATCAGCTCGGGGTTGGTGACGAGGAAGTTCGCGGGCGACAGGGCGCTGGTGATCTGGCGCAGGTAGAACCGGGCCTTGGCGCGGGTTCGCGGCTCGACGCTGTCCGATCGCTCGACGAGTTCCTCCGCCCAGGTGGTGCCGATGGCGTGGGCCTGACGCAGGAAGTCGTAGAGCGGCATGTCGTGCCACTCGGGGGCGCTGTAGCGCTTGTCGCCTTTCGTCGGCGGCACGACCGGCGCGACGACCTCTCCGCTCATCCGCCGATAGGTCTGCGACCAGAGCTGAAGGAAGGGTTGAGCGATGGCCGCCTGCGCCTGGACGAGCCGCTGGGGATCACTCGTCCAGTGCTCGACGACCTTGCCGATCGAAGCGATCGCCACGGCAACCGTGTCCGACATGTCGTTCTTGCGGACGTCGCCCGCCTCGAACGGCTTGAGATAGGCGGCGAGCGCCTTGCCCGACTGCTCGATGAAGCGGGCGGTGTTGGTGGCCAGCCGCTCGATGTCCAGGCCCGGCGTCTCGACGCCTGTTCCGGACGGTACCGGAAGACCCGTCGGATGGACTGCGGAATCGGGAGGGGACGGCGCCGGCATCGGCGCCGGAGGCTCGATCAACGGATTTCGCAGGTGAGCCGAGGAAGTCATGAGCCTTGCCTTTCTTTCTTCGGGCCTGTCGACCGCTCGCGGCGCGCCGACGCGAAAGTCGTGTCCCGCTTCCGACATAAAGACCGGCTATTCAAACCGGTGAGGCGGCCGCCGCAAGTCGTGCGTTCGTAACCCCCCGCTGCGAGGATGATCTTGGCCTATCGGCTCGGCCCCT
Organism: uncultured Beijerinckiaceae bacterium; assembly: GCA_964244495.1. GTDB lineage: Bacteria > Pseudomonadota > Alphaproteobacteria > Rhizobiales > Beijerinckiaceae > RH-AL1. The sequence goes on from CAXTIU010000013.1 coordinate 39,983, forward strand.
GGTGCCTCGTCGCGTTTGCCGTGCTGGCACCCTGCGCCGGTTGGGCGCAGAACGCGTCGGGCGACGCACCGAAGCCCAAGCCGAACAAGTACGGGTCGCCGCTCGATACCTTTCGCAACACGCACTTGTGGACCGACGTTCCCCCCGCGCAAGATTTCGTGGAGGCCACCCGGCCCGATCTCAAGAGCCTGCGGTACACGCCCCTCACCGGCGTCGACCCGGTGCGGCCGAAGCCGCGGGATCCCGCCAACGTGCAGGCGCTGCAGGCTGAGATGGAGCGTTTCGGCGTGGAGAACGAGGCCAAGGCACGGGGCCTCCGAGGCCCCAAGCCCGCCGCCAAGAAGACGAGAAGCACGGCCGCCACCGGTCCGATGCCGTAGGGGACCGCGGGCGGGAAGCGGGAACAGGCGCTTAAGGGGCAGCGGGCGCGCACCCGAAGCGACGGTTTGCCTGCCGTGGTGAAATCAGGCACAAGGCGTGAACGCGGGTGAGGCATGGACTTCGGCGTCGGCCCTGCGAAAGCCAGCCATGTCCCGTTGCCGGCTCCATCAACTTACTCCTATCGTCGGATTGCCTGATGTTGCCTCCTTTGCGCGTCGGTGTCGCCGGTCTCGGCTCCGTCGGTGCCGCGGTCCTCGGACTGCTCGGCCGCCGGGAGGATCTGGCGCTGCGCACCGGGCGGCCGATCGAGGTGACCGGAGTTTCGTCGCGTGATCGCGGCAAGGCGCGCTGCGTCGACCTCCGCGGTGCCGCGTGGACCGACGACGCCCTCGCCCTCGCCCAAAGCGCGGCCATCGACTGCTTCGTGGAGCTGATCGGCGGCGAGGGTGGCGTGGCCCTGGCGGCGACGCGGGCCGCGATCGACGCCGGCAAGCACGTCGTCACCGCCAACAAGGCGATGCTCGCCGTCCACGGCCTCGAACTGGCGCGCGCCGCGGAGGCGCGGGGCGTCGCGCTCCGCTTCGAGGCGGCGGTCGGCGGCGGCATCCCGATCGTCAAGACGCTGCGCGAGGCCCTGGCCGGCAACAGCATCGAACGCGTCTACGGCATCCTCAACGGCACCTGCAACTACATCCTGACCCGGATGGGCGCGGAGTCGCTGTCCTTCGCCGACTGCCTGGCCGAGGCGCAGCGCCTTGGCTACGCGGAAGCCGATCCCACCTTCGACGTCGGCGGCTTCGACACCGCGCACAAGCTCGCGATCCTGACGTCGTTGGCTTTCGGCACGCGCGTCGACGCGGCGGCGGTCGGCGTTGAGGGTATCGAGACGATCACGCTCGCCGACCTCCAGGCCGCCGAAGACCTCGGCTTCCGGATCAAGCTGCTCGGCGTCGCCAAAGCGACCGCGTCGGGCATCGAGCAGCGCGTGCATCCGACCATGGTCCCGAAGGCGTCCGCGATCGCGCAGACCATGGGCGTGACCAACGCCGTCGTGGTCAACGCGGACGCGGTGCGCGAGGTCACCCTTTCGGGACCCGGCGCCGGAGGCGAGGCGACCGCCTCGGCGGTCGTCGCCGACATCGCCGACATCGCCAAGGGGGATCGATCGCCGGCATTCGGGCGGCCAGCCGCCGCGCTGACACCTTTGGAACGGGCCGCGATCGAAACGCATGAGGGGGGCTACTACGTACGCCTCTCGCTGTTCGATCGCCCGGGCGCCGCCGCCGCGGTCGCCATGCGGATGGCCGAGAAGGGCATCTCGCTCGAAAGCATCGTCCAGCGCTCCCGTCCGGGCGGCAGCGGCGTCACGGGAAACCCGGTGCCTGTCACCCTGATCACTCACGCGACGGCGGAGAAGGCGATCCGCGAGGCGATCGCGGCGGTCACCGCCGATGGCCACGTGACGGAGAAGCCGCAGGTCATCCGCATCGAACGGGAATGATCGTCCCGCAACGCCGCATCGTGCTCGGCGTCGAGCGTTCGCTGAAGGGCCGATCCTGGGCGAGCCGCCTGGACGAGGCCGGCGAGGCGCAGGCGATGGCCATTGCCCAACTCGGCGGTCACGGCGACCTGCTGTCGCGCATCCTCGCGGCGCGCGGCGTGGTGCCGGCGACCGCCGACGCCTACCTCGACCCCGCCGTGCGCGACCTGATGCCGGATCCCTCGAGCCTCGCCGACATGGACGCCGCCGCCGCCCGGCTCGCCGACGCGGTGGAGGCCGGCCACGCGATCGCGATCTTCGGCGATTACGACGTCGACGGCGCGGCGGCGGCGGCGCTGCTCGCCGACTACCTCACGGCCTGCCACGTCCCCGCCATGATCCACATCCCCGACCGCGTCTTCGAGGGATACGGGCCGAACGTCGAGGCGATCCGCTCGCTCGCGGCGAGGGGCGCCCGGCTGCTCGTCACGGTTGATTGCGGGACGACGAGCCACGAGCCGCTCGCGGAGGCCAAGGCGCTCGCCCTCGCGCCCATCGTGCTCGACCACCATCAGGCACCGGAAACGTTGCCCGATGCCTTGGTCGTCAACCCCAACCGGCTCGACGACCTCTCGGGGCTGGGTCAGCTGTGCGCCGCCGGGATCGTCTTCATGACGCTTGTGGCGGTGCAGCGGCTGCTCCGCGCGCGCGGCTTCTTCACCGCCCGCCCGGCACCCGACCTGCTCGCCGCGCTCGACCTGGTGGCTTTGGCGACGGTCGCCGACGTCGCCCCGCTCACCGGCCTCAACCGAGCTTTCGTCAAGAAGGGCCTCGCCGTGATGCGTGCGCGGGGCCGTCCCGGCCTGCGCGCCTTGTTCGACGTGGCGGCGGCGGACGGACCGGCGAGCGTGTACCAGCTCGGCTACCTCGTGGGGCCGCGCATCAACGCCGGGGGTCGCATCGGCGACGCCGCGCTCGGCGCCCGGCTGCTCTCCCTCGACGACGAGGACGAGGCGACCGCCATCGCCGCGCGCCTCGACAGGCTGAACCGGGAACGCCAAGTGCTGGAGGCCGCCGCGCTGGAGGTCGCCGAGGCCGAAGCCATGGCTCAGGTCGGGTTCGACGACGGCGGCGCGGCGATCGTCGTCGCCGACGAGGGATGGCACCCCGGCATCGTCGGCATCATCGCCGGCCGGCTGCGCGAGGCGTTCGGACGACCGGCCTTCGCCGTCGCGCTTCACGCCGGCGGCGGCACAGGCTCGGGGCGCTCGATCCCCGGCGTGGACCTCGGCCGCGGCGTGCGGGCGGCGGTCGAGGCCGGCGTGCTGGTCAAGGGCGGCGGCCACGCGATGGCGGCCGGCGTCACGCTGGGGCCGGGCGGGGTGGCGGCCTTCAAGACCTTCATCGAGGGCGAGGTCCGCGCGGCGACCCTGGCGGCGCGCGCCGCCGAGGCGCTGCTGATCGACGCCACCCTGACCGCCGGAGGGGCGACCATCGCGGCGGCGAGCGACATGGAGCGCGCCGGCCCTTTCGGGGCGGGAAGCCCCGAGCCGGTCTTCGCCCTGCCGGCCCATCGCCTCGTCGACGTCGCGCGGGTCGGCGCGAACCACATCCGCGTCCGGGTGCAGTCGGGCGACGGCGCCAAGCTCGACGCCATCGCCTTCCGCGCCGCCGACGAGCCGCTGGGGCAGGGGCTGCTCGCGGCGCGGGGCGAGGCGATGCACCTCGCCGGCACCCTCGGCCTCGACCGCTACGGCGGACGCGAACGGGTGCAGCTCCGGATCCTCGACGCGGCGCCCGTGCGGCACGGCCGCGTGGCGGGCTGACCGGGCGGCGGATCGCGCCGTGGAGGCGGTCCGCCGCCGCGACGGCCGTCCCGTCGCCGCGTGTCGGGAGCGCACGCACCGGCCGACGCTTAAGGCGGTGGTCCGACCGCCGAGTCGGCCCGGTCATGAATCTCGCGGGCACGCACATTCTTGCGTCAGCTGCGTCATGCGTCAGGGTTCGAGGGCAGCGACCGCGTCGGTCGGCGGCGGTCGGGAAGGGGAGGGCGGGGGGAACAAGGTAGCGATACCTTTACACCCGGCCGGCGGCGGCCGCAAGGCTGGTCCCGCACCGCCACGGTCGTGCCGCGATCAGACCCAACGTCGACGGATCAGGCGTTTCGCTGACCTGGGAACCACGTGGTCTTCCCCGCCGAAAGGTCTCAGCGACACGCGTGAAACCGTATGGAGGCCTCGCCCGGAATCGAACCGGGGTGCAAGGATTTGCAGTCCTCTGCGTAACCACTCCGCCACGAGGCCTCGGTGCGGCAGCGCGCCGGCACGGGGACGCTATAGCAAGGGTCGGCCCGCCGCCGCAATGGAGCACGGCGCGAAAACGACGACGGCACGGATCCGATGAAATTACGACGCGGGCGATCGCGCGGCCTTTGCAAGGCCGCCCCGGCTTGCTATAGGGCGCCCTCGCCGCGGCGATGATCCCTGATAGCTCAGCTGGTAGAGCAGTCGACTGTTAATCGACTTGTCGCAGGTTCGAGTCCTGCTCAGGGAGCCACCGTTCCGTCGCTTCGGCACGGACGTGTCGGCGCGGACGTTGCGTCCAGCCTTCGACCCCGTGAGCGGCGATCCGTGACCCCCGTCCGCTCGCACCGGCGGACCCGACGCGAGCCACGAACCGTCCCGGTTCGTCCTCGCGGATGCCGCACCGAGCCGGAACGGCCTATCGACGCCTCGTCCGCGCTTCGCGTTTTCGTTCGAGGCGGTAAGACAACGTTAACCATAGGTAGGCTTAGGGTAGCGGACGCTCGCAACACGGATCGGATCGGAGGAGCCATGCTAGCCAAGCGCCAAGAGCCTCGGGAACAGGGCATCGTCGACGCCGCTCGTGAAGCCAAGCGTTTCGCGGATCTCGCCAAGCTGGCGTCGGTCGATATCCAGACCGCTCTCGTCGCCGACCTCAGCGGCAACCTGCACTCCCTGTTCGATCCGGTGTCGAACGGTGCGTTGCCGATCTACTTCGGCCCCCTGCTCGGCCGGCTCTACCTCGAAGGCCTATGATCCAGCCTCGGCGATCATCCGACGCCGGATGTTTGCCGACGACTCACCTGAACCAGCCGGCGACCTTGTCGCCGACGTAGGTGAAGGGCTGCTTCAGCGTCGCCGTGTCGGGCAGATGGTTGAATGGGTTGATGTTGGCCGGCCAACCTCGCTCTCGCGGTTCGGCTTGCGTGGTGGCCGGTCCAGGACCGCCGGCTGACGGGCGCGCGGGTGGCGTCGGCACGGGTGGAGGCGGCGCCGCATTCGTCCTGGCGGCGCAGGACGCCCCCTCGCACGGCCGCTTCCCCGCTGGCCGCGCCGGGCTCGTCACGGGCGGCAGCTGCGACGGCGAGACCACCAGCGATGCCGAGGTCATGGGTTCGGTTGGCACGGCGGCGGCCAGCGGCGCGACCTCGGCGAGGTGCCCGGTCCACTCCCGAGCCGGCGGTTCCCGGACCGACGCCACCGTGATCGACGACTCGCGGGTCGACGATGGCCGCGTCACCGGATCGACGCCCGTCCTGGGATGGACGGCGTAGGCCAGCGCGAAGGTCGCCGCGCAAGCGGCGAGGGCGAGCGCGATCGTTTCCCGACTGGCTTTGACGACCACGCTTCGCGGGGCTTTGGCGGGAGGGACCATGGCCGGACCTTTGGCGTTCGACGGCGGGTGCTGAGCGAGATTTAGGCCCGCGCTTTGCGTCAACACGGCGGCAGCGGTGAAACGTTCGCTGGACAAACCTCGCGGGACTTCAAGATCCCGCGGGTGCTTGCGCGACGCCGCCGTGCGCGGCCGACCAGGGCAGGGGCGCCGCGAGGAACGCGGCGACGGCATCGAGCCGGGCCGGCTCGAAGGCGCCGCTCGCCCGCGCCACTTCGAGGACGTCCGGCCACGTCACGAGATAGTGCAACCCGACCTCGAGCCTCGCCATCGTTTCCCTCGCCTTCGGATAGATGTCGTAGAAGAAGAAGACGAACGCGTGCGCGCAGCCTTGGCCCGAGTGGCGCAGGGCCTCGATGAAGTTGCTCTTGCTGCCGCCATCGGTGGCGAGGTCCTCGACGAGCAGGGCGCGGGCGCCCTCGCGGATCTCGCCCTCGATCTGGGCGTTGCGGCCGAATCCCTTGGGTTTCTTGCGGATATACTGCATCGGCAGGTCCAGGCGGTCGCTGATCCAGGCGGCGAAGGGGATGCCGGCCGTCTCGCCGCCGGCGACCACGTCGAGCGCCGCCGTCCCGATCTCCGTCTCGATCGTCTCGACGGCAAGGTCGATCAGGCGCGAGCGGATGCGCGGGTACGCGATGATCTTGCGCATGTCGGTGTAGACGGGGCTCTTCATCCCCGAGGTGAAGGTGAACGGTTCGTCCTGCGCGAAGAGGATGGCTTTCGCCTCGATCAGCATGGTGGCCGATTCGATGGCGATGGTCTGTTTGCGGGTCGGGTCGGCCATGGGCGGGATCGTTCTCGTGTTTCGGATCGTAACAGAGTGTGTCTTGTCGGGTGGTCGCTACGCTGTATCGTCGCGCCCGTCACGGCCGGTCGCGGCCGGCGCGTCCGCGACGCGTCGGGCGTAGCCGGCCATCAGCGTGGTCGCGCGCCGGGACCGGGGAGGTTCTGGCGCCTGTGAGGTCCTGGTTCGCATGACGTCGCAAATCCTTCCCTGGTGGATGCCGCTCTCGGTCTTCGTGTGGGCCGTCCAGATGGTCGTGTTCCACGGCGTCGGCTACGCCTTCGAATGGTGCGACCGGACCCGCCGGTTGCGGCGCTTCAAGGTGCGCGACATCGACCGCAAGAGCTACCGCCAATTGATGCCGCGCGTGCTGGCGAATCAAACGTTCATCCTGCTGCCGTGCATGATGGCGATGCAGGCATGCGGTTTGGCCTTCGCCGGCCAGGGCCACCTTCCCCTGTGGCGCTTCATCGCCGGGCTCGCGGTCATGGGGGTCGGCCACGACGTCGTGCAGTACGTCACCCATCGCCACCTGCTGCACAACCCCCGCTTCGTCCGCAAGCTTCGGCATTCGGTCCACCATTCCACCGGCGCAAGCAAGGGTATCAGCGCCTGCTACATGAGCGGCGCCGACTTCTTCCTGGAGATCGTGCTGCCCTACCTGCTGCCGCTCGCCCTGATCGGCGGCGGCGGCTCCGACATCGTGTTCCACACGATGATCGCCGGCCTCGGCGCGGTTGGCGGTGTCTACGAGCATTCCGGCTACGACTTCGCCGCGCTGCTGCCGAAGGCGCGGATCGCCGGACGCATGCCGCGCTTCGTCACCGTGCTCGGCGGCCTCATCACGAGCCACGCCCACGGCGAGCACCATGCCAAGGGAAACGTCAGCTTCTCCGACGGCTTCGGCAGCCCGGCCGTCTGCGACACGATGTTCGGCACGCGCTGGGACAAGGTCGAGGCGCGCCGGCGCGCGGAGGCGGTGGAGGCGGCGGCCACGCCGGCGGAGTAGGACAGGGGAGGGCGCGGTCCCAGCCCGCCGTGGGATCGTGTCGGCAAGCCGCATTGCGGCCGGAGTTTCGTGTTCGTTGGCGGCTCACGTCGACGCGGGCTCGGCGGACGAACGCCATCGGCCGACGGATGATGTGGATGAGGATGCCGAAACTGCTTGGTCGTGGGTCGGGGACGGTGGTCGCGACGGCGCTTCTCGCCGGGTCGGCGTTTCTCCCCGCACCGGCTCTGGCCGACCGCATCACCCATCCGACCGCCGTCTTCTCCGGCCTCGACAAGATCACCGGGCGGATCATCTCGTTCGAGGTGGCGACGGACGAGACGGTTCAGTTCGGCTCGCTGCAGATCACCGAACGCGCTTGTTTCACCCGTCCGGCGACGGAAGCCCCGCAGACCGTCACCTTCGCCCAGGTCGACGAGATCGACGCCAAGAAGCAGTACAAGCGGATTTTCTCCGGTTGGATGTTCGCCGCGAGTCCCGGCTTGAACGGCATCGAACACCCGGTCTATGACATCTGGCTGACCGACTGCAAAGGCGGCACGGAGCTGCAGAAGTCACCCGAGACGGCGTCGGCGGAGCCCGAGGCGCCTCCCCCGAACGCCGATCTGCCGGTCAAGCCGGACAGGAAGCGGCGACACGCCGAGGACGCGGCACGGACGGCCAAGCGGCGCCAGGCCGACCAGGATGGATTTGATCCCGGTCCGCCGGAGAATGGGCCGCCCCGCCGCGATCCCGATCGTGCGCCGCCGGCGCGCTCGTTCTTCCCCGATGCCGCCGGCGGCAACGATCCCGGCGGCTTCTATTAATCGTCGCATGCCCGCGCCGGCGATCGACCCCGCATGAGCATCCCGCCCCTCGTCCGAGCGGCCGAGGCCGGCGACATCGCCGCGATCACGGCGATCTACGGGCACGCGGTCCTCCACGGCACCGGCACCTTCGAGATCGATCCCCCGGACGCGAGCGAGATGGCGGCGCGGCACGCCCGCGTGGTCGCCGGCGGCTATCCCCATCTTGTGGCGAGCGACGGCGCGCGCGTCCTCGGCTTCGCCTACGCGTCCGCCTACCGGGAGCGTCCGGCCTACAGGTTCACCGTCGAGGATTCGATCTACGTCGGCGCGGACGCGCGAGGGCGGGGCGTCGGCAAGGCTCTGCTGTCCGCGCTCATCGAGCGGACGGCCTTCGTCGGCTTCCGCCAGATGATCGCGGTGATCGGGGATTCGTCCAACACCGGCTCGATCGCCCTGCACCGGGCGGCGGGGTTCCGGTTCGCGGGGCAACTCGCGTCCAGCGGATGGAAGGCGGGGCGCTGGCTCGATGTCGTCCTGATGCAGCGAGCGCTCGGCACAGGCGATGCCGGCGATCCCGCCGCGTGAGGCCGTCCGGACGCGTCGCGACCCTTACTTCACGATGCCCGTGCACGGATCGAGGACGGAGCGCGAGACGAGCTTGGGCAGGGAGGCCGTCGGCGTGTAGTCGAGCTGGCCGGCCGGCGCGGCGACCTGGACCGGTGCCTTGGCGCCGCTCTTGGTGAGATAGTCGAGCATGTCGGCCGAGGCCACGAAGCCGACCGCGATGATCGATACCGAGAGCGCGATGCCCTCGAAGCTCGTTCCCTTGTCATCGCCGAGAAACCCACGCAGCCGCATCGTCGCACCTTTCGAACGCATCACACGTCCGAAGAATGGGCGGAAACGGTGAACGGATCGTTGCCGGACCGCCGATAATCGGACGGTGACGCCGTCGTCGTCGGTCGACCATGGCGCGTGTCCCGCCGCGGCCGTGCGACCAAACGAACGACCCTTGGTCCGCGCTCCACAAAGCCGAGGCCGGCGTGTAGACCCTGGGTGGGAACGAGGACGCGGGGGATGCCGCGCGCCGTTCCACGCGATCTCGGCACTTCGGAGTACATGGACTTGGGCGACACGAAGCAGCGGGTCCAGGAAGGGGTGGCCTTCCCGCGCGGCGCGCATTGGGACGGTGAAGGAACGAACTTCGCCCTGTTCTCCGCCAACGCCACCAAGGTCGAGGTTTGCCTCTTCGACACCGACGGCGAGAAGGAGGTCGATCGCGTCGAATTGCCGGAGTACACCAACCAGATCTTCCACGGCTACCTGCCGGGCGTGCATCCCGGAGCCTTCTACGGCTACCGTGTCCACGGCCCCTACGAGCCGGATGCTGGACACCGCTTCAACCACAACAAGCTGCTACTCGACCCTTACGCGAGGGCGCACGCCTTCGACCTCACCTGGAACCCAGCCGTCTTCGGCTACAGGATGGAGAGCGGCGACGATACCACCTTCGACGAGCGCGACAGCGCGCCCTTCATGCCCAAATGCGTCATCGTCGACCAGAACTTCGACTGGCGCGGCGAACCAACCGAACGTCGCGTGCCATGGGACGACATGATCGTCTACGAGACGCACGTCAAAGGCTTCACCAAGCTCCACCCAGCGGTTCCGGAGAAGTTTCGCGGCACCTACGCCGGCCTGGGTCGCAGGGACATCGTCGGGTACATCAAGTCCCTCGGCGTCACGTCGGTCGAGCTGCTGCCGGTCCACACCTTCGTGCAGGACGATTTCCTCGTCGACAGGGGTCTGGCGAACTACTGGGGCTACAACACCATCGGCTTCTTCGCGCCGAGCCCGCGCTACGCCGCCGACGTGCCGAACTCGCTGCGCGAGTTCAAGGAGATGGTCGCCCGCCTGCACGAGGCCGGCCTCGAGGTCATCCTCGACGTCGTCTACAATCATACGGCGGAGGGCAACGAACTCGGACCGACGCTGAGCTTCAAGGGAATCGACAACGCCAGCTACTACCGCCTGCTGCCCGACCAGAAGCGGCACTACATCAACGACACGGGCACCGGCAACACGGTGAACCTGTCGCACGCCCGCGTGATCCAGATGGTGACCGACAGCCTGCGCTACTGGGTGGAGGAGATGCACGTCGACGGCTTCCGCTTCGACCTCGGCACCATCCTCGCCCGCGAGCCCAACGGCTTCGACAACCAGTCCGGCTTCCTCAAGGCGGTCGGGCAGGACCCGGTGCTCGGCGCCGTGAAGCTGATCGCCGAGCCCTGGGACATCGGCCCGGGCGGCTACCAGGTGGGATCGTTCCCGCCGGGCTGGGCGGAATGGACCGACAAGTTCCGCGACGACGTCCGCGACTTCTGGCGCGGACGCTCCTCCATCCAGGCGATCGCGTCCCGCCTGTGTGCCTCGCCCGAGAGCTTCAACCACCAGGGCCGCCGCACTTGGTCCTGCGTCAATTTCGTGACGGCCCACGACGGCTTCACGCTGAACGACGCCGTCACCTACGACGAGAAGCACAACGAGGCGAACGGGGAAGACAACAAGGACGGCAACTCCGACAACCGCTCCTGGAACTGCGGGGCGGAAGGGCCGACCGACGATCCGGCGGTCCAGGCGCTCCGGGCACGCCAGATCCGCAACATGATGGCGACCTTGCTCCTGGCGCAGGGCACCCCGATGATCCTGGCCGGCGACGAGTTCGGCCGCACGCAGCGCGGCAACAACAACGCCTACTGCCAGGACAGCGAGATCTCGTGGCTCGACTGGGACTTCAAGGAGAAGGGCCGGTCCCTGATCGATTTCACGAAGAAGCTGACCGCGCTGCGCCATAGGCACGCGATCCTGCGCCACAGCCGTTTCCTGAGCGGCGACAGCAACGAGGAGGCCGGGTTCAAGGACCTGGTCTGGCTCACGACCGGCGGCCAGGAAATGGGGGAGGGCGATTGGACCGACGCCAACGTGCGCTGCATCGGCATGCTGATGGATGGGCGGGCGCAGACGACGGGCGTCAAGCGGGTCGGCAGCGATGCCACGATGTTGCTGGTGCTGAACAGCTGGCATGACCTCGTCGGCTTCACCCTGCCGGGCGACCCGGCAGGGAAAACCTGGTCGCTGCAGATCGACACCAACCAGCCCGACCTCGCGGACGCACCATTGTTCAAGGCGGGCGACCGATACGATGTCACCGGACGGTCGGTGCTCCTGTTCATGATGGAGCGCTGATGTCCGACACGGGTCGCCTCGACGGCCGCGAGCGGACCACGACCGACTTGCATCAAAGACCCGCGGCCTTGGCCTCGTCCCACAAGGCTTCCATCCCCTCCAAGGACGTGGTCTCGAGATGCTGGCCGCCGTCGCGCAGCGCCTTCTCGATGTGGCCGAACCGGCGCGCGAACTTGGCGTTGGCGCGGCGGGCCGCCTGTTCCGGATCGATTCCCGCATGACGAGCGAGGTTGGCGACCGTGAAGAGCAGGTCGCCGATCTCGTCGGCGATGGCGTCGCGCTCCCCCTCCTCGACCGCTTGGCGAACCTCGCTCGCCTCTTCCTCGATCTTCGCGAGTACCGCCCCGGCATCATGCCAGTCGAACCCGACGGTCGATGCCCTCGTCTGCAGCTTGACCGCGCGGGTCAGCCCGGGCAGGGCGACCGGGATATCGTCGAGAAGTCCTGCGGGCCCGCGACCCTTCGAGAGCCGTTCCACCGCCTTGATCGCCTCCCACGTCCCTTCGGGTGGCGCCGCCCGAGCGTCGGACGCCTGAACGACCGTTCGATCGACGGAAACGTTGAAGACATGAGGGTGGCGGCGAACCATCTTGGCGCAGACGCCCTCGACGACGTCGCCGAGGGCGAAGGCTCCGGCTTCCTCGGCCAACCGGGCCTGGAGCACCACCTGGAGCAGTAGGTCGCCCAGCTCGTCGCAAAGCTCCGTCAAATCATGGCGCTCGATCGCGTCGACGGCCTCGTGGGCTTCCTCCAGCACGTAAGGCGCGAGCGAAGCGTGCGTCTGCCGGAGATCCCACGGACAGCCGCTCTGCGGATCGCGCAAGGCGGCGACGATGTCCATGAGCCGCGCGAGATTGGCCGAACGGATCAAGGGTGTTCCTTGCGGGCGATCACGGCGAGGTCGTCCTACGCGCCCATCGCCACGACCGCCGTCGAGCAGTGCCACCTATGACAAAGCGATGCGTCGCTACGACGCACCGCTCGCGCCCCGCATGCTCGCGTCGTCACGCCAAGGAGATCGACAGGGCCTCACGGCCCTTCGGCGTGTCAACCACGCGCATGTTGACCGCCTGCCCCTCGGCGAGATGCTGTACCCCTGATGGTCCGAGGATCGAGATGTGGACGAAGACATCCTTGCCCCCGTCGTTCGACTGGACGAAGCCGAAGCCTTTGTTGTCGTCGAACCATTTGACGCTGCCGCTGACCTGCACGGCGGTCGACGGATCCGGAGCGCGGCGCTGCGGCCGGGGCGAATCACCGAACGAACGTTGTGGGGCGCGCTCGGCGGCACCGGACGTGTCGACCTCGAAAACGCGGGTCACTTGCGCGCCCTTCATGCCGTTGCCGACCGAAACCTTGAGTTTGGCGCCGGGTGGGACCGTCTCGTAACCGGCCGACTGCAGCGCACCGATGTGGAGAAAGGCATCGCCGCTGCCGTTAGCCAGCTCGACGAAGCCGAACCCCTTGTCGCCCTTGAACCATTTGACGACGGCATCGACGGTCGGACCCGCCGCCGCGCCGCCGACATCGGGGCTACCGCCGCCGAAGCTCGTTCCGCCGAAGGCGGGACGCGGAGTGCGCGACAGGCGCGGCGCGTCGTACGGGGAGGGGGCGTCGTCATCGAAGCCGCGCTTCTTCGGTCCCCGGAAATCTCTACCTTTGCTCATGATCGCCTGCTCGTCTCTACCAACCACCGCCGCGCTTTCGCTTTGCCCAGCCAAACTTACAAGCCAACCCACCCGAATCGAATGCCAAGCCTGATTGACCACGTGAAAACGGCCAGCAGCAGACGCTGCCAGCCCCTTCCGACCATGGTGATGACCCGACAGAAATGGAAGAAGCCCCGCGCTCACGATGAGTAACAGCCGTCCGTGCGATTGGCTACTGCCCTTTCCACGTTTTCATGGAGCCGATTTTCATGAAGCCGGCTTGCGCCAAGGGACGGCGTTCGTCCGGTCGGAGCGAACCGATCGACGATGTTCGCGTCCGTATCGATCCATCGACCACCTGACGAGGTGGAAACCCGTCCGCCTATTTTTCGCATAATCATAATTATGGAACTAGCAATTGAGTTCTTGCGCGGTGGATCCTTGGAAGTGTGTGGCCCAGCTGACCAAACCTCGATCGCCTTGGATCAGAACGTCAGCACCATCCCGTCGAAGGCTGGCACGATCCCCGCCGGCAGGCGCGCCGCCAAGGCCTCGAGGTCCATGTCGGTATGCAGGTTCGTCAGCACCGCACGGCGCGGTGTCAGCCGCGCGATCCAATCGAGGGTTTCGTCCAGCGAGAAGTGGCTGGGGTGCGGCGCGTAGCGGAGGGCGTCGACGATCCACAGGTCGAGGCCTTGAAGATGATGGACGCTGGTCTCCGGGATGGCGTTAAGGTCCGGCGTGTAGGCGAAGGCGCCGAACCGGTAGCCCAGGGCGTCGATCTCGCCGTGGTGCACCTTGAAGGGTACGGCCTCGATCGCCCCGCCCGGCCCTTCCACGGAGATCGGCACGCCCGCGTGGACCCTGACCTCGTCGAGCAGCGGCGGGTACAGGCTGCCGGCCGGCGTCTCGAAGATGTAGGCGAAGGCGCGGCGCACGACGGCGGAGGTCGCGCCATCCATGTGCATCGCGATGCGATGCCGGGACTTGATGACGAGGGGTCGGACGTCGTCGATCCCGTTGGTGTGATCGGCGTGCGGATGGGTCATGAGGATCGCGTCCAACCCCTCGACGCCGAGATCGAGAAGTTGCTCCCGCAGGTCCGGCGACGTGTCGACGAGCACCCGCGTGCGGGCGCCGTCGTCGCCGATCCTGTCGACGCAGATCGAGCAGCGCCGCCGGCGATTGCGGGGGTTGGCCGGATCGCAGGCGCCCCACCCCTGACCGACGCGCGGCACGCCGCCCGACGAGCCGCAACCGAGGATCGTGACGGCGTGGGTCATGGCACGCGCTCCGTCATGGCAGGACGCCGCTCATGGACAGCTCATGGGTCGTCGTGGCTCGCGGGAGCGACATCGGGCGCCGCCATCTTCCTGAACAGACGAAGCGCGTTGGCGCTCGTCGCCGCCGCCATCTCGTCGTAGCTCACACCTTTGACGCTCGCCAGCACGCCGGCGGTGTGGACGACGAGAGCCGGCTCGTTGCGCGTGCCGCGGCGGGGTTCCGGCGCCAGGAAGGGCGCGTCGGTCTCGACCAGCAGCCGATCGAGGGGCACCGTGGCGGCGATCGCGCGCAAGGCGTCGGATTTCTTGAACGTGAGCACGCCCGAGAACGAGATCGACAGGCCGAGGTCGAGCACGGTGCGGGCGAGGTCCGGGCCCGCCGTGAAGCAGTGGAGCAGGGCGTCGAACCGGCCCTCCCCCATCGCGGCGGTGAGGATGGCGGCCGTGTCGGCGTCGGCGTCGCGCGTGTGGATCACCAGGGGCAGGCCGCTCTCGCGCGCGGCGGCGACGTGGGTGCGGAACACGCGGGCGGCGAGCGCGCGCGGCGCCCGATCGTAATGGTAGTCGAGCCCCGCCTCGCCGATGCCGACGCATTTCTCGTGGGCGGCGAGGGCGACCAGTCGCGCGACGGAGGCTTCGGGCTCGCAATGCGCCTGGTGGGGGTGCGTGCCGACCGTGAAGTACACGTCGTCGTAGGCGTCCGCGACGCGCCTCACCTCGTCGTAGCGCTCGACCCGCGTCGAGATCGTCACGATCCGCTTCACGCCCGCCTCGCGCGCCCGCGCGACGACGGCGTCCCTCTCGGGCTCGAATTCGGCGAAGTCGAGGTGGCAATGGCTGTCGATGATCATGCCTCGCCCTTCCCCAGGTACCGGGGGAAGACGGGGGCGGGCGGCGGCAGGGCCGCACCCACGGGGAGCCCGGGCGACGCGCCGATGGTGGCGACGCGTCGATCCCCCCGAGGGATGGCGAGCGCGTCCAGCATCCGCGCCATCGCCGTCGGCATGAAAGGCTGGGCGAGGATGGCGACGACGCGCACGACCTCCGCCGCGACGAACAGGACGGTCGCCATCCGCTCGGGATCAGTCTTCTTCAGCGCCCAAGGCTCCGCGCCGGCGAAGTACCGGTCGGCGTCGGCGACGACGCGCCAGATCTCGCCGAGCGCGAGGTGGGGCGCGAACGCGTCCATCGCCCCGCGCACCGCGGCGGGCAGGGCACGGGCGCCGCGCAGCAGCGCCTCGTCCGCGTCCGTGAAGGCACCGGGCCGCGGCACCCTGCCCTCGCAGTTGGACGCGATCATCTTCAGCGAGCGCTGCGCCAGGTTGCCGAGACCGTTGGCGAGGTCGGCGTTGATGCGGGCCACGATCGCCTCGTGCGAGTAGCTGCCGTCCTGGCCGAACGGTATCTCGCGCAGCAGGAAATAGCGCAGCGGATCGGCGCCGTAGGCCTCCACCAGGGTCGTCGGGCTGACGACGTTGCCGGTGGACTTCCCCATCTTCTCCCCCCGGTTGAAGAGGAAGCCGTGGACCACGATCTGCTTGGGCAACGGGAGCTTGGCGGACATCAGGAACGCTGGCCAGAAGATCGCGTGGAAGCGCGTGATGTCCTTGCCGATCAGGTGGACGTCGGCCGGCCAGAACCGCGCGAGCGGCGACGCCTCGTCCGGCCAGCCGGTGCCGGTCAGGTAGTTCGTCAGCGCATCGACCCAGACGTACATGACGTGGGCGGGATCGCCCGGCACGGCGATGCCCCAATCGAAGGTCGAGCGACTGATCGACAGGTCGTTGAGGCCCCGCTCGCAGAAGGCGACGACCTCGTTGCGATAGTTTTCAGGCACGACGAACCCGGGGTGCGCTCGATAATGGGCGAGCAGCCGACCCGCGTAGGCGGACAGCTTGAAGTAGTAGCTCTCCTCCTCCACCCACTCGACCGGCGCCCCGCCCGGCGCGCGCTTCGTCCCATCGGGGGCGGTCGTGAGTTCGGCCTCGTCGAAGAAGGCCTCGTCCCGGACGGAGTACCAACCGGGATACTTCGAGAGGTAGATGTCGCCCGCCTCGCGCATGCGCTCCCAGATGGCTCGCGAGGCGCGATGGTGGCGCGGCTGCGTGGTGCGGACGCGTTCGCTCACGTCCGCCTCGACGAGGTCGGCCATCGCGGCGAACTCGGCCGCCGTCCGATCGGCGAGCGCCTGCGGGCTCAAGCCCTGCCTCGCCGCCGCTTGCTGCATCTTCTGACCGTGCTCGTCCATGCTGGAGACGAGAAAGCATTCCGAGCCGTCGATCGCCTTGAATCGTGCGAAGGCGTCGGCGGCGATCAACTCGTAGGCATGGCCGATGTGGGGAGACCCGTTCGCGTAGGGCGCGGCGGTCGATATCGAGAAGGTGGGGCTGCTGGACATGCTCGCTCAACGGGCTCGATCACAAGGCTCGATCGAGGCACGGCCCGATCGATGGTCGGAGGACGCGACCCGGCGACCGCTCGAAGCGCGAGCCCCGCCATTCAGGGCGACGAGCAGCGCACCGCCGCCGCCAGGTCGGAGAAGACGGTCAGCAGCAAGGGGCGCCTGTCAAGGTTGAGGGCATCCGTTTCACGCGCGTCGGCCGCGATCTTCTCCCATACCTCGGCGAACGGGGCAAGGCGGGCCGGCGCCACCAATCCCACCCCCCCGCCCGGGTCGCGCACGTGGTGCGCCAGCCAGCGGAACACGCCGGACATGACCGTCTGATAGGCAACTTCGCCGTCGCGTCCAGCGAGCCGGTCGGCGAGCTTGTGGACCTCGCGCCAGTCGATCGCCGGCAGCGCGTCGAGCAGGCGGGCGAGCGAGGCGTCGAGCCCGCCCCCTGCCCCGTCGTCGCCGTGGGCGAGAGAGCGAAGCGCTTCGTGAACGGACCCGTCCGCCCGCCCGGCCGCATCGGCGACGGCGGTCGCGGGCATGTCGGACCACGGCGGTCCGAGCGTGCCGATCACCGCTTCGATCTCCCGTCGGTCGAGCGGCGACAGCCGCATCAGGCGGGTGCGCGAGCGGATCGTCGGCAGCAAGAGACCCGGCCGGTGCGCGACCAGGAGGAACAACGCCTTGGCCGGCGGCTCCTCGATCAGCTTGAGGAGGGCGTTGGCGCTGGAGCGGTTGAGATCCTCGGCGCTGTCGACGATGCAGATCCGCCATCCCCCCGCCCCGGCCGCGCGCTGGAACAGGCCGATCGCGCGCCTGACATCGTCGGCGCGGATGTCGACGTAGAAGCGCTTCGTCTTCTCGTTGACCGCGCGGCGAAGCAGGCTGACGTCGGGGTGGGACAGCGACGCGATCTGCGCGGCGACCGACGCGCGGGATGGCACCGACAGGTCGCGCGCCTGCCGGACGGCGTCCGCGCGCGGATCGGGATGGGCGAGGATGAAGCGGGCGAGACGCCACGCGAGCGTAGCCTTGCCAATGCCGGCCGGACCACCGAGGACGATGGCATGCGGTAATCGGTCATCGCGATAGGCATTCAGCAGAGCGATTTCATGATCGCCATGTCCGATGAGCCAGCTCGTCGTTCGCGGATGAGGTGTGTCCGCCACTCGGTCGGCCTCGTCGTCGGGGTGGTCGTTCAAGCGGAATCTCCTTGGCGTCCGCGGTCACGCGAGCGTCCGGTGCGCAACGTGACCAGCAGCGAGGGCATCGACGCGATGACCAGGAGTCGCTACCGACTTACGGTATTGATACCTGAGCCGTTATCGGCATCATTACCTGTAGAGCAGTCGGTGCGTCACCGTGTCCCAGATCGCCTGCTCGACGTCGGCGGGCGTCGCGGTCGCGTCGACGACGACGCAGCGTTCGGGTTCGGCGGCTGCGATGGCCAGGAAGCTTTCGCGCAGGCGCTCGTGGAAGCCGAGCGCCTGCCGCTCGAAGCGATCGGGCGCGCGGATGTCGAGCCCGACCCGCCGGGCACCCCGGCGACGCGATGCCGCGCGCGCGAGCCCGACTTCGGCCGGCACGTCCAAGACCAGGGTGAGCGCGGGCTTCAGGCCGGCGAGGGCCACGCGCTCCAGCGCGCCCAGGAACGATGGCTCGACCGCGCCCGGCCCGCCCTGGTAGGCGCGGGTCGAGTCATGGAAGCGATCGGACACGACCCACCGACCGCACGCGAGCGCCGGCCGGATTGTGACGTCGAGGTGGTCGATGCGGGCGGCGGCGAAGAGCAGCGCCTCGGCTTTCGGTCCGAGCCTCTCGAAGGCACCGTCGAGCAGGGCGGTGCGGATCGTCTCCGCGTGCGGCGAACCGCCGGGCTCGCGCGTCGCGAGAGCGTCGAGGCCGGCCGCCCGCAACCGGGCGACGAGGGCTTTGGCCTGGGTCGACTTGCCCCCGCCCTCCCCGCCTTCCACGGTGATCAGGCAACCGGGCGTCACGGCCGTCCCGCTCATGAGCGGAGCACGTATTTTCTGAACAGGTCGGCGACGTATTCGAGTCCGGCGTCGAAGGCCCGCTTGTGCAGCGCACCGACCGGCACGTCGGCGGCGGTGCGCAGCGGGACGCCGAGCACCTCCCTGTCGCCGCTATACAGTTTCAGGCTGGCCACGTCCTGCCCGGCCCGCACCGGCGCCATCAGCGGGCCGGTGTAGACGATCTTCGCCACGAGCTTCTCGCTGCCATCGCGCGCGACGAGCACCTTGACGTCCCGCGTCGCGACGAGCGGCACCAGACGGCTCTCGCCGCCGTAGACCTGGGCGGAGCCGACGACCGCGCCGGCGGCGTAGAGCCTGCGCGTTTCGAAGGCGCGGAAACCCCATTGGAGGATCTTGCGCGCCTCCTCCGCGCGCTCCTTGGCGGAGGCGGCTCCGTAGATCGCGATGACGAGGCGTTCGTCACCCTGCACCGCCGACCCGACGATGGCGTAGCCGCTGTTGTCGATGTTGCCGGTCGTCAGGCCGTCGGCGCCGATGTCCATGCCGAGCAGGGGGTTGCGGTTGGGCTGCTTGATCTTGTTCCACAGGAAGTCGCGTTGATCGTAGATCTTGTACAGGTCGGGGTAGGCCTGGATCAGGTCGTCGGCGAGCAGTGCCATCTGTCGCGGGGTGACCTTCTGGTCAGGGTTCGCGTCGCCCCACGCGTTGGTGAAGGTCAGGCGGTCGAGGCCGAGTTCGCGGGCGTGCTTGATCATCTGCGTCGCGAACGCGCCCTGCGAGCCGGCGACCCCCTCCGCCAGCACGATCGCGGCGTCGTTGGCGGAATCGACGATGAGGCCACGCAGCAGGTCGTCGACGGAGATCTGGCTCTTCAGCTTGGCGAACATGGTCGAGCCGCGCGAGGGCGCCCCACCTTGCCGCCACGCCGTCTCGCTGACGGTGAATTGCTGGTCGAGCTTCAGCTTGCCGTCCTTGATCAGCGAGAAGACGATGTCGGCGGTCATGATCTTGGCGGTGGCCGCCGGCGTCACGATGTCGTCGGCCCCCCGCTCGAACAGCACGGTGCGCGTTTCCGCGTCCATCAGGATGACGTGGTTGAGGCTGGTCTGGAGCGGTTCGGCCCGCGTCGGCGCGGTCGCGCTCAGGCATAGGGCCAAGCATCCCAGGGACGTCGCGGGGACCGAGCGGCGCGAAGCGGACTGGCGCAAAGGGACCTCCTCTCGAAACACCGGATCAAGCGAGGCCGCCTCGTTCCACGCTCGTGGGGCGTGGATGGACATGAAGCGCGGAGGCGCCTATCGGCCGGCACGATCCTTTACCTGCATCATACCCGAGGCGTCGCATACCCCCTGGCGTCCCAGGCTCGTCCAAGTTGCCCGCGTCACCGGGTCAATCCGCGCGGGAGGCCGTCAAGCGCAGCCCGGCCTGCCGGACGCGACGCTGATCCTGCCCTCCGCGCCCGCCGCCGCGCGCGAGCCGCGCCTCGACCGGGCGCAGGGGCGGCAGCGCCACGCCCTGCCCCGACCGAGGCGTCGGGCGGCCGTACGGGTCCGGTCCGGCGCGGCGGGAACCCTCCCGACCCGTACGAGTCGGGTCCGGCGTCCGCTCGTTCGTCGCGACCCGCGACGGGCGAGTCCCCCCGGCGGCGCGGGCGCCGCTCCGGCTTCCCTCGATCAGTCGGGCGAGTTCCGCGTGCGGGTCCGGGACCGCGCGCCGGGCGCCGGCGATCACCGGGCTGTCGCGTCCGTCCCTCGCACGCCGCGGCCAAGACGCCTGGCGGTGGCCGCCATCGACGCGAGGCGCGTCCGCGCGCGCGGGCTCGGTCGGCGCACGGGACGCGAGCGGCGTCCGGGCTGCGTCGTCGTCGGCCTCAATCGGCGCAAGGCGCGGCGGCACGCCGCGCGTTTCGGCGCGGTCGGAAGCGCGCGAGGCGACGCGCGCCGGCGGCGCGGCCTCGGCCACCTCCGTTCCCGGCTCGCCCGGCCATTGCGCCGGGGCGTCGACCCGCAACGTCGCGAGCAGCTTGGCGTCGTCGGACCCGGCGAGGCTCGCGCGGGCGATGTATTCCACCTTGACCTTCGCCGTTCCCGTGCGCTTGAAGTCGAGCGCCTGCGCGACGCCGCCGGACACGTCCATGATCCTGTTGGACGCGTAGGGGCCGCGGTCGTTGACGCGGACGATCATCGACGTGTTGTTGCGCAGGTTGGTCACGCGCGCGTAGCTCGGCAGGGGCAAGGTCGGGTGCGCCGCCGTGAAGCCGTCGCGATCGTAGATCTCGCCATTGGCGGTCAACCGACCGTGGAACGCGTCGCCGTACCACGACGCGTTGCCGACCTGCACGACGTGCCGCTCGCTGGGATAATAGGTCTGGCCAGCGACCGTGTAAGGCTTGCCCACGAGGTACTGGCCGCCGCCGTGCGGTACCGGCTGGCCGTCGGCCACGACGCGGCGGCTGATCGGCCCGTATTTCGAGGATGGGAAATATTCCTTGCCGTGGGACGCCGCCGCCAGTTGCTGCGGCTGCTGGGCGCAGCCGGCGAAGCCGAAGGCCGCCACCGCGCCGAGGCCGAGCAGGAGCGCGGAACGGCCGCGGCGGAGCGAGGCGAAAACGGCGGGTACGGGCCCCGAAGACCAGGACAGGCGTGGGAGAGACACGAAGTGCACCTCGGGGATCAACGGCACTTGACCGTGTCGCTTCCACACCACGCTGCCACGGAGGCGCTTGCCAAAGCCCTAATGGACCGTGTCCAGGATCGCTCGAAAGCGTCGCGTACCGAGCCTGGCGACCTGGGATGTCGCGCACGTGCAGGATGCCGAGCAATCGGCCGAGCAGGACGACCCGGCGGCCGCGCGAGAGCGTGATGACGGTCTTCGTAGGCGGGTCCGCGCCTTGAAAACACCCCATCCCCGTCGTTACCTCGGTGCGCGGGCATGGACTTTCGCGCTGGCGGCGTGTTCCTAGCCGGTACGGGCTCGGCGATGGTTCATCTGCCGGAGCGGTGGCGGTCGGGCGGCGCGGCCACGAGGGTCGTGGCGGCGGCCGCTGAACGAGGCGACGATTAACCATGAGCGACGAAGGATTGACGCAGGCGCCGGCCGTTTTCTCGTCGAAGGAGCGGGCGGCGCTCGTCGCCAAGGCGTTGAGCGAGGCCGCGCGCAAGGCCCGGTTCTCGACGAAGCGGCGGCGCAGCCTGACGGCCAGCGGTTTTCGCGCCCGTCGCGGCGAGCGGTTGTTCAAGCTCCTCCGCATTCTCAGTCTCGTCGTCATCGTCGTCGTACCGAGCCTGGCCGCGGCGGCCTACCTGTTTTTCATCGCCTCGGACCAGTACACCGCCGAGGCGCGCTTCACCGTGCGCGGAGGAATGCCGCCCTCGATGGACTCGATCGGGACACTGACGGGAGCGCCCCCGGTCCTGATCGTCCAGGACACCCAAATCATCATGAACTACCTGGTGAGCCGCGGGGTCGTCGAGGTGTTGGACAAGAGCGTCGGGCTCCAACACCTTTACCAGGATCGCGACGCGGATTTCTTCTCGCGGCTCGCGAAAAATCCTTCCATCGAGAAGACGGTGAAGTACTGGAAGCGCCACGTCGACCTGTCCGTGCAGGTGCCCTCCGGCATTGTCGTCATGATCGTCAAAGCCTTCTCGCCCGACGACGCCGTCAAGATCGCCAACGGCGCCCTGGCCGCGAGCGAAGCCCTCGTCAACGACATCAACGACAAGGTCCGCGAGGACGCCGTGTCCCTCGCCGCGACGGAACGTCAGCGCGCCCAGGACAATCTCGCGCGCGCACGCGCCGCCCTGGAGAGAGCGCGCAACGAGGAGGGCATCCTCAACGCCAACACCGCGTCGCTGGCGGTCAGCGAGCTGATGACCCAGGTGCAGGGTCAGCGGATCAAGATGCAGCAAGACTACGACGCGCAACGCCGCTTCGTTCGGGCCGACGCACCACAGTTGCGTAACCTGCAGACCCGGATCGACGCCGCCGACATCGAGGTGGCGAAACTTCAAGGCCAGATGACCCAGTCCAACACGGCCTCCGGCAAGGATACGACGCTGTCGGGCTCGATGTCGCGTTTGGACTACGCGTCGCTGGAGAACGTGATCGCCGAGAAGATCTATGCCGGATCGCTCGCCGCACTGGAGCACGCGCGGCTCGCGAGCGAGACCAAGCTCATGTACATCAACACCTTCGTGCAACCGGTCGCCGCGCAGGAGGCTTCTTACCCCAAGCGATCCCTCGACATGCTGATCGTCGTCGCCGCGTGCCTGGCGACCTGGGGCGTGGTGCTCGGCCTGCTGACTTTGGTTCGCGGCAATCTCGGGTGATCGGTGACGCTTTGACAGGATCGTTCCGGATCACCGAAGGTGGCACGTTGCCCGGCTTGAAGGAGTCTTCTTCCCGATGACCGATGTCCGCGATCGCGACCCACCGCCGATCGACCTGAAGGCGGAACCCGCCACCGCGCCGCTCCGCATGCCGACGGCGGCGTCGCTTCAGATCGCCAGCCCGAGGGTCGCCGACGTCGTGATCCCCGGCCCGGAGCCTTTGGTGCCGGCGGTACACGGCAGGCACCTCGAACCGGCGCGCCGCGCCGACGTGGACGTGCGCGGCGGTATCGACGTGCGCGGCGACCTAGCCGCCGCGATCCGGCCGAAACGACGCTTCGGCTTCGGGGGATGGAGCTTCATCGCCGTCGTCGTCCTGCCGATCCTGGCCGCCAGCGTCTACTTCTTCGCCATTGCCCGGAACCAGTATACCGCCGAGGCGAGCTTCGCCGTCAGGCAGGCGGAAAGCGTCGCGACGAGCGACCTCTCGGCTGGCGCATCGACAGGCGGCAGCCAGAGCAGTGCTTCCTCGCAGCAGCCTGTCACCGCCGGATCGATCATCGGTGGAACGGCCAACCTGGGCGGCCAGGACGCCGAGATCGTCGCCAACTACATCCACAGCCGCGCCATCATCGACGCTCTGTCGCGAACGATCGACGTGCGCGCCATCTACCATCGCCCCGAGGCCGATTTCTGGGCCCGCTTGCCCGACCATGCCTCGGAGGAGAAGCTGACCGAGTACTGGAACAAGATGGTGTCGGTCTACATCCAGGCTTCGTCCGGCATCGTGACAGTGTCGGTCTCGGCGTTCCGGCGCGAGGATGCTCTCACGCTCGCCGACGCCGTGCTCAAAGCGAGCGAAGAACTGGTCAACACGCTGTCCGCCAAGATCCGTGCCGACGCCATGCGCACCGCCGAGAACGAGGTTCGTGTCGATGAAGGGCAGGTGCGTTTCGCCCTCGGTCAGCTGATGGACTTCCGCGACGCGAAACACCTCATCGATCCCATGAAGTCCTCGGAGGCCAACGGCAAGCTCCTGCAGCAGCTCCTTCTCAACAAGATCGACGCGGAGAGCCAGCTTTTCATCGCACAGAAGGTGACCGGCGCCGACGCGCCCGGCCTCGGCTCGCTGAAAGCCAAGCTCGACAGCATCAACATGCACGTCTCCGAGTTGAAGGACCAGATGGCCGGCACCAATGGCATGTCGACGAACCTCGCCGCTACCATCTCGCAATTCGAGCAACTCGAGTTGAAGAAGACGTTTGCCGAGCGGATGTACGGTTTCGCGCGCGACGGCGTCGAGAGAGCCCGCATCGCGTCCGAGCGGCAGCAGATCTATCTCGCGACGTTCAGTCCGCCGACCCTGCCACAGGACTATTCGTACCCGCTCCGTTGGACCGATTTCCTGCTGATCTCGTTGACCGCGATCATGTTCTGGATCTGCGGTGTGACGATCACGGCCTCGATCAACGATCACCGGCTCTAGACCGACCTTTCCCATGCACGCTCGCCGCGCTGAGATCGTGCTTCGGCCGGAACTCGACGTCGAGGACATCGGCGGCCTCGTCGCGACTAGCCGAGACCCCTGGCTTCGCGTCGAAGGTCTCGACGCGCGCGGCTTACGGGGCTGCTTCCTCACCCTGACCTATCGTTCGAGCCTCTGGGACCCGCCGGCGCGTCCGGTGCTGCGCTTCGTCCAAGAGGGTGGCGGTGTCGTCGAGCGGATCGCCGCCGCCCCCATCGCCGGTGCCGGCTCATGGACGGGTCGCGTGCCGCCGGCGACGGTTCGCCTCTCGATCAGCCCGACCAATCGACCGGGTCGATTCGCTTTCGCCGTGGAAGGCGCGCGGAGCGAGGCTTGGCCACTCCTGCTGGCGCGCGGACTGCGCAACCGGCCACGCGCGACCCGCAGCGCCATCCTGACCCGGCTGATCGGCTGGCGACCGGAGTCCGATGTCAACCTCGCCTGGGCGATCGGATCGACGGCGCTCGATCGCTTCGCCGCCTGGCGGCGCGCGCGGACGCGACCCCTCGACTTGGCCGGCGTCGACAGGCCGCGCTTCGCTTGGGATCAGGCGCGACCGATACGGGTCGTCGTGCGCCACGATGGGCGACGGGAGGCGCTGGAGCGAACGCTCGCCGGACTGAAGGCTCAGGTCTTCACGCGATGGACGGCGATGATCGCGCCGGCCCTCCCCTTCGCGGTAACCGCCGACGCCCGCGTCACGGTGGCGATGACGAGCGACAGCCTCGATCCCGGCGGTGCCAACGACTGGACGTGCGTCCTGGCGTCGGGCGACGTTCCCGATCCGACCGCCTTCGCCATCGTCGCCGAACGCGCCCATCGCGATCCCACGTGCCTCCTCTTCTACGGCGACGCGTTGGTCGCGAACGAAGGCGGCGAGCCGATACCGCTCTTCAAGCCCGGTTGGAGCCCCCGCCTTCAGAAGGCCAGGCCCTACATCGGTGACTGGCTGTTCGTCCGCGATCTCGCCAGCTGGCCCGAGCAAGCGAGATCATCGTATCTCCGGTCCGGGGAGATACCCGTCTCCCTCACCGACGCGCTGTCGCCCGATGTGATCCAGCCGCTGCATCGCATCCTGGGGGTCGTGGCGTCTCGCCCTAAGCTACATCACGCACAGCTCGCCCCGCCCGAGCGGCCGGCGGCCGAGTCAGTAGCCCTCATCATACCGACCCGCGACCATCCTGTCATGCTGTCGCGGCTCGTCGCAAGCATTCGGACGCACTCGAGGGCGGGCGGCTTTCAGATCGTGGTGGTCGACAACGGCAGCGTCGGTGCGGAGACGGCGGTCCTTCTCGACGAATGGCGGCGGCAGCCGGACATCCTGGTGCTGTCGCATCCCGGACCTTTCAACTTCTCGCGGATGTGCAACGAGGCGGCGCGGGCCTCGCGCGGCGATGTCCTCGTGTTTCTCAACGACGACACGGAGATCCGGACCGTAGGCTGGCTCGATCGTCTCGTCGCGCATGCGCTCGATCCCTCCATCGGCGCGGTCGGAGCCAAGCTCACCTATCCCGACGGGCGTATCCAGCACGTCGGCGTGCTCGTCGGCATGGGCGAGAGCGCCGGGCACTTCGGCGCGCTGAGCCCCGCCGACGATCCCGGCTGGACGGACCGCAACGTCGTCACCCATGAGGTCGCGGCGGTGACCGGCGCGTGCCTCGCCGTCGCGCGAGACAAGTTCGAGGCGGTCGGAGGCTTCGATGCGACGCATCTGCCGGTCGAGCTCAGCGACATCGATCTCTGCCTCAAGCTCAACGGGAGGGGATGGCAGACGATCGTCGACCCGGCCATCCACCTCATGCACGAGGAGTCCGCGAGCCGCGGCGGCGCGACGCTGCGACGCCTCGCCGTCTACGATCGCGAGCGCGCGATCTTCGTCGAGCGATGGCGGCACGTGTTGCGTGACGACCCCACTTTCCATCCCGGCCTCAGCCTGTACAGATGGGAGGCGGCGCTGGGTTAGCACGGTGTCGTGGCAGGCGCCTTCACGTCGAGCCGTCTCGCTATGAGGTTCGGTGTGCAGATCGCGACCTGGAACGTCAACTCGGTGCGGATGCGGCTCACCCACTTGCTGCGCTACCTGCACGAGGTCGGCCCCGACGTCCTGTGCCTGCAAGAGCTGAAATGCGCCGACGACCAGTTCCCGCGTGCCGAGGTCGAGGAGGCGGGCTACAACGCCGCCGTGCACGGACAAAAAGGGTTCAATGGCGTCGCCATCTTGTCCAAGCGCCCCATGGAGGTCCAGAACGGTCTGCCGGGCGACGACGCTGACACGCAGTCGCGCTACATCGAGGCGGTCGTCGCGACCGACGCGGCGCCTGTGCGGGTCTGCTGCCTCTACCTGCCCAACGGCAATCCGGTCGGTTCGGACAAGTACCCCTATAAGCTTGGCTGGATGGATCGGCTGACCGCCCGCGCCCGCGCCCTGCTGGCCCTCCAGGAGCCGCTCGTACTCGCCGGCGACTACAACGTTATTCCGGACGCGCGCGACGCCTTCGACGCGCGGAACTGGATCGACGACGCGCTCTACAAGCCGGAAACCCGCGCCCGTTTCCGTGCCCTCCTCAACCTCGGACTCACGGACGCGCTTCGCGCGACCACCGACGCGGCCGGCGTCTACACGTTCTGGGACTACCAGGCCGGCGCCTGGCAGAAGGACAGGGGCCTGCGCATCGACCACCTCCTGCTCTCCCCTCAGGCTACGGATCGCCTTCGCGCGGTTTGGGTCGACAAGGATGAGCGCGCCGAGGACAAGCCGTCGGACCACGTGCCCGTCCGGCTGGACCTCGCCTGTTGAGCCGCAGGACTACCCGCCATCGTGGAGTCGATGCGACGGCGTCCCATGCGGGTGGGCGTCACCGAATGTTCAAACCGGCACATGAGCTTGACGATCGTTGGCGACAAGCGACGGCGCTCGGCGGCAACCTACGACCATTAACCGCCACATGATTGTTTTCACACGACTTTACGCATGAACAAAAGGAGAATTTTTGCTCATGTCCCGATTCGTCGGTGATTTGTTCCGCAGGCGTTTCGACGATTAAAGGACGTCGTCGGGGACACGCCAGTCATGTTAACCTTCGTTCAACCTGCGGGCTCCGGCAAGGCTGCGGACCTCGATGATGCGGGCGTGTCCGGCCGCATTCGACGCCTCGCGTCCGCGCTGGACAAGATTTCGACGGGAAGGTTGCACGTGAGGATCAAAGCCGCCGTCGCCCGCGCTCACGGCGTTCCACTCTCGCTCGAAGGCGTCGACCTCGAAGGCCCGCGTCCCGGTGAACTCGTCGTCCGCCTCGTCGCCGCCGGCGTGGCGCAGGTGGACATCGATGCCATCTCCGGATCGCTGGCGATGGCCCTGCCCTTCGTTCCCGGCTCGCAGGCCGCCGGCATCGTCGAACACGTCGGCGAAGGTGTCGTCGACTTCGCGGCCGGCGACGCCGTGGTGATTGTCCACGCGTTTTGCGGTGCCTGCGCCAACTGCGCCGCTGGACGCCCGCTTGCCTGCCTCCACTTCGCCGCCCTCAATCTTGGAGGCGTGCGGGACGACGGATCGACGCCGCTCACGCAGGACGACGGCTCGGGCGGAATTTACGGCCTCTTCTACGGACAATCCTCGTTCGCCACCCATGTGGTCTGCCGCGCACGGAGCGCCGTCAAGGTCACGATGGGAGCCCCGCTCGAACTCTTCGCCTGCCTCGGCGGCGAAATGCTGATGGGCGCGGGAGCCGTGATGCGGAACTTCGCCATGGGCGAAGGCGACACGCTCGTCATCACCGGCGCCGACGCCGTCGGCCTGATCGCCTGCATGGTGGCCAAGGCCCGGGGTGTGGCGACCATCGTCGTCGCCGATCCGCGCCTCACCGGACGCAATCTCGCACTCGAATGCGGTGCGAGCATCGCCGTTCATACCGACGACGACCTCGCCACCGTCGTCAGAAGCGTGGTCGCGGACGGAGCACGCTTCGCCATCGACACGACCGGGCACGCCGGCGCCATCACGGCCTGCTTCGACAGCCTGAGGCCGGGCGGTGGCTGCGCCCTCCTTCATCCCACCATCGGCCTTCCCACCGACCTCCAGGGTCAGGGGAGTGAGGGCGAGACCATCCTCGTGGGATCCGACGTCGATGTCGTCCCCGCATCCTTGATCCCGGCCCTCGCCGCCCTTCACGCCCGGGGCAAGCTGCCGCTCGACAGGCTGGTGAGCTTCTTTCCCTTCGAACTCGTCAACGACGCACTGAATGCGCTGGCCGGAGGTGCCGCCGTCAAGCCGGTCCTGCGTTTTCCGATCGGGTCATTCGGCGACATCGACCGTGCGGCGAGCGAGGGCGCGGAACCGGAGGAACCGGAGGCGACGCCGGCCGACGACCTGCCGGAGCGGGAAGCGCCGACACTGGTCCCTGTCACGGCATAAGGTTCAGTCCGTGAGCAGCGAAACGAGCCCGCCGCCGTGACGTTCAACGCGTCCCGCGATCTCTAATTCAAGGATCGCTCCTCGCACTTGGCGGATCGGCAGTTCGGTCGCGCGGGCCAGTTCGTCCAGGGAAACGGGCGCGGGACCAAGACACTCGGCGACACGTTCCAGCGGTGGCCTGTCCGCGTCATCCGTCGGCTCGACGGCGGGGCCGGTACGCACAGGATCCACGCCGAAGGAGGTCGTTCCCGCCTCGCCGAAACTGAGTGTGTTCAGATCCGTTGCGGCGCGGTCGGGTTGCTCGGGGAAAAGGTCGAGCTCCTCCCAGAGTGGCGGCTCGGCCGGCGGCGCTTCGGAGAACAGGTCGTCGTTGCGACCCGGCTTGCGGTCGGCGAGGGCGCGTAGGATGTCGTCGATGTCGGCGCAGAACGTCGCGCCGTCGCGGATCAGGTCGTTGGTGCCTTCGGCGCGCGGGTCGAGGGGGGAACCCGGTACGGCGAAGACCTCCCGACCTTGGTCGGCGGCGAAGCGGGCGGTGATGAGCGAGCCGGAGCGGCGCGCCGCCTCGACCACCAAGACCCCGATCGATAGGCCGGAAACCAGACGGTTACGACGCGGGAAGTCGCGGCCGCGCGCCTCCCAGCCGAGCGGCATCTCGCTGATGGCCGCGCCGTCCTCCAGCAGCTTGTCCATGAAAGGCCCTTGGTCGGCTGGGTACAGCCGGTCGTGTCCGCCGGCGAGCACGGCGATCGTGCCGGACGCCAGCGCCGCCCGGTGCGCCCGCGCGTCGATCCCGCGCGCGAAGCCCGACACGATGACGTAGCCCGACTGGGCGAGCCCGCGCGCTATCCGCTCGGCGAAGGCGAGGCCGGCGGCGGAAGCGTTGCGGGAGCCGACGATGGCGATGGCCGGCCGATCGAGGATCTCGCTTCGTCCGCGCACGGCGATCACGGCCGGGGCGGTGTCGATGGCGCGCAACGGCGCGGGATAGCCCGGTTCGTCCAGGCAAAGAAAGCGTGCGCCGAGGCGCTCCGCCTGTTCCAGCTCCGCCTCGACATCGCCCGGCGCCGCGATGCGGATAGGTCGCCCGGGATTGGTCCGGGCGATGAGAGTCGGCAGAGCGTCGAGCGCGGCTTCGGCCGAGCCGAACCGCTTCAGGAGCGCCTGGAACGTGCGCGGCCCGATGTTCTCCGATCGCCACAGCCGCAGCCAGGCGAAGCGCCGTGCGGGGTCGAAGGTGCCGGTCGAAGGTTTGGCCGTCGTCGGCGAGCTTGTCATGGCGCCTGCCCGCTCATGCCACCTGCCCGCTTTCGCCGTCGTCCCGCTTGCCCTCGCCGATCCGGCTTTCGGTCCGCTGCATCAGGCGGTCGATGTTCGCCCTGTGCTTGATCCACAGGCCGGCCGCGAGCAGCGCGAACAACGCGGCGGCTTGCCGATGGCCGAGCAGCAGCAGTGCGAACGGCGAGAGGGCGCTGGCTAGCAGCGCCGCGGCGGAGGAGTAGCGCGTCGTCCTGGCGATGACGAGCCAGGACGCGATGAAGACGAGCCCTGCCGGCCACGCCACGCCGAGCAGACAGCCGAGGAACGTCGCGACGCCTTTGCCGCCCTTGAACCCGAGGAACAAGGGATAAAGATGCCCGAGGAAGGCGCCGAGCGCGCCGACGAGGGCTACGCTGCCATCGCCCACTCGGGCGAAGGTCAGTACCACGACCGCTCCCTTCAGCGCATCGGCGAGAAGGGTTAGCGCCGCGAGGTCCTTGCGTCCGGTGCGCAGGACGTTGGTGGCACCAATGTTCCGAGAGCCGACGTGGCGAGGGTCCATGGCTCCAGCCAGCCGCGTGATGATCACACCGAAGGGGATCGATCCGGCGAGGTAGCCGACGATGAGCGCGCAGAAGGCAAGCAGCACGGATGTGTCCAGGCAAGGGCACCACATCCTAACCGCGCGGGTGATCCGAGGCAACGCGCTCCCCCGGCAGCTGACGCGCGAGACCCGGCCGTGACTTGGCCAGCCCGGACGCCGACGGTCGTCGCCCTGTTTAGGCGCTCGTTAACCTTAACGCGCTGTCATGACGGCCTTCCTCGAGGATGGATCATGACGCGGCGGCGAGCCATCCACTCGCGCATGAATATCGGGCCGCAGCGGGGCGGCCGTTCTCGCGGCCTCGTGCTCGAGGGCGGGATCCGGACGATCCTCCTGGCACTCGTTCCGCTCGGCGCATTCGTCGGCGGCCAGTCATTCTGGCCGAGCGGCGGCCACGAAGGAAGCCTCGCTTTGCCGTCAAGCGTCGGGCATGAGCGGGACGTCGACGACGGGTTCACGACGCAACCGGACGCGGCGGGACAGCGAGCGGACGCCGCAATCGGCCGCGGTCTCGTCGACGCGAGAGCGCTGGACTTGGCGACACGCGGCGCGCGGCTCGAAGCGCGCGCCGCGATGATTGAAGCCCTGCTCGCCGAAAACGAAGAAAGCCGAACGCCTTCGCCATGCCGTTTTCCGTCGTCCTTTCGGGTCCAGCGATCCGCCACGCCCTCACCCTCGGCGGTCCCGGAGGCCCTGGCGGCGGAGCCTTCCGCCGGCGCTTTCCTGGCCGGCCTGCGCAGGAATGACGGCTCGGATCGGCCACCGACGGACGAGGCGAACCGACCGGCGCCGGACCCTGACGCCGTTGCCGCGCGGATCGACGCCATCGAGGCGCGACAGGTCTCGACCGTGCTGTGCCTGAACGAGGCGGTGGCGGCCCATACCACGCAGGTCCGGAGCGCCCTCCTCGCGACAGGCCTGCCGGCGCGAAGATGGGCGGCCGACACCGGCATCGGCGGGCCGTTCGTCCCCGTGCCGAGCGGTGCCATCGACCTCGATCAAGCCGCGGCGCTCCTGCGCCAAGCTCGCGGCGAGGCCGGCCGCCTCGATGAAGAGGCGGCAAGCGTGCCCTTGCGCAAACCGATGGAGGGACAGGTCGAGGTGACCTCGACGTTCGGTGTGCGGCTCGACCCCTTTTACGGACACCCCGCCCTGCACACCGGCATCGACCTGACGGGCGCGTACGGCGCCATCGTCGAGGCCACCGCGACCGGCACAGTGACGATGGCCGGGCCGAACGGCGGCTACGGCGACATGGTGGAGATCGACCACGGCCACGGATTGACCACGCGCTACGCGCATCTCTCGGCGGTACTCGTCGTGCCAGGTCAGCGGATCGCGGTCGGGACCGTCGTCGGACGTGTCGGCGCGAGTGGCCGGACGACGGGGCCGCACCTGCACTACGAGACCAGGATCGACGGCGAGCCGGTCGACCCTGCGCGCTTTCTCAAGGCCGGCGCGGCGCTCTTCGCGTCGGTGGAACGCCGTTGATCGGGATCAGCCCTGAACCTGCTGCTCCAGCCAGCTCTGCCAGTCGGACAGGCTGCCGTAATAGCAGTTGCGATCGACGTAGCCGTGGACGCCCGGCACTTGGCCGGTGGCGGTATGCTGCCAGAAGTGCCAGCGTCGATCGCCATAGCGCACGGCGGGATAGGCCTTCACGCTGCGGACCCACATCGGATAGTCCATGAACTCGCCCTGCAACACGTCTCGGTGGAAGTCGACCGACGTGTAGATGACCGGCCGCTTGCCGTAAGCCCGCTCCATTGCTTCGAGGATAACCTTCATGTCGGCCAGCGCCGCCTCCCGCGAGATCTTGCCGGGGCAGGTGCGCGACGTGGGATTCCACTCGACGTCGAGCACGGGCGGCAGCGCGGCGGGGTCGTTGGGGACGTTGGCGAGGAACCACGCCGCCTGCTCGCGGGCGGGACGACACCAATAAACGAAGTGATAGGCGCCGCGCCGGATACCCGCCGTGCGCGACAGCTCCCAGTTCTGCCTGAACTTTTCGTCGAGGTAGTCGCCGCCTTCGGTCGCCTTGATCCAGGCGAACTGCACGCCAGATCCGGCCACCGCCTGCCAGTCGACGTCGCCCTGGTACTTCGAGACGTCGATGCCCTGGATCGCGAAGGCGAGGGGCGAGGGATAGGGACTGTTGGGCACGTCCGGCGCGCAAGCGGCGACGGTCATCGCCCCGAAAACGGCGGCGATCATGGCAAGGAAGCGTGGCACGCGCCGGCGGCCGGCTTGGTTTACGCGGGAACTCATTCCCTCAATTTATCCTCGACACGCAAACACCCCGTTAACGGCGCGAGCCCGACGACGATCTATAATCGCTTTCGCCGCTGCTGTCGTGTCGGGCTTCGTCGCCCATTGCGCGGGCGGACGTCACTGCGGCAGGGAATGTTCGGGTGACGAATGTTCGAGTGGCGAAACCTCGGGGGGCACCGCCTCGGGTCGGGACGGAACGGGAAGCGGAGGTGACGACGGCGCGGGGTCGGACGGCGGAGGCTCCAGCGGCGACGTGGCGGGCGGGGCCTCCACCGGCGCGGAGTCGGACGGCGGGGGTGCGAACGCGCGAAGGTCGGTGCCCGAGAAAGCCTCGAAGGACTGCCTCGCCTCGTCCTCCGGCAGCTCGATCGTGCGCCCCATCCCGAAGGTGGCGAGGAAACGCTCGATCACCACGAAGAGGACGACGTCGGGTTTCTCCTGATCGAGAAGGTCGTAGTGACAGGACAAGGAGCTGACGGCGACGAGGCGAGAGAAACCGCGCATCAGGTAGGGAATGAGGGCGTTCGAGAACGAGTCGCGGAACAGGACGCAGGTCGGCAGGTCGCGCCGCTCGTTTTCGTAGACGTGGACGGCGCCGCGCGAGAACTTGTGGTTCTGGAAGGTCAGTCTGTAGGTCACCGTCGGCTCGGCTGTGACCATCGTCTCGCCGCGCTCGCGGTTGAAGCGCACGCCGAGGTCACCGACGTAAGGTCGCTCCTTCCAGACGAGCTCGCCTTCCCGCACGGTTTCCAGCGCAACCTC
This sequence comes from uncultured Beijerinckiaceae bacterium, assembly GCA_964244495.1. Taxonomy (GTDB): domain Bacteria; phylum Pseudomonadota; class Alphaproteobacteria; order Rhizobiales; family Beijerinckiaceae; genus RH-AL1. Next base: position 73,852 of record CAXTIU010000013.1, read on the forward strand.
CGGCTCCAGGCTTGCCGCCAGGGCTTGGTAGGCGATGAAGGCGCCGTAGGCGTTCCAATGCGTGTCCGTCTTGAAGAAGGTCGGCTTGATCCGGCTCGCCGCGCGAAGCGCCTCGACCGGGTAGAACGTCCGGGCCGACAGTTCGCCCCCGAAGGCGGCGAGCAGCTGCATCGCGGCCCGCTGTGGCGACACGTGAACGAGGCGCGGCAGCTTGTGCTCGTAGACGACGTGCTTCTCCGGGATGATCAGGAAGCGCATGGCGCTGCCGTGCGCGTCGCACCAAGCTAGCCGCCCTTCGAGCGCGGCGATCCAGACATCGATCTGCCGTTGGCGCAGGATGAGGCCCGCCGTCAGCTGGTCGAGCGCGTCGTGGTCCCGGTGGAACAGGAAATCGTCGCGTCCCTTCAGGGGAACGTGCTGGAACTGAATCCGGCTGTTGAAGGGCGCGACCGCCTCGACTTCGCGATCGTTGCGAAGGGTGCGCAGCTTCATCGCCGTCCCGTAGACGACCGGCTGCACGCGCCTCAGCACGCGTTCGAATACGCCGCGCGGGGACAGCCGCTTGACCACCTTAGTCATGACGGCCGAGCGTCTGCTCGATGATCGCTGTGAGGGCTCCGAGGTCTTGGGCACCGTTGGCCTTCGCCGGGTCGAGCCGGACCTTGAAGATGCGCTGGAGGCGCAGGATGAGCGTCGCGTGCGCGAGCGAGTCCCAGCCCTCCACGTCGCGCGCCCTCGTGGCGTCGGACAGGTCCGCCGCGTCGACACCGAAGGACGTGGCAACGATCTCGCGAACCTTCGCGGAAATATCCGTCATGTCCGCTTCTCCTCCGGATGGAATTGCTCTGGGTGGGATCGGCCGCGACCTCCATCGACGCCGCTTCGGCACGCCAGGAATTTGCGACGGTTCTCGCCGCGGCTGATCTTGCCACTGGTGGATTTCACCAGCCAACCCGCCTCGACGAAGACGATCTTCCGGGGCGTGACGCCGATGATGCTCTCGAGGCGGGTTCGGACGCCCGCGCGCACGTCCCATGCTTCGACCGGATCGTCGGACCTCTCGGCGAGGACGATCAGCTGCTGGCTGCCGACCTCGTCGTCGGGCATGCCCATCGCGAGGATGCGGCCCGGCTTCAAACCGGGTACGTCGCTCAGAAGTGCCTCGATCTCGTGGGCGTAGACGTTGCGGCCGAGCAGCACCAGGAGGTCGTCGCGGCGACCGAGGACGAAGAGATCGTCGCCCAGCCGGAAACCGAGATCGCCGGTCAGGTAGAAGCCGTCGTGGAAGGCATCGGCCGTACGGTCGGGTTCCCCGTGGTATCCGGCGAACAGGAACGGCGCCCGAACCGCGATCTGCCCGATGCGGTCGGGTCCGGCGGGTCGGCGATCCTCGTCGAGGATGGCGAGGTCGACACCCGCCAGCGGCACGCCCGAGCTGACGAGCGCGACGCCCTGCCCGTCGCCACCGGTCGGCACGATGCGCCCCGCTTCCAGCATGGCCCGCTCCACCCGCAGCGTTCGCGGCGCTCGCTCCTCGCCGCTCTGCGTCACCGCGAACACGGTCTCCGCCATGGCGTAGCAGGTCCGCAGGCACGACGGACGCAGTCCCCAGGCGGTGAAACGCCGTTCGAAGGCCGCGAGCGTGTCGGGACGACACGCCTCGGAACAGTCGATCAGCGCCCGCAGCGACGACAGGTCTGCGCGGCGTTCGCCGTCGTCGCCGGTGTCCGCCGCGAGGCATTCGGGGCCGGCGGCCGTGACGAGATGGGCGAAGGCGAAGTTCGGCAGCCAGGCGAAGGTCCCGGCGTGGCGCTCGATGGCCTCGAAGAGGGACAATGGATCGACCAGCCAGCCGAACGGGTCGAGCAGAACGCACCGCGTCCCGAGCGTCAGGGGAAGCAGCAGGCAGGCGACGAACCCCATGTCATGGTAGAGCGGCAGCCACGACACGATCGTATCGCTGCGTCCGATGCCGAGCGCGCGCGCGTAGGCGTCGAGTTGGGCGTCGATCGCCGCGAAGCTCAGGGCCACGCCTTTCTTGAGCCCGGTCGTCCCCGAGGAGTGCTGCAGGCACGCCGTGTCGCCGGACCGCCAAGCGTGAACGGTTTCATCGTCGCGCCTTGAAACGCCGTCGACATCCTCCGGCGTCAGCACCGTCATGGCCGCGTCGCGCACGTGGGTCGCGATCGCCGCGCCGTTCCCCGCCGACGTCAGGATCAGGCCGCCGCCGAGCCGTGCGAAGAGGAGGTTGTGGCTCGACCAGAACAGAGCGGGGTCCTGCTTGAGCGAAGGGAAAGGCATGAAGGAGGGGACGCATCCCGCGCAGAGCGCGCCGAGGAATCCCTCGATCAGGTCGGACCCGAGCGGCAACGATAGCAGGATCACGTCGCCGGGCCGGGCGCCCCGCGCGCGGAACAAGGCGCTCCAGCGCAGCGCTCCCGCCTTCAAGGCCGCGTTGGTCAGCGTCACGGCGCTCTCGCCCGTGTGAAGCACGATGGCAACGGCCTCCGGTTCTCGCGCCGCGCGGCGCAGGAAAGCATCGAGAAAACCTGCCGACACGAGATCCTTCCTCAAGCGAACGCGCACGCCCATAGCACGCCGGGCCGGCTATGCCCAAAGTCACGTGCGTCCCGCCGGTCCCATGTCCCTCCAACCCGCCCACAATCGCCGGCCTGCCGAGTGAACTTGCCTGCCATGCGAAATGATGATTGAGACCTCGCGACACCGACGACGAAGGAATCATGCCGAAATTCGTCGCTTTCACGTCGCTGGGACGCAGCGCCTTCCCGAACCAGTTCGATCTCCTGGCGCTCGCCCTCGTTTTCGCGGCTCTGATCGCGGTCGTGCATGCCGGCCAGGGTGCGCTCCTGCCTTTGCAGGCGGCGGGCGCCACCGACATCCACCTGTCGGTCGTCTACCTGCCCTATTACGCGCTTCGCACCACGCTGCGGATGTTCATCGCGCTCGGGTTCTCGCTGGTCTTCACCTTCACCTACGCCACGCTCGCCGCCAAGAGCGAGCGTGCCGAGAAGGTCATGATCCCGCTGCTCGACGTGCTCCAGTCGGTGCCGATCCTGGGCTTCCTGGCCTTCCTGGTCGTTTTCTTCGTCAACCTGTTCCCGGGCTCGGTCGCCGGCTACGAGGCGGCAGCCATCTTCGCGATCTTCACGAGCCAAGCCTGGAACATGGCCTTCTCGTTCTACCAGTCGTTGCGCAGCGTGCCGGCCGACCTGATCGAGGTGTCGCGCGGCCTCGACCTGTCGCCTTGGCAGCGCTTCTGGCAGCTGGAGACGCCCTTCGCCATGCCCGGCCTGATCTGGAACATGATGATGTCCATGTCGGGCGGCTGGTTCTTCGTCGTCGCGTCCGAAGCCATCACTGTCGGCGACAACTCAACGAAGCTACCTGGCATCGGCTCCTACATCGACCTCGCCAACGCGCGATCAGACTACGGCGCGGTCGTCGCGGCGGTAGCGACGATGGGTATCGTGATCCTCGCCTACGACCAGCTGCTGTTTCGGCCGCTCGTCGCCTTCGCCTCGCGATTTCGTGTGGAAATGGTCGCCAGCCAGCAGCAGGAGCGCTCCTGGGCGATGGATGCTTTCATGCGCACGCGCTGGTCGCGGCACCTCATGATGATCCCGGCGCGCATCTTCCGACGGATGGCCCTGCTGAGCCTGCGGCCGCCGCGTCGGCGACGGCCGGAGACCGCCGGGCCGAGCGCGCGTGCGCGCCTCGCCGGCGACATCGTGTTCTACGCGGCCGTCGCCGCGGTCGGCGTCGCGTCGGTGGTGATGATCGTGCGCTACGTTTCCGCGACGGTGACCTGGGGCGAGGTCGGTCGCACGATCGTCCTGACCCTCTACACCATGGTCAGGGTCTTCGTTCTCATCGTGGCGGCCACCATGATATGGGTGCCGATCGGGATCTGGATCGGGCTCAGGCCCAAGCTCGCCGAACGCGTCCAGCCGCTGGCGCAGTTCCTCGCGGCTTTCCCGGCCAACGTCGTCTTTCCGCTCGCCGTGCTGCTGATCGTCGCGTTCTCGCTCAATCCCAACGTTTGGCTCAGCGTGCTGATCGTCTTCGGCACGCAATGGTACATCCTGTTCAACGTCATCGCGGGCGCGCAGGCCTTCCCGACCGACCTTCAGGAAGCGTCGAAGAGCTTCGGCATCAAGGGCTGGGACTGGTGGGTCAAGGTCATGATCCCCGGGATCTTCCCTTACTATGTGACCGGGGCTCTGACCGCGTCCGGCGGCTCGTGGAACGCGGCCATCGTCGCCGAATACGTCAAGGCCGGCGACAGGACCGAGATCGCGCAAGGGATCGGGTCCTACATCGCGATCGCCACCCAGCGGGGCGACTTTCAGCACATCGTGCTCGGCGTCGCGGTCATGAGCGTGTTCGTCATCCTGTTCAACCGCCTGCTCTGGCGTCCCCTGTTCGGGCTCGCCGAGAAGCGCCTCCGCCTCGCCTAGTCTCCTTGCCATCGCATCGATTGCGTCGAAAGACGCGGCACACGTCTCGCTCCGGCGCTTGAGGGTCAGCCATGCTGCAGGAACGGCTCAGCCCGATGCTCGAAGTCGACGACGTCGTCCAGCGCTACCGCACCGGCTCGGGCGAGATCGGGCCGCTCGTGCTCGACCACGTCTCGCTGCAACTGAAGTCCGGCGAGATCGTCGGCCTGCTGGGGCGGTCGGGTTGCGGGAAGTCGTCGCTGCTGCGCATCGTGGCCGGCCTTTCGATCCCCTCGGAAGGCAGGGTCACCTACGAGAACGCGCCGGTGCGGGGACCGGTGAACGGCCTCGCCATGGTGTTTCAATCGTTCGCGCTGTTCCCTTGGCTGACCGTGCTCGCCAACGTCGAACTCGGACTGCGCTCGAAGGGCGTGTCTGAGGCGGAGGCGCGCAAGCGGGCGCTGGCGGCCATCGACCTGATCGGCCTCGACGGCTTCGAGTCGGCCTTCCCCAAGGAACTGTCGGGGGGCATGCGCCAGCGCGTCGGTTTCGCCCGCGCGCTCGTCGTGAACCCGAAGATCCTGCTGATGGACGAGCCCTTCTCCGCCCTCGACGTCCTGACCGCCGAGACGCTGCGGACCGACCTGCTCGACCTGTGGGTGGAAGGCCGCATGCCGACGAAGTCGATCCTGATGGTCACGCACAACATCGAGGAGGCGGTCCTGATGTGCGACCGCATTATCGTGCTGTCGTCGAACCCCGGCCGGATCGCGGCCGAGATCGCGGTCGGCATGCAACACCCCCGCAACCGGCTCGATCCCGAGTTCCGGCAGATGGTCGACAAGATCTACGCCCTGATGACCAAGCGCCCGGCCCCCGTGCAAGCGCTCGGCCGCGACGGGACGTTCCCAGGGCTCGGCCTCGGCATGGCCCTGCCCCGCGTTTCGACCAACACCATCGCCGGCCTGATCGAGGAGATCGCCGCCGAGCCCTACGGCGGGCGCGCCAAGCTGCCGGAACTTGCCGACACGTTGCAGATGGAGATCGACGACCTGTTCCCGGTCGCCGAGACCCTGCAATTGATGCGCTTCGCCGAGATCGCGGACGGCGCGATCAGGCTGACACCGGCCGGCACGCGCTTCGCCGACATGGAAACCGATGCCCGCAAGAAGCTGTTCGGCGATCACCTGCTGGCCTACGTGCCCCTGGCCGCCCGGATCAAGATGGTGCTGGACGAGCGTCCCTCGCATGCCGCCCGCTCGTCGCGGTTCCTGGAGGAGCTGGAGGACCACATGTCCGACGAGTACGCCGACAGAACGCTGAAGAGCGTCGTGAACTGGGGGCGCTACGGCGAACTCTTCGCCTACGACGAAGGCTCCGAGACGCTGAGCCTGGAGAACCCGCAGTAGCCATCCCGTTGCGGCTACTGCGCCCGGCCCCGCGAGGCCGTCAGAGCGTAGGAGAGCAACTTCGGACGCAACGCCCGCGCGCGCGTGAGGGAACGATCGATGATCGTCGCCACCTCCGACGGGCTCTGATGGAAGCGATGGTTCAACCCGTGCAGCGCGCTTTCCACGCAGGCCGGGTTGGACCGGGAGAGCGCTTCTTCCATGACGTCGAGGACGACGCCCTTCCATCGGCAAAGCGGTGACTCATCCCACAGAATGTAGCAGAAGGTGTTCAGCGGCTTCGCTCCGGGTTCGTCAAGGTGGGAAAGAACCGGGCCGCATCGCGGCGCGAGGCAATCGCGATACGAGACCGTCATGTTGCGAACCGCTTCGACGCTCTTCTCGGCGGCGACACCCTTCTGGCAGATGGCGGAGACGACACCGGACGCATGGTTTTAGAAGATGGAGAAGAAACCGTTTCTGAGCGGCAGATCCGAGTACATGGTGAGATCGCATCCCGATCGCAGCAGCGTTTGCGAGCATAGGTCCACGATCGCGTCGGGATCGGTCTCGATCTGCTCGTTGTCGAAGAACAGGCCGGCTTCGTTTCAAGCTGTCAAGATGGTGATCAAGCCAGCAACGGTAAAGTCGAGCACCGATCATGAGAGATGCGATGCTAGGTTGAGGGCGATGCCGCCACTATCTTCGCACCCTTCGCGTGGCACGGTCCATGATGTGGAGCCACAAGGCGTAGGGCAGCAGGTTCACCGCCTTCATGGTCCAGGCGAGACGGCGAGGGAAGGTCACCTCGAACCCTCCGCGCCGGAGCCCGATCACGATGCGCTCGGCGGCCGCCTCCGCGCTCATCATGAAGGGCATAGGGTACTCGTTGGCGGCCGTCATGGCGGTGTCGACGAAGCCCGGATTGACGACCTGGATCGTCAGGCCGGCGGGTGCGTAGGTCAGGCGCAAGGCTTCAGCCACCGTGATCATCGCCGCCTTCGACGCCCCGTATGCGAGCGAGCCCGGCACGCCGCCGTAGCCCGCGAGGGAGGCGACCACCGCGATCTGGCCGCGGCGACGCGACAGCATCGCCGGCAGCAGCGGATCGAGGCATCGCGCCAAGCCTCCCAGGTTCGCTTCGATCGTGCGCAGGACCACGCCGGCATCGAAGCCGTCACGTTCGCGGGCATCGTAGAAGCCGGCGTTGAGGACGGCGAGCGCGAGCGGCCCCTCGTCCCGCTCGATCGCCGCGACGACCGCGGCCATGCGCGCGCTGTCGGTGACGTCGCCGGGGTAGGCGACGATCCGCCCGCCACTCGCCGCGACGAGCGAGGCGAGGGCGTCGGCGCGGCGCGCGGTGACGGCGACGCGCCATCCCTGCTCCGCCAGGCAGAGCGCCAGCGCGCGGCCGATGCCGGCGCTTCCTCCGGTGACCCAGGCGACGCCGTCGGCGGACACGGCACGAACCATGACGGGACATCCTCCTTGCGTCTCGTTCCATCATGGACGTCGCCACCGCTGCGGGCACCATATAGATGATGAAGCCGCAGCCACCTCCTCGGTGAGACCATCCGATGCCGCCAGCCTCTTCCGTCCTCGATGCCATAGGCAACACGCCGCTCATCAAGCTCCAGCATGCCTCGGAGGCGACCGGCTGCACCATCCTCGGTAAGGCGGAGTTCATGAATCCCGGCGGCTCGGTGAAGGACCGGGCGGGACTCGCCATCATCCGCGACGCGATGGAGCGGGGCACGCTGAAGCCGGGCGGCACGATCGTGGAGGGCACCGCAGGCAACACCGGGATCGGCATCGCCCTCGTCGCGAAGGCCCTGGGTTTCAAGGCGGTGATCGTGATCCCCGACACGCAGAGCCAGGAGAAGAAGGACATGCTGCGCCTCCAGGGCGCGGAGCTGATCGAGGTACCGGCCGTCCCCTACAAAGACCCGAACAACTACGTGAAGCTTTCGGGGCGGCTGGCTGAACGCTTGGCACGCGAGCTGCCGGAGGGCGCGGTCTGGGCGAACCAGTTCGACAACATCGCGAACCGCGAGGGGCACCGCCTAACGACCGGGCCGGAGATCTGGCGGCAGACGGCCGGCACGGTGGACGGCTTCACCTGCGCGGTCGGCACCGGCGGCACCATCGCCGGCGTCGGCATGGCTCTGAAAGCCATGAATCCTGACATAAGGATCGCCGTGACCGATCCCATGGGTTCGGCACTCTACGGGTTTTACGCGCGAGGGTATTTGCACGCCGAGGGCAGTTCCGTCACAGAGGGCATCGGCCAGGGCCGGATAACGGCCAACCTGCAGAATTCTCCCATTGATGGCGCCTACCAGGTTAGCGACGAGGAAGCGCTGCCGGTCGTCTTCGACCTCGTGGAACATGAAGGACTGTTGCTGGGGGGATCGTCAGGCGTCAATGTCGCGGGCGCGATACGCCTCGCGCGCGATCTCGGCCCTGGGCACACGATCGTGACCATCCTGTGTGATTCCGGCGCGCGGTACCAATCCAAGCTCTTCAACCCGACCTTCCTCCACGGGAAGAGACTTCCTGTTCCACGCTGGCTGGAGAACCAGGGCACGATTGATCCCGGCTTTCTTTGATCGCGGCCTGTCGACCGACGGCTCGGAAGCGTGATCGGTCGGAACGACCGGGACAGGCCTCCACCCAGCGCGCAAGACGTTCAAACCGCCGGCCCACGGCAACGGACAGCCTCACGGACGCGGTGCGCCGTGTCGTCCCCCGCCGCATCGATTGCTCCGCGAGCCGTGGAGCATGCCTTAGCCGCGCGCATCGGCCTCGATGGCTCACCTCCGCGTGACCGCACCTGCTTCGCGAAGATCGCGTCGTGCTATCGTAGCCGGCGCTTCACGTGCCCTTCCAACATTTTCTTCGCCATGGCACAGCGGCTGCTATGTATGTCCCTTGCGGACGACTAGCGATCGGGACAGCCTGCGTAACAAGGATGGTATGATGAAGAAGATAGAAGCCATCATCAAGCCGTTCAAGCTCGACGAGGTGAAGGAAGCCCTGCATGAGGCGGGCGTGGCAGGTATCACCGTCATCGAGGCCAAGGGCTTCGGTCGCCAGAAGGGGCACACCGAACTCTACCGCGGAGCGGAGTACGTGGTCGACTTCCTGCCCAAGGTGAAGATCGAGGTCGTCCTCGACGACGGCGCAGTGGAGGCCGCCGTCGCGGCGATCAGGAATGCCGCGCAGACCGGCCGCATCGGGGATGGCAAGATCTTCGTGTCCGCTATCGAGGAGGCGATCCGGATCAGGACCGGTGAGATCGGTTCGGACGCCATCTGACGCGTCGAGCCTGCGGGTCGCGAACTGTCCCCGACGCGCCGCTTGCGACGACGGCGATATCCTGCCGCGAGAAACCCGCAACGGCATGCGAGGTTGTGGGGCAGCGGGTCCGCCACCCGCCGTCCCATCGATATGGCTAGTCCGGGCGGGCGCCTGCAGCGGCGTGGCGAGCGTGCGGACAACCTAGCCATGAGATTGCCTCGTGATACCGACGGCATCCGTCCGAGACGTGGTCGGGTCCATCGGGGCAGGTACACTCGAACACGTGCGTGCGTGCCTCGGAACCGGCTGGCGACAGATTACGATGCCGCCAGCTGCAGTCGGGACAAGGCGTCGCCATTTTCGTCTCAAAATCGACGAAACACCCTCCGCCGCGACGTTTGACGCCGGCGGTCGCTGTTTCCGCGCGTCGTTTAACGCTTCCGGCCTCGACGCAGGACCATAACGCACCCCGGGTCGAGTGTCCGAAAGCTGCGCCGTTCAGGCCGCGGCGGACCGCGCCGTCACCTCGGTCGGCACGGACGCTACGGTCTTCAGGATCTGCGAGGCGATCTGGTAGGGGTCGCCCTGCGAGTTGGGGCGGCGGTCCTCCAGGTATCCCTTGTAGCCGTTGTTGACGAAGGAGTGCGGGACGCGGATGGAGGCGCCGCGGTCGGCCACGCCGTAGGAGAACTGGTGGATCGATTGGGTCTCGTGTAGACCGGTCAGCCGCAGGTGGTTGTCGGGACCGTAGACGGCGATGTGATCGTCCTTGTTCTTATCGAAGGCCGCCATCAGCTTCTCGAAATAGTCCTTGCCGCCCACGTCGCGCATGTAGGCCGTCGAGAAATTGGCGTGCATGCCCGAGCCGTTCCAGTCAGTGTCGCCCAGCGGCTTGCAGTGGTATTCGATGTCGATACCGTGCTTCTCGGTCAGACGCTGCAGGATGTAGCGCGCAACCCACATCTCATCGGCCGCCTTCTTGGACCCTTTGCCGAAGATCTGGAACTCCCACTGGCCCTTGGCCACTTCGGCGTTGATGCCCTCGTGGTTGATGCCGGCGGCGAGGCAGATGTCGAGGTGCTCCTCCACGATCTGGCGGGCGATGTCACCGACGTTGCTGTAGCCGACACCCGTGTAATAGGGGCCTTGCGGCGCGGGGTAGCCGGTGGGCGGGAAGCCGAGCGGACGGCCATTCTTGTAGAAGAAGTATTCCTGCTCGAAGCCGAACCAAGCGCCGGGATCATCGAGGATCGTCGCGCGGTCGTTGGTCGGATGGGGGGTGGTCCCGTCGGGCATCATCACCTCGCACATCACAAGCACGCCGTTGCTGCGCTCACTGTCAACGAAGTGGCGGACGGGCTTCAGCACGCAATCCGAGCTGCGCCCTTCCGCCTGCCGGGTCGAGCTGCCGTCGAAACCCCAAAGAGGCAGTTGCTCCAGTGTCGGGAAGTCGCTGAACTCCTTGATCTGCGTCTTGCCGCGAAGGTTGGGCGCCGGTCGGTAGCCATCGAGCCATAGATACTCAAGCTTGTACTTGGTCATTCAGCATCTCTCGTTCTTCGCGGATGCGAACAGGTGTGGGTGCACCCGAGCACTTCGCAGCACGTCGGGGTGTCCGCCGGCACGCACGGACCATGCCAAATGTGATCTTTGCACCCGACCGGCGTGCTCCTGCGAACGGCGGGAACGCGACGCCAACCGTCGGCTCTGGCCGAGCCCGGTCAATCGGACTCGCTGTGCCGAACGGCGCGATCGAAGACGCGAGGGGCGGCGCCGTGCCGCCGACCGCGTCAGGCCGAGCCGCGCCGGCGTTTTCTCGAAGGCGACGGCTGGCAACCGCGCCGCCGGACCGGTATCAGTCGCCGGGACACGCTCGCCGGCGCGGCACCGGGTCGACCCGACGACGTTTCAAGGAGATCATCGGACATGAAGACCGCGGCCGACGTGCTGAAATCCATCAGGGACAACGACATCAAGTACGTCGACCTGCGTTTCACGGACATTCGCGGCAAGTGGCAGCACGTCACCTTCGACCAGTCGATGGTCGACGAGGACCTTTTCGGCGACGGCACCATGTTCGATGGCTCGTCGATCGCCGGCTGGAAGGCGATCAACGAGTCGGACATGACGTTGATGCCCGATCCGACGACCGCCGCGATGGATCCCTTCTTCGCCGCGCCGACTCTCTCGATCGTCTGCGACGTGCTCGAACCGACGACAGGCGAACCCTACGGGCGCGACCCGCGCGGCATCGCCCGCAAGGGCGAAGCCTATGCGGCGTCGGCCGGCGTCGGCGACCAAGTATACTTCGGACCCGAGGCCGAGTTCTTCGTGTTCGACGACGTCCGCTTCCGGACAGATCCCTACAATACCGGCTTCACCCTCGACTCGAGCGAGCTGCCGTCCAACTCGGACACGCCGTACGAGGGCGGCAACCTCGGCCATCGCGTCCGTACCAAGAGCGGCTACTTCCCCGTGCCCCCGCAAGACTCGGCGCAGGACATGCGCGGCGAGATGCTCGCCGCCATGGCCTCCATGGGCGCCAAGGTCGAGAAGCACCACCACGAAGTCGCCTCCGCCCAGCACGAGCTCGGCCTCAAGTTCGGCCCCCTGACCGAGATGGCCGACCACATGCAAGTCTACAAATACTGCATCCACCAGGTCGCGCAGAGCTACGGCAAGACCGCCACCTTCATGCCCAAGCCCATCCATGGCGACAACGGCTCGGGCATGCACGTGCACCAGTCGATCTGGAAGGACGGCAAGCCGCTGTTCGCCGGCGACAAGTACGCCGATCTCAGCCAGGAATGCCTTTGGTACATCGGCGGCATCATCAAGCACGCCAGATCCCTGAACGCGCTGACGAACCCCTCGACCAACTCGTACAAGCGGCTCGTCCCCGGCTTCGAGGCGCCGGTGCTACTCGCCTACTCCGCGCGCAACCGCTCGGCCTCGTGCCGCATCCCCTACACCAACAACCCCAAGGCCAAACGCCTCGAAGTTCGCTTCCCCGACCCCAGCGCCAATCCCTACCTCGCCTTCACCGCCATGCTGATGGCCGGGCTCGACGGTATCCAACAGAAGATCGATCCCGGGGTGGCGATGGACCAGGATCTTTACGAGCTGTCCAAGGCCGAGTTGAAGGCGATCCCGACCGTTTGCGGCTCGCTGCGCGAGGCGTTGAAGGCACTGGAGGATGATCACGCCTATCTGACCGCCAGCGGCGTCTTCACGGCGGACTTCATCGAAGCCTATGTCGCTCTGAAGACCCCCGACGTGTTGCGCCTCGAAACGACGCCACATCCCGTCGAGTACGACATGTACTACTCGTCCTAGCACCGCGATGGGGGCACGAAGCGGCCCTGTGCTTGTCGGGTCGATGACCCGGCAGGCGTGGCGACGAGGCGAGCGGCGTGGCTGACTCGATCCCCTGCCGTGTTCAGAGCGTCGCGATGCTCGTGCCTAATGATACGGCACCGAAAGGGTTGGGTGACGTTTTCGCAGGCGCTCTCCCGCAAGAGGTGCCTAACGTGCCGCGATAGACGGCCAGGATTTTAGCAATGTGGGCTTCCAACGTCGGCGGGTTCGCCCAGTACGCGCGAGTGGCGGCGAGCGACATGGCGGCAACGGCGGCATCGTCGCGCGTCACCTGGAGCGCGAGAGCGAGGTCGTCGGCGTCGCCGCTCTTGAACCAGAGGCCGGTCACGCCATCCACGACCTCCTCACGGCCGGCGCAGGCGTCGCTGACGATCACCGGCACACCGAGGCCTTTGGCTTCGAGCACGGTCAGCGGTTGGCCTTCGTACCAGAGGGAAGGGAACACCAGGGCTCGGGCAGCGCGCATCGCCCGCTGCACGCCGGCCGGATCGGTCCAGCCGAGCAGCCGCGCCTCGGGGTAGCGGGCCGCGAGCTCCCCGGCGATCGGCCCGTCGCCGACGTAGGTCGGTATCATACCCGCGCGACGTGCGGCTTCCGCGTAAACGAAGGCACCTTTCTCCGGTGACAGCCGCCCGACGAAAATGACCTCCCCGGCGCAAGGATCGGTCTTCGGCCCGAGGTTGGGGATGGCGATCGGATTTGAAACGTCGTGGAGGCGAGCGGCGGGCGGCACCAGCGGCGCCACGATGGCCCTCTGGAACCGTGAGATGGCGATGTAGTCGGAGAAGACGTCGGGCAAGTGAGCGATGTGCTTGGCGGCGGTCAGACGGACGTTACGCCAGATTTTGCGTGCGTAGTTGCGCGAATCGCAGTTCGTCGTCCAGCACGCCGTCGATAGCGGCGTCAGCGTACAGACGTGGTCGTCCTGGTAGTTGTAAAAACCGCCGTTGGGACAAAACTGGAAATACTCGTGGATCGTGTAGAGCGCCGGGAGCTTCGAGCGCGCGATCGGTCCGGCGATCGAAGGCGAGAGTGCCTTGGCCCAGCCATGGACGTGGACGATGGTGTTGTCGCGTGGCAGGCGCGCGAGCAACGCGTCGAGCGCCTTGGCGGCACCGATGTTCCAGATGCCCTGCGCCGCGGCGGCAAGACGCGATGGGTTCCCGACAAGGTCGCTCTGATCGAGGCACACGGTCTCGATGCCGGCTTCGACCAGCTGCGGCGAAACCGGACCGGCCGCCGCGAAGACGATCGGCCGATGACCGTGGCGCTTCAGCCCGACCGCGCTGTCGAACGCCACCTTGGCTTGGCCGCCGGTGATCGAGGCATGGTCGAAGATGATGACGATTGTGAGGGGTTGATCGACCATTGCGCGCGCTCGAACGGCTGTCCGTTGCCGGCGACGCTAGCAGGCGCGGGCTTAAGGATCAGTGAAGTGCCTTGGCTCGACGCTTCTGATACACTCGTCCGGCTTCCGGCGACGAGCCGGGGCGCGTTCATCGCCTGTTATGCCCTCGAAGCACCGGACGGCGTCCGCGATGTCAACCGTCGCTGTTGGACGGCGAGCGGGCTTCAGCCGGCAAGCGGCGGCGCCACGATGCCGACCTCGCCATCACCTCGTCGTGCGCCAATGGCAGCCGCGCCAACATCAAGGTTGTCGCCCCGTCGACGTCCACGGCCTCGTTGAGCCCTTGCCCCATGCGACCGGATCCCGGCGCATGACGCCCATCAAAAATCGCACGATCTCCCGCATGGCGTCGAGTTCCCGTGCGAGCGCCGCGCCATCGGCGGGGGGCAGCTTCCGGCGTACGAGGTCCACCGCCAAAATGCCGTAGGCGCTCTCATAGATGGTGGCGGCGTGCGTCGCGGAGCAGTTGCGCGGCGTCGGTCTCCTCGATGATGTCCGTGCCCCCTGCGGCCCGCACGCCCGGCAAGGCGACTTCGCTACGCAGGCGAGCCTCTCGCTGGCTCGTCCCACCAGTCAGCGGCTGGCGTTCTCACCGCGCCGTCGCGCCCAAAGGCACCTTCGGCCGCCTCATCGAGCATCGCTGCAGCCCCGTCGGCGTGGTCGGAAGACGGAGGGGGGAGCGGCTACCCGGCCGATGACGGAGCGCGAGCACGATGTCGGGCATCGGCGCACGACAGCTCACAGCAAATCTCCTTCGCCGGGTGCCGCCCTCCTCCGGCTTTCCACTTGACGGCGAGACACACCCCGACAACCTAATGGTGGCCGGTGAGGACTGGCCGGATTGGCGAGAAACCATGCGTCGGGCTTCGATCCCGTTCGACTCCCATGCCCCATCGGCCGCCACGCGCCGGGGCTCTCTGGCGACGATCGCGGAGGCGGCGACGCGGCTACTCGAGGGCGGCCTCGTCGCCTTCCCGACGGAGACGGTTTACGGCTTGGGCGCGGATGCCACCTCGCCGCAGGCGGTGTCGCGCATCTACGCCGCCAAAGGGCGGCCGCGTTTCAATCCGCTCATCGCCCACGTGGCGAGCGCCGCCAGAGCCTGCGTCGAAGGATGGTTCTCCGATGAGGCCCTGTGTCTAGCCGACCGTTTCTGGCCGGGGCCGCTCACGCTGGTGGTGCCGCGCGCCGCCGGCGGCTCGGTCTGCGATCTCGCCTGCGCCGGCCTGGGAAGCGTCGGACTTCGCGTACCCGCCCATCCGGTCGCGCTAGCGCTGCTCGCCGCCGTCGAACGGCCGGTCGCGGCACCTTCCGCCAACACGTCGGGTCGGCTCAGTCCGACGGCGGCGGACGATGTGCGGTCGGATCTCGGTTCCCGCGTGGACCTCGTGGTCGACGGAGGCCGCTGTCCGGTCGGCGTCGAATCAACGATCGTCGCCTGCCTCGACGGGACCGTGGGCGTGCTGCGGCCCGGCGGTGTCGCGGCGGAAGCGATCGAGGCGGCGATCGGTCGACGTCTCGACCTCCTCGACGAGGCGATCAGGGCGCCGGGCATGCTGGCTTCGCATTATGCGCCGAACGCCCGCCTACGTCTCGAAGCCCTGACGTTAGGCGAAGACGAGGTGGGACTAGACTTCGCCGGCCGCCTCGGCGGCGCCGCGGCCCTCGATCTGTCGCCCGAAGGCGACCTGGTCGAGGCGGCCGCCAACCTTTACGCCCATCTCCGCGCACTCGATGCACCAAGGCCGGGCACGATCGCGGTGGCGCCCATCCCCTCGTGGGGCCTCGGCGCGGCGATCAGCGACCGCCTTCGCCGCGCCGCCGCGCCCAGACCCTGAGCACTCCGCATCAAGGCACGATCACTTCACCTTCACCTCGGAGGCGGACTTCAGGGCGGTCCCGCCCTTCTTCGTCTTCACCTCGATCGCGGGATCGTCCTTAGACCCGTCGCGCTTGATCGTCTTGCCCTTGATGGTCTTGACGGCATCACCCTTGTGGACCGCCGTGACCTCCGCCTCGACCCTCGCCTTGCCGTACTTGTACTCGACGGCGTCACCCTTCTTCACGTCAGCAGGTTTCGTCATTCGCTCGACCCTCCATTGCGACGCGTACGCCGGCGGGTGGCACGATGTTCCCTGTCATCCGATGTTAACGATAACGCGTCCCCTGATGTTGCCGTCGACGATGTCGTGGGCGGCGCCGATCACCTCGTCGAGGCCGATGTCGGTCGTCGCGGCGGCGAGCTTCTTTCGGTCGAGGTCGCGGGCGAGACGGGCCCAGGCCGCCTCGCGCGCAGGCTTCGGGCAGTACACGCTGTCGATGCCGAGCAGCGCCACGCCCCGCAGGATGAACGGGGCGACCGAGGCCGGCAAGTCCATGCCCTGCGCCAGACCGCAGGCGGCGATGGCGCCGTGTCGCTTCGTCCGCGCCAGCACGTTCGCCAACGTGTGCGAACCGACCGAGTCGACGCCGACCGCCCATCGCTCCTTGCCGAGCGGCCTGCCCGGCGCGGAGAGTTCGGCGCGGTCCACGATCTCGTCGGCGCCCATGGCCGTGAGGTAGCCGGCCTCCGCGCTCCGGCCGGTCGAGGCGACGCAGTGCCAGCCGGCTTGGCTCAGCAGCATCAGCGAGAACGATCCGACGCCGCCGGCTGCCCCGGTGACAATGGCCGGACCATCCGCCGGCGTCGCGCCGTGCCTCTCCAGAGCCAGCACCGCGAGGGCGGCGGTGTAGCCGGCGGTGCCGATCGCCATCGCGTCACGGGCGGAGATGCCGTCCGGCAGCCTGACGAGCCAGTCGCCCTTGACGCGCGCTTTGGCCGCGTAGCCGCCGAAATGCGTCTCCGACAGGCCCCAGCCGTTGCAGACAACGCCCTCGCCGGGCCGGAACGCTGGGTCATCCGACGTTTCCACCGTGCCGGCGAAATCGATCCCGCCGATCATCGGCGACACGCGGACGACCGGGCTCCTGCCGGTGATCGCAAGCCCGTCCTTGTAGTTCACCGTGGAATGCGAGACCCGGACGGTGACGTCGCCCGCCATCAGGTCGGCCTCGTCGAAGTCGACGATGGCAGCCTTGGTGCCGGTGCCGGTCCTGTCGATGCGAAGCGCTTTCATCAGCATCCGTGCTCCCTAGCGGACGCCGAACCGCTTCGGAGCGGATCGGCCGAGTCCGGTGGCTCGCAGACCTACATCCCGGTGTAGATCGGCCCGCCTCCACCTTCCGGCGGCTTCCAGGTAATGTTTTGCGCCGGGTCCTTGATGTCGCACGTCTTGCAGTGCACACAGTTCTGCGCGTTGATCACGAAGCGCGGGTCGGTCTTCTTCGCCTCGTCGGCGTAGGCGATCTCGTAGACGCCGACCGGGCAGTACAGCCGCGAGGGCGCGCCGTAGACCGGCAGGTTCCGCGCCACCGGGATGGACGGGTCGGCCAGCACGAGGTGTGGCGGCTGGTCGTGATCGTGCGTCGTGCCGGACAGGTAGACGGACGAGGTCTTATCGAAGGTCAGCTTGCCGTCGGGCTTGGGATAGACGATCGGCGTCACGTCGGCGAGCGGCTTCATCGCCTGGTAATCCGCCTCGCCGTGCTTCAGCGTGCCGAACACGGAGACGCCGGCGAGCGCGTTGGTCCACATGTCGAGGCCGCCCAGCACGACGCCGCCGATCGTGCCGACCTTCGACCACAGCGGCTTGACGTTGCGCACGGGGTGGAGGTCGCGGCCGATCGTCGACGCGCGCCAATGGTCGGCGTAGGCGTCGAGGCGGTCGTGCGAGCGTCCCGCTTTCAGCGCCGCCGCCACCGCCTCCGCCGCCTGCATGCCCGAGAAGATCGCGTTGTGCGAGCCCTTGATGCGCGGCAGGTTGACGAAGCCGGCGGCGCAGCCGATCAGCGCCGCGCCGCGCACCGCCAGCGTCGGCACCGACTGCCAGCCCCCTTCGGTGATCGCCCGTGCCCCGAAGGCGAGCCGCTCGCCGCCCACAAAGGTGTCGCGCACCGCCGGATGGGTCTTGAAACGCTGGAACTCGTCGAAGGGCGACAGCGTCGGGTTGGCGTAGTTCAGGTGCGTGACGAAGCCGACCGCCACCCGGTCGTCGCCGTAGTGGTAAAGATAGCTGCCGCCGCCCGTGCTGCCGTCGAGCGGCCAGCCGAACGTGTGACGGACGAGCCCAGCCTCGTGCCGCCGAGGCTCCACGCGCCACAGCTCCTTGATGCCGACCCCGTACTTCTGCGGCTCGCCGGCGTCGTACAGCTTGAACTTGGCGGCCAGTGTCTTGGTCAGCGAGCCGCGCGCGCCCTCCGCGAACAGGGTGTAGCGCCCACGAAGCTCCATGCCGCGCGTGAAATTGGCGGTGCGAAGGCCGTTCTTGCCGATGCCCATGTCACCGGTGACGACGCCGACCACCGCGTCGGTCTCGTCGTAGAGCACCTCGGCGGCGGCAAAGCCGGGATAGATGTCGACCCCGAGGCCCTCCGCCTTCGTTGCGAGATACTTGGCGACGTCCGACAGCGAGCCGATGAAGTTGCCGTGGTTCGACATCAACTTCGGCATGAGGGCGTTCGGCAGGCGGATCGCGCGCGTCTTCGTCAGGTAGTCGAAGCGGTCGGCTTGAACCTCCGTTTTCAGCGGCCGCTCGTCGTCGGCACGCCATGCGGGCAGGAGCTGGTCGAGCGCGGAGGGGTCCATCACCAGGCCGGACAGGATGTGCGCGCCGACCTCCGAGCCCTTCTCCAGCACCACCACCGACACGTCGGGATCGAGCTGCTTCAGCCGGATCGCCGCCGCCAGCCCCGCCGGCCCGGCGCCGACGATCACCACGTCGAACTCCATGCTCTCGCGCGGCTCGTGGGCCGCATCGCTTCCGCTCATATCTTAGTCCAGGCTCTTCGTTGGTCCGCTGCAGGAATGATCTCGACGTAATGCGGGACAGCACCGGGGGCAACCGTGATGCGACGCAAGACACCCCCTCGAAACCTTCCGCGATCAGCGGCGAGGATGCTAGGGCTGCACCGGCATGACGATGCCAGACCCGCCCGACGATGCGACCGCGTTGGAGTCCATTCTCCGCTGGTACGAGGCCATGGGCGTTGACGCCTTGGTCGACGAGATGCCACATGATCGTTTCATCCCGGTCGATGCCGCGTCGACGGCTGCGGTCCTCGGCCACGCCGCGACGCGAGGGGCCTCGACGGCGGAGCCGGCGACCCGAGGAGAGTCCAACCGCGTCGCGCCCCCCGCCATGCGCAAGGCGATGGATGCGACGCCGGTGGCGGCGGACGCGTTGGTGCGCCAGGCCGAAGTCCTCGCCCGGGAAGCGACCAACCTGGAGGAGTTGAAAGCCCGCTGGGAAACCTTGCCAGGCTGCGGCCTGGCCGCGACCGCCTCGCGGATCATCTTCTCCAGCGGCACGCCGGGCGCACCCGTGTTGCTCGCCGGCGGCGCGCCGGATGCCGACGACGAGCGCGCCGGCGAAGCGTTCGCCGGCTCCCATGGCCGTTTGCTCGACTCGATGCTGCGCGCCATCGGCCTCGATCGCGGCAGCGTGTACTTGATCAACGTCGTCCCGTGGCGCCCGCCCGGCAACCGCTTGCCCACGCCACTGGAACTCGCCCTTTGCCTGCCCTTCGCCCGCCGCCACGTCGCGTTGGCCGACCCGAACCTGATCCTGTGCCTCGGCGAGCGCGCCGCCCAGCCCCTGCTCGCGACCCGCGATCCGATCAGCCGTCTGCGTGGGCGCTGGATGAGCTTCGAGGGCGAAACGAAGACGGTGAAGACGCTGGTCACCTTCTCGCCCACCATCCTCCTGAAGCAGCCGATCCAGAAGCGGCGGGCCTGGGCCGACCTGCTGATGCTGGCGGCGGAGTGGGACGCTCATCGGCCGTCCGGGAATGTCGCGGGGAGTGGCCAGGAAGCCGGCCGGGACGACCACGGCAGCGATCGGGATGGCTGCTGAACCTTCGCTCGTCTTAGGCGATGAGAGTGGCGCGTGCGCGCAGCCGCGTCGCCCCCTTCGTAGCTCGGACGAGCGCCCTGAACTCTCCTGCGCGCATCCGATCGCGAGGGATCAGGATCCCGATCACCGAGGCGCGCGCGGGCGAAATCCTCCCCAGCATCGTCTCCGGCGTCGCCAGGATCAACGCGGCCGCCTCAGGCCCCGCCCGGCGAACGAACGCGTCGATCTCCTCCACCAAGTTCGCTTCGGGTTGAAAACCGACCTTCAAGATGAGCAGGCGCGCATCCCGGCTGTCCGACGCAGCCCTGCCGAGTCGTTCCGCTTCGGTCAGCGCCTCGACGACCTTGCATCCTGCCTGTCTGGCGATGTCGCCGAGCCCGATGCCTGCTGGTCCAGCCAGGACGACGTCACGTACGACACCCGACACCACCGCAGAGACAAGCCAGACGAGCGACCGGACGACAACCTCGCGAACGTAACCGACATCGGTCCGTCGGCGGTGATCGGGCACAAGGACGATCGCCGAGATCATGGACGCTTTTCCTCGAGCGCCGACGTGCCAAGTTGACACGATGGGATCATCGCGCACCGTGCCGAACACGTCGTATCAGTCAAGGGAATCGATGCGATCTTCGACCCCACACCCACGTCAATTTGCAAGATTGTCCCTAGGTTATCCACAGATCGCGCTAGACAATTCCGTTTATGTTCTCTACATGTTCTCATCGTAATGGGAGAACACGTGTGTCCGCTCTGAGAACCACAAGGCGAGCGTGCTTTTCGACGAACATGATCGACGCCATGATCTCAGGTTCGGAACGGGCGCTTGAGGTCGCGGCGTTCAGCGGGGAACGCAGCGACATCGATGAGCGTGGTGCCGTGTCCTACGCGATGGTCGATGTCAGATCGCGGGGCGCCGCCGGCCTCGTCCCGCAGCAACGCCAAGTCCTGCGTCAGGGCGCCGGCGGCGACGATGGCTTGGGCGTGCTGGAGATGGTTCCGGCGCCACGTCTCGAGGTCGTGTACGAGCGTGCCCGTGCGATCATCGCGCGCAACGAGGCTCCCGATATCTCCTTCGAGCGGTCCATCAATCCTTACCGGGGACAAGAGCGTGGCTGTGCCTATGGCTTCGCGCGCTCGACCCATGCGGTCGCGGGAACGACTCTGGACCTCGATGCCGGAGATCGCCTGTTCGCCAAGGCCGGTGCGGCGGAACTCCTGGAAAAGGAACTGGCGGCGCCGCGCTATCGGGTGAGGACGATTGCCGTTGGGACAGACATCGACCCCTACCACCCGATCGAGCGGACCGAGCGGGTGACGCGTAGCGTGCTCGAGGTACTGGCCAAGGCCAACCATCCGGTTGGGATCATCACCAAGTCGGCACTCGTGCTGCGCGACCTCGACCTTCTCGCGCCGATGGCCAGGAAGGGCTTGGTCAAAGTTGCCGTTTCGCTCACGACGCTCGATCCTCAGCTTGCTCGGCGCCTGGAGCCCAGGGCCAGTCCGCCGGAGCGACGGCTGCACGCGATCGAAGAGCTGAGCAACGCCGGCGTGCCGGTGACCGCAATGGTTGCGCCGATCATCCCTGCCATCAACGATGCGGAGATTGAGACGATCCTGACGAGGGCTTACGCACGGGGTGCGCGTGAGGCCGGATATGTGATGCTGCGACTTCAGCCTGAGCTGTTGGATCTATTCGGGACATGGCTGCTGACGCACTACCCGGACAAGCATCGGCACGTGATGGCGCTCCTCAAGTCGATGAGCAGGGGCAAGGCTGGAAGCACAGAAATCCGGAGCGCGAAGGATCATGACGGCCGAGACTGCGACGCCGCCTCGGCTGACGCGGGCGATGCCATAGGTCCGTTCGCCTGGATGATCGGGCGTCGCTTTGAGACGGCGATGGCGAGAAACGGCTACGTCACCGATTGCATGAAGGTGAGGACGGACCTTTTCACACGACCAGCCGCCAGAGGCGAGCAACTCTCTTTGCTGTAGCCGTCGGTGATGGACCGTCAGCGCGAGTTCATCGTGAAATGCGCGGCGAGCCACAGGCCGATCAGGAACAGCAGCGCGATCAGGACGTAGGTAGCGACGAGGCCAGGGCTGAAGGTGCCGTGGCCGGCCAGCTTCGCTGGTTTCTGGAAGGGTGCGCGGCCGGGTGCCGGATGTCCAGCGACGTCCGGACCGTTGCCGGCAAGCGTCGCCTCCGCGAGGTGACGATAGGTCGCCAGGCGGCGTGGCGTTCCTTCGCCGATGATGTAGGAGGCGAGTTCCGCCTCATTTGGCGCGCGCCGCTTCGTTGCCTCGAAGGCGGTCAGCCAATCGAGTTTATGCTGCTTGTAGATCGAATAGGCGACGAGGCCGGCAATATCGCCGTCGGCCTTTACGAGGCTCGCGAAGACGGCGTTGCGGCTACCGTCGGTCGGCGTCTCCGTGAGGGGGAACGACGTCGATGCGTCGTTATGAGCGATGGCGGGTGCTAACGGCGTGCTTTTCGGCATGGTGGTCGCCGTCGTCATGATCGACTTGTCGTTGTCCATTCGCCATCTCACTCACGCGCACGCTACGAGTGCATCAGCCTGAAAAGTGCGCAGCGGTCTTCAGACACGCTGATGCGATCATCGACATAGCAGCCTTGGACGCCGCCCAATGCCGTATGTGCCGTGGTTAAGAGGAAGCGACAGGCTCAGCAAGAGCTTTGCCGTCGACGGGTTGATGTCGGTTCTCAGGATCTTCGCATCTCGTTCGGGGTTGAGGAATGAATAGACCACACTTTCTTCTGGAACGGGCGTTGTGGCGGGCGGGCGTTCGACCGATCGCCGGCATCGATGAGGCGGGCCGCGGGCCATTGGCCGGCCCGGTCGCGGCGGCGGCCGTGATCCTCGATCCCGACCACATTCCCGAGGGTATCGACGATTCCAAGGTGCTCACGACCAACGTGCGGGAGACGCTCTTCGACACGATCGTCGAGCGCGCGTTCGGCGTCGGCATCGCCTTCGCCAGCACGACCGAGATCGATACCCTCAACATCCGTCAAGCGACCTTTCTGGCGATGGGCCGGGCCTTCGATGCCCTGGCGCTGACACCCGCCCATGTCCTGGTTGACGGCAACGAATTGCCGCCCCGCCTCGCCCGCCGTGGCGAGGCCGTGATCAAAGGTGACGCCACCTCGCTCTCGATCGCCGCCGCCTCCATCCTCGCCAAGGTTTCGCGCGATCGCCTGATGCGACGCCTTTGCGCGCGATATCCGGTCTACGGCTTCAGCCGCAACGTCGGCTACGGAACGCCTCAGCATCGTGTCGCGCTTGTGGAGCACGGTCCCTGCCCCGCTCATCGCAGGAGCTTCGCGCCGGTCCGGGCGCTGCTTTGAGGGCGCGTAGCTCTCGATCCGCAGCCTTTGACTCAACTTGTCCGAAAAGGACACAGGTACTCCGTACCGCGCTAAACGTCGCTTTTACCCCGCTCCACCATAGTCATCGTCGTTGGTTCGTTGCGTATCCGGTGTGTGTTCATGCGTATCGCACAGGCTGGAATGTCCGGCTCGAAGTCTCAGATCCAGGTCACGCGTACTGAGACTTCGAGGAACCGGCCTTTCGGCCCCAACGTTATTGCGAAACATCTTGCGACAGTCGACGCGTTTCCCCTTGATCACGTTTTCGTTGGCGACTGCGTCGACACGCTGAACCGCCTTCCGGCGGAAAGTGTCGACCTCGTATTCGCCGACCCACCCTACAACCTCCAGCTTGCCGGCGCGCTGGCGCGTCCCGACCAGAGCGTCGTCGACGCCGTCGATGACGAATGGGACAAGTTCGCGAGCTTCGCCGATTACGACCGATTCTCGCGGGACTGGCTCGCCGCCGTGAAACGTGTCATGAAGAAGAACGCGACCCTCTTCGTGATCGGCTCCTACCATAATATTTACCGCGTCGGCGCCACGTTGCAGGACCAGGGCTTCTGGATCCTCAACGACATCGTGTGGCGCAAAGCGAATCCGATGCCGAATTTCCGCGGCAGGCGCTTCACCAACGCGCACGAGACGCTGATCTGGGCCTCGAAGGGCGCCGAATCCAAGGCCTACACCTTCAATTACGAAGCCCTGAAGGCAGGCAATGATGATTGCCAGGTCCGCTCCGACTGGTACTTCCCGATCTGTACCGGGGGGGAACGCTTGAGGGACGAGGACGGCCGGAAGACTCATCCCACCCAGAAGCCGGAAGCCCTGATCAGCCGCATCCTGCTCGCCGCAAGCAGGCCCGGCGATGTCGTGCTCGATCCGTTCTTCGGGTCGGGGACGACGGGCGCGGTCGCCAAGCGGTTGCGTCGCTCCTTTATCGGCATCGAGCGCGAGGCGACCTACGCGGAGGCGGCACGCGAGCGGATCGCCGCGGTGGAACCGCTGCCGGCCGGCCTCCTTCTGGAAACGCCGAGCAAGCGCGGGGAAGCGCGCGTTTCATTCGCCTCCCTGGTGGAGGCCGGCCACATCGCTCCCGGCGAAACGCTCAGCGATGAGCGCGGTCGTCACGTGGTGACGGTGCTGGCCGATGGCACGGTGTCTCTCGGACAGATTGTTGGCTCGATCCACAAGATCGGCGCCCTGACGCAAGGACTGCCCGCGTGCAACGGGTGGACCTACTGGCATCGGCGTACGGCGAACGGTCCCGAGCCGATCGACGCGGTGCGCACCCGCTTCCGCGCAGCCTCTTCGACACCATGAGCCAGTGCAGCCGTATCCTCGCGAGGCAGGCGCCCGAGCCATGCGGCAGCGGCCGCAAGGATCAGCTTGCCGCTGGACAAGCCGGGACCGACTTTCTATAAATCGTCTCCGCCGTCGTCCTCGACGCAGCGCCCAGGTAGCTCAGTTGGTAGAGCATGCGACTGAAAATCGCAGTGTCGGTGGTT
>CAXTIU010000014.1:0-80371 GCA_964244495.1 uncultured Beijerinckiaceae bacterium
ACCCTCCGGTTCACCCCATCGAACCAGATCCGCCGTCAACGCGAAAACCCATGAGGCTCACTCAGAACTACGCTGGTATGAGTCTATGAGGTGCTGCCGGAGCTGCTCATGGTTGTCGTAGTGGAATCGTTTGACGGTCGCATCCTTGATCGTCCGGTTCATCCGCTCGACCTGGCCGTTCGTCCAAGGATGGCGCGGCTTCGTGAGGCGATGCTCGATGTCGAGATCGGCGCAGGCGGCTTCGAAGGATTGGCAGCGGAAGAGCACCTTGCCGGCGCGCATGGCTTTGATCTCTGCTGGGGTCCAAGCATTGCCGGCCGGCTCGGGGAAGTGCGTGCCGTTGCCGGTGAGCACCGTGTGGATCGTGTAAGGAACCGCGGCAGCGAGGGTCCGCAGGAAGTCGCCGGCGATCCGGCGTGTGGCCTTCACGTGCAACTCGGCGAAGGCGAACTTGGAGGTCCGGTCGATCGCCACGAGGAGGTAGAGCTTGCCTTCCTCGGTCCTCACTTCGGCAATGTCGAGGTGGAAATAGCCGAGCGGGTAGCGCTTGAACGTCGAGCGCAGCGGCTTGTCGCCGTCGACCTCGGGCAGCCGCGAGATGCCGTGGCGCTGGAGGCAACGATGCAGCAATGAGCGCGTCAGATGCGGGATCGTCGGCTGCAGGGCGTAGAGGCAGTCGTCCAGTGGCAGCAGCGCGTGCCGGCGGAAAGTGACGATGACAGCTTCGTCCTCAACCGACAGCACCGTCGACTTCGGCTCGCTCGGCCCTGTCTTGCGATCCGCCGTCGAGGGTCGCTTCTTCCACTTGGCCACAGTCTTCGGGTTGATGCCGTAGTGCTTGGCGAGCTGCCTCAGGCTCGCTTGACTATGCTGTATCGCTCGACGGACCGCCGCTGTCGTCGTGGCGCTCCCATGGTGAACTTGTCCCATGGCGCATCCTTCCACTCGCACAAGAAGACTGCACCATCAAACCCTGGGATCAAACATCTACTCCGTAATTGCTTTAAGCGCCGTGCGACGTTAACGACGGGCAACCTGCGCTTGCTTAGGGTGCCGACGGTGGAAGAGCGCCTGGGCGTAACGACATCGGCCGGCTTGCTCACCCGCGACGACCTTGCGGGCCTGCACCACGAACAGGACCGACACGTCGTCCTGTCAGTCCGCAAGAGCGATGGTGACCCGTAATCCTTCCCATTCATGATCGAACGGCAATTGACAGGACAGGCGTGAGGCTTGGGTACGATGGCGCGAGCCGTCCAGCAAATCGTCCTCGTCAGCGCTCAAGGAGGGCAGCCGCTCACTGAACGACTCGTCGAGGTGAACATGGCATGTCGCGCAGGAGCAACATCCGCCGCACATGGCAAGCAGCTCGTCCACCTCGGCAGCCCTGATCGCCTGCATCACGGACAGGCCCGCGGCAGCCTCGATCTGCCGTTCCTCACCACTTCGCAAGGTCACGAAAAGAAGCGGCATCAGCGGCACACCCTCGGAAGCGACGAGTCGGCTGGATCGTGGTTCGCTCGCGTCCTCATGCCCGTCGCGTCATCCGCATCGGGAGGCTTTCAAGGCCGTATAGGCCGCGGTTGGCGCTGACCACCGGTTCGTCGGCCTCCAGACGCTCCACGTTCTCGATCATGGCTTCGAGGAGCACCTGCATCTCGAGCTTGGCCAGATGTAGGCCGGCGCACACATGCGGACCGGCACCCCAGCCGAGCTGGTCCTGTGGGTTGCGGTCGACCTGAAACTTGTCCGGGTTCGCGTAGTGTCGCTCGTCGCGGTTGGCGGACCCAAACATGACCATCACGCGCGTGCCTTCCGGGATCACCACGTCGCCGGCCCGGTATTCCGCAGCCGCCACGCGCGCGAACCAGCGTACCGTCGCGCTGTGCCGCACGCCCTCCACCACGGCGCTCGGGATCAACGACGGGTTCCGCCTCAGCCTGTCCCACTGGTCGGGGTTGGTCGCCAGATTGTGGAGCAGGTTGGACTTGGCGTTGATGGTCGTGTCCAGGCTTGGCGCCACGAAGCCGCCGAGGATGGCGCGCGCCTCGCCGACCGTGATCGTTCCCTGTTCGGCGATCTCGAACAGCCTGCGCGCCCAGCTGTTCTCCGAGAGGGTCGCCGGATCGACTGAAAGCATGTAGCCTCGAAAATCCAAGAAGGTCTCGAGATCCTCCGCGAACTCCGGCGATATCGGGCCGACCATGTTGAAGATCGCGGCGGCCCAACGCAGCATGTTCTGCCGGCCGTCTTCCGGGAGGCCAACCAGGAAGGAGATGGCAGCCAGCGGCAGGTGCTTGGCGATGTGGGTCACCCCGTCAAACGTCGTGCCGTCGGCAACTTGGCGAAGTCTTTCCGTGATCAGCGCCTTGAGCATGTCGCGATGCTGTTCCAGGTTCTTCGGCAGCATCGGCCGCGCGAGGTGGGAACGCAGGCGGCGGTGCGATGCCCCGTCCATCGTGATCAGGTTCGGCTCACCGGGCGTGTTCCAGACGTCGTTGAAGCCGTTGCCGGCGCCGCAGATCATGGCGTCCGGAGTCTGCAACGCTGCCCGAACGTCGTCGAAGCGACCGAGCGCGACCGCGTCCAAGCCGCTCAGGCGAACGACCGGACCAAGATCGCGTATCCCGCGATAGTGTTCGAACGGTTGGCGCAGCGCATCCGGCGAAAAGACATCTTCCGGGTACAGCGGGTAGTTTGTAACGTCGGCAGTCGCTGCCAGCATCGTCATCTTCCGTCGCCTCCCTCGTTTTGGCGACACTAGAAGCGGGGTCATCGGACGGGAAGCGCGCAGCCGTCCATCATATGCTAGGAGCCGTCCAGATGGATCCGTTGGCGCGCATACTGGGTTCGGCACGAGCCCGATCGCCGCTGATTGCCGACCTTCACCTCGGCAGCGATGTGTCTCTCGGACTGCCGCACCTGCCGGCAATCCCCTTCCATTACGTCCTTGAAGGTGAGTGCCGGATCTGCTTGGGATCGAACTCGACCTCGATCCAGGCGGGCGACCTGATTCTGCTTCCACGCTGGCCCGATTACCGGGTCGAAACCGGCAAGGGGTCGGAACAGGTCGAGATCACGGACGTCGCCGCGCATCAAAGCGTTCCGGCCGACTACCTGCGGATCGGCGTGGGACGGCCGTTGACGTCAATGATCGGCAAAGGGACGCGGGGCGCGCGGGTCCTGTCCGGCATCGTGTCCCCCATCGAGCACAACGACGGCCCGCTCCTGCGCGCGCTGCCAAACGTCATCCTTGTTCATAACACCAAGGCACGGCTCGAGCCGTTGCTCGTCGCCGCGACCGCGTTCCTTTCAATCGAAAGCAGCGCGCCCTCGCCGGGCTTCAGCGCCGTCGCCGAGCGGTTGGTCGAACTCATCTTCATCGCCACCCTGCGCGACTGGTCACTACAAGTGGGGCGGGACACGGAGTGGAAGCAACGGCTGGTCGACGCGTCGGTCGCCCGCGCCCTCGATGCCATGCACGCCGACCCGGCACGGTGCTGGACCCTTCGCGAACTCGCCGCCACGTCCGGGCGGTCCCGTTCAGGCTTCGCGGAGCGTTTCCGGGCGGTCATGGGAGAAACACCCTTCGCCTATCTCGCGCGCTGGCGCATGCGCCTCGCATCCGACCTGGTCAGGGAGGGCCGCCTGTCGACCGCCGACGTCGGCGTCCACCTGGGGTATCGGAGCCTGCACGGCTTCTCGCAGGCGTTCGCTGCCGCCTTCGGCGAGACGCCAGCGCAGCATCGGCACCGCAGCCGTCAGGCTCCGGCTGGCGGCAGCACCTGACGCGCACGACGCGTCCATCCATCCCTCGACATACTTGAACCAGGCAGCACAATTTTCCTTGACGGCTCGACTGCAAGCGCTGTATCAGCACCGTACAGTACGGTTAAGAAATAAACGGCTGAGACCGGCTTCGAGGCAAGGGGAGGTATGCAAGCGATGGTCGCTGACGGCATCTCCTCGTCCGTTTCCTCGATGAGACCGGCATCACTCGATCTTCGGGGATCGCCGCGCCGATCCGCCGAGGAGGTTACGGGCGAGTTGCTCGCGTCGGTCGACGCGATAGCCGGCCTCCTGCAGGAAGGCGCTTCGGATGCTGACCGGTCAGGCCGCCTGACGCCCGTCGTCGTCGAGGCGCTCAGGAGCAAGGGCTTCTGGCGGATGCGGCTCTGCCGAGAACTGGGTGGCCTTGAACTGCCGATCGTCGCCCAGATCGAGATCATCGCCGCTCTCGCCGCCGAAGATACGTCCGCCGCGTGGTGCACCATGGTGTCGAACAACGGGCTTGCCGTGCTCGGCTCCACCATGCCCCAGCCGGCCCTGGACAGGATCTTCGCCCACGGCGTTCCAGCCTGCTCGGCTGTCGCCGCACCGGGCGGCATGGTGACCCCGGCCGACGGGGGCTACCTCCTGACCGGGACATGGAGGCTGGCGAGTTCCGTCCACCATGCCGAGTGGATCAGCGCCGCCGCCCTTGTGGAGCGCGACCCCTCGCGCGTCCTGCCCCTCGCGATCCCGGCGCGCGACGTCGATCTGGTGGATAGCTGGAACGTCGTCGGACTTGCCGGTACGGGATCCAATGACTTCAAACTTACGGACTACTTCCTGCCGTCCAGCCTCACCGGCCGCGAGCACAACCCGTACGGCCAGATCCGCGGGACGCGGCGGTACGACCTGATCGACCTCGACTACATCGAGAGCTACGAGCACCTCGCCTTCGCGATCGGCGTCGGCCGGCGGGCTTTGCGGGAGTTGCGGGCCGCCTCGGCCGCTCCGCCGTCGGCCCGGCACGTCTCGGATCGCGAGGTGGTCCAGAAGGAACTCGGCCGTGCGGTGGTGCGCCTACAGGCGATCGAGGCGCTGGCCTATTCGCTCTATGACAGGATCGACCGCGCGGCCGTCGGGGAGCCGCAGGCTTGGTCCGGCGCCGACCGTTACCTGCCGCGTGCGCTGGCCGCCTCGGCGACGGAGGTAGCCCTCGAGTGCGTGCAACTGGCATTCCATCGCGCCGGCTTGCTGGCGCTGCACAGTCCCAACATCTTCGACAAGCTGCTCAGGGACATGAGCGTCGCGGCGACCCACTCGATCGTGGATGACGCCGCGTTTCCCGCCTACGCGCAGCACTTGATCGAGACGGGTGCCGCGCTTGAGCTCACGTCTCGCGCCAACCGCACGACGCCCGGAGCGCGGGCATGAATCCCCAACGCTACCGGGAGTTCTTCGGCCAACTCCCGACGGGGGTGACCGCGATCGTCGCGGAGGGCCAGGATGGCCCTGTCGGGCTAGTCGTCGGGACCTTCTCCTCCGTGTCGCTCGACCCGCCGCTGGTCAGCTTCATGGTCACCTCGCACTCGCGATCCTGGACGGCGGTGAAGGCGGTCGGCCGGTTCACCGCGAGCATCCTGGCGAGCGACCAACGGCGTCTCAGCCAAACGCTCTCGGGCTGGTCGCCCGACAAGTTCCGCAACGTTCAGTTCACGGGTGACGGCGCGATGGTTGTGAAGGACTGCCTCGCTTGGGCGGACTGCGTCCTGACGCGGGAGATCGAGGCGGGCGATCACATGATCGTACTTGCCACTCCACGCGACCTGACCGTGGTGCGGAATGCCAAGCCGTTGATCTTCTTCCAACGCGCCTATCACAGGACCCTTCCCGTGGAAGACTTCCGGGCGCCGGGATGGGGATAGCAAGCGGGTCCCTGCCACGTCAACGAGAACACTAGCCAGCGTCAAGTATCCGTCGATCGGCAACGCTTCGGCTCAACAGGAGGAAACGCTATGAACATGCATGCCGGGTTCCAGAATAAGCTCTCGCGCGCCGACCTGCTCAATAAGGCCAGCGAGGTCGGCGAGCTGGCGTTTAGCATGCGCGAACAGGGCGAGCGCGACCGTCGGATGCCCGACGCCGTGATCGACAAGCTGCGCGCCTCCGGGCTGATGAAGCTGTGCCGCCACCATCGCTTCGGCGGCGCGGAGGCCGACCCGATGACGTTCCTCGACGTGGGACGCGAGCTCGCCCGCAGCTCGGGCGCGTTGGGCTGGCTCCACACGGTGCTCGGCTTCCATGAATGGTACATGGCGTTCGCGTCCGCGCAGCTGAACGAGGACGTGTGGGGCAACGATCCCGATGCCATGATCTGCGACTCATACGCGACGATGGGCACCGTCGAGCGCGTAGCCGACGGCTACGTCCTGTCAGGCCGGTGGCGGTTCTGCAGCGGAATCGAGTGGTCGTCCTGGATCGCGGTCGGCGGCATCTCGGTAGCGCCCGACGGGGAGCATCCCGAGCACCTGATGTTCTTCATCCCGCGCGGCGACCTGACGATCGTGGACGATTGGAACACGCTGGGCCTGCGTGCCACCGCGAGCCGAGCGGTGGACGTGGAGAAAGCCTTCGTGCCCAACCATCGCGTGTTCGCGCTCGGGCGGCTGATGAACGGCCAGGATCGCGGCGCCGTCGCCATTGATGGGCCACTGTGGCGCATGCCGTTGTCCACCATGCAGGGACTGGCGATCATAACGTCCTCCGTTGGCATCGCCCAGCGCGCGGTGGAGGAGTACACGGCCTGGACCAAGGCGCGCATCAGGCCCTACGAGATGGGCGCGGCCGCGCGAGAGCAGCCGGCGCCGCAGATCACGCTCGCCGCCAACGCGACCCAGTGGGACGCGACGTGGGCACTTGCGCAGAAGTACGCGCAGTACGGCTGGGACCGGGCGATCGAAGGCGGATCCTGGGTGCTGACGGAAGAGGAGCGCGCGCAGCTGTTCGCGTGGCGCGGCTACATCGGGCGGACATCGGTCGAACTCACCGACCAGCTATACATCAGCTCGGGGGCGATGGCGCTGATCGACAGCCACCCCTTCCAGCAAGTGTTCCGCGACGTGCATTGCACGGGCGTCCACATCGGCGTGGACCGCAACGACGCCTACGCTGGGCGCGGCCGCGTCGCGATGGGCTTTGCCGGGCACGCCTTCCACTAATCCAGTTGAAAGGACTTCGACATGGTTGCGACCGCCATCAAGACTGACTACTGGCCCGAGCAGGCGACAACCCTCGAGGGTATCCTCAAGGAAATCCGTGCCCTCGCCCCCGCATTCCGCGGGCGCGCCCCGCTATCGGAAGAGAAGCGCTCGATCCCGCCGGCGTCGGCACAGGACTTCCTCAACATCGGCCTTGCCCGGGTGCTGCTGCCCAAGAAGTTCGGCGGCCTCGACCTTGGCGTGCGGGCGTGGCTCGATATTTCCGTCGAGGTCGGCAAAGCGGACGCGGCGCACGGCTGGTGCGCGAGCCAGATGATGCACCATCCGCATTACCTCGCTCAATTTCCCGAAGCCGCGCAGCGCGCGGTTTGGAATGACGGGCCGGATGTCTCGATCGCGGCCACGATGACGCCGACCTCCAAGATCGAGATCGTCGACGGGGGCTACAACATCTCGTGCTCAATCCCGTATCTCAGCGGGATCAACCACTCGACGTGGGTCGTCGTCGGCGGCATGCTGTTCGGGCCGGAAGGGCAGCCCGACTGGACGCTGTTCCTCGTTCCCCCCGGCAACTTCTCGGTCGTCGAGACCTGGAACACGGCGGGCATGCGCGGCACCGGCAGCAACACCGTCGTCGTCGAGAACGTCTTCGTGCCGACCGACTGGACATTGGCGGTCGGGGACATGCGCGAGGGTAGAACCCCGGGCGGACGGTTGAACCGGGACGAGGCGCCCTGCTTCAACGCTCCTTGGATCACTTACGCGCCCCTGACCTTCCTTGGGCCGATGCTGGGGGCTGCGAGAGGCGCACTGGAAGAATATCGGAGCTGGACGGCGCAACGCGCCAGCCTGTTCGGTGCGCAGGTCGCGGAGTTCACAAGCATCCAGGTCCATCTGTCGCGAGCGGCCTCCACGCTTGATGCGGCGGAGTTCCTGATGCATCGCTGCGCTGACGCGGCGGATGCGGTCGAACCGGCGTCCGCGGAGATTCGCGCACGCGCCTATCGCGACCAAGCGCGGGCCTCGGAGATGATCGTCGAGGCTATGGACACCATCATGAAGATCTCGGGCGCCGCAGGCTTCGCGTCGTCCAGCCCCATCCAGAGGGCTTGGCGCGACGTCCACTTCTCGTCCGCGCACGTGATCCTCAATCCGGAGGTCAGTTTCGCCGCCTGGGGTCGCCAGCAGTTCGGGCTGGAGCGGGACCCTAGGCAACTGATGTACTGACCGAAATGGAAAAGGACGCATCCACCGGGTGGACACGCCGCGCGCTTCTCGGCACCGGGCTCGCCCTCGGCGCTCTGCCGGCCCGAACGGCGTGGGCGGGCGAGAAACAATCCTTCAAGGAGAACTCCGACGTGACAGCGTCGCGCATCGACGTGCATCAGCATCTGCTGCCCCCGGAGTTCGTGGCCGCCCTCGACCGGCATGGCATGGGTGCCTGGGCGCCTTTCGCGTGGAGCGTCGAGGGTGCGCTCGCGATGATGGACAAGAACCAGGTCGCGACGGGTGTTCTTTCCCTATCGACGCCGGGTCCGCACCTCGGCGACGACGCCGAGGCGCGCATCCTGACGAAGCAGGTCAACGAGCGGCTCGCCGCACTGGTCAAGGGTCGCCCCGACCGGTTCGGGATGTTCGCCTCGGTGCCGCTGCCCGACATCGATGGTTCGTTGGAGGCGATCGCGCACGCCTACGACGGCTTGTCGACCGATGGCGTCGTCCTGCTCACGAACAACCGTGGCGTCTACGTTGGCGATCCTGCCTTTGACCCGGTGATGGCCGAACTGGACCGGCGCGGCGCGGTGGTATTCATCCACCCCGGCCCAATTCCCGGCCCGCCGGCCAAGGGCATCCATCCGACGCTGGCGGACTTCCTGCTCGATACGACGCGCGCGGCCATCAACATGGTGTCGCACGGCATCCCTCGCCGTTACCCCAGGCTGAAGATCATCCTGGCCCACGCAGGCGGCTTCCTGCCCTATGCGGCGTACCGGATCAGCGCGCTGTCCAACGTGATCGATCCGACTGCCGATCAGGAAGCGATGCTGGCCGACCTTTCCAGTTTCTATTTCGACACGGCGATTTCGGCCAGCCCGACCGTGCTGCCGAGCCTGCTCGCCTTTGCCCATCCCGGGCACGAGCTATATGGCTCAGACTGGCCCTATTGTCCCGAAAAGACCGTCGGCTTCTTCACCGGCAACCTGGACAACTACACGGCGCTGGATGCGAAAGGCCACGCTGCGATCAACCGTGGCAACGCCGAACGCCTGTTTCCTCGCCTGGTGAGGGCATAGCCGACCGGCGAGGGACGTGATCCCCGCGGTTGTGCCTCGGGTGGGCGGCGCCCTCGTAACGACTGGACGACATTGATCGGACGGCTCGACGTGCATGCCGGCCCGCGCCCGTTCAGATCGGGTTCGCGCTGGCATCGTGCGCGACGGTCCTTCTCATCGCCGGACCTCGCATCCCTACGTGGCGCCGTGCTCCGCGAACGCGAGCGATTCATCGATCGCCGCAAGCGTCGCCGTGCCCTTCCAAGTGCTGGACGAGCGACGCTTCGGCCAAGCCGCCGCGGTCGGCGAGCAGGCGCGACGATTTGATCGGGCTCAAACTCAAGCCGGCGCGGCCTGCCGGCCTTCCTGGCGGGTGGCGCGTCAAGAAGCTCGACCGCTTGCCTGGTTTTGAGCCGACGAGGTCCGCCACATCCGGTTGCCGGGACCAGGCATCGATCGTACAGGGTCGCTCGGCGTCGAGGAGGCAATGGTGCGAGCGAAAACCGAATATCGGCGACAGGCGATCATCGACGTCGCCCTGGACGTATTCCGGGAAGTGGGGTTCGAGCGGGCGAGCATGGCGCTGATCTCGCGCCGCCTGGGCGGCTCGAAGGGAACGCTCTACGGTTACTTCAAGTCCAAGGAAGAATTGTTCGAAACCGTGATGAAGGCGGCGAGCGAGGGCCCTGGCGACCAGATCATGTCGCTCCTCGAACCGAAGCTGAACGACCTTCACGATGTGCTGTCCCGGTTCGCCAGGGCCTATGTCGGCTTCATCCTGGACAAGGAGGTGATCGCGATCACCCGCACCGCTATTCACGAGGGCGCCGGCTCTTCCCTCGGGTGCCATCTCTTCGAGCAGGGTCCCGGGCGCGCCCTATCTAAGATGGAATGCTTCTTCGAAGAGCAGATTTCGCGGGGCCGTCTGCGAAAAGCCTCGGCACGCTCGGCCTCGTTGCATTTCAAGGGCCTCATCGAATCCGGCTTCCTGGAAGAGGCCTTGTATGGCGCCCCCATTGAACGAGAAGAGGCGCTTACCGACGCGGTCGACGTGTTTCTACGGGCATACGCCGTGTGATCACGCCGATTTCAACTTCACGCCGAAGGCTCGACCCCGTTCATCGTCACGAAGCGCTCGCCATTTCCTGCTCCAACGACGTCACGATGCGTTGCGCGTCCAGCCGGTCGCGCATGATGAGGTGACGAAGCGCGGCCTTGTCGTAGATTTCGTTGGCATCGTGGAGATGCGCCATGATCTCCACAGACGCCGGCTTGCCCAGGTCATCTTCCTGGACATCGATCAGGAACAATTCCAGCAGCTGTCCTGGCCCGCTGTCTTCCGCCGGGCCAAGATAGGCGGAGCCGCCGAGGACGCGGCCTTCCGGTAGCTCGGCGCGGACGGCGTAGACGCCCCGACGGGGCCGGACATAGTCGTCAAACCTGATGCTCGCGTCGAGCAGCGGCAGGCCGGGGTCCATTCGTAGGCCGGGTCTAACCTCGCCGGTGATCACGTAGGGACGCGTCAGCAGCCGGGTCGCGGTCGCGCAATCGCCTGCCCGGAGCGCATTGCGGATGCGGGTCGAGGACACGACCTCGTCCTCGACCATCACCGGCCCGACCCGTCTGCATGCGACGCCGCGACGCGTGGCGAGTTCCGTCAAGAGATCGACGTTCCC
This sequence comes from uncultured Beijerinckiaceae bacterium, assembly GCA_964244495.1. Lineage (GTDB taxonomy): Bacteria > Pseudomonadota > Alphaproteobacteria > Rhizobiales > Beijerinckiaceae > RH-AL1. Next base: position 10,936 of record CAXTIU010000014.1, read on the forward strand.
GGCGCGCCCGCGTCCGAACGCGTAGTTCTCCCCGGTCACGATCCCACCGATCCCGCCGAGCCATACGTTGACGAAGTCTTCCGGCGTGACGTCCGCGAGCGTCCGGCTGAACTCGAACACCATCATCGCGTCGACGCCCGCCACACTGAACAGCTGCTCGCGCTGGACGAGGGAGGTTAGTCGGAACGGCGGAGCGTCGGGCCTGAACAGCCGGACCGGATGCGGATCGAAGGTGGCGACGACGACGGGAACGCCCCTGCCGCGGGCCAACTCAGCCGCCTCCGCAACGACGGCTTGGTGACCGATATGAAATCCATCAAAATTGCCCAGTGCGACCACGGCGCCGTGCAGGTGGTCGGGCAGCGGACGGCCACCGAAGACCCGGGCGCAGCGATGGGCGGCAGCGGGTGCCAAACTGCACCCCCGGCCGTCCGCAGGCATGGGACGCGAGCCGCTTAGCCTGCGCGTCGCACCATTCTCGACTCGTTCGCCGGTCCGCGCGGCGTCCAGACGAGCTGACGCCGGCAGCCTGCTCCCGATCGGTTGGTTGAGCTGCTGCAAGGGGAAGCGCCCTTTTCAGGTCGATTGTAAATACGCCGTCCCCGAAGCCGCTACGCCGCCTTCTCCAGCGCCGAGAAGTGCCCAAACAGCGGTCGTCCGGCGAGCGCACGGCCGTAGTTTTCGGCGCAGGTCTCATAATTGAAATGCGCGTGCACGGTCGCGACGCGGGCGTCACGCGCATAGCGCTGCATGGGGTTGGTTTCCAGGATGGTTCCGGCACCGCTGGCGCGGTGAAGCGTTTCGATCGCCTCGCAGCATCCGCGCACCGACAACGCGACGTCGAACTTGAGCTTGGTTTGGAACAGGTCGTCGGACGGTATGCCTGCGGCGGCCCTGCGGTCCAGCTCCATGCAGTCCGCCGAGAGCAGACGCTCGGCAGCGTCGATCCGCGCCGCCGCGTCCGCGAGCTGGAGGTGCGCCACCGGCGCGGTCGCCTGCACCTTGTAATCGGTGCCCACGATCCCTCGCTTGTCCAGCCGCTCGAGGAAGTAGGCAAGCGCCCCCTTGGCCATACCGAGCGGCGTCGACCCGGACAGGATGGTCGTGTAGTCGAGGAAGTTGTTGCGGAAGAGCACCTGGTCGGCTGGCGGGGTAGAGCCCCAGCGGCCGGCGCTGGCGTCCTTGATGCGCATCACCCGATGGTCGGGGACGAACAGCTCCTCCGAGAGCTGGACGGTGTTGCTGCCGCTCGCTTTCATCCCGCTGACCGCCCAGTCGTCGAGGATGGTCAGGTCGGACGTGCGCACGATTGGAAGCAGCATCTCCGGCTCGCCGGGGCCATCGCTCATTGAGCCCAGGATGCTCCACGCGGTATGGCGACAGCCGCTGCAGAACGGCCAGCGGCCACTGAGCATATAGCCGCCATCGACGCGGCGCGCCCGGCCAGGGCCGTTGGGTGAAAGAACGCCCGAGATGAGCGGACCCATCCACTTCATCCCGTAGACCTCGTCCTGCGCCTGCTTGGGGAACATCGCGATCCAACGGCCATGGGTCGTGGTCACCCAGCTGACCCAGCCCGTCGATCCGGCAATGGCGCCGATCGGGCTGAAGACCCGACGCTGGTCCTCGGTGGACAGGCCGAAGCCACCGTATTCCCTCGGCACGCTGATGCGGAAGACGCCGATCCCATCAAGCGTCCTCACCGTCTCGTCGCTGAGCCGGCCCGCCTTCTCTTCGGCAAGGGCATTCGCCTGAAGCGCGGGGAGCGCCGCGACGATCCGCTCGACCATCTCGTCGACGGTTGTCTCATGAGAGACCCGAGGATCAATCCGCAAAACCGAAGCCATGGCCGCTCTCCTGTCGCTTCCCCCCACGCAATCTAGCAGCCGCCGCGAAAGTGTCAACACTTCTGCACGTGGGGGCTCCATTCGCCTTGGTGTGGAGCCGCGTCGTCGCGACGTGATGGTCAGGGCTGAAGGTCCGGCGTGAGGGCGGCGATGTAGCTCCGCAGTCGCGCCGCGTCGTAAGATGGCGCGCTTCCCGCGAGGATTCGCAGCGACAACTGGCCGAAGAACGCCGAATAGCGCGCGGCCGCCAACGCGCCGTCGCGTTCACGCGCGGCGGCGACGACTTGACCGAACTCGGGACCTCCGGCGTAGACACGGGGGAACCGATCGAGAAGATTGGCGCGGTAACGCTGGGCGTTGTCGATCAGCCCGTCCAACAGCGAGACGACACGGTCGCCGCTGTGCTTGGTCAGGGTCAGGACGAAGCGGCGGTAGGCTGCTTCCCACTCCTCCTTGTTGCTGTCGACCGCGCGTTCCATCTCGTTTCGATGCCGGTCGATGAGGTCGACGTCCTCATCAACAAGGAACGGAACGCTCGCCCGGATCGCGAGCGACACGTTGGCCAGATGAAGGCTCAGCATCGCCTCCAGGTCGGCGGTCTCGAACGGGGCGACGTTGAACCGGCGATTGGCATAGCCAACGACCAGCTGGTCCTGTTGCAGGCGTTGCATCGCCTCGCGGACGGGTCCCCTGCTCGTGCCGTGCGAGCGGGCGATCGTCAGCTGCGACAGCAGGGTCCCAGGCGCGAGGCGGCCGCCCAGGATGTCGGCGCGGAGCTGGTCATAGATGAGCGAGACAGTATTGCCCTGACGTTTGACGGTCGTCGTGGCACGCTCAGGCACGTCGTCTCCGGGTCGGCACGCCATCCGGCGTCAAGCCTGTTTACGCACGGCCCATGCGGGGATCAAGCGGCCGCGCCACGGGCTTGCTTCTGCGGCGGCCGACAGCGGAGCCGTCAAGCGGCGTCGTCGCCGCCGAGGACGGCAGGCCCGAACAGCCGGGCGGGATTATCGCACAGGATCTGCCGGCATTCCTCGTCCGAAAGGCCGCCATCGCGCATGAACTTGAACGTCACCGCCGGCGCCAAGGCCGGTGCGTCGCTACCGAACAGCAGTCGATCGACCCCGAACGCCCGCCGCGCCGCGGCGATCGCGGCGGGGTCAGGCAGCAGGTTGGTGTCATAGCTGAACCGTCGCAGCGAGCCTGCCAAGTCGTCCTCCGCGAGGATGGATCGGCCCTTGAAGCGCGCACCCAGCCAAGCCGCCCGCGAGAGGAGAAACGGAAGCGCACCCCCGAGCAGGCCGATGATCACTCGAAGCCGCCTGTGGACACGACAGATCGCGACCATCTGGAGCGCGGCAGTCGCGAGTTCGGCCGCGCTGCCGATCGTGACCGCGATGCCGGGGTCGTCCATTCCCGCCAAGCCGGGCTCGGAGCCGCAAAGGATGCCGCCGGGATGGACATAGAGAACCGCGTCTCGCCGGTCGAGCTCGGCCCATAGATCGGCGAAGGCAGGATCGCCGAGCGACCGCCCGAGCGCCGAGCAACCGACATGGATGCCGGGAAAGCCGAGCACGTCGAGGCACCGCAACGCTTCGGCGGTCGCGGCCTCGCCGTACGGCAGGGGCACGCTGCCGAATGCGGCGAAGCGCCCTTTATAGCGCTGCACCACATCGCGGTACGCGTCGTTGACGAGGGCGGCCGCTGCGCGCGCGCGCGCCGCATCGCGCAGGTAAGGGCTGTTCGGGCCGGTGCTCAGGATCTGGAGCGAGAGGCCCGCCGCGTCCTGTCCATCGACCATGGCGCGCAGCGTCGCCTCGTCGTGCGCAGCCCCGAACGTCGGGCCGCCTCCTTCCTCCAACAGCTTCATGTACTCCGCTGGAAGATGGTGGGCGTGGACATCCACACGCATGATCGCCTCCCGATCGCCTCACGCAGGCCAATTCCGCCTCCATACCGCCGTGCGGAACGACCCGGCCCCGAATGCGGAGCTTTCATCTCGGCTGGCACAACAATTACGAAAAGATCTTTGATACACAAGAATATTCATTCGATGAGTAGTTTGAGGTTATCTGAACCTGACCTGATACCAACGGCCATCAGCTCTGGCTCGCGAGGGCTTCCGGTCCGGCGGCTGATCTGATTTCATGGTGTCGGGAGGATGGGTACGCTAGCAGTAGCGGTGAGCCTGCGGATGGACTTCTCGGCGGTTGACGTTCGGCGGCTGGCGGCCGCCACCATTCCAACCGTTCTGCTGGCGGGGATCGGAGAACCAATCCACGAAGTGCTCATAATCGGAGCAGGCTGAGACCGTCCCGCGCTCGTCGACCATAACCACGGTGTAACCGCGTTGGCACGCCTCATTGAGCTGGCGTTCCCGGAAAACCTTCCTTGCCAGGGTCTGCGCTTCGTCGCTTATGATCGTCTTGTAGGCTGGCACAATACCAGCGGCCTTCAGGTTTGACCGATACGCGCCCACGCCCGCATGCCGATGGACGTGATGGTTTGGGGCTGAACGATAAGCTTGTTCCAGGCCTCGCAGGCCGCGTCAGATCAGCTGACGGACCGGAAGCCCTCGCGAGCCAGAGCTGATGGCCATTGATATGAGCACCTCGAAGAAGACCTCCTTGGTGATCGAGTTGGTCACGGAATGGTCAAGTTCGAACGCCAGAGCTGGACCTGCATCACGAATAATCCGGGCCGCCCGATGTGACGCAATGCGTTTCGCGTCTTCGCCTCAACCCAGCACTGGACCGGCTACAACAAAGACGGCCTCAGTTGCGTAAACAATCCTGTTCTAGAGCGTGATCCGAGCGGTGTGCATCGGCTTGGTCTTGCCTGATCGACTTGAAAGATGATTCAGAGGGCTGGCCGGATGGAGGCTGGCTGGCATGTCGACACCGCTTTCGCTTGATCTCCGGGTCCGTGTTCTGGCCGCTGTCGCCGCAGGGCTGAGCCACCAGCAGGCCGGCGAGCGCTTCGGGGTGAGTTCGGCCAGCGTGAGCCGCTGGCGGACGCTGGCACGTGAGAGCGGCGATCCCAGTCCGAAGCCGATGGGCGGCGACCAACGCTCCCGGCACATCGAGGTGCACGGCGACATGATCCTTGCCCTCTACGAGGCCGAGCGAGACATCACGCTGCAGGAGCTTCGGGCGGCGCTGGCAGAGCGCGGGGTGTCGGTTGGCTATGGCGGGCTGTGGCGCTTCTTCCGGCGACGCGCCATCACGGTGAAAAAAAGACCGCGCACGCGGCCGAGCAGGACCGTCCGGACGTGCTGAAGCAACGCGAGGCCTGGTTCGAGGGCCAGCTCGATCTTGACCCGGACCGGCTGGTGTTCATCGACGAGACCTGGGCCTCCACCGCCATGGCCCGCACGCGCGGCCGGGCACCGCGCGGACAGCGCCTGCGCGCCGCGATCCCGCATGGCCACTGGAAAACGACGACCTTCATCGCCGGGTTGCGCAACGACGGGATCGTGGCGCCCTTCGTCCTCGATGGTGCCATCAACCGCGACGCCTTCGAGACCTATGTTGCTCGCGTCCTGGTGCCGGACCTGCGTCCCGGCGACATCGTCGTCATGGACAACCTGTCCAGCCACAAGGGGCCGCGCGTGCAGCAGCTGATCGAGGCCGCCGGCGCGAGCCTGCGCTACCTGCCGCCGTACTCACCCGACTTCAACCCTATCGAGAACGCCTTCGCCAAGCTCAAAGCGCTCCTGCGCAAAGCGGCCGAGCGCACCGTCGGCGCGCTCTGGCATCGCATCGGCACGCTCCTCGACGCCTTCACACCCGCAGAGTGCGCCAACTACTTCGCCGCAGCCGGCTACGATGCAGCCTGAACGGATTCAGCTCTAGCGTTCGTCTTAGGCTCTTTTCATCTATATCTTGTAGCCTTCACTTCGGCATGGAAATCAATCCGTCAAATACCAGTCGAGTGCGCCAACTACTTCGCCGCAGCCGAGTACGATGCAACCTGAAAGGATTTGGCTCTACCCCACCGAATGTGCTGAAGGCTCAGGCCGAGGACCGCCGGCAGCGTGAAGAGCAGCGTCGAGAGGACCGGGGGAAGGTGGCCAGCGGCGGTGATGGTATGCAAGTCCATAATACCATCCACGTTCATCCCGGTCCTGGGCACGATGAGCGCAAGGTCGCGGACCTGGTCCACGCCTGTTCTCAGCGCGGATGTTGGTGCCGTCGAGGAACACCATGCTCAGGCGCACCCCGCGCTGCTGCGCCATATCCAGCAGGCGCTCCCACACGCCGGCGTGCGCCCGGCGGATGAACAGCTGCGCGGCCTGCCACCAAGGCCCCAACTCCTGCGGGATCGCCCGCCACCTAGCCCCGTTCCGGTGCCGCCACAGGATCGCCGACAGCGTGCGCCGCAGCTCCTCGGGCGGGGTCTTGCCTTTGGGGCGGCACGCCTCGACCAGCGGCTCCAGCTCCGCCCATTGCGCGTCCGACAGCATCTCGCCTCCGCTTAAAGGACGCGAAACACAAAGCCAGCCACAGAGTTCAAGCGACGACAGGCTCAGGCAGTAGTGTACCAGCCGCGGCATTGCCAGCAATATCCGCAAGGCCTACCCAGGCTGGGTGCTTATCGTCTTCGTGCCGATGATCTTCGTCGCCAACATCATCGACACCGCCACCGACCTCGGAGCGATAGTCGACGCCGTTAGCTCCTCATCGGCGGCCCCGAGCTTCTCAACCTCGTTGTCTCCGCGCTCGTGTCCGTGTTCCTGCAGGTATACATCAGTACACGCGCTACGTGACAGTTCTGAAGTGGCTAACCGTGGCCTTGTTCTCCTACTTCGGGACGGCGCTCGCGGTGCACGTGGCGTGGGGCGAGGTCGCCAAAGAGCTTCTGTTCCTGACCTTTTCGAGCGATCTCTCGTTCTGAACGACCGTTGTGGCCGTCGTCGCCACGACCATCAGCCCCTACCTGTTCTTCTGGCAGGCTTCGCAGGAGGTCATACTGGCGAGTGCTCAATCGGGGCTCACGAGGTTTCGCTGGGGTGGCGGATGTAATTCGATGGGCAAACCGGAGGGTTTGCTATGTCCGTGGCCGTACCGCTTCGCCGAGACTTCAGCGCTCACGATCTGCGGCGCTTGGCTCGGGCCAGCCGCGATGCCGGCCAGAGCCGGCGGCTGCTGGCGCTCGCCGTGACCTGCGATGAAAACCGCCGCACGGAAGCGGCACGGTTCGGCGCGGTAGATCTGCAGACGGTACGCGACTGGGTCGTGGCGCTCAACGCTGAGGGACCCCCAGGGCTGGTCGATGGCAAGGCACCTGGCCAGCCATTCAAGCTCAGCGACGCGTAGCGCCCGGTGCTGGCCGAGGCGGTGGAGCAAAGCCCCGATCCGGAGCGCGACGGCGTGGTGCGCTGGCGGTGCAAGGGTCTGGCGGCCTGGCTCCATGCCCGCTTCCGGGTCAGCCTGGACGAGACCACGGTGGGGCGCGAGTTGCGGAAGCTTGGCTTCGCCAAGATGTCGGTGCGGCCCCGGCTCTATGCCCACGACTTAGCCGCGCTGGCGGCGTTCCAAAAAAGAAGCTGCCCGCCGCGGTGGACGCGATCCGCGCCAAGCTGAAGCCGGGCACCGCGATCGAGCTGAGGTGGGCCGATGAGGCGCGCATCGACCAGAAGAACAGTTTGACCCGGCTGTGCGCGAGTGGGCGCACCGGTCGTGATCAGCGCACGTTGGTATTAGAGGACCAGATGGTCGATGCCGTCCGCGAGCCGCTCATCAAGGCGCCTCGCCAGGCACGGGGCGCCTTCGCGCGCATTCCTACCGATACCCTCGTCGGCATGGGGTTCTCGAACCTCGTCGCGTTCGCGATCATCGTAACGATAGCCGCGACCCTCCGCACGCAAGGGACGACGGACCCGGCCACGTCATCAGACGCGGCGAATGCGCCGGAGCTTGTCGCCGGCCGATCCGCCTTCACGCTGTTCGCGGGCGGCATCGACGGCCGAGTCAACAAGGTGGTCTAACATCGTCGGCTCGTCCCTGGCCGAACGTCGAGCCTAACGCGCCGCGTTCAGCATGTCGAACACGGTGGCGTACCGCCCGCTCGCCTCCGCGTTGCGCTGCACGCGAACATTCTCGACGGCGATCTCCGGCCCGACCGGATGCGCCTTCAGGAGGTCCATCGTCTCCACGATGAAGGCGTCGAGCGGCATCGACCTAGGGTTCTGCGCGTGCCCGGGCATCAGGTCGGTGGCAACCGCCGGGGGCACGATCTCGACCACCTCGATGGTCGTGTCGCGGAGCTGGTGACGTAGCGACTGGCTCCAGGAGTGGATCGCCGCCTTGGTGGCGCAGTAGGTCGGCGTCATGGCGAGCGGGACGAAGGCGAGGCCGGAGGACACCGTCACCACGCTTGCCCGGGCCTGCCGGCCGAGGTGGGGAAGCAGCGCCGCCGTCAGCCGGATCGGCCCGAGCAGGTTGGTGGCGATCGTCGCCTCCGGCACCGCGAGGTCCATCCTCGTGATCTCCTCGGCGACCATGATGCCCGCGTTGTGGATCACGACGTTGAGCGCGGGATGCTCGACCACGATCTTCGCGGCAAACCTCTTGATCGCGTCCGCATCCGCGACGTCGAGCGTGGCCCAACTCATGCCCGGGTTGGCGGCGCAGGCTTCCTCGAGCGGTTCCCGGCGACGTCCCGTGATCACCACGGCGTTGCCCGACTTCTGGAACGCTTCCGCGAGCGCGCGACCGATGCCGGTGCCGCCGCCCGTGATCAGGATCGTGTTGTCGGTCATGTTCATGGGCTTCTCATCTCCACCTTGAGGATTATCGACGCGCACCAGATAGATGTAGCGCGATTGCGCACCATTAGGTAGAAGGCACCTGAAAGTTCTATACTTACCAGAAGGAGAGTGAAGGATGTCATCGCAAGCCGGTGGCAACCCGGTGCCGCTCCACACCCCCCGCGCCTATCCGCCGATCGACCCCAAGGTGGAAGCGCTGGTCAACGAGGTGATCGGGCGCGTCGCCGACAAGTGGACGATGATCCTGCTGGAGGTGCTCACCGAACACGGCGAGCTGCGCTTCACGCGCCTGGCAAGCCTTGCCGGCGGCATCAGTCAGAAGATGTTGACCCAGACGCTGCGGCAGATGGAACGGGACGGGCTTGTGGTGCGTACGGTCCATCCGGTGGTTCCCCCGAAGGTGGAGTATCGCCTGACGGCGCTCGGCCTGAGCCTCAGCGAAGCCTTCTGCGGCGTCTGGATGTGGGCCGAGAAGAACCTCGGGATCATCGAAGCTTCAAGGAAGCGTTTCGACGAGAGGCTTAGCCCTTGATGTCCACGTCGTTCGGCGGGAGCAGCCGGACCATTCCCGATCAAGTCAACCCTGTGGGCTGCTTCGCGCCCATCAACGCCGTCCTTTAACCTTGAGCTGACGCTCGGAAGCGGCTCCGCCCGGGTGGCCCTCCACTTGGATCTCCTCTTCCGTGGCTCGGCGGGGCTCGGTCAAGACCGCCATGATCCTTCCGGCACCTCCAAGTCCCGCTCGGCGGCGGTCAAGGCGCAACGAGCCCTTCGGCGTTGATCGGGACGCAATAGGCCAGCTTGGCACGTTCGAAGCGCCAGCTCTCCGACACGCTTCCGGCATCGACCGGATCGAAGCCGAGTTGATCGACGAGGGGCATCACTCCCGCCATCGCATCGCGATCGTCGCTGGCCATGGTAAGCGCACGACGGTCCGCCGCGCCGGCGGGATGGCCTTCTCCAGGTCCGTGGCGATGGACGCGTGGGCCGCCGCGCTCATGACGGGAGCGCTCGTCGAAGTGTTGCCGGATCGGACAGCGCCGGCCCGGCCGATGCATCTCCTGCACACGGCCGATAAGCGATGGACACGAGGCTCCGCGCTTTCATCAAAGCCGCCATCGAGCGTTTTTGGCGAGAGGTCAGCAACAACGTCGCTGAACGACCAGGTTCGGGCAACTGGGGCGGTGTGCCGAGAGTTCGGAGGGAACCAAGGAAACCGATCGCCGATAATCCGGTCGGGTAGACCTACTTCCCTCATTGATCACTCGAGAAGAATGCTGATTTCGACTGGTTCAGGTCGGCCGGGGATCGCACGGGCGACACCTAGAGCTGAATCCGCTCAGGCTGCATCGTAGCCGGCTGCGGCGAAGTAGTTGGCGCACTCGGCTGGCGTGCAGGCGTCGAGGAGCGTGCCGATGCGATGCCAGAGCGCGCCGACGGTGCGCTCGGCCGCTTTGCGCAGGAGCGCTTTGAGCTTGGCGAAGGCGTTCTCGATAGGGTTGAAGTCGGGTGAGTACGGCGGCAGGTAGCGCAGGCTCGCGCCGGCGGCCTCGATCAGCTGCTGCACGCGCGGCCCCTTGTGGCTGGACAGGTTGTCCATGACGACGATGTCGCCGGGACGCAGGTCCGGCACCAGGACGCGAGCAACATAGGTCTCGAAGGCGTCGCGGTTGATGGCACCATCGAGGACGAAGGGCGCCACGATCCCGTCGTTGCGCAACCCGGCGATGAAGGTCGTCGTTTTCCAGTGGCCATGCGGGATCGCGGCGCGCAGGCGCTGTCCGCGCGGTGCCCGGCCGCGCGTGCGGGCCATGGCGGTGGAGGCCCAGGTCTCGTCGATGAACACCAGCCGGTCCGGGTCAAGATCGAGCTGGCCCTCGAACCAGGCCTCGCGTTGCTTCAGCACGTCCGGACGGTCCTGCTCGGCCGCGTGCGCGGTCTTTTTTTCACCGTGATGGCGCGTCGCCGGAAGAAGCGCCACAGCCCGCCATAGCCAACCGACACCCCGCGCTCTGCCAGCGCCGCCCGAAGCTCCTGCAGCGTGATGTCTCGCTCGGCCTCGTAGAGGGCAAGGATCATGTCGCCGTGCACCTCGATGTGCCGGGAGCGTTGGTCGCCGCCCATCGGCTTCGGACTGGGATCGCCGCTCTCACGTGCCAGCGTCCGCCAGCGGCTCACGCTGGCCGAACTCACCCCGAAGCGCTCGCCGGCCTGCTGGTGGCTCAGCCCAGCGGCGACCGCGGCCAGAACACGGACCCGGAGATCAAGCGAGAGCGGTGTCGACATGCCAGCCAGCCTCCATCCGGCCAGCCCTCTGAATCATCCTTCAAGCCAATCGGGCAAGACCAAGCCGATTCACACCGCTCGGATCACGCTCTAGCTACTCCGTATGCGCTTGCACCAAGGCTAGTGACCTGCCCTGAGATAATGGATCCATATCTAGCCATGACAAACTTTTTCAGTTCATCTTTGTAAGAGTATCGCTTCATTATACTCTCATGCATCAAAAGCGAATTCCGCGTTATTCGTCCGATACGAATTTCTAGAACGACTGCATCGCCACTTGACCACCTACCATCACATTTTCCATAATACATATCGTACAATACACCTTTCTTGGTATTTACATCAACGTAGCAGCGAGTTCCCCGCTTTGAAGACCATACTTGATTTTATTTAATAAATAGACCATCTAAAAATGTTATATCTGCTCCTATGTAGTTCAAAGATATTGCTGCCCCAACAACTATTGCAGGAACCGCGCCTACAAGTAGGTACTCATAATATCCCCACTTTGCAGGATTTATCTCTAATCTACGCAAAATATATGCACCTTCTTTGTAGCTATCATTTTTATATATTTTTTATCTCGTATGCTACCATATTACTTAAAGATAAAATATTGACAAAGTTTTCATTCTTGCCGGTAATTTACTTATATAAGGAATTTTATATTACCTACTATTTTCTTGAGGTACCGACACTAGCAGAGTGCTTTTTGGATCATATACTTCGCTCATCTACTTTCCTCCCTGAAATTGAGTGTATTTAGCTCTGGTGGGCCTGTTCGACAACAATCGTCGTCGCTGTACAAAGCGAAGTTCCGGATAGGACCGGTGCGCAACCACTCGGGCCAACCACTGGGCTGGGGTGTGAGGGGAGCGTCGACCATCTCGAGGGAGGCCCGAAGAACCTTGGCACCGGCGCCGAGGCTGAGTTCCGGCTTGAGAGGATTGACCTCGCAGAATCTCTCCCGTGGCCCGCCGTCGATGGCCTTCTCACTGCAGATGCGGACGAGGATGGGGAGCATGTCGATTGGCACGTTGAACGACCCGCGCCAGTGGGAAACCTCCTTTAACATCTCTTCCCAGTCGGAAGGATTGCGGGAGGTCGAGAGACGATAGGCCTCGATAGGGAGCAAGCCGAGGGACGTTCCGTCAGGGAGAAGCCGCTTCGATCGATTATTTAAGCCCTCTTTCTTGTTAACGAGTTGTGGATAGCCATACGCCACGAACAGGGGTCCACGCTGTCTGAGATCGATGGTGATGGCATATCCATGCAAAGTGCCTTCACCACCACCGACCCCGTCGAAATGTAGACTGCGTGGTATGATCTGATCCGAGATCTCGATGACACCCGAGCCGGTGTGGACCACGCCGTCGGCTTCGACCACCACGGTCAGACGATAGCGCAGGAGGTAGATGGGGAAGTACTCTTTATATAAGAGGTATCCACCAAGCACCACGCTCAGTGTTAAGGCAAGTGAAACTAGACCGAAGGTTTTCATTGCAGGTTGATCAGCCCGCCGCCAGCGCGGCGACCACGGCGTCGCCCATGGCCGCGGTCGACACGGGCGTCTGCCCCGCGGCGGCGATGTCGGCGGTGCGCAGCCCCTTCGCCAGCACGGCGGCGATCGCCGCCTCGACGCGGTCGGCGAGGTCGCCGCGCTCGAAGGTGGAGCGCAGCGCCATCGCCAGCGAGCCGATCATCGCGAGCGGGTTGGCGAGGCCACGGCCGGCGATGTCGGGGGCGGAGCCGTGCACCGGCTCGTAGAGCGACTTGCGCCGTCCGGTCCGCGCGTCGACGTCGCCGAGCGAGGCGGAGGGCAGCATGCCGATGGAGCCGGTGAGCATGGCGGCCACGTCGGACAGCATGTCGCCGAACAGGTTGTCGGTGACGATCACGTCGAAATGCTTGGGGTCGCGCACGAGCTGCATGCCGAGCGAGTCGGCGAGCTGGTGCTCCAGCGCGACGTCGGGATAGTCGCGCGCGCCCATGGCCGTGATGATCTCCCGCCACAGCACGCCGGACTTCATGACGTTGCGCTTCTCCGAGGAGCACAGCCGGCCGCCACGTTGACGGGCAAGCTCGAAGGCGACGCGGCCGATCCGCTTGATCTCGTAGGTGTCGTAGACCTGGGTGTCGATCGCCCTCTTCTGGCCGTTGCCGAGGTCGCGGATCTCCTTGGGCTCGCCGAAGTACACGCCGCCGGTCAGCTCGCGCACGATCACGATGTCGAGCCCGTCGACGATCTCCCGCTTCAAGGAAGAGGCGTCGGCGAGCGCGGGGTAGCAGATGGCCGGGCGCAGGTTGGCGTAGAGACCCATGTCCTTGCGCAGGCGCAGCAAGCCCGCCTCCGGGCGCACCTCGTAGGGCACGGCGTCCCACTTGGGTCCGCCGACCGCGCCGAGCAGCACCGCGTCGGCGGCCTGCGCGCGGGCCACGTCCGCGTCCGACACCGGCACACCGTGGGCGTCGATGGCACAACCGCCGACGAGGCCGCGCGTCACGGCGAACCGGGCCGAACCCTCTTCTTCGAGGACGCCGAGCACCTTCTCGACCTCGGCCATGACCTCGGGGCCGATCCCGTCGCCGGGCAGGAGGAAGAGGGCGTAGGGGGTCATGGATCGGCCTCGCTGGCGTGCCGGGTCTCTAGAAGCATGGCCGGACGGCCATGGCTAGACGCCTGGTGCCACCGACGTGGTCGGGCGCCGATATCACGACGGTTATTCTTCGGACACGCACATTCTCGCGTCAGATGCGTCAGATGCGTCAGATGCGTCAGATGCGTCAGGCGCCAAGATGGAGGATTAAGGTAAATGTACCTTAGACCGCGCGGCCTGCGAGATCAACGGCCCCGCGCGCGTGGCGAGTGACGCGGTCGGGCCGTCCCACGCGCTGACGACGCCCGATCATCAGCCCCTGGAAACCGCGACGGTGATCCGAGGCCACCTCGCGAAGTCTGGGCGAAGTCCGGAACGTCGCGGTTCGTGCGCCGGCTCACCGCCGGCCTTTGGCGATCGCCGTCGCGCGGGGCATGCGTCGGCGCGCGAGCATCGCCACGGCGCCGACCAAGGGACACGGCGCGAGCATGGTGAAGCACCAGCGCCAACCAACGTGCGCCGCCGCGACCGGGACCGAGCGGATCGAGACGATCGTCGGGGCGAGGCCGACGACGGCCCGTAGGGTCAGGGCGGCGTCGGACCGCGTCCATGGCGCGGTCCGACGCCGTAGACCCGTTCGGCGGGTGTGGGAAGCCGGTGGGGCGGAGGCGGAGATCGGCGGCGCCGGTCGATCGCGGCCGACGCGCTTATCCCCTCGTCGCATCCTGACGGCGGCGCCCGCGCCCCCTACATAGCGGAGGCCGCGGCCAGGGGGTTCGCGTCGCGGGGCTTCCTTGCCATTCTTCTCCGATCTCCTTTTCGAGGCCCAAGCCATCGCGCAGACGCTCGCGGGGAGCGTGGGGACCCCCGTGGTGCGGCTCGGCGTCACCGGCCTGTCGCGCGCCGGCAAGACGGTGTTCATCACCGCGCTGATCCAGCACCTGACCGAGCCGGGCAAGCCGGGCGGGCGCGGCGCGTTGCCGGTGTTCCGGGTGATGGCCGAGGGCCGCCTGACCAGGGGCCGTCTGGAGCCGCAGCCCGACGACGCGGTGCCGCGCTTCGCCTACGAGGACCACCGCGCCTCGCTGCGCGGCGGCGACGAAGGCGCGACGCGGCACTGGCCGGAGTCGACGCGGCGGGTGTCGGAGGTGCGCATCAAGCTGGAGTTCGAGCGGGCCGGCGGCCTGCGCGCCGGGCCGGCCGCGCTGATCCTCGACATCGTCGACTATCCCGGCGAGTGGCTGCTCGACCTGCCGCTGTTGGTCAAGAGCTACGCGGAATGGTCGGCGGAGACGCTTGAAGCGAGCGCCTCGGCCGTTCGCGCGGCGCTCGCCGCGGACTGGCGCGGTTTCACCCAGACGCTCGACGCCGGCGCGACGGCGGACGAAGGCGCGGCGCGGCGGGCGGCGGAGCTGTTCACCGCCTACCTCCAGTCCTGCCGGGTCGACGCCTACGCGCTCTCGACCCTGCCGCCCGGCCGCTTCCTGATGCCGGGCGACCTCGAAGGCTCGCCGGCACTGACCTTCGCGCCGCTGATCCTCGACGCGGCGCGCTCCTACGGCGGCGGGTCCCTCGCGGGGATGATGGAGCGACGCTACGAGGCCTACAAGGCGCACGTGGTCCGCCCGTTCTTCCGCGAGCACTTCGCCCGGCTCGACCGACAGATCGTGCTCGTCGACACGCTCGCCGCGCTGAACGCCGGGCCGGCGGCCGTGCGCGACCTGGAGGCGGCGTTGGCCGACATCCTCCTGGCCTTCCGCGCGGGACGGAACTCGATGCTTGCGGCGATCTTCAGGCCGCGCGTGGAGCGCATCCTGTTCGCCGCCACCAAGGCCGATCACCTCAACCACGTGGGCCACGACCGGTTGGAAGCCATCCTGCGCACGATCGTCGGGCGCGCCATCGCGCGGGCGGACGACGCCGGCGCCGAGATCGACGTCATCGCGCTGGCCGGCGTGCGCGCCACCCGCGAGGCGCGCATCGGCAAGGGCGATGACGCGCTCGACGCCGTGGTCGGCGTCCCGGCGAAGGGCGAGGTGATCGACGGCGAGACCTTCGACGGCGTCGCGGAGGCGGCGATCTTCCCCGGCGACCTGCCGAGCGACCCGAAGTCCGTGCTGCGCGGCGCCGGCATCCACGCCTCGGCGGACGAGGCCGACATCCGCTTCGTGCGCTTCCGGCCGCCGCTCCCGGCGCTCGACGACGATGGGCGGGCGCTGCCGCTGCCCCATATCCGCCTCGACCGGGCGCTTCAGTTCCTGCTGGGGGATCGACTGGCATGAGTGGGGATCAGACCGATGTACGGCGACGGCCGCGCGCCGTTCGCCTGGAGCCGCCGCCGGTCCAGGCCGATGCCTCCCTTCGCGCCGACGCCGCCCCCGCGCCGTTCGTCGAGATCATGCCGGACCCCTTCGCGCTGGAGGGCCTGGAGCTCGAACCCGACGAGCGGGCGGTGGAGGTGGCGCAGCGGCGCGGCATCGCCCGGCGCTCGCTCCTGTCCTGGGCCGGGCTGTTCTGGTCGGCGCTGGGCGGCCTCGTCTCGCTCAGCGTCGGCCTGTGGCTGACCCGCCTCGTCGACGACCTGTTCGCCCGCTCGGCGACCTTCGGCACCCTCGCCCTGGCGCTCGCCGCGCTCGCCGTGCTGGCGCTGGGCGTGCTGGCGGCCCGCGAGGTTCTGGCGATCGGCCGGCAGCGGCACATCGCCAAGCTGCATGCCGCCTTCGCCCACGCGCGCGCCGCCGACGACCGGGCCGTGGCCCGGCGGCTCGTCGCCGACCTCGCCGCGCTCTACGCGCACCGGCCGGAGACCGCGCGGGCGCGTCGCGACGTGCTGGCGCTGCGCGGCGAGATCGTGGACGGGCGCGACCTCGTCGACATCGCCGAGCGCACCCTGTTGACGCCGCTCGACGAGCGCGCCCAGGCGGCGATCGCCGGCGCCGCCAAGCGGGTGTCGGTGGTCACCACCATGGCGCCGCGCGCGATCGTCGATGTCGCCTTCGTCCTCCTGCAGGCGGTGCGCCTGATCCGTCGGGTGTCCGAGATCTACGGCGGCCGGCCGGGCCTGCTCGGCTTCCTCAAGCTGGCGCGCTCGGTCGGCGCGCACCTCGCGATCACCGGCGGCATGGCGGCCGGCGACAGCCTGTTGCAGCAGGTGGTCGGCCACGGCATCGCGGCGAAGGTGTCGGCGCGGCTCGGCGAGGGCGTGCTCAACGGCTTGCTCACCGCCCGCATCGGCGTCTCGGCGATGGCGGTGTGCCGGCCGATGCCCTTCGCCGCGCGGCCGACGCCCAACCTGCGCAAGGTGGTGCCGTTCCTGTTCCGCTCGGAGAAGGGCGAGGCCGTCGAGACGGGGCCGACCGCCTGAGGTCAGCCGATGCCGAGGCTTCTCGCCACGAGCGTCGGCTCGGCGTCGGCCACCGCGTCGATCAGGTCGTGGTAGGCGTCGAGCGCGGCGGTGCGCGCCGCGTCGACGACGAGGCTGACGCCATGGCGGTGAACGCCGACGCGCTGGATAGCCTGCGCGAGGTCGTCGGCGCGGTCGAGGGCGCGGTCGCGCGCCGCCTCGATCGCCGGCGTCGGCACGACGTAGAACAGCGCGTTGCGCATCAGGGCGCGCGTCGTCCCGTGGAGGTGCCGGTGGTCGACGATGGAGGCGGTCTCGATGGGGACCAGGGCGGATCGCAGCTCGCCCGCGACCGATTTGCCGAACGGTGTCATGACAACGTCTCCCTCGGCCGACATCTTGGTGGAACATCTCGCCGGCCCGCGCGATGGGGCGATGCGACAGGCGACGACCGACAAGGGTGAACCATGACGAAGAGAAGCGCGTCGATCAAGGAAACCGGCGAGGAGCTGAGCCCCGCCGAGTGGGAGCGCTTCGACGCCGCCGTGGCCGACGCCAAGGCGGAGCGCGAGCGGCCGGAACCGGCGGGCGAGGCGCCACCGGCCGAGGCGGGGAAGCGACGGGACGGGCGATCGGCCGGCACCTGAACGCCGTCCGGCGGCGCGTCAACCGACGCCGAGCTTCTTCTGCAGGCTCGACGACGACGTCGTGTACTGGAACGTCAGGCGCTGGTCCGGGTGGACGTAGCGGTGGATGCGGCGGGCGGCGAGCGCGCCCTCGTGGAAGCCCGACAGGATGAGCTTCAGCTTGCCGGGATAGGTGTTGATGTCGCCGATGGCGAAGATACCGGGCGTGCTGGTCTCGAAGCGCTCGGTGTCGACGGCGACGAGGTTCTCGTCGAGGTTCAGGCCCCAGGCCGCGATCGGACCGAGCTTCATGGTCAGGCCAAAGAACGGCACCATCGTCTCGCAGGCCACGCGCGTCGTGCCGCCGGCGCCGGTCACGTCGATCGCGCTCAACACCCCGTCCGCGCCGTGCAGCGCGGTGACCTGGCCGATGGCGAGGTCCATCGCGCCCGCCGTCACCAGCGCGCGCATGGCGTTGACCGAGTGCGGCGCGCCGCGGAACTCGTCGCGGCGGTGGACCAGGGTCAGGCGCCGGACGATCGGCTGGAGGTTCAAGGTCCAGTCGAGCGCGGAATCGCCGCCGCCGACGATCACCACGTCGCGGTCGCGGAAGGCCTCCATCCGCCGCACGGCGTAACGCACGGAGGCGGCCTCGTAGGCCTCGATGCCGGCGATCGGCGGTTTCTTCGGCTGGAACGAGCCGCCGCCGGCGGCGACCACGATCGCCTTGCAGGTGAACACCTTGCCCGAGCATGTTCGCATGCGGAACGCCGGCGCCTCCGGCGTGCCGAGGCTGTCGATCGCCTCGACCATCTCGTCGTGATGGAAGACCGGCTTGAACGGCGCGCTCTGCTCCATCAGCCTGTCGACCAGCTCCTGGCCGGTGACGGTGGGGTAGCCGGGAATGTCGTAGATCGGTTTCTGGGGATAAAGCTCGGAGCATTGGCCGCCAGGGCGCGGCAGGATATCGACGAGGTGGCAGCTGACGTCGAGGAGCCCGAGCTCGAACACGGCGAAGATCCCGACCGGCCCCGCGCCGATGATCACGACATCGGTCTCGATCGCCTCGCCGGCGGGCTGGTCGATCCCATGGCTCATCGCCGCGTCCCTAGCCTTGCCGGTCGGGCGTGACGATCCGCAGTCCGTCGAGCGCCGGCGTCACCCTGATCTGGCAGGACAGCCGCGAGTTCGGCTTCACCTCGTAGGCGAAGTCGAGCATGTCCTCCTCCATGCCCGAAGGCTTGCCGACCACCGCCATGTAGGCTTCGTCGACGTAGACGTGGCAGGTCGCGCAGGCGCAGGCGCCGCCGCACTCGGCGACGATCTCCGGGATCTTGTGGCGGATGGCGGTCTCCATCACGGTCGAGCCCGCCTCGCCCTCCACCGTGCGCGAGCTGCCCTTGGAATCGGTGAAGGTGATGGACGGCATGGTCGTGATCCTCGCGAGGGCGCGGCGGTGCGCGGCGACGGCGGCGCCGGACGCCCCCGCTTTTAGAGAACGGGCGCCCTCGTGAACAGTCACCATCGCCGCCGGCCGTCACCGTGAACGCGAGCCACGAGCATGAGTCACGAGCACTGGCCGGAGCCATGGGCGGCGGCGTCGGCCGCCGGGGTCAAGCCGACCCGTTCCGGTCGTCGGCGACGATCGCGGCCTCGACGCGGGCGAAGGCGCGCGCCAGCGCGGGGAACAGCGCCGCCCGCCCATCGGGGGCGGCCGCCTCGTAGGCGGCGGCGGTGCCAGCCGCAGCCCAGGCCCCGATGCCCAGCGCGGACCCCTTCAGGAGATGGGCGGCGTCGGCCTGCTCGGGCGGGCCGAGGCCCGGCAGGGTCGGGACCACCCGCCGCGACTGCGCGACGAAGAGCCCCAGCACCTCGCGCCGAAGCTCCGGGTCACCGAAGGTCTGCACGGCGAGGAACGCCCCATCGAGCGCGGCAGCGCCATCCCCGATAAAGGCGGGGCGTAAGGGGTCCGCGACCCGGCTCGTCGGGTCGCCGCCCGCACCTGCGGGATCCCGCATGGTGAATGCTTCGTTAACGACGTTTGCCAAAGCAATCCGCCCGTTGGTTTCAATCGACGGTCGCACCCTGTAGGATGCTGTTGGTTAATAGTGCGTTCCCGAGGTCGCGGCGAGCCGACGCGCGCGGGCCGGCAGGTGGATGGGATAGCGAATGGCCAACCCGATTAAGGCCCAGGACCCGGCGGCCGCCGCTTTGTCGGCGATCGAGGAAGCCTTGAACCTGTCCGACCTGATGGGGCCGGCCGACACCGCAAAGGGGGAAGCGAGGGGATCCGGGCCGGGCTTCGAGGTGTCGCCCGACGATCGCCTGAACCATCCGCTCCTGCCGCCCCGCTCGCGCGGCGAAACCCTACGGCCGAAGCTGCCCTCCATGGACGACGCCAAGATCTTCGGCCGAGGCACCGGCGGCCGCCCGAACGAGCCGGCCGTGGCGGAGCTTCCGGTCGCCCAGGCGGCCCCGAACGAGGCGGACCGCAGCTTCGCCGACGTGCTGCTGGACGCGCGCGAGCGTCCGGTGGCGGATCGCGCGCCCGATCGCTTCGAGGGCGCGCCGGCGGTCCCGCCGGCCAACGACGACAAGGAGTCGGTGGGCGCCATCCTGCGCTCCCTGCAGGCGAAGTCGAGCCGTACGCCGATGTTGATCGCCGGCGCCGCCGCCGCGCTGTGGGCGGCGGTCTGCCTGTTCGCCCTCTACGCCGACCGGGCCGACCTCGCCGGCGGCAGCCTGCTGCAGCCGAAGACCGCGCTGGTGCTGTTGGCCGTCGTCGGCCCGCTGCTGTTCTTCTTCATGACCGCCGCCCTGACACGGCGCGCGCAAGAGGTGCGGTTGACGGCGCGCTCCATGCTGCAAGTCGCGGTGCGCCTCGCCGAGCCCGAGACCATCGCCACCGAGCAGATGGTGACGCTGTCGCAGGCGATCCGGCGCGAGATCGCCTCCATGGGCGATGGCATCGAACGGGCGCTCGCCCGCGCCGGCGAGCTGGAAACGCTGGTGCGCTCGGAGGTGTCCAACATCGAACGGTCGTTCGGCGAGAACGAGCGGCGGGTGCGCGCCCTCATCGACGAGCTGTCGTCCGAGCGCGAAGCGATCGTCGGCAACGCCGAGAAGGTGCGCGGCGCCATCCTCGGCGCGCACGAGTCGCTGTCGCGCGACCTCGACGGCGTGTCCGAGCGCATCGCGCAGACGGTGGACGAGGCCGGCGAGCGCGTCACCGCGTCGCTCAGCAGCAAGGGCGACGAAATCCGCAGCGCCCTGGCGGGCGTCGGCGAGGACTGCGCGGCCAACCTCGGGACCAGCGGCCACGAGCTGGTCGAGCGCCTGCGGCTGACCACGGAGGACGTGGCCGCCGCCCTCGTCGGGCACACCGCCGACTTCGAGGGCAAGCTCGCCACCGCCGGCCACGCCCTGATGACCGACCTCGGCGTGCGCGCCGACGACATCGTCCATCGGCTCGACGTGACCGGCACGCGGATCAGCGAGGAGATCGTGTCGCGCGGCGACACCCTCGCCGACCGCCTGGCCGAGACCGGCGACCGTCTCCACGAGGTGGTGGCGACGCACGGGGACATGCTGCACGGTCACCTCGCCGAGACCGGCGAGCGTATCGCCACCCTCATCGGCGAGCGGACCGAAGCGGCCCGCGCCGCCTTCGAGGGATCGTCCGCCGGCCTCGCCGACCTGCTGGAAGAAAGCCACGGGAAGGTCCAAGCCCGGTTCGAGCGGCACGGCGCCGACCTTCACCATCGCTTCGCGGAAACCGCGGACGACATCGCCGGCAGGCTCGCCTCGCACACCGACGCCCTGCACCAGAGGCTCGCGGCGACCGTCGCGGAGACGACCGGCGCGCTCGGCGACCACAACGAGGCCGTCCAGGAGCGTCTCGCCGAAGGGGCGGCGGCGACACTCGCGCTGATGGCGAGCCATTCGGACCACCTCCACGAACGCCTCGCCGCCACGACGGCGGAAACGACGGAAGCGTTGTCGACGCATGCCGACACCCTGCACCAGCACCTCGCCGCGAGCGCGCATGAGTCCGTCGCCGCCTTGAACGAGGGGACGCTACAGCTCGATCAGCGCTTGAGCGCGACCAACGAGGCGCTAAGCGCGCATCAGGCGCGGATGAGCGAGCGGCTCGCCGCGACGGCCGCCGAAACGGCGGCGGCGCTGACCGCCGGCAACGACAACCTGCTGCGTCAGCTGAGCGAAACGAACGAAGCGCTCGTCGCCCATCGCGAGGCCGAGCACCAGCACCTCGCCGGCACCGCCGACGACCTCAATCACCGCCTGGCGACGGTCACCGCCGAGACGACGGACATCCTGAGCGCGCACCAGACGCAGATGGAGCAGCGTTTCGCCGCAACCGCCGAGGGGACGGCGGCGACGCTGACGGCCGGCTCGGACGAGTTGCTCCGGCGCCTGGCCGAGACCAACGGGGCGCTCGTTTCCCATCGCGAGGCCGAGCACCAGCGCCTCCTCGGCCACGCCGACGAGCTCAACCATCGGCTCGCCACGGTCGCGAGCGAGGCGACCGACGCGCTCGCCGCGCACCAGGCGCGGATGGAGGCGCACTTCGCCGCGACGTCGGGGGACACGGTCAAGGCCCTGACCGCCGGCTCGGAAACGTTCGCCCAGAGCCTGGCCGAGGCGAACGAGGCCCTGGTGGCGCATCGCGAGGCCGAGCACCAGCGCCTCCTCGGCCACGCCGACGACCTCAACCAACGCCTCGCCGCGCTCACCGCCGAGACGTCGGACGCCCTCACGGCGCACAACGACTCTATGCACGAGCGGCTGGCCGCGACAGCCAGCGACGCGATCGCCGCGCTGGCGACCCACACGGAAACGCTGCAGGAGCGGATCGGCGGCGTCGCCCACGAGGCCTTGACCACCTTCAACGGCCACGTCGACACGATGCACGATCGCTTGAACGCGATCGCCGCCGAAACCACGGGCGCTCTGGTGACGCACACCGACGCCATGCACGAACGCCTCGCCGACACGGCGCAGCAGACGGTCGCCGCGCTCACCGACCACGCGAGCGAGTTGCACGAGCGGCTGGAAGCGGCGACCGGGGGAACGCTGGCCGCGCTCGACGCCCATTCCGGGACGCTGACCGAGCGTCTCGAGGCCGTGTCGCGGGAGACGGTCGGAGGGCTCGGCACCCACACCGAGCGGCTGGAAGCTGTGCTGCACGAGGCGGCCGCCGGGGCGATCGAGGCCATCGGCCACCATGAATCCGGACTGCGCGAGCAGCTCGACGGCACGACGCGGCGAACCCTCGCGGCGCTCGACAACCATCGCGACACGATGAACGGCGCGCTGGAGGATGCGTCCGCCGGCGCCATCGCGGCGGTCGCCGCCCACGTCGAGACCGTGCACGAGCGGCTCGGCGGCGCGACGGGCGACACGCTCGCCGCGCTCGACGACCACGCGCAAGCCATGCAGGAGAAGCTCGCGACGACCGCCGATCAGGCGGTCGGCCAGCTCGCCGGCCACATCGAGGGGATGCACGACCAGCTCGCGTCCGGTGCCGAGGCGACGGCGGCGGCGCTCGGTCACCACGCGCAGGCGCTCCAGGAGGAGTTCGTCGCCAACACACGGCAGGCCGTCGCCGACTTGGCCAACCAGGTTGATGCCCTCAACGCCCGCTTCGCCGACATCGCCGGCGAGTCCGTCGCGGCGATCGCCACCCACGGCGACCGCATCAACGAGGCCCTGGCCGACAGGCTCGCCGCCTTCAACGAGACCTTCGTCGCGCACGGCGGCGAGGCGACCGACAGGCTCGGCGCCCACGCCGAGCGCTTCAACGCCACCATGGCCGACCGGCTGGGCGCGATCGAGAACACCTTCGCGCTGCAGGGCGGCGACCTCAACGACAAGCTCGGCGTTCGCCTGGAGGAAGCGACGGCCCTGTTCGACAGGGAGATCGGCACGATGGAGACCCGCGCGATCGAGCGTGCCGAGGCGATCGCCACGACCCTGCGGGACCTCGTCGAGCGCATCGACCACGGGCTGGAAACCCGCGCCAAGGCGATCAACGACGCGCTCGCCTCGCGCACGATCGAGATCGCCCGCACCTTCAGCGATGGCAGCCGCGAGGTGGTCGAGGCAATCGAGACCCGCGCGACCCGGACGGCGGAAATCTTCGACACACGCTCGGCGGCGATCGGCCAGCAGCTCGACGGCCACATCGCGCGCCTCAACGAGCGGGTGGTGGGTCCCCTCGGCCTCATCGCCTCCGCCCTCGACGAGAAGGGCCGCAGCCTAACGGCGAGCCTGATCGATCGCGCCAGCGCCATCGACGGCCTGCTGACCGACCACGGCGGCAAGCTCAACGCGACGCTGGATCGCGAGGCGGCCGAGCTGCGCGCGATCATCGGCAACGCCATCGTCGAGATCGACTCGACCCTGTCCGGCCGGGCCGGCGAGGTCGGCGCCGTGCTGAGCGAACGCGTCAACGCCATCGCGGCCACCCTCGACGGGCGCCTCGCCGACATCGAGACCGTACTGAGCGAGAAGAGCCGGGTCATCGACGATCGCTTCGCCGACCGCTCGGAGGAGCTGCGGCGCCTGTTCGACGAGCACGGGCTGCGGCTGGTCGACACGCTCGCCGAGCGCGGCGGCGCGGTCGCCGCCGAGATGACGAGCGTCGGCGAGGTCGTCTCGCAAACGATCGCGCAGCGCGGCGCCCTCGTCGTCGAGCACCTCGGGCAGAAGCAGACCGAACTCACCGGCGCGCTCGACCGCTCCAGGACCGAGCTCGCCGAAGCGGTGGAAAGCCGCGTCGCCGCTTCCGTGGGCTCGCTCGTGCGGCACCAGAGCGGCTTCACCGCGGCGATCGACCGGTCGGCGAACGAGTTGAAGACGACGGTGGAAGGGGCGGTCGGCGCGTCCGTCCGGTCGCTCGTCGCCGCCGGCGACGAGATGCGCGGCGACATCGGCGGCATCATCGAGCGCCTCAGCGCCTCCAACGCCGCGATGCGGCAGCTGATCGGCGGCGCGAACGAGACGTTCGGGACCTTCGACAGGGCCCTCGACGATGGGCTGAAGGCGTTCGGCGGCGCGGTCGAGTCCGTTTCGGGCCACATCGAGCGCATCAACGAGACCGCCGGCAAGACGCTCGCCGACGCTGGCGGCCTCGCCGACGCGATCGCCGGTCACCACCGGACCCTGAGCGCGGCGTCGGACCGCCTGGCGCTGACCCAGGACGAGGTGGACCGTCGCCTCGCGGCACGCCAGGACTCGCTGTCCACCCTCCTCACCGCCGTGTCCGCCAAGCAGGAGGATTTTGAATCGGTGATGTCGTCGTTCTCCGGACTGATCGAGGACAGTTTCAAGAACGCCGAGGCGCGTGCCCGCGAGATCGGCACCTTCCTCGCCGAGCATTCGGAGGTGTCGACCGGGATCATCGACGAGCAGTTCGCCGCCATCCGCACCAACGCGGGCAAGGAGCGCGAGCGGACCGCCTCGGCCATGCGGGCGGCCTACGACCAGTCGGCGCAGGAACTCGAAAGCATCTTCGGCCAGACGACCGAGCGCTTCCAGGCGGCGACGGAGGAGATGCGCGGGCTGTCGCGGACGATCCAGCAGGAACTCGCCGCCACCCGCGAGGAGGTGCGCCGCAACGCCGCCGAACTGCCGGTGGAGGCGGCGGAGCAGGCTGCCGCGATGCGGCGGGTGATCGCCGACCAGATCAAGGCGCTCGGCGAGCTCACCGCCATCGTCACGGGGTCCGGCCGCTCGCTCGACCTATCGATGCCGTCCCAGGCGGTCACGGCGACCCAGCCGCGGCAGGCGAGCGCGGCCATCGTCCCGCCACGCGAGGCGAGGCCGGAGGAGGTGCCGCAAGAGCCGTCGCGGCCCGAGGCGCGCCAAGAGGTGCGCCAGGATACTCTCAAGGACGCCCGCCAGGAGCCTCGCCAGGAGCCCCGCCACGAGCCGACGCGCGTCGAGCCCCGTCGCGAGCCGCAGCGCGTCGAGCCGCGTACCGAAGCGCCCCGTCCACAGCCGCGCGGCGAGGCGCAACGGCCGGCGGCGCCGGGCGAGCGCGGGCCGCAAGAGCGCGGCCAAGGGGGTTGGCTGTCCAACCTGCTGGCCCGCGCGACCGAGGAGGAGGAAGCCCAGGCCGCCCAGCCACAGGCCGCGCGCGAGGGGCGGGACGCGGAGCCGCTCGCGGCGATCACCACCGACATCGCGCGGATGATCGATGCCGGCGCGACCACCAGGGCATGGGAGCGTTATCGGCGCGGCGAGGACGGCGCGTTCGATCGCGCGATCTACACCGGCCGCGGCGCGCAGACCTTCGACGAGATCCGCCGACGTTACCATGCCGACGCCGACTTCAAGACCACCGTCGACCGCTACGTCCAGGAGTTCGAGCGGCTGCTGGGGCAGATCCAAGGCGACGACCCCGAGGATCGCATGCTGCGCGGCTATCTCGCCTCCGACAGCGGCAAGGTCTACACCATGCTCGCCCACGCGTCAGGCCGGCTCGAGTCCTGAGGACGGGGACGGCGCGGCGGGCAAGCGTCAGCCGGCCTTTAAGCCGGGTTCTGTACGGCACGGGGCGCGAACGCCCCACGCGCGACGGCCATTCCTCTGGGACGGCCGTTGCCGGCCGCCTCGAGCAACCAACCCGGGCGACGGTCGGGAGACGGACCTTGTCCTCGCCCTCGCGGGCAGGACCGTGTCGCCCCTATTCGGTCTTGCTCCCGGTGGGGCTTGCCGTGCCGCCCCTGTCGCCAGGCGCGCGGTGCGCTCTTACCGCACCCTTTCACCCTGACCGGCCAGGATCGGGGATGCCCCGAGCCGGCCGGCGGTCTGCTTTCTGTGGCGCTTTCCCTGGGGTCGCCCCCGCCGGACGTTATCCGGCACCGTGTCTCCCTGGAGCCCGGACTTTCCTCCACCTCAGGGCTTCGACACCCGCGGGCAGCGGCCGTCCGGCCGGCTGACCCTCGCGGCGTAGGGGCGCGCGCCGGCGCTGTCAACGCTCACGAGGCTTTAACCGTGACGCGCGGCGCCGGGGACGGCGTGGCACAAACGCCGCGCATCGCACGAAACTTTAAGCATCGGCGTGCAAGGTCGTTGACGCTTCGCGCCGGCGCCTGTTGGTGGGGCCGTGGGCAGCGGGGGCTCTCACCGAGATCGATCGATGCGTAAATTTTCCACCGGCCTCGCGCTGGCCGTTACACTCGGCGGCACCACCATCCTCGGCGGCTGTGGCTACACGCCGGAGCAGCGCGCGGCGAGCGGCGGCCTGATCGGCGCCGGCACGGGCGCGGCGATCGCCGGCGCGGCCGGCGGCGGTCCCGCCGCCGTGATCGCCAGCAGCCTGCTCGGCGCCGGCGCCGGCGCCCTGATCGGCGCCAACAGCCGGCCGCCGCCTCCGCCGCCGCCGGTCGTCGTGGTGGAGCGCCGGCCGCCCTGCGCCGAGTTCGCCGAGGACATGTACGGGCGCCGGTACTGCCGGGTGTACTACGGCTATTGACGCCCGATAGCCGGCTCGTCGACCGCGTCGTGCCCTCGCCCAACCATGGCGACCGGCGCGGCAGGACGGTCGACGCGCTGGTGCTGCATTACACGGGCATGGCCACCGGCGAGGCGGCGCTCGCCCGGCTGTGCGATCCCGCCGCCGAAGTGTCCTGCCACTACCTGATCTGGGAAGACGGCCGCATCGACCAGCTCGTCGCCGAGGCGGATCGGGCCTGGCACGCCGGACGCTCGTCCTGGCGGGGTGAGCGCGACGTGAACGCCGTGTCGCTCGGCATCGAGCTCGTCAACGCCGGCCACGAGGGCGGCTGCCCGCCCTACCCCGCCCGGCAGATCGACGCCCTGATCGCGCTCGGGCACGACATCAACCGACGCCACGCGATCGCGCCGGCGCGCGTCCTCGCGCATTCCG
Organism: uncultured Beijerinckiaceae bacterium; assembly: GCA_964244495.1. Taxonomy (GTDB): domain Bacteria; phylum Pseudomonadota; class Alphaproteobacteria; order Rhizobiales; family Beijerinckiaceae; genus RH-AL1. Next base: position 38,323 of record CAXTIU010000014.1, read on the forward strand.
ACGTCGCGCCGGACCGCAAGATCGACCCCGGCGAGTGGTTCCCGTGGGAGCGCCTCGCGGTGGAAGGGATTGGAGTCCACATCGAGACCGTCCCTATAACCGAAGGGCAGAGCCTGTCATACGGTGATGCCGGTCGATCGGTAGCTGCGTTGCAGTCTAAGCTCGCCAAGATCGGATTTGATCCGCCTAAAACAGGTTCGTACGATATCGATACGGCGCTCATCGTTCAGGCTTTTCAGAGACGCCATCGGCCGGCGATTGTTGATGGCATCGCTGATGCGTCGACCCGGCTAACACTGTCGGCTTTGCTCGAAGTGAGCTAAGCTCGACTTTGGCGATTCCTGCGGCTTGGCAAAGGATGTAGGCCCAAGGGGCTGGTAGGATGAAGCGGCGTGTCGTTTGGTGACCTTAGCGCGGGGACGGCATTAAAGCCTGCTCGCGCCAGAACGTGCGGCGCACCGCTGCGAGGGCGTCGGCGAAGGTGGGTCGCGCCTTGACGTACCATGCCGTCGTCGCGGTCCGTCGCCGCTCGCGCGCGCTCAGCCGGGAGGCGAGCAGGGTGACGATAGAGAACAGGGCGAGCAGGCGGGGCGTGGTGCGGGCGATCGCCTGGTCCGACCATTGCCGCTGCGTCTCGGCGCCGAGGTGGGCGCGGACCTCCTGGAAGGTGACCTCGACGCACCAGCGTCGCACGAACCAACACACGATCTGCGCGGGATCCTGCGCCGGATCGGTGCACAGCAGCCCCTGCGGTTGGAAGCGGTGCTCGGGATCACGGATCAGCACCCATCGGATCGGCACGACCGGCAGGCCACCGTGCCGCCACATCGCGGTGGCCGAGGCGATCTCGACGACGCGCTCGCCCGTGCCATACCAGCCCGGCACGACGACACCCCGCCAGCACGTGCCGGGGTCGGCGAGGACGCTGGACAGGGTTGCTGGGCGCGTGCCCTTGGTGCGGGGCCGCCCGGTGGTGCCGGGCGGGCGCGGCAGGGCGGGCTCGTAGAGGGCCGCGTCGAGCCGCAGGCGGGTTATCGAGGTGACGCCGTCACGGCGCATGGCGTCCAGGAACTTGAGGGCGGAGAAGCCGCTGTCGCCGACCAGCACGAGGTCGCGCTGTGGGAGCCAGCGACGCGCCTGCATGGCAAGCTGGCGCCCAACCTCAAGCAACGGCTTGTGCCGATGCCCCCTGCTGGCGGCAGGCGCGCTCGGAGGGGACCAGCGCGGTGAGGAAGGCAAGGTCCAGACCCGTTCCGCCCAGGGGATCGGCGCCAGCAGCATCAGGCTCATCCAGCGCAGCCCGCTCGCCTTGACGAAGTGGCTGTCGGATGAGCGTACCGGGTCGCGATAGATGCCCTTGGCCGCGATCCGCTTGCCGCGACGGCGCTCGATCGTGTCGTCCAGCGCGATCACCACGGGACCACGCGGCGCGAAGGCATCGATCAGCAGCCGGAGCAGGATGCGGCCGCCGGCACGCGGGCACCATGCCGCGCGGCTGAGGATCCGATGATAGTTCACGAAGCGGCGTTCTTGCGCGTGGCCGGTGACCCGCAGCAGGCTCGCCACCGCTCGTCGGCCTGGTGTCAGGATGGCACCGACCAGCAACAACTGGGCGTGCCGCCAGGATCGCTGGACGAACAAAGGCGCGAAAGCCAAAATGATCGGGGCGAAGCGGGCGGGCAGAGGCGGCATGGCGGTGTCTCTTGGCTGAGACGCCTCTAGTCTAGAGCGTCGGACTTCAAAGCTGAGTCGCTGAACCTGCGGCGGTTTCGATGATTCCTCTTTTAGGAGGTGGATCATGGGCCAGCCCTTGTCCGTTGATCTTCGCGAGCGCGTTGTCGCCTTGGTGGCGGCAGGCTACTCACGACGTGCCGCCGCTCGGCACTTTGCTGTGGGCAACAGCTCCGCGATCAGGCTGACGCATCGGGTTGCGGCGTCGGGCTCGTGCGAGTTCGACCAGCAAGGACGACCGCCGGGCAGCGGCAAGCTGGCGCCCTACACCGCGTTCCTGATCAGCGCTGTGGAGACCCAGCCCGACATCACCATGCCGGAACTGCGCGACCAACTGGTGGCGGCACACGGCATTGGCGCCGAGCCGGCCGTGCTGTCGCGCTTCCGGTGCCGGCATGGGTTCACATATAAAAAAAGCCTTGATGGCGGCGGAGCGCGAACGCGCCGACGTGGCCGAGGCGCGCCGTAGTCGGATCACCGGGCGCCAAGCTCGGATGCGTGACCAGCCGGCCCGGCTCGTGTTCGTAACCGCCGTCACCACCAAGATGGTGCGACTGCGCGGCCGCTCCCGGCGCGGCACGAGGTTGCCAGGCGCCGCCCCGTTTGGCCACTGGCACACGCAAACCTTCATCGCCGGCCTGCGCTGCGATGGGCTCAGCGCGCCATGGGTCGTCGACAAGGCGAAGGACCGCACCGCCGTCGACCTGTGGGTCGAAACCCAACTCGCCCCGACGTTGTCGCCCGGCAACGGCGTCATCCTCGACAACCTGCCCGTCCACAAAAGCGCCAAGGCGGCCCGCACCCTCAGCGATCACGGCGCCTGGTTCCTGTTCCTGCCGCTCTACAGCCCCGACCTCAACCCCATCGGAATGGCGTTCTCCAAGCTGAAGGCGCACCTTCGCGCCGCCGGTGCCCGGACCTTCGACGCCCTTTGGCGCGCCCTCGGCAGCATTCCTGCGACCTGTTCAGCCCGCAGGAATGCTGGAACTACTTCACCGCCGCTGGCTACGCGTCAAATTAAAGCTCCGGTGCTATAGAAGCCTCCGTGCTACCGAGCTACGGATGGCGCAAGCGTCGCCGGAAGACGTCGGCGTAGGCGAGGACGATACGCTCGGTCAGGCTACTCATGACCAGCGCAACGGCCACCGATCGTCGACGCCGGTCGCGCCAGTCCATGCCGGCGCGGAGCACCGCCAGTACGCCGAATCGCCGGCACATTGTCCGCAGGCGCGCTTGCGGTCGGCTGCCACTGTCCTTGGGCAGACGAGTCCTGAGTGCGTGGGCGAGGATCCGCATGCGAGCCGGCTCGCGGTCGCCCCAATAAGCCATGTCGCTCAGGAGTGCCTGGACCATGGCGGGGTTGGGCGGCTTGATGAAAGGGATCATGAGGATTTCGTAAAGCCGCTTGGCATTGCGCCAGAAGATGACGAGGCTCTTCTCCGGTGGGGTCAACGCCCCGGTGTGATTGCCGCCGTGCTGGACGTATTCGACCAGGGCAATCGGCATGTAGCGCAGGGACTTGCGGCTCTCTGTAATGAGCGCGATCCAAGCGTCGTGGTATGACAAGTTTGGGGTCGCCGGAAATGGTAGTATGATCGGTACGAGTTCGCTTTTAAACAGCATGGCCATGCCGGTGGCGACGTTCGCCAGCATCAGGCCGGCAAGGCTTCCATATTGCGGACGGCGGTGGACCCAGAAGGATGGCGATAACCGGCGTCCGCTGGAATGGACGACCTCCATGTCCGAATAGACGCATTCGATCCCGTCGTCCTCCAGCGTTCGGAGCCCCGCGGAAAGCCGATCCGGCTTCCAAATGTCATCTTGATCGCAGAGCGCGATGTAGCGGCACGCGCGGGGAAGGGACGCGAAGGCTCGCTCGAAGTTCCGGTAAAATCCCAGGTTGGTGCTGTTCGCAAGCAGGACGAAGCGTCGATCGTCACCGATGCAATTCTTTATGTTCTCAAGCGCCTTGGGGTTTGAACCATCGTCGGATATCACGCAGGTCCAATCGCGATGGGTCTGCGCGCGGAGGGACTCGATCTGGCCGAGGAAAAGTGCCGGCTCTGGATTGAAGGTCGCCATCGCGATGCCGACGAGTGCATCCGTCTGGGCGCACGCCGGCGGGATGACCGGCGAGGTGCACTCGACGGTGGCAAAGCACAGTCGAAGTTCATCCGTGCCGCCATCATTCCACGCGATGCGGGCCTCCACTGTCGCGAGCCCGGCTTGAAGGGCGGCATCATACGGGAAGACGGCGGATACGTAGAAGCCTCCATCTAGGCCGGCTGCGCCATTCGCCTCGAGCGCGGAAGAGATGTGAGGGTCAATCATCCTGTGTTGAAGGACTTGATCCCTCGCGGTTACGCGGACATCCCGTTGTACCAACGTCAACCGCACCGACGCGAGGCGACGTACAGCACTGTGGACGAAGCCCTGGACGCCAAAAGCCGCTCCTTCCGTCGTCATCAGAAAAGGAGTCAGCGGCCTAGACACGCTGATCAGAGGTCGCTCGGTCACAACGTGCTCCTCGGCCGTCGACTCGTCGATCGCGGTCGACGGTCCCTTGCGGACGCCGATCTCGGCTCGGCTAAGGCGCGACCCCAATCCACGCAACGAACATGCTCCTTGATCCAAAAGTTTAGCCGCTCTCGCTTCACTTCACAAGCAGGCGGAGAACCCGCTACGGCAAGAGCGCTGTACCATTGTCCGGTCCTTAGCTCGACTTTGGCCAATTTGTCGGGCTGCGAGGTGAGGTCGGGTGACGAAGCGGGCGTGATGTTTAGGCTATATGTTTGATCCCGGACTTTGATGGTGCAATCTCATCCCATGAATGGAAGGATGCGCTATGGGCCAGGCTCTCCATGGGAGCGCCACGGCCGCGGTCCGTCGAGCGATACAGCATAGTGAAGCGAGCCTGAGGGTTCTGGCAAAGCGCTACGGCATCAACCAGAAGACGGTTGCCAAGTGGAAGGGCCGAACATCGGTGGCCGACGTGCCAACCGGCCCGAGGGAGCCTCGATCCACGGTTCTCACCGTTGAGGACGAGGCGATCGTTGTGGCGTTCCGCCGTCACACGCTGCTGCCGCTTGACGACTGCCTGTACGCTCTGCAGCCAACGCTGCCGCACCTGACCCGCTCGTCGCTGCACCGCTGCCTGCAGCGCCACGGCATCTCGCGGCTGCCTGATGTCGAAGGCGACAAGCCGAGCAGGCGCAGGTTCAAGACCTACGCTCTCGGCTTCTTCCACATCCCTCGCCCGGCAGGGGTTTGCTCGCAAACCCCGAGAGGGACATCGTCGAGGTCCGCTCCGCACAGGGCAAGCTGCATCTCTTCGTGGCCATCGACAGGATCACCAAGTTCGCCTTCGTCCAACTGCACGAGAAAGCGACCCGGCGCGTCGCGGGCAACTTGCCTCACGCGCCCTGGTGAAGGCGGCGCCCTACCGCGTCCACACCATCCTCACGGACAATGGTACCCACTTCACCGATCCACGCGACCCCGGCTCTGCCGCCGTCGAGATTCGTGAGGCGATCGCCGCCGGCGAACTGGTCCGGGCCCATGCCTTCGATTACGCCTGTGCCCAGCTCGACATCGAGCATCGCTTGACCAAACCAAAACATCCCTGGACCAATGGTCAGGTCGAGCGGATGAACCGCACCATCAAGGACGCCACGGTCAAGCCCTACCACTATGACACGCACGACCAACGCCGGGCGCACCTGCAACCGTTCGTGGACGCCTACAACCATGCCCGGCGGCTCAAGACCTTACGCGGTCTCACGCCCTACGAGTTCATCTGCCAGGCCTGGACCAAAGAGCCGGATCGGTTCAGGCTCAATCCGTTACACCTCACTCCGGGACCATACAGAGGCGCGCCGCGGCTGGATCGAAGCGCGGCAGAGGCGGATGCGGAACCAGCCGGCGCGCCAACGGACAATGCTGCGCGTTGCCGTGACGTGCTCGTCGACGAAACCGCCGTCATTACCAAGATGGTTCGGCAGCGTGGCCGCTCCAAGCGCGGCATCCGACTGCCCAGCGCCACACCCTTCGGTCACTGGCACATGTAAACCTTCATCGCCGGCCTACGCTGCGGCGAACTCAGCGCGCCATGGATCGTCGACAAGGCTAGAGATCGCGCCGCCTTCCACCTATGGGTCGACACTCAGCTCGCCCCAACGCTGCAGTCCAGCGACGTCGTGATCCTCGACAACCTTGCCGTCCACAAAAGCGCCAAGGCCGCCGGGATCCTGAAAGACCACGGCGCGTGGTTCCTGTTCCTGCCGCCCCCGCCTTGGCGGGGCAGGCCCCACCCTCCTCCGCCCGCTCGCGGGCAAGGAGGCCTGTCGGGTCCACGCCGCCTACGCTCCTCGACCCATCGGCCGAGCCGGGCGTCTGGCCCGCGCCGCCGATGACCGGCTCCGGCGGGACGCCTTCGCTGGTCGAGAGGCCCCTGCGGAGGCGCCTTCCCTATCGTGGTGACGGGCTCGTAAGATGTCGGTCGTCGCGAACATCACCCGCGTGGTCGCGTCGGCTCCGGCCGACATCCTCGTTCCTTATGTCGCCGCCGGCGGACATCGGAGGTACAGCCGTGTTCGGGAGGGGCGGGCGGCCGGCGGACGCCATGCTACACCCGCGCGGCGCCGGGGGACAGGATCGCGGCATCGAACCGAACGGACGGGACCGCCACCGGCACAGGTGCGGAGCGAAGCAAATCCGCCGAGCCGGCTTGCGTCGGCCACGCAAAACGAGGATCGTCGCGCCGCGACCGGCGGCCCGCACGGGCGCCATCGAACAACGACCCGACACGAGGGATGTCCATTGGCCCGCAAACCGAACTTCAATTTCGAGCGCGCCGAGCGCGAGAAGGCCAAGGCCGCCAAGACCGCCGAGAAGGCCAGGCTGAAGGCGGCGCGCAAGGCCGGCGCCGAGGGAGCGGACACCGGGCAGGACGCCGCGCCGACGCCGGAGGACGGGCACTAGCGCCGCGCGGCCGCGACGACCCGCGCCGACGTCGGATCAGACATGAAGCGAGCATGACCCCCGTCCGCATCGCCGCCCGAGCCGGCGACCCGCCCGAGGCACCCCGCGAGAAGATCGTGAGGCTGCACGGGTCGGCGTTCGTCGCCGATCCGGCGGGCGTCCTGTACTGGCCGGACGAGCACTTGCTCGTGGTGGCGGACCTCCACCTCGAGAAGGGCTCGTCCTACGCCGCCCGCCGGGTGTTCCTGCCCCCTTACGACAGCGGCGCGACGCTGGCCCGGCTGGCGGCGGCGGTCGGCCGGTTCGACCCCAAGCGGGTGGTGGCGTTGGGCGATTCGTTCCACGATGGCGCCGGCGCGGCACGGCTCGGCGCGGCCGACCACCAAACGCTGCGCGCGATGCAGGTGGGACGCGACTGGCTGTGGATCGCCGGCAACCACGATCCCTCGCTGCCGGACCACGGCGAGCGGCTCGGCGGCGACCACGCCGGGCACCTCGCCGTGGGCCGCATTCGCTTCCGCCACATCCCCTCGGTGTCGCCGTGCGACGGCGAGATCGCCGGGCATCTCCACCCGATCGCCCTGGTGGCGGGTAAGGGTGGCGCGGTGCGCCGCCGCTGCTTCGTGGCGGACGCGATGCGCTGCATCATGCCGGCCTTCGGCGCCTACGCCGGCGGCCTCAACTTCCTCGACCCGGGCTGCGGCGGGCTGTTCGCCGGGGGGGACCATCATGCCCACGTGCTCGGCCGCGACGCGGTGTACACGGTGGCGCGACGGCAGTGTCTGATGGAGCGCACCGGCTTCGAGGTGAGGTGGCGCTGAGGTCGCCGGGCTCGCCGCTTCCCTCGATGATGACCATTCCCGTGTTGGCAGGAGCCGCCATGCCGGCTACGGTCAGCGGCCCATTCACGGATCGGTCGAGCATCCGCTCGTAGGTCGGGGGAACCGCATGCAGATCCGCTACGGCTACGACATCACGCTGGCCTGCACGCAGCCCACCGCGATGGTGTGCCTGCTGAGCGTCCGCGACGAGCGCGCGCCGATGGCGCCGGAAGCCTTCCACTCGACCCCGCCGGTCCCCACCACGCTCTACCGGGACGTGTACGGCAACACCTGCCGCCGCTTCACCGCGCCGGCCGGCGATCTCCAGATCTGGGGCGACGGCACGATGGCCGACAGCGGCGCGCACGACGCGATCCACGCCGGCGCGCGGGAGGTGCCGGTGGCGGAGCTACCGGACGAATGCCTACTCTACCTCATGGGCAGCCGGTACTGCGAGACCGACCGGTTGAGCCAGACGGCGTGGGACCTGTTCGGTCACCTCGCGCCGGGCTGGGGCCGCGTGCAGGCGATCTGCGACTTCGTCCACCGCCACATCGCCTTCGACTACCAGAACGCGCGCTCCACCCGCACCGCGAACGACGCCTTCGACGAGCGCACCGGCGTGTGCCGCGACTTCGCCCACCTCGCCGTCGCGCTGATCCGGGCGATGAACATCCCGGCCCGCTACGTGAACGGCTACCTCGGCGACATCGGCGTGCCGATCGTCGACCCCATGGACTTCAGCGCCTGGATCGAGGTGTACCTGGAGGGCGGCTGGATGACGTTCGATCCGCGCAACAACATCCCCCGCATCGGCCGCATCGTCGTCGCGCGGGGTCGCGACGCGGCGGACGTGCCCCTCATCAACTCGTTCGGCCCACACTGGCTGAAGTCGTTCCGAGTGTGGGCCTACGAGGTCGCCGACGGCCCGCCCTAACGTGCGCCGGTCGAGCCGAAGCCGCCGGTCGCCCGGGGGGTCGCGTCGAGCGCGTCGGCGGGGACGAAGCGGGCGCGGGTGACCGGAGCGGTCACCATCTGGGCGATCCGCATGCCGCGCTCGATCAGGAACGGCTCGCTCCCGAGATTGACGAGCAGCACCTGGACCTCGCCGCGATAATCGGCGTCCACCGTGCCGGGGGTGTTGAGCACGGTCACGCCGTGGCGCCAGGCCAAGCCGGAGCGGGGCCGCACCTGCGCCTCGAAGCCGGGTCGCAAGGCGAGCGCGAGGCCGGTCGGCACCAGGGCGCGAGCGCCCGGCGCCAGCACGAGCGGCGCGTCGCCCGGCACGGCGGCGAGCAGGTCGCAGCCGGCGGCGCCCTCGGTGGCGTAGGCCGGCAGCGCCAACCCCTCGCCGTGGGGCAGCACCTGCACCGCCACCACGGTTTCCGAGAACGAGCCGGTCACGATCGATCGGTTCCGAGCCGTTCCGCCGCCAGGCGGACCAGGCGCGCGGCCACCTCCGCCTTGTCGAGCGGCGGCCAGGCGGTCGCGCCCGCCGCCTCGACGATCGTCACGGCGTTGGCGTCGCCCCCGAACGTGCCGGCGGCGGCCGACACGTCGTTGGCGACGATCACGTCGCAGCGCTTGCGCCGGAGCTTCGCCGCCGCGTTGACGAGCAGGTCGCCCGTCTCGGCGGCGAAGCCGATCACGAGGCGCGGGCGATGGGTGGGATGGGTGGCCACATGAGCGAGGATGTCGGGGTTCTCCGTCAGCGTGAGGGTCGGCGGGCCGCCCGGCCCCTTCTTCAGCTTGCCGTCGGCCGCCTGCGCCACGCGCCAGTCGGCCACGGCGGCGGCGGCGATGAACACGTCCGCCGGCAGCGCCGCCTCGACCGCCCGCAGCATGTCGCGCGCGCTCTCGACGTGGCAAACGGCGACGCCGGGCGGATCGGGTAGCGCGACGGGGCCGCTCACCATCACCACGGCCGCCCCTGCCCGGGCGGCGGCGGCGGCGACGGCGTGGCCCTGCTTGCCGGACGAGCGGTTGGCGATCACCCGCACCGGATCGATCGGCTCGTGCGTCGGCCCCGACGTGACGATCACCCGCCGGCCGGCAAGCAGAGGGGGAACCGGCCCGGGCAGCGGAAGCCGGGTGTCGCCGGCCAGGGCCGCCTCGATCGCGGCGACGACCGCGAGCGGCTCGCTCATCCGGCCCGGGCCGTATTCGCCGCAGGCCATCGCGCCGTCGTCCGGCCCGCAGAACAGCACGCCGTCGGAGCGCAGGATCGCGACGTTGCGCTGCGTGGCCGGGTGTAGCCACATCCGCAGGTTCATGGCGGGGGCCACCAGCGTGCGCTTATCGGTGGCGAGCAGCAGGGTCGAGGCGAGGTCGTCGGCGTGGCCGCCGGCCATCTTGGCCAGGATGTTGGCGGTGCAAGGGGCCACCACCACGAGGTCCGCCGCGCGCGACAGCTCGATGTGCCCCATCGCCGCCTCGTCGGTGAGCGAGAACAGCGCGTCGTGCACCGGGGCGCCGGCGAGGCTCGCCAGGGAAAGGGGCGTGACGAAGCTTTTCGCCCCCTCCGTCATCACCGGGCGCACGGCGGCGCCGCGCTCGCGCAGGCGGCGCACGAGGTCGAGCGCCTTGTAGGCGCCGATGCCGCCTCCGACGACGAGGAGGATGGATCTGTGGGCGAGGAGGGACACGATCCGTTTCTCTGCGCTGCCTGAACCTGATCCCGCCGCCGGCCTCGAAGGCTCCGGCGTCGAACTCCCGAGTCAGCATCACATCGGCGCCATCGATCCGCCAGATGCAATCTCACGGGCATCAAAAGAGATTAAAATCCTGTTTACCGGTCGGCCGTAAGCTCCACGAACCATCGGGAGCGGTGGTGCGACCCGAGAGTGGCCCGACGCCGATGGACCTGAAACGCGAAGCCTTGACCGGAACCGCCCAACTCGCCGCCATCGCCCTGGCGCTCAGGCGGCTCTATCAGCCGGACTTCGAGGCCCCGAAGGTGATCCGGGACATCTTGTCCGAAGTCGACATGACGGACGTGTCCTGGCAGCAGGTCGCGACGCTGGCGAAAAGCGTCCAATCCCTGAACGCCGGCTGGAGCGCCGAGGGCGCCCGTCGCGCCGCCTGAACCAGGTCTACCCCACGGTCTCGTCGCGCTCGGTCAGGCCGCCGGCCTTCAAACCGTCGGGATGCGGCATCGACACGATGTTGTAGCCGGCATCGACGTAGTGCACCTCGCCGGTGACCCCGCTCGACAAGTCCGACAGCAGGTAGAGGGCGGCACCACCGATGTCGTCGAGGGTGACGGCGCGCCGCAACGGCGCGTGGGCGCGCTGGAAGTTGTACATGGCGCGGGCGTCCGTGATGCCGGCGCCGGCCAGCGTGCGGACCGGGCCGGCCGAGAGGGCGTTGACGCGCAGGCCGATCGGCCCGTAGTCGGCGGCGAGATAGCGCACGCCGGCCTCCAGCGCGGCCTTGGCCACACCCATCACGTTATAGTTCGGCACCACCCGCGTCGCGCCGCCGAAGGTCAGCGTGACCATGCTGCCGCCCGGGCGCATGAGGGGCGCCGCCCGCGCGGCGATCTCCGTGAACGAGAAGGCGGAGATCACCATCGTGCGCGTGAAGTTCTCGCGGGTTGTGTCGGCGTAGCGACCGCGCAGCTCGTTCTTGGCGGAGTAGGCGACGCAATGCACCACGAAGTCGAGCGCCCCCCACGCGTCCGCCAGCGCCGCGAACGTCGCGTCGACGGAGGCGAGGTCCTCCACGTCGCAGGGCAGCACGAGCGGCGCGCCGAGGCTTTCGGCCAAGGGTTTGACCCGCTTGCCGAGCGCCGCGCCCTGGTAGGAGAAGGCGAGCGTCGCCCCCTGCGCGTGCAGGGCGCGGGCGATGCCCCAGGCGATCGAATGGTCGTTGGCGACGCCCATCACCAGGCCGCGCCGGCCCCGCATCAGGCCGCCCGTCGGGATGCCGGCCCGCTCGTCCGACGCGCCCATCACGCGTCGACGTTCTTGAAGACGAGGGTGGCGTTGGTGCCCCCGAAGCCGAACGAGTTGGACAGCGTGACGCCGAGCGGCGTCTCGCGGCGCTCGCGCACGATGTTCATGTCGGCGAAGTCGGGGTCGATCTCGTCGATGTGGGCGCTCTCGCAGATGAAACCGTTGTTCATCATCAACAGGCAGTAGATCGCCTCCTGCGCGCCGGTGGCGCCCAGCGAATGGCCGGTGAGCGACTTGGTGGCGGCGATGGGCGGGCTCCCGTCGCCCGAGCCGAAGATGCGGCGCACCGCCTCGATCTCCCTGGCGTCGCCGACCGGCGTCGAGGTGGCGTGTGGGTTGATGTAGTCGATCGGCGCCTTCACCCCCTCGATCGCCATGCGCATGCAGCGCTCGGCTCCCTCGCCGGAGGGCGCGACCATGTCGTAGCCATCCGACGTCAGGCCGTAGCCGGCGATCTCGCCGTAAACGCGGGCGCCGCGCGCCTTGGCGTGTTCGTACGCCTCCAGCACGAGCACGCCGGCGCCGCCGGCGATGACAAAGCCGTCGCGGTTCCTGTCGAAGGCGCGGGAGGCCACCGCCGGCGTGTCGTTGTAGTTCGAGGACATCGCCCCCATCGCGTCGAACAGCACGGAGAGCGTCCAATCGAGCTCCTCGCAGCCGCCGGCGAACATGACGTCCTGCTTGCCCCACTGGATCATCTCGTAGGCGTTGCCGATGCAATGGTTGGACGTCGCGCAGGCCGACGAGATCGAGTAGTTCGCCCCCTTGATCTTGAACCAGGTGGCGAGTGTCGCCGACGCCGTCGACGACATGGCCTTGGGCACGGCGAAGGGACCGACGCGCTTCGGCCCCTTGTCGCGGGCGAGGTCGGCCGCCTCCACGATGGCGCGGGTGGAGGCGCCGCCCGACCCCATCAGGATACCGGTGCGCGGGTGCGAGACCTCCTCCGGCGTCAGGCCCGAGTCGCGGATCGCCTGATCCATGGCGACGTGCGCCCACGCCGTGCCGCCGCCGTGGAAACGCTGGGCGCGGCGATCGAGGCCGGCGGCGGCATCGGCCGCCGGGGCGCCCTGGACCTGCGAGCGGAAGCCGAGTTCCCTGAAGCGCTCGGCGTGGGTGATGCCCGATCGCGCCTCGCGCAGGGAGGCGAGCACCTCCTGCGTCGAGGTGCCGATCGGGGACACGATCCCCATGCCGGTGACGACGACACGCCTCATGGTGCTCTCCGCTTCGGTGTTCCCCGCCTCGGCGTCGCCGACGTCGCGGGAAGGATCGCGCGACCCTCGGCCCGGCCGAGGCCCCTCATTTCCATATAAGGCGTTCGGCGTCAGGCCGAAGCCGGAGCGGCCTGGAAAAGCCCGACCTTGAGGTCCTTGGCGTCGTAGATGCGGGTGCCGTCGGCTTCCAGCCAGCCATCGGCGATGCCGAGCACCAGCTTGCGGTTGAAGACCCGTTTGAGATCGACGCCGTAGACGACCTTCTTGACGCTCGGCAGCACCTGGTCGGTGAACTTGACCTCGCCGACGCCGAGCGCGCGGCCCCGGCCCGGCAGGCCGAGCCAGCCGAGATAGAAGCCGAGCAGTTGCCACAGGGCGTCAAGCCCGAGGCAGCCGGGCATCACCGGATCGTTCCTGAAGTGGCAGGCGAAGAACCAGTGGTCCGGCTCGATCGCGAATTCGGCGCGCACCATGCCCTTGCCGTGCGGGCCGCCATCGGCCGAGATGGCGGCGATCGTGTCGAACATCAGGAGCGGCGGCAGCGGCAGCTGGGCGTTCCCCGCACCGAATAGCTCGCCCCGGGCGCAGGCCAGGAGGTCTTCGTGATCAAAGCTGGAGCGGCGGTCGCTCATCGTCCGGGTCTCTACGGTCTACGGAGCGTTCCACCGCACCAAAGGGCCTCCCTGTCGCAGGGTGCGCGGGCTTCTAGCATGGTGCCCGGCGGATCGGAAGCCGCTTCGCTCCCTCGGTCGCCGCGAGGGATGGCGATACCGGGTCCCGGTCGGAAAGCCGACGCTTGCGGACGCGGCACGGGCCGCCTATAGCTTCACCACCTTGACCGCCATTGCGCTCGCGCTCGACCCGTCGCGCGGCACTCGAGAAAAACGACCATGACCGAACAAAGCAAGGCGATGCGGCGGGTGCCCGAGATCGGCGCTCCGAGCGCCGGCGCTTCAAGCAGCGTTCAGGGCACCGGCGCGCCCGGCCGCCTCGACGCGATGATGGCCGGCTGCCCCGTCCACGCGCTGCGCGCCAAGCTGAAGGATGCCGGCTTGCGCCCGACGCGCCAGCGCATGGCGCTCGGCCTCCTCCTGTTCGCCAAGGGCGACCGCCACCTGACCGCCGAGAAGCTCTACGAGGAGGCGCAGGAACTGCGCGTGCCGGTGTCGCTCGCCACCGTCTACAACGGCCTGCACGTCTTCACTGAGGCCGGGCTGCTGCGCGAGGTCGCCGTCGACGGGACCAAGGTCTACTACGATACCAACGTGTCCAATCACCACCACTTCCTGGTCGAGACCTCGAACATGCTGATCGACATCCCGGCGGTGGCGATCGATCGGAGCTTCGTGCCGATGGTGCCGGACGGCATGGAGATCGCCGCCATCGACGTGGTCGTGCGGCTGCGCCCGATCGGCGGCAAGCCGACGAACTGATAGCAAGGACTCGGCTAGCGGTCCGATCGCAGCACCGCCTCCAACCTGACCCAGGCTTCCGCCGCGCCGGGCAGGCCGAAACGCAGCCATGTCGGTCGGCCCGCGAAGGGGCGGACCAGGATGCCCCGTCCCGCCAGCGCGGCGAACAGCGCCCCGGCGGCCGGATGGTCGATCAGCTGGAACAAGGGCGTGCCGCCGAGCGGGCGGCCACCGGCGGCCTTCAGCCTGGCGCGCAGCCGCGCCGCGTCGCCCTCGAGCCGGACTCGGGCGTGGTCCAGCCACGCCGCGTCCGCGAGCGCCCGCCCGCCGACCGCAATCGCCGGGCCGCTGACCGGCCAGGGTCCGAGCCAGGCGCGCAATCGCTCGACGACGGCCGGCTCGGCGATGGCGAAGCCGAGGCGCAGGCCGGCAAGGCCGTAGGTCTTGCCGAACGAGCGCAGCACGACCGCGCGCACACCAGTCAAATGGGGCACCAGGCTCCAGGCCGGCGGGAGGACGTCGATGAAGGCTTCGTCCACCACCAGCAGGCCAACCTGTCCGGCGAGGACGGCGAGCGCGTCCGGCGCGAGGAGTCGACCGTCCGGGTTGTTCGGATTGACGACCACGGCTAGGTCGGCGCCGGCCAGGGCCGCGGCGTCGGCCACGATTCTCACCCGCGCGCCGGCGGCGCGGAACACCCCTTCGTACTCGCCGTAGGTCGGCCCGAGCACGCGGACGTCGTCGCCGGCGCGCAGATCGGGCAGCCGCTGGATCAGCGCCTGCGTGCCGGGCGCCGCCACTAGGCCGACGCCGGTCGGCACGCGGGTGCGGTCCGCCGCCGCGCGCTCCAAGCCGGCCAGCGCCGCCGCGTCCGGCAGCCGCGTCCAGGCTTCGTCCGCCACCTCGCCGAGCGGGTAAGGCACGGGATTGATGCCGGTCGACAGGTCGATCCACGGCTCCGGCGCTCGGGGGAAGGCGCGCCGCGCCGCGTCCAGCGCGCCCCCGTGATCGGCGAAGACGCCACCTGCCGCCATTGGGTCCTCCAGCAACGGGTGCACCGGACCACTAAAGGCGCGCCGTCGATCATCGGGGAACCAAAGCAAGCCGGGCACGGTATGGCAAGGCGCGCCGCGCGGGACTGCGAGGGAGGCGGATGGCCAAGTACATGCTGCACTACTTCCCCGAATCGGGGAACAGCTACAAGCTGGCGCTGATGCTGACCCTCTGCGGGCAGGCGTTCAAACCGGTTTGGACCGACTTCAACAGCGGGGTGACCCGAACGGACGCGTGGCGGCGAACCGTCAATCCGATGGGCGAGATCCCGGTCCTGGTCGAGGACGGGGTGGGTCTAACGCAGACGGCGCCCATCCTCCTGTGCCTCGCCGACAGGTTCGCCCGCTTCCGGGGGATCGACGAGGCCGAAAGATTCGAGGTGCTGCGTTGGCTGTTCTGGGACAACCAGAAGCTCAGCGGCCTCATGGCGCCCTACCGGTTCCGCCGCGCCTTCGTCGAGGCGTCCGACCGACACGTGATGGGGTACATGAAGGAAAGGCTCGACGACGTCTTGGCGATCGTGGAGACGAACCTGAGGCAACGGCCTTTCGTCGTGGGCGATCGGCCGACGGTCGCCGATCTTTCCATGACCGGCTATCTGTCGTTCCCGAAAAACGAGAGCGGCTACGACCTCGACGCGAGTCATCCCGCGATCGGCGCTTGGCTGGCGCGCATCAGGGCGATACCGGGCTGGGTCGCGCCTTACGACATCTTGCCGGGCCAACGCATGCGCCGCTGCGTGTGAAGCGGTGAGACGGCATGGGTTTGCCAGATAACACGCCCGACCCCTCTTGAGGCCGCCATCGCGATTGACACGCCCCGCCCTCGCGCCCTAGATCGCGGCTCGTTTCGACGGTCCCTTCCCCGGAAGGGTTCGCAAGGGAATGTGGGCGCCCGGCCGTTTCGCCGGGCCGAAGCCACAGCTGCCCCCGCAACTGTAAGTGGGAAGTCCGGGTGCCGGAACGCCACTGGGATCGTCCCGCCGCCGGCCACGGCGACGGGACCCTGGGAAGGCGGCACCCTCGGCGTCGATCCACGAGCCAGGACACCTGCCGTCTCTCGATTGCGCAAGCGTCCGGCGGGGTGCCCGGACGCCGACGGTCCGCGGCTTCCGCGCGACGGCCCTGCACACCCGGATGCCCGCGCGCATGAGCGATGCCAAGCTTGCCAAGCCGGCCGAGGCCGAGAGCCATGTCACGGCACCGATGACGCTTTTCGTCTGCGTCACCTGCCGCGACGCCGCCCACGTGCAAGGCGCCCCGAGCGCCGGGGCGCGTCTCCACGCGGCGATCACGGCGGCGGCGCGGGACGACGATGACGCCATCTCCATCGTGGCCGTGGAATGCCTCAGCGCCTGCAAGCGCCCCTGCGCCGTGGGCTTCGCGGCGCGGGGCAAATGGACCTACGTCCACGCCGACCTGCCCAGCGCCACCGCGGCCTCCGTCGTCCTGGCCGGCGCGCGTTTGTACGCGCTCTCGCCGGACGGTGTCACGCCATGGAGGCAGCGCCCGGACGCCCTCAAGAAAGGCGCCGTGGCGCGCGTGCCCCCGTTTCCGGCATGACGGCGGTGACCCACGACTATATCCGCGACGGTGCCGCCATCTACCGGCGCTCCTTCGCCATCATCCGGGCGGAGGCGCGGCTCGACCGTTTCGCTGCGGAGGAGGAGCGCGTCGCGGTGCGGATCATCCACGCCTGCGGCATGGTGGAGGTGGCCGACACGATCCGCTTCTCACCGGGCGCGGCTTGCGCTGGCATCCGGGCGCTGGCGGGTGGCGCGCCGGTCCTGTGCGATGCCACCATGGTCGCCGACGGGGTGACGCGGGCCCGCCTGCCGAGCGGCAACGCGGTCGTGTGTACGCTGCGCGACCCGCGCGTGCCGGCGCTGGCGGCCGCGATCGGCAACACGCGCACCGCTGCCGCGGTCGAGCTGTGGCGCGACAGGCTGGAGGGGGCGGTGGTGGCCATCGGCAACGCCCCGACCGCGCTGTTCCACTTGCTGGACATGATCGACGCCGGGGCGCCGCGACCAGCGCTCATTGTCGGCATCCCGGTCGGCTTCGTCGGTGCGATCGAGTCGAAGGCGGCGCTGGCGGAGCGCGCCGACCTCGCCAGCATCGTGGTGCGCGGGCGCTGGGGTGGCAGCGCGATGACCGCCGCCGCCGTGAACGCGCTGGCGAGCGCGGAAGAATGAGCGGGATGTCATGAGCGGGACATCATCGAGCGGGCCCACGTGAGCGGCCGGCTCTACGGCGTCGGGCTCGGACCCGGCGATCCCGAACTGGTCACGCTGAAAGCGGCGCGCCACCTCGCGGCGGCGCGGGTCGTCGCTTATTTTTGCAAGCGGGACCGGCGCGGCAACGCCCGCACCATCGCGGACCGCCTCATGCCGGCCGGCTGCACCGAGGTCAGGCTCCCTTACCCCGTGACGACGGAAATCCCCGTGCATGACGAAGTCTACGCCGCCTGCCTCGCACCCTTCTACGAGGCATCGGCGGCGACGCTCGCGACCCACCTCTCCGCCGGTCGGGACGTGGCGCTCCTGTGCGAGGGCGACCCGCTGTTCTACGGCTCCTTCATGCACCTCTACGTCCGGCTGCGCGACCGATTCCCCGTCACGATCGTGCCGGGCGTGACCGCGATGTCGGGCTGCTGGACCACGGCCGGCCTGCCGATGAGCTGGGGCGACGACGTGCTGACGATCCTGCCCGGCACGCTCGACGGCGAGGCGCTGCGAACCCGGCTGATGGGCAGCGACGCCGCCGTCATCATGAAGATCGGCGGCAACTTCGCGAAGGTGCGCGAGGCGGTGGAGGCGGCCGGGCTGATGGCCGAGGCGGTCTACGTCGAACGCGGCACGATGGCGAACGAGGTGGTGATGCCGCTGCGCGACAAGACCGACGATATCGCCCCCTACTTCTCGATCGTGCTGCTGCCGGGCCACGGCCGGCGATGCTAGAGGCGCCCGGGTCCACGGCACCGCCGGCGGCGCGGGCCGCGCCGATGATCTTCGTCTTCCTGTGGGCGAGCGGCTTCGTCGTCGCCCGCGTCCTGCGCCCCTACGGCAACCCGGAAAGCTTCGTGACGCTGCGCTTCGCCTGCAGCATCCTGCTGCTGGCGACCATCGCCCTGGTTTCGCGCGCCTCGTGGCCGCGCACCTGGGTTGGCTGGCGCGACAGCCTGATCGCCGGTGCCCTGATGCAGGGGTGCTACGTCGGGGGCGTGTTCTGGGCGATCAGGCACGGTCTGTCCGCCTCCGTCGCCGCGCTGATCGCGGGGTTGCAACCGCTCCTCACCGGCGCGCTCGCCGGCCCGCTGCTCAACGAGCGGGTGTCGGGACGGCGCTGGTTCGGCATCCTCGTCGGTTTCGCCGGGGCGATGCTGGTGCTGGCGCCGAACCTGCGCGGGGCCGGCGCGGTGACGCCGGCCGCCCTCCTGGCTTGCTTCGGCGGGACCATCGGGATCACGCTCGGCACGATCTGGCAGAAGCGCATCGGCGGCGCGGTCGACCTGCGCAGCGGGGCCGCCATCCAGTTCGTCGGCGGGCTCGCCGTGGTCGCGCCGCTGGCGCTCCTGACCGAGCACGTCGCCGTCGCGAACGCGCGCGAAGTCTGGCTGGCGCTCGCCTGGTCGGTGCTCGTGCTCTCGGTCGTCACGTCGCTGCTGCTCCTGTCCCTGATCAAGCGGGGCGCGGTGGCGCGGGTGACGGCGCTGCTGTACCTCGTGCCTCCGATCACGGCCCTGATGGCGCTCACCCTGTTCGGCGAGGCGCTCGCGCCGGTCCAGTTCCTCGGCATGGCGATCGCGGCCTGCGGCGTCGCCGCCGCCAATCGCGGCTGAAGCCGAGCTTGCCTTGATTTCAGCCAAAGCTGGCGGCACAGTCCGGCCGGCTCGCGACGGTGAAGAGGCGGTTGAATGCGGTTCTGGGGTCGGGTGTTCTCCTTGGCGATCTGGTCCGCCCTCGTCATCGCCGCCCCCGGCCGTCCGCTTCAAGCCGCGTCGTTTCCTCCACCGCCGTCCTTTCCCACGACCGAGGCCCCCATCGTGCCGGTGGTCGTGTTCGGCCACGACGCGCGCCGCACGCCGCAGCTGTTCGCCGCCGAGCACGGCCTCGACCCCGCCGCCGTCGCGCGGGTCCACGCCGCCTCGGGTCTGATCCAGTGCGGCAACGCCCACGGGGCCGGCCAGCTCACCCTGGCCGACGACGTGGTCACCACTGCGGCCCACGTCTTCTACGATGAGAACGGCTTTCCCCGCGCCCGCACCTGCTCCTTCGACCTGAGCGTCGACGGCGCCGAGGTCCACGTGCCCATCGACGTCGCCGATGTGGTCGCCGGCAGCGCCCGGCCTTACGACGTCGATCCGGCGCACGATTGGGCGGTCGTCCGCCTCGCCCACCCGGTCGCCGGCGTCACGCCCTACGGCATCGCCACGGCGGTCCACGAGAACGAGGCGACGACCTTCGTCGCGCGCGGCCACATCGACTGGGGCGGCGCCAGGCAGCTGTCCATGCAGGACTGCACGCTGCACGATCGCATTTCGGCCGGCGAGGAGGGGACCCGCGAGTTCTCGTTCGATTGCGATACCGGCGACGGGGCTTCGGGGGGCGCGCTGATGTTCGAGGGCACCACCTCCCGGGTCGGCGGCGTGCTGGTCGGCTGGCGCTCGAACCGGCCGTTCAAGGGCATGCCGTTCTCCCGCACGCATTACAATTTCGCGGTGACGCTGGAAGGGGCGTTCCGCGAGGCGGTCTACGCCGCCGCACGCAAGATGATCGTCCAGAAGTAGGCGCACCGCCCTCCGTTCGGAGTTGGGCGGGATTTCGCCCCATTGTCGCGGTGGGACGTGACGCCGACACAACACATCCGCGGAGCCGATGGTGTAGGATGTCGAACGACGTCACGCCGGAAGGTTCGCACCCATGCCGTTCTCCTTGTCTCGGATGACGCCGTTGTGCGCGGTCGCCGGCCTCGCGCTCGCCGCCTGCGGCGCGGACGGACCCGGCCTCGTCAGCTCGGCGCCGGTCGTCGCCACGCCGGTCGCTTTCGTCCCACCGAAGCCGGCGGCGATCCCTCTCGATCCGCGCTACTCCGCCCTGTACCAGCCGCTGCCCGACACGTTCCCTGTGCCCGGCGTCCCGCGGTCGGTGGTGCGCAAGGGGTTCGAGCGCCAGGAAGTGGCCTACCGCTCGAACCAGCCGCCCGGCACGATCGTGGTCGATCCCAAGGCGCATTACCTGTACTACATCGAGCCCAACGGCATGGCGATGCGCTACGGCGTGGGCGTCGGCAAGCAGGGGTTCGCCTGGCAGGGCGAGGCGATCATCAAGACAAAGCAGGCGTGGCCGGACTGGTATCCGCCCAAGGAGATGGTCGAGCGCCACCCCGAGCTGAAGCCGCAACTCGACACGCTGCGAAGTGGCCAGGGCGTCGCTGGCGGCGAACGCAACCCGCTCGGCGCGCGCGCCATGTACCTGTGGCAGGGCAACCATGACACGCTGTTTCGCATCCACGGCACGCTCGAGCCCCATTCGATCGGCACAAACGCGTCGTCGGGCTGCATCCGGATGATCAACCAGGACGCGATCGACCTTTACGGGCGCGTCACCGAGGGCACGAAGGTCGTCGTGCTCTAACCAAGGGCCGGCCGCGTCGGGCCGTCATCACAGCTTGGCTTTGACGGCGGCGACAGCCTTGCCCATGTCACGCCCGACCTTGTCGGCGGCGGTGTTCTCCGGCAAGCGCGCGATGTCCCGCTCGTAGCCGTCCGGGGCGTTCGGCGCCACGTAAGTCTTCTCGCGCACGTGGTTGGGACGCACGTCGACCGGGTCCGGCCCGACGTTCGGGTTGTCCATGCTGGGCTTGTCGCTCACATCGTTCTCCGCTCATCGGATCGGCTTGCCTTGCGTGACGAATGAGCCAGCCTCCGTTTCGATCCGTTGATCTTCCGAAAGGCCACATCAGCGACGATGGACGTCTGCGACGATCGACCGCATAATCCGTGAGGTATTTCAGCAACAATCCTCTAAGCGACTACGAACCTCTCCGGCCATGTTGCGTTGCACCCTTGACGTCACTCTAATGTCAGGCACGGCCATGCGTCACGAAGCTTCCACCGCCTGGACCCAGCGCATTAGCTCTTTCCTCGGCGATCCTTGGCCGACACGGGCGCCCAAGCTCATGTCGCCCTACGTCCGTGAACTGGCGATCCGGGGCCTCGGCAAGCCCCATGACCTGTCACAGCACGAGGTCCAGGAGTTATCGCGCTCCGTGATCGAGCACATCAACCTGCAAAAGCAGGTGTAGTCCCGCTTCGGACCGACTTCCCCCTAGATCAGCGTTGACATACGGGGCAGAAGAAGGTGGACCGTCCGGCCTGGACGATCCGACCGACGGTACCGTGGCAGGTTGGCCTCGGACATGGGTCGTCGAGCCGGTCGTAAACCCTGAAACTATGCTGGAAGTACCCGAGGCTCCCGTCCGTGCGGCGGTGGTCCCGTAACGATGATCCACCTGCCGCAACCGCTTCGAGCAGGACATCCCGTATGCAGGATGCCAGCGTCGTCGCCCGCTTCGTTGGCGTTCCGTCGCGGCGCATCAACGTTCCGGCCATGCGACGCGGCGATAGCCCGGCACGGTGCAGGGCTTCACAGACGTAGATGTTGCCGAGGCCGGCGATCAGGGTCTGGTCGAGCAGTGCCGCCTTCAACGGGGTTTCGCGTCCGGCGAAGAGCCTCGCCAGCGTCACGCCGTCGAAACTGGGTCCGAGCGGCTCGACTCCGAGGCGGCTGAAGAACGGATGGGTGGCGAGCGCCCCTTCCTCGACGAGCAGCATGAAGCCGAAGCGTCGGGGGTCGTTGTAGGTGATCCGCACGCCGTTGGACAGGGCGAGTACAACGTGGTCGTGCGCCGCCGACGCCGAGCGAGCGTAGTGGAACACGCCGGGCGTCACCGGCTTGGGCATCACTGGTCCATTCGTCGTCTCGATGCGGAACGAACCCGACATGCCGAGGTGCATGACGAGCACGCAGCCGTCGTGCAGCCGTGCGAGAAGGTACTTCGCCCGGCGTTCGAGCGACAGGACGCGGCGCCCTTCGAGGCGGATCGCGAACGAGGCCGGGAACGGAAAGCGTAGATCGAGACGGCGCTGCTCCACCGCCACGATCGTCGCCCCGGTCATGACGGGATCGAGGCCGCGCCGGACGGTCTCGACTTCGGGCAGTTCGGGCAAACGACCGGTCCTCGGGGCGCGCTGTCAGGCTCCCCGATATGGGGACGAAGGCGCGCGAGAAAGAGCGCTACTTCGCGATGCTCACCTGACCCCTGATCTCGCCGGCCTTGTTGGCGGCGGTGTGGATGTTGAAGTAGGTCATGCCGTCGGCAAGGTTCGCCGCCTGCGCGTCGGTCAGGGTCACTTGGCCCTTGATCGGGCTCGCCAGCGACCCGCTGATCGGGATCTCGATGCCGGCTGCCTTGCCGGCGGGGGCCGGCGCGTGGAAATGGGCCGCCGATGCCGGACCTGTCAGGTCCGCGTAGCTGACGCTGTAGGTCAGCGTCTTGGTCGCGGGATCGTAGGTGCCGGTCAGCGTGCCGGTGCCCTTCGAGCTGTTCGGCGGCGTCTCCGCCGTGGCCGCCAAATTGGCACTCACGTTCGTCGGCGCGGCGAGGCCGGTGGACACGCCTGCCGTCAGCAGCGTCGAGGTGCAGGCGGCGATCATGGCGAAGGTCTTGAACGTCATCTTAATGTCTCCGAGTCGATCTCGAACGCGCGTCATCGCGTCCCGCTCATACCCGCACATCGGCCGCGCGGGCGCCCGGTCAAGGGTGCCGAAACGACGCCTGGGCAAAGCGCGCGTAGCCACGCTGGACCGCGCCGGCTATAGAGGCGGCCGGAGACAAGCATGGCGCAGGCGGACGATTTCACCCACTTCGGCTTCGCCGACGTCAAGCTGGACGAGAAGCAGGAGCGGGTCGACGACGTCTTCCGCAAGGTGGCCGATCGCTACGATGTCATGAACGACCTGATGTCGCTCGGCCTGCACCGCCTGTGGAAGGACCGGCTCGTCGCCATGGTCAACCCGCCCCGGCGCGGCCGCTTCGACCATCTCGACGTCGCCGGCGGCACGGGGGACGTGGCCTTCCGGGTCGCCAGGGCCGGCGGCCGCGACACCGCCGTGACCGTGCTCGACATCAACGCCGACATGCTGGAGGTCGGCCGGGGGCGGGCGGCCAAGCGCGGGCTCGGCCACTTGACCTTCGTCGAGGCCAACGCCGAGGACCTGCCCTTCGAGGACGGCCGCTTCAACGCCTACACGGTCGCCTTCGGCATCCGCAACGTGCCGCGCATCGACGTCGCGCTGCGGGAAGCCTGGCGCGTGCTGAAGCGGGGCGGCCAGTTTCTGTGCCTCGAATTCTCGCACGTCGACCTGCCCGGGGTCGACAAGCTCTACGACGCCTATTCCTTCGCGGTGCTGCCGCGCGTCGGCCAGGCGGTGACGGGCGACGGCGCCGCCTACCAGTACCTCGTCGAGTCGATCCGCAAGTTCCCGGACGCGGACGCGTTCGCGCGCATGGTCGACGCGGCCGGTTTCCGCAACACGAGCTTCGTCAGGCTCTCGGGCGGCATCGTCGCCATCCATCGGGGCTGGAAGCTGTGAGGAGCCCTGGCGGAGCCGGAGCGGGGGCACGCCGGGCGTGATCCTCCCGCTTGGGTCCTTCCTGCGGCTGGCCCGCGCCGGCTTCGTGCTCGCCCGCGCCGGTGTGTTCAACGACGTCAACACCGCCCTACTGCCGCCCGCCGCCAAGCTGCCGCTGGCTTTGGCGCGCCTGATCGGACGCGGAACCAAGGACGGCGGAGCCGCGGGCTCCGGCCTCGACGCCCTTCCCGGCGCCATCGGCCGGCTCGGGCCGTCCTACGTCAAGCTCGGCCAGTTCCTCGCCACCCGGCCCGACGTGGTCGGCCCGGCCGTGGTGCGCGTGCTGGAACGGCTGCAGGACCGCGCCGAACCCTTCCCGCGCGACGTCGCCGTCCGGCAGATCGAGGCCGCCTTCGGCTGCGGGATCGGGACGCTCTTCGTCTCGGTCGGCGACGCGGTCGCCGCCGCCTCCATAGCCCAGGTCCACAAGGGCCGGGTCCGCGACGCGCTCGGCGAGCGCGACGTGGCCATCAAGGTGCGCCGTCCCGGCATCGCCGCCCTGCTGGCGCGCGACTTCAACGACCTGCTGCAGGCGGCGCGCTTCGTGGACCGGTACTTCCCCCGCACGCGGCGGCTGCGGCCGGTCGGCGTCGTCGAGGTGCTGGTGCGGACCGTGAAGATGGAGACGGACTTCCGCATCGAGGCGGCGGCGGCCTCGGAGTTCGCCGAGAACATCGAGCGCGACGTCGACTTCCGCATCCCGGCCATCGACTGGGACCGCACCGCCGCCGAGGTCCTGACGCTCGAATGGATCGATGGCGTCAAGCTGTCGGACGTGCCCGCGCTGGCCCGCAAAGGCTACGACCTGCCCAAGCTCGGCGCCGCCGTGATCCAGTCGTTCCTGCGCCACGCCATGCGCGACGGCTTCTTCCACGCCGACATGCACCAGGGCAACCTGTTCATCGACCGGGAGCAGCGGCTGGTCGCGGTCGACTTCGGGATCATGGGCCGGCTCGGCGTCAAGGAGCGCCGTTTCCTCGCCGAGATCCTGTACGGCTTCATCACCCGCGACTACATCCGCGTCGCGGAGGTGCATTTCGAGGCGGGCTACGTGCCCTCCACCCACCGCGTCGAGGATTTCGCGCAAGCGATCCGGGCGATCGGCGAGCCGATCCATTCGCGCACCGCCGACGAGATCTCGATGGCGCGCCTGCTCACCCTGCTGTTCGAGATCACCGCGCTGTTCGACATGCACACGCGCACCGAGCTGGTGCTGCTGCAAAAGACGATGGTGGTGGTGGAGGGCGTCGCCCGCACGCTCGACCCGCGCCTCGACATGTGGTCCACCGCGGAGCCGGTGGTGCGCACCTGGATCCAGGAGAACCTTGGGCCGATCGGCAAGCTGGGGGACGCCGGCCGCGCGCTCGGCACGCTCGGGCGCTTCACCGCCAACCTGCCGCAGACGCTGGTGCGCGCCGAGCGCACGGTCGGCAAGCTGGAGGACATGATCGACAACGGGGTCGGGGTCTCGCCCGAGGCCCTGCGCGATTTCGGCGCCATGCAGAAGCGTTCGCAGCGCCTCGGCCAAGTGGCGCTCTGGGTGCTGGCGGCGATCGTCGCATACCATTTCCTGCGCTAGGACGGCGGGGATCAGACCAGCGTGGCCTTGTAGAGCGCGCGCAGCTCGCCCCAGGCGCGCTCGGCGGCGGCCTCATCGTAGACGGCGCTGCCCTTCACGCACCAGCCATGGTTGGCGCCGGGATAAACGTCGACTTCGGCCGGCACATGGGCTCGCGTGAAGCTCGTCCGCAGCACGTCCTTGGCATCGGGCTGGCGCGCGTCGTCGTTGGCGGCGATCGCGCAGACGAAGCGCGCCTTCGCCTTCGGGATCAGCAGGTGCGGGCTGTCGGGCTTGTCGGTGACGAGGCTCGCGCCGTGGAAGGTCGCGGCGGCCGCGACGCGGTCCGGAACGGCGGCGGCGGTGCGGAAGGTGAGCGGGCCGCCCATGCAGTAGCCCTGCACGCCGGCCTTGGCCTTCGTGTCGGTCTGCGGTTGGGCGTCGAGGAAGGCGAGGAACGCGGGGGCGTCGCGCGCGGTGGTGTCCGGCGTCAGGGCGGCGGCGAGCGGCATGACCTTGGCCCGATCCTCCGGCTTGCCGAAGTCGAAGGCGCCGTCGACCACCGGCGCCCGGCGCGCGCGATAGAAGGGGTTGGGAACGAGCACGACGTAGCCTTGCGCGGCGAGGCGCCGGCCCATCTGCCGGAATACCGGTCGCAGCCCCAGGATGTCCGTCCAGACGAGGACGGCGGGCCAGCGGCCGTTGCCGGCGGGATGGAACAGGGCCGCGTCGGCCGTGCCGTCCGGCGTTCCCACAACGACGTCGCGCTCCACGGTTTGGCGCTCGACGACGTCGGCCGCAACGACGTCGGCCGCAACGGCGTCAGCTCGCGCGGCGGCGAGGGTCACGGCCGCCGTCGCGCTGAGGCCGAAGGCCCGACGCGACAGGCGAGGATCGTGCGTCACGCCCTGGTGGATCTCGTCGTCGCACATGCGGACACTCCCTTGACCGAGCACGACGGGTAGCCCGGCGGCGGCGGACGCGCAATGGACAGCAGCGATCGCGCTACCGGTGAGGGTCCCTGCCTGGAGCCGCCATGGTCGCGAGGACCTCCGCCAAGGCGGCGGCCGCGCGGGCGTGCTCGTCGCGCAACGCGCGCAGGCACGCGCCGATCTCGCGCCGCCGCGCGTCCGGGTCCGCCGACGGCTCCGATGCCTGACCGGCGGCTTGGCCGGCGGTTTGGCCATCGACGTGGCCGTCTTCTTGACCGCAGGCGCGCTCGAGCGCGCGCAGGAGCGTCGACAACCTGGCCAAGCCCAGGGTCCCGCTCGCCGCCAGCAACGCGTGCGCGCCGATGCCGAGCCTGTCGCGGTCCGAGGCCGTTCCCTCCGCATCGGGGGCGATGAGATCGCCGATCTGCTCGATCGCCGCCCGCGTCAGCGTCCGCAGCCTCGAAGCGCCGATGCTGTCGGCGAGTTCGGCGAGGACGCGATGGTCCACGCTCGCTTCCCGATACGGATAGGCTCCGGGTCTCGGCGGCGTCCAGCGCGCCACGGCTGCGAACAGGTCGCGCTGACGGAACGGCTTGCCGAGGTGGTCGTCCATGCCCGCCGCCAGCAGCGCCGCGACCTGATCGGGCATCACGTTGGCGGACATGGCGATGATCGGCACGTCGCGTGACGGATGGTCGGCGGCGCGGATCCGCCGTGTGGCGCTGACGCCGTCCATCACCGGCATCTGCGCGTCCATCAGGACGAGGTCGAACAATCGCTCGCGAACCGCGCGGACGGCCTGCGCGCCGTCGGCGACGACCACGACCACGTGACCAGCCGCCTCCATGACCGCCCTGACGAGTTCCTGGTTGACCGTCTGGTCCTCGACGAGCAGCACAGTGGCCGGCCTTCCCCCGGTCGGGGCGTCCTGGCCGTCGGCCTCGCCCGCCGAGCCCGGTCCGCCGACCGGCAGCGGCACCTCGAACCAGAACGTCGATCCACGTCCGTCCGTGCTCTCGACGCCGATGGTGCCGCCCATCGCCTCGACGAGGCTCCGGCAGATGGCCAGGCCGAGGCCGGTGCCGCCGTACCTGCGCCTGATCGAGCCGTTGACCTGGGAGAAGCGCTCGAACAGCTTGTCCCGCTTCTCCAGCGGGATGCCGATCCCCGTGTCGGCCACGGTGAAACGGAGGCGCCCGGACGCGTCGAGCGCCGGTGCGACCGTCAGGCAGACGACGCCCGCCGGGGTGAACTTCACCGCGTTGTTGAGGAGGTTGAGGAGGATCTGGCGCAGCCGGTCCTCGTCGCCGACCAGGAACGGCGACACGCGGGCGTCGAGGCTCGTGGTAATGTCGAGGCTCTTGCTTCCGACGCCGCCGCGCACGATGGAGACCGCGTCGGCGACGAGGGTGGCGAGGTCGAAGGGTCGCGGATCGAGGTCGATCCGGCCCGCCTCGATCTTCGAGAAGTCCAGGATATCGTCGACGACGGTGCGCAGCGCGGCGCCGGCGCCGCGGATGCGCTCGACATGGCGGCGCCGCTCGCCGCCGAAGGCGGCATCGGTCAGCAGCAGGTCGGTGTAGCCGAGGATGCCGTTGAGCGGCGTCCTGATCTCGTGGCTCATGGTCGCCAGGAAGTCGGACTTCGCCGAACTCGCCTGTTCGGCGGCGCGCTTGGCCTCCTCCAGCGCCCGCGACTGGATCTGGCGCTCGGTGACATCGCGCACCGTCACGACCACGGTCGGCTGCCGGTCGCTCTGGCCCGGCACGCGCCCGCCCGCCCTGCCACCACCCGCCCTCTCGCCCGACGCGCGCACCCCTTCGCTCGGCGCCTTCCCGTCGGGAATGCGGCGGAACACGCTTTCCAGCCATCGCCATTCCCCGTCGCGGTGCCGGAAGCGACAGATCACGGAGGTTTCGATCGCGCCGTCCCTCGTGCAGGCCAGCGTCCGCTCCAGCGCCTCGACATCGTCGGGGTGCACGTGCTCCGTCAGCGGCATGGCGGCGAACTCGGCGGGGGTGAAGCCGACGAGGCGGGCGCTGGCTGGCGACACGTAGGAGCGCCGTCCGGTGTCGTCGCTCAGCACGATCATGTCGCTGGCGTTCTCCGCGAGCAGGCGGAACCGCGCTTCGCTGGCCGCCACCGCCGCCTCCGCGACGCGCCGCTCGGTGACGTCGCGCAGCGTGCAGATCATCGAGTCCGGCTCGCCGGTCAGCGCGTCGTGGCCGAGGCTCATGCTGGCCTCGACCCACACCCAATGCCCGAGCTTGTGGCGCGTCCGGTAGGTGACGGTGACCCGCGCGTCCGCGATCTCGCCGGCGATGAGCCGCCGCGCGAGGTCGCGGACACGCGGTGCGTCGTCGGGGTGCATGGAGTCGGAAGGCACCCGCCCGAGCAGGTCCTCCGGCTCGTAGCCGAGCAGCGCCTTGCAGGCCGGGGACACGTACTCACGCCTGCGGTCGAGGGTGAGGCGGGTGATGACGTCGCTCGTCGTCTCGGCGAGCGAGCGGAAGCGGGCCTCGCTGCGCGCGATCGCGGCATCCGCCTCGCGCAGGTGGGTGATGTCGCGGATGGACACGAAGACCCGGGTCACACGCCCGCTTGCCCTATCCTCGAAGAGGGGGACAAGCACGGTCTCGTAGGACCGTCCCTCGCCGACCACCCCGATGTCCTGGCTCCGCAGCGGCGTGCCGGAGGCGACCACCTGCGCGATATGATCCAGCGCTGTCGGCGCCACGTGGGGCGGCAGGACGTCGGCGAGCCGCCGGCCCCGCGCGAGCACGGGGTCGATGCCCCTGGCTTCCGCCGCCGCGCTGTTCATGTTGTCGAAGGTGACCACGCCGTCCGGCGACACGCGATGCACCCAGAGGATGTCGGTGGAACTCTCGAAGACGCCTCGGAACCCAGCCTCCGCCTCGCGCAACGCGCGGTCCGAGGCGAGCAGCTGCCGCTCGCGCGCGGTGCGGCGCGCGAACTCCCAGGCGAGAGCCCCGACCAGGGCGAGCACCACGACCGTGGCGGCGGTGGCCGCCGCGTAGGTTCGGCGGCGCTCCTCGTCCACCCGCACCAGGATCTCGGACAACGACCGGCCCACGGCGATGGCCAGAGGCAGTCCGTCGAGGCGCCGGTACCCGTAGAGCCTCGGCATGTGATCGTAGATGCTGGTGCGCTCGTACGTCCCCTTCGGTGCGTGGGGAAGATGGTCGAAGATCCCCGGGTCGCCGTCGTGCCTCGAGGCATCGCGATCGTACATGCCGGGCACGAACGGGATGCGGGCACGGGCGTAACCGTCGGTTCCGAACAGGGTGACGCTGCCGTCGATCCCCGTGTCGAGCGCCCGGAACTGCCGTTCCAGGTACGCGGGATCGATCGAAACGACGAGGACGCCGGCGAAGGTCCCGTCGGGACGATCGAGACGGCGGGCGAGCTGGAACTGGCGCTCGTTGACGATGCGGCCTGTCACGGTGCGGCCGATGTAGAGGTCCGTGTCGCGGTGGGTCGCGAGATAGGTGAAATAGGCACGATCGGCGGCGTTGACCGGCGCCGCGCGCGACGGGAGCGACGTGCGCGCGGCGACGACGGTCCCATCGGCGTCGAGCAACGCGATCTGGTTGGCGACGACGTGGAGCGATGTCACACGGGACAGCCAGGCGGCAAAATCGAAACGGGCGGGATCGTGCCTGAAATCGTCCTGCATGAGGCGCATGATCTGGTCGGCGCCGGCCACGAGACGGCACACCTGCTCGGCGAGGGCCACGGACAGGTTGGCGGCGTCGCGCCGGGCCTGGACCATCTCGCCTTCGCGGACCCGGTAAAGGTGGTAGAACGCCGATGCCCAGAGCAGCGCGACGCAGGCGGCCGCCGCCACAAGGAGGCACAGGGTGGGAAGAACGGCCGTGTTCGGGGACGGCGCGGACCCTTCCGCGCCCCGCCGAGGCTCCGAAGCGGGACGCGAGCCGCCTTCGCGACGCCGGACGATGCGTAGGGTGCTAGATGACACGGGTTCCGCCGATCGATCCCTGGTCGGACCGCCGGTCGGCGGTCGCCCTCCCGATGGCCCATCGCCCACGGTCCGACCATGCCCGAAACTGACGAAGCGGAAGTTAAGGCCCCGTGCGCCCAGCCCCGTAGGGTCCTTCCTCCCGGTTGGGACGGGCCACTACGCTTCCCGCGCCAGCCTCACCACGTTGTGCAGGCTGCCATCGGCGGCGTCCATCAGCCGTTTCAGGCCGCGCGCCGCCTGGCGGATGCGCTGCTCGTTCTCGACCACCGCGAGGCGCACGTAGCCCTCGCCGTGCTCGCCGAAGCCGATGCCGGGCGCGACCGCCACGTCGGCCTTCTCGATCATCAGCTTGGAGAACTCCATGCTGCCCAGGTGGGCGAAGCGCTCCGGCACCCGCGCCCAGGCGAACATGGAGGCGCGGGGCGCCGGGATCGACCAGCCGGCCTTCGCGAAGCTTTCCACCATCACGTCGCGGCGCCTCTTGTAGATGGCGCGCATCTCGTGGATGCAGTCATCGGGACCATTGAGCGCGGCGGTGGCGGCGACCTGGACGGGCGTGTAGGCGCCGTAGTCGAGGTAGGATTTCACGCGCGTCAGCGCCGAAACGAGCTTCTCGTTGCCGACGGCGAAGCCGATGCGCCAGCCCGGCATCGAGTAGGTCTTCGACATGGAGGTGAACTCGATCGTGCAGTCGAGCGCGCCCTCGACCTGCAGCACGGAGGGCGGCGGCTCGCCCTCGAAGTAGAGTTCGGCGTAGGCGAGGTCGGACAGGATGTAGATCTCGTGGCGCTTGGCGAAGCGGACGAGGTCCTTGTAAAAGTCCAGGCTGGCGACGAGCGCGGTCGGGTTGGAGGGATAGCACACGACCACGGCGATCGGCTTGGGGATGGAGTGGGTGATCGCCCGCTCCAGGGCCACGAAGAAGTGCGGGGTCGGGTCGGCGGCGATCGAGCGCACGGCGCCGCCGGCCATCAGGAAGCCGAAGGCGTGGATCGGATAGGAAGGATCGGGCACGATGACGACATCACCCGGCGCGGTGATCGCCTGCGCGACGTTGGCGAAGCCTTCCTTGGAGCCGAGCGTCGCCACCACCTGCGTGTCGGGGTTCAGCGTCACGCCGAAGCGGCGCGCGTAGTAGCCGGCCTGGGCCTTACGCAGGCCGGCGATGCCCTTGGAGGAGGAGTAGCGGTCGATCCGCGTCTTGCCGAGCGTCTCGATCAGCTTGTCCTTGACGTGCTTGGGCGCGTCGAGGTCCGGGTTGCCCATGCCGAGGTCGATGATGTCGGCGCCGCCCTTGCGCGCGAGCGCCTTCAGCCGGTTCACCTCCTCGAAGACGTAGGGCGGCAGGCGCTGGATGCGGTAGAACTGCGGGTTCATCGGACGCTGGACCTTTGTTCCGGCTGTGCCCCGTCGTCGGGATGCGCGGTCCGGATCGCGAGCCTCAACCTAAAGCATCGGTCGGGGTTGTGCGAAGCGGTTTTCGGAGCTGATGCCCGAGCTTAGCGTCTTTCGAGCGGCGGGGGAACGCGTGGCGGTCAACCTGGTGGGCTTCGACTCGGCGTGGGCGGACAATCCCCGCGCGCCCGGCGCGATCTGCGCGGCGTGCCTCGAGCCGGGCGGCGGGATCGTGTTTCACGCGCCACGGCTCGTCGGTTTCGAGGCGGCGGCGGCCTTCATCGAGGGGCTGCACGGGGGCGACGACCTCACGCTGGTGGGAATCGACCAGCCGACGATCGTTCCCAACGCGGGCGGTAGCCGCCCAGCCGAGCGGGTCGTGGCGGCGGTGATGAGCTGGAGCGGCGGCGCGATCCAGCCGGCCAACCGCGGCAAGGCGTCGATGTTCGGCGACGGGGCACCGATCTGGCGCTTCCTTGATCGCCTCGGCTTCGCCGACGATCCCGAGGCGGCGGCGCGCGCGACGCTGGGCGGTTTCGTCATGGAGGTTTACCCCGCCCTGGCGCTGCTCAGCCTCGACCCGGCCTTCGCCGCCGCCGGCAAGGGGGGCCCGCGCTACAATCCGGGGCGAAAAACGTTCCGGCAGGACGCGTGGGGCACCGTGCTCGCCGCCGCCGGGCGCGAGGCGGCCGCGCTGCGCCTCGACGCGGCGGCGACGTGGTGCGCCGGGCTCGACGCCGAAGCGAGGCCGCGCAAGGCAACGCAGGACCGGCTCGACGCGGTGCTCTGCCTGCTGATCGCCAAGCGATGGCGGGAGGAGCGCGGACGATGCGCCATGATCGGCGATCGGGACGCGGGCTACATCGTGGCGCCGGTGGAGGCCTGCGTCCGGACCCGGCTC
Source organism: uncultured Beijerinckiaceae bacterium (assembly GCA_964244495.1). Lineage (GTDB taxonomy): Bacteria > Pseudomonadota > Alphaproteobacteria > Rhizobiales > Beijerinckiaceae > RH-AL1. The sequence goes on from CAXTIU010000014.1 coordinate 70,977, forward strand.
GAAGCGGCGGCGATGGAGCGGGGCGTGCCGATCGCGTAGGCGCCGGGCGGTCGCGCCGCGAGACCGCTGAAGCCTCGGACCGGATCATTGACCCGGGTCCGAGGATTTAAGTCGTTTTCACGCATCGGGTTTTCCCGGAACGGCTGCGCTCGTCCTGGTCCGAAGCTTCAGCGATCCGCGTCGACGACCCGGAACACGTCCCAAACGAAGCCCGACGGGCCGTGAGCCGGGAACGTCCGCGCGGGCACGTACCTTTGGCCGCGACAAGCCGCCCCGTCGGTGGGCCGCGCGATGCCGGAATCCTTGTCAGGCGCCCGCACCACGATCAGCCATGTGGGCGGTAGGGTGGGCGGCCCGGCGCACGCGTCCGGGACGAGCCGGATTTCGGCACCCTCCCGCTTGGCGGCGTACCAGCGCACCACCGCCGCCGTCTCGCTGGCGTTCACAGGCGGCGAGACGGCGAAGCGGGCCGGCCCATCGGCCCGCATAAACGCCACCGCGTCGGCGTAGCGGCCATGGCCGGTCGCCAGGATGGAAAGGAGGGCCGCGCCCTGGGCGGCGAGGAAGCAGAGCGCCGCTAGGCCGGCTGTCCGGCGCGCGAAGGGAGCGCCGTTCCAGGCCCGCGCGAAGGCGTCGGCGCCAAGAAGGGCGAGCCCGACGCCCGTCGTAAGGTAGAAGCGCGGGTATTCCGGGTTGGGCAGGCGAAGCGCCCATTGGACCGCCGGCAGGCCGATGATCGTCAGGGCGGGAAAGAACCGCCGCTTCGCCGGCACGAAGGCGATCAGGGCGACGCAGCCGCCGGCGACGACGAGGCCCTGGACGAACGCCGCATCCGACCAGGGCTCGGCCGGCAAGCCGATCGTCGCTCGGACGAGCCGCGCGAACCCTTCGGCGAACAGCCACGGGTCGAACGGCGTGACGAGGCCGGTGTGCAGGGTGCCGGGTGCCAGGCTGATCGCCAGGCAACCGAGCGGCGGCGCGAGGCCGGCGGCGGTTGCGACGAGGATCGGCCGGGCGCGACCGAACACGGACGGTCGCCAAGCCTCCTCGCGTGCGAGGCGCAGGACGGCGACGGCGGACAGGACGAGGACGGGTTCCAGCATCGTCAGGTGGCTGAAGGTGCCCAACGCGATCGCCGCCGCGTAGATCATCAGGTCGCGGCCCCGAGGCCGGCCGCCTGCCCGAACCTCGAGCAGGCGCTCCAGGGCGTCGACGGCGACGAGCGTCGCCAGGATCATCCCGGCGTAGCCGCGCGCCTCCGAGCCGAACTGCACGAAAGGCTGATCGACGGCGAAGATGGCGGCGGCGGCGATGGCGGCGACCCGTCCGCTTCGGGCGCCGATGCGCGCCGCGACCGGGACGCAGAGCGTTCCCATGACGATCGCCGGAAGGCGGACCAGCAACGAGGACGCATCCGGGCCGACGAGTCTCAGCCAGAGGGAGTTCAGCACGTGGTTGTTGTCGTAGGGCAGCGCGAAGAGGATGTCGCTCGCCCGCCGAACCCCCTCCACCAGGCGGCACGACCAGATCTCGTCAAGCCACAGGTCGTCCCGCGCCGCCGCGATGCGGAGGACGAGGCCGGCCAGCGTGATCGCAGCCACCGTGGCGGCGAGCGTGGAATCCAGTGACCAAGAGGCGGGTGAGGACCACGCGAGCAGGCGTCGAGCGGGCGGGCGGACGCGCCCGCCATCACCAGCGTCGTCATGGGAAGGCCAAGCCATCCGCCATACCTGCCAGGCACCGGTTCACGGAGGCTTAAGCGACGACGCCCGGCCGCCGGCGCGGCACCGCGTCAATGCCCCAGCCGTTCCAGCAGGTCGCGCACGTGGACCTGGTCGGCCTTGTAGTTGCCGGTCAGGGTGTACATCACGAGGTTGACGCCGCCGCGCAGCGCCATCTCGTGCTGGCGGGCGTCGCCGGGCACGAGCGGGTAGAGCGGTTCGCCGTACTCGTCGCCGGCCCAGCCACCGGCGAGGTCGTTGGCGGTGAGGATCACCGGCGAGACGCCGTCGCCCGATCGGGCCGGCCGCTGCTGGTCGCCGATCGGCGGCGGCAGCGCCTCGATCCACGTCTGCCCGGACGCGTAGCGCCCGACGAACGCGTCGAGCAGGTAGAACGTCTTGGTCACGACGTGGTCGGAGGGGACGGGTTCGAGTTCGGGCACGTCGACGCCCCCCAGCAGCTGCCGCAGCCACGCGGTCTCGGGGCTCGGGTCGCCGGCGGGGCGCGCGGTGAGGGCGTCGCGCGTGTCGAAGACGATGGTGCCGCCCTGGCGCATGTAGGCGGCGATCTTGTCGACGGCTTGCTGCGACGGCTGCGGGTTGCCGGCCACCACCGGCCAGTACAAGAGGGGATAGAAGGCGAGCTCGTCCTTGACCGGATCGAGGCCGACGGGCTCGCCGGGGGTGAGCGAGGTGCGCGCCGCCAGCGTCGCCGACAACGAGGTGAGGCCCTGGCGCGTGACCTCGTCCACCTTGGCGTTGCCACTGACGACGTAGGCGAGGCGCGTTGTGAGCGCCGAGGCGAGGTCGCGCGGGCCGATGGCGACAGGCGCCGCCGGCTTGACGGACTGAGCCGGCGGCCTGGCCGTCTGCGCCTCCGCCGGGCGCGGCGGGCCCAAGGGCGCGGCCGACCCCAGCACGAGGGCGAGCGCGGCCATCGCGGCGCGCCGCCCGGGACGTCGGAGCTTGCCGCCGAGCCAGAGCGCCGCGAGGCTGTCGAGCACGAACAGAAGAAAGGCGGCGCCGACCAGCCAGGGCCGCAGGTCGATCGGCTCGGCCGCGCGCAGCGGTGCCTCGTCGAAGCGCAGCCCCCGCAAGTCGACGGCGGGGATCGTGTCGGCTGGGGCGAGCGTGTTGATGGCGAGCAACGCGTCGGCCGTGCCGTAGAACCCCGGCGGATGGTCCGGCCCGGACGTGCCGGCGAAGGCGACCGGCACGGGCTTGGCGGCCGGCGGCGGCGCGCCGAGGACGCCGAACCCGTCGAGCGTGCGGCTCGGCGCCACCGTCTCGACGGCCTTGACTTCGGTGCCTTGGGCCTCCGCGCCTTGGGCCTCCAAGCCTTGGGCCTCCAAGCCTTGAGCCCCGGTGTCCGCGGCGGGGCGCGGGCCCTCGCCGGACAGCGAGACGACCGTTTTCAGCATGTCCACGAACAAACCCGAGATCGGGAGGTTCGACCAGGTGGTGTCGGCGGTGACGTGGAACAGCACCACCCTGCCCTTGCCGCGCGGCGCGGCGGTGACGAGCGGCGTGCCGTCGGACAGTTGCGCCCACGTCTTGCCGGCGAGGCCCGCCTCCGGTTCCGCCAGCACCTGGCGGGACACGGTGACCTCCTTGGGGATGGCTAGCCCGACGAAGGGGCTCGGCGGCTCGAAAGGCGCCAGCGTCTTCGGCTGCTCCCACGACAACGAGCCGCCGAGCACCCGGCCGCCGCGCCGCAGCGTCACCGGCACGAGGTCGTCGGTGGCGCCCGACAACCGCGTGCCGGCGAAGCGCACCAGCAAGCCCCCGTCGTCCACCCAGCGCCCCAGCCGCTCGCGGGTCTGGCCGGTGATCGTGCCGACGTCGGCGAGGACGAGGACGTTGACCTTGTCGTCCAACATCGCGCCGACGGGGTCGGGCGCACCGGGCTTGGGCTCGTGCACGTCGGCGAAGGGGCTCAGCGCCTTGCGGATGTAGTAGGCCGGCGACAGCAGCGGCTGCGCGGTGTCGGCGCTGTCGCCGCTGACGATGCCGACGCGACGGCGCTTCCACCGCGCGTCGAGCAGGGTCACCGCCCCGGCCGAACGGGCGCCGACGACCTCGATGCGGGCGATGTCGTTGCGCAGTTCCATCGGGATGTCGAACCGGGCATCGACGGCGTTGCCGTCGGCGAAGGCGAACGGCGCCTCCGCCACGCTCAGCCCCTTCAGGTCGAGGGCGCGGACGAGGCCCCGCGCCGGTTCGCCGGGTCCGGAGCGCAGCACGCGCACCGCCAGGCTGCCGCCGTCGTTGCGCGGATCGGCGATGGCCAGCACGGGGGCCGCGTCGGCGACGTGGATCGTGCGGACCGGCAGCGCCACGAGCCGGGCGGCGAAGGCGCGGGCGCCGCCTCGCTCGATCCCGTCGCCGAACCACACCACCGTCGTGTCCGGCCGCTCGGCGACGAAGCGCTCGATCGGCGCCGCCGCCCGGTCGGGTGCGTAGGGCACCGGTTTCAGCGCCCGCAGGCGGTCGAGCGCGCTGGCCGCGTCGGTCGGCACGATCGCCTTGCCGCCCTCGGAGGCGGCGGTGATCGCCACCGGCTGCGAGCGCTGCCGGGCCCCCTCGATGCGCTGCGCGGCGGCGGCCGCGCGGCGGTCCCAGGCCGGCGCCGCCGCCCAGCCGTCGTCCATCGCGATCAGCAGCGGCCCACGGCCGGCCACGCCGATGCTGAGCGGATGCCAGATTGGCCCAGCCATCGCGGCGATGACGCAGGTCGCCAGCAGCAGGCGCAGCGCCAGCAGCCACGGGGGTGTGCTGGCCGGCGTCTCCTCCTTGGGCCGCAGGTCGAGGATCAGCTTGAGCGGCGGGAACACCACGCGCTGCGGGCGCGGCGGCGTGACGCGCAGGAGGACGTAGAGCACCGGCAGGCCGGCGAGCGCGACCAGCGCCAAGGGAACCGTGAAGGCGAGCGGGAGACCAAACACCTATCCCGCTCCCGGCAGGCCGACGCTCTGTTCCAGCCGCGTGCGCAACGCCAGCAGCGCCTCCGAGGCGGCACGGTCGGTCCGGTGCACGGCGAGGCTCCAGCCCTTCGCGCGCGCGATGGCGGCGAGCGCGTCGCGGTGGGCGGCGAGCCGGCGGATATAGTCGTCGCGGAACCGCTCGGCCTGACCGATCCGCATGACCGCCGACGAGTCGACGTCGGCGAATTCCGTATGCCCGGCGAAGGGGAAGGTTTCCTCCACCGGATCGGCGATGGCCACGAGATGGCCGCCGGCGCCGCGCGCGGCGAGGTCGGCCACCCGCGCCGCGATCAGGTCGGGCGGAGTCAGGAAGTCGCTGATCAGCACCGCGCGCACGCGCGGCGCCAGCGCGCGCGCCGGCGGCAGGTCGTCCTCGCCCGCCCTCCCGTCGAGCAGCAGCGCCTCGGCGAAACGTTCGATGACCGAGCGCGTCGCCAGCGGCCGCGTCAGGCCGAGCAGCCCGACCCGCTCGCCGCCGCGCACCAGCAGGTCGGCGCTGGCGAACCCGAGCACGAGCGCGCGGTCGAGCTTGGATTGCAGGGCGAGGCTCGATGCGTAAGCCATCGAAGGCGACCGGTCGATCCAGATCCAGACGGTATGAGCCGACTCCCATTCCCGCTCGCGGACGTACACCCGGTCGTCGCGTGCCGAGCGCCGCCAGTCGACGCGGGACGCCGACTCGCCGGCCACGAAGGGGCGAAACTGCCAGAAATTCTCGCCCGTGCCGGAACGGCGGCGCCCATGGACGCCGTGCATGGCGGAGGAGGCGACCTCCTTCGCCGCGACGACGAGGCTCGGCAGCCGGCGCGCGAGGTCGAGCGCGCCCTGGCGCTGGCCTAGCCCGATCAGCCGCTCGTGGCGGTCGAGGGTGCGCGCGGTGAGGGCCATCAGAACGCCGTTCCTTCCACCATCGCTCCGGACGGCGCGCGAGCCGCGATCCGGAACCGGGGTCCGCTGCCGGCCATCACGCGGGAGCACCGGTTCCGGGTTCGGCGAGCGCCGCCCCGGAATGACGATCGATCGGCGACCGCCTCATCCTCACGTGAACTTCTTGGTGAGCGTCTTGATGACGGCGTCGATCGTCTCGCCGTCGGCGCGGGCGGAAAAGGTCAGCGCCATGCGGTGCTTGAGGATCGGGGTCGCCAGCGCCACCACGTCGTCGAGCGAGGGCGCAAGGCGGCCAGACACCAGGGCGCGGGCGCGGGAGGCGAGCATCAAGGCCTGCGCGGCGCGCGGCCCCGGTCCCCAGGCGACCGTCTTGGCGATGGCGCCGCCCTCCTCCGGCCGGGCGGAGCGGACGATGTCGAGGATCGCCTCCACCACGCTCTCGCCGACCGGCATCCGGCGCACGAGACGCTGGGTGGCCTGGAGGTCCGTGGCGGTCATCGCCGCCTTGGGGACGGCCTGGTGCTCGCCGGTCGTCTCGATGAGGATGCGCCGTTCCGCCGCGCGATCGGGGTAGGTCACGTCGATCTGCATCAGGAAGCGGTCGAGCTGCGCTTCCGGCAGTGGGTAGGTGCCCTCCTGCTCCAGCGGGTTCTGCGTCGCCAGCACGTGGAAGGGCGCCGGCAGGTCGTGACGCTCGCCGGCGACCGACACGTGATACTCCTGCATCGCCTGCAGCAGCGCCGACTGGGTGCGCGGGCTGGCGCGGTTGATCTCGTCGGCCATCAGCAACTGGGCGAAGATCGGGCCGCGCATGAACTTGAAGGAGCGGCGGCGGTCGGCGCTCTCTTCCAGGATCTCGGAGCCGAGGATGTCGGCCGGCATCAGGTCGGGCGTGAACTGGACGCGGCGGGCGTCGAGGCCGAGCACGGTGCCGAGCGTGTCGACGAGCTTGGTCTTGGCGAGGCCCGGCACACCGACGAGCAGGCCGTGGCCGCCGGCGAGCAGCGTGACGAGCACCTCCTCCACCACCTGCGTCTGGCCGAAGATCACCGTGCCGATCGCGGCGCGGGCGGCGGCGACCCGGTCGAGCGCGACCTCGGCCGTGCGGGCGACGGCGGCCTCGAGCGTGGTGGTGTTGGCGTCAGGCATGATTGATCTCATCCATGGACGGTTGGCTCCTCAAGGACTACCTGTCGAGGGTCGGCATCCCGCGCGATGCCCGATATCGATTGCCCCTTCCGCCGACTGTCCCCTTCTTTGGGTTGCAATTATGGCTGACCGATCATGGCCGATAACGGGTGGCGAGAGAAGCCGGGTGGCGACGTGACGCCCCCTACCCCGCCGCTCCCGCCGGAGGGCCGCCTGGCGGGCCTCGCCGCGGCGATCGGTGCGAACAACACGCGCGGCCCGGCGCCGGTGCACCTTTGGCACCCGCCCTTCTGCGGCGACATCGACATGCGGATCGCCGCCGACGGCACCTGGCACTACGCCGGCACCCCCATCGCGAGGCCAGCCATGGTGGCGCTGTTCGCCCGCATCCTGCGCCGCGACCCCGAGCGCTACGTGCTGGTGACGCCGGTCGAGTGCCTCGGCATCACCGTCGAGGACGCGCCCTTCGTCGCCGTCGCGATGGCGGAGGCGGACGGCGCCCTGCGTTTCGTCACCAACATGGGCGACGAGGTCGAGGCCGGCGCCGACCACGCGCTGCGCTTCGCCACCGACGCGGACGAGGGCGTGAAGCCCTACGTGCACGTGCGCGGCGACTTGTGGGCGCGCCTGACCCGCTCGCTCGCCATCGACCTCATCGACCGCGCGGCGGAGGAGGACGGGTCGCTGGGCATCCGCTCGGGGTCCTCGTTCTTCCCCATCGTGCCGGCGGGCGCGCTCGCTTGAGGGCGGCGCGGGCCACCGCCGCTCCGGCGGACGACGTGTTCGCACGGGTCGCCGCCCGCGTTCCGCCGAGCCTCGATGCCGTCGCGCTCGACCGAACGGTCGCGCCGCTCGACGGCGACCATTCCCTGAACGCGTGGGACATCACGCCCGACTTCCTCGCCACGACCCGCGTCGCCGCCGTGCTGGTCGGGCTCGTCGACCGGCCCGGCGGCGTCCACGTGCTGCTGACCCGGCGCACGGCGGGCTTACGCGACCACGCCGGGCAGTTCGCATTCCCCGGCGGCAAGATGGACCCCGGCGACGCCACGCCCGCCGCCACCGCGCTGCGCGAGGCGCGCGAGGAGGTCGGCCTGCCGGCGGACGCCGCCACCGTGCTCGGCTACCTCGGCGCCTACCTGTCGCGCACCGGCTTCCGCATCGTGCCGGTGGTCGCCCGGCTCGCGCCGCCCTTCACGCTGGCGCTCAACCCCGCCGAGGTGGCGGAAGCCTTCGAGGTGCCGCTCGCCCACCTGATGGACGAGGCGAGCTATCAGGTCCGGATGCGGGAGTGGCAGGGCATCCCCCGGCAGTTCTACGCGATCGAGCACGGGGGACGCACCATCTGGGGCATCACCGCCGGCATCCTGCGCGTGCTCTACGAGCGGCTGTACCTCTGATGGCGCGACCTTCGACGGCGCGTTCGACGCCATGATCAGGTTGCTCGCCGAGCCGCTGGTCTTCTTCACGATCCCCTTCGCGCTCTACGTCGTCGTGCTGCTCCTCCAGCTGATCAACCCCTTCGCGATCGACCGCTGGACGCGGCGCGTGGTGCTGCCGCTGGCGCTTTCCGGCGTCGTGCTCGCGGTGGGCTCGATCGCCCTCGTCGGCGTCATGGCACCGCGCTACGAGGGCGGTTACGTGCCGGCCCACATCGTCGATGGCCACATCGTCCAGGGCCGCATGCGATGAGCGGCACGGCCGACCAAGCCAGGACCGCCGCGCGCGCGCTGCTCGCCGACCCGGCGCTCGCGCGCGTGATCGCCGTGCTCGACCGCGACGGCGAGGAGGCTCGCGTGGTCGGTGGCGCCGTCCGCAACGCCCTGCTCGGCCGCCCGGTGAGCGACCACGACGTCACCACCACCGCAACGCCCGGCGTGGTCACCCGGCGGGCGGAGGCGGCGGGGCTGCGGGTGGTGCCGACCGGCCTCGACCACGGCACCGTCACCGTGCTCGTTGCCGGCACCCCCTTCGAGGTCACCACGCTGCGCGAGGACGTGGAGACGGACGGCCGCCACGCCGTGATCCGCTTCGGCCGCGATTTCGAGCGGGACGCGCTGCGGCGCGACTTCACGGTCAACGCCCTGTCGCTGGCGGGTGACGGAACGATCCACGACTACGCCGGCGGCCTCGCCGACCTCGCCGCGCGGCGCGTGCGCTTCATCGGCGACCCCGCCACGCGCATCCGCGAGGACTTCCTGCGCATCCTGCGCTTCTTCCGGTTCTCCGCCGATTACGCCGACGGGCTCGACGACGCCGGCCTGGCGGCGTCGGTCGCGGAGCGCGCCGGGCTCCTGCGGCTGTCGCGCGAGCGGGTCCGGCAGGAGGTGCTGAAGCTGCTCGCCGCGCGCCGCGCCGCGCCGGTCGTCGCGACGATGGTGGAGGCTAGGCTGCTCGACCCGCTGCTCGGGCGGGCGCCGCGACCGGAGCGCTTGGCGCGGCTGATCGCGATCGAACCCGGCGCGGACGCGAGCCTGCGGCTGGCCGCGCTCGCGGCGAGCGGGCCGGCCGACGCGGATGGCTTGCGCGAGGCGCTGCGCCTGTCGAAGGCGGAGGCCGTGCGGATCGCCGGCGCGACGGCGGCCCTCGCCGGGCTCGCGGGGCGCGGCGACGCCCCGCCGCCCCGCCTCGCGCGCGAGGGGCGCGGCGGCGG
>CAXTIU010000015.1:0-72935 GCA_964244495.1 uncultured Beijerinckiaceae bacterium
CCGCCGTGCGCGCCGGCCTGCGCCTACCGTGGAGCAGCGGCCAGGCCGAGGGGCAAGTCAACCGCCTCAAGCTGCTGAAGCGTTCCATGGTTGGTCGCGCCAAGCTCGACCTGCTCCGTCGGCGCTTCATCCTCGCGACGTGATCCACCAAACTCGGCGATGAACCACTTCAAAGGGAGAGGATCAGTCACCGATCCGACAATCAGGATGTCGAGTCCGGCAGCGATCCTGGGAAAAGCCTAGCGTTTGCAAAGAGCTTACGTCAAAAATGGAGCGGGCGAAGGGATTCGAACCCTCGACCCCAACCTTGGCAAGGTTGTGCTCTACCCCTGAGCTACACCCGCATCCAGCGCCACGCCCGGAGACGCCGCAACGGCCTCGGTATGCCTCAACAGCCCGTACGATGCAAATGCAAATGTGCCACGCCTTTCATGACGTGGGACATAGGTCATGTCATGAGGTAACGCGGCGTGATCCTGTGGCGGGTGAGCCGTGACGACGCGCCCCTCACGTCGCCCGTGCGCGGCACGAAGGTTGCGTGCCCGACGCGGCCAGAAGCGACGGATGGACAAACCCCATGAGCGAACCTCTCGTCATCGTCGGACAGGGCATGGCCGGCACCAAGCTCGCCGACGAATTGAGCCAGCGCGCGCTCGGCCGTTACTCCATCATCCTCGTCGGCGCCGAGCCCTACCGCGCCTACAATCGCGTGCTCTTGTCTTCCCTGCTCGCGCGGGAAATGACCGTCGACGACATCCAGCTGAAGCCCCTGACCTGGTGGCCGAAGAACGGCATCACCAACATCTTCGGCCGGCCGGTCACCGCCCTCGACCGCGCGAAGAAGACCATCGCGTTCAGCAACGGCGTCGAGCTCGGCTACTCCAAGCTCGTGCTGGCGACGGGTTCGCACGCCGTCAAGCTGCCGACACCCGGCATGGACCTGCCCGGCGCCATCACCTTCCGCGCCATGGACGATGTCGACACGATGCTCAACGCCGTGGAGCCCGGCCGCCCCGCCGTGGTGATCGGCGGCGGCTTGCTCGGCCTCGAGGCGGCCTACGGGCTGGCCAAGGCGGGGATCCGCGTCACGCTGCTCCACATCGCGACGCGGCTGATGGAGCGCCAGCTCGACGACCCGGCGGCACGCCTCCTGCGCGCCGCCATCGAAGGCAAGGGTTGCGAGGTCATCCTCGGCGCCAACACCGTCCGCGTGCGCGGCACGTCCCGGGTCGAGGCGGTGGAACTCGCCGATGGGCGCGTCATCCCCGCCGACCTGCTGGTGTGCGCCGTCGGCGTGCGCCCCAACATCGCGCTCGCCAAGGAGGCCGGCCTGCCCTGCAACCGGGGCATCCTGGTGGACGACCAGATGCGCACGGGCGACCCGGACGTGTTCGCCATTGGGGAATGCGCCGAGCATCGCGGCGTCGCCTACGGCCTCGTGGAGCCCGCCTACGAGCACGCCAAGACGGTCGCCCGCACGCTCGCCGGCGAACGCGACGCGGCCTACACCGGGTCGATCCTGGCCACCAACCTGAAGGTGTCGGGCGTGTCCCTGTTCTCGGCCGGCGACTTCATGGGCGAGGGCAAGGAGGCGCTGGTCTACGAGGACGAGGCGCAGCACGTCTACAAGAAGATCGTTCTCGACGACGACAAGGTCGCCGGTGCCGTGCTCTACGGCGACACCGCCGATGGGCTTTGGTACCTCGACCTGATCAAGTCCGGCGCGCCGGTCGGCGCGATGCGTGACGATCTCATCTTCGGGCGCAGCCTGGCTACGAAAGAGGCAGCCGCCGCTTGAGCCGTGGGAAGACGCCACGCCCTCCGGACAGGGGAAACGCTCGCCTGCGAAGGATCTAGCGAGCTTCCGAGTGCCGGCACACGTCTTGCAGACCGGGTTGACACACGCCGGTTCCGCCGTCGATCCCATGCCTTCAACGACGCGGGCAGGGTTATCCGGCGAGAAACCAGGCGCCCAACCGACACCGGGCCTTCGCGGCCACGATGGGCGTCTACGGCCATCGCACGAATCCAGGGATGATCATGGGCGGCGAGTTCACGACCGAGCAGAAGCGCTACCTCGAAGGCTTCACCTCGGGCATCCACGTCGGTCGGCTGAAGCCGGCGGCCGCGCCGGCCGGTCCCGCCGCGCCGAGCGGCCCGGATGCCGAGCACCTCGCGGCGCAGGCCAGGGTCGAGAAGACCGGCAAGAAGCTGGCCGATCAGGAGAAATGGAAGCGCGAGGAGCATCCTTTCGACGCTTACGGCAAGCTGAAGGAGCAGGTCGCCAGGGACGAGTTCCCCAAGCCGGCGGACAATTTCCGCTGGCGCTACTACGGCTTGTTCTACGTCGCGCCGGCGCAGGACGCCTACATGTGCCGCCTGCGCATCCACAACGGCATCCTCAAGCATTGGCAGTTCGCCGGGATGGCCGACATCGCCGAGCGCTTCGCCGGGGGCTACGCTCACGTGACCACGCGCGCCAACCTGCAGCTGCGCGAGATCCCGGCCCGCAACGGCATCGAGGTCATCGAGCGCATCATCGACCTCGGTCTGTGTTCCAAGGGCTCGGGGGCCGACAACATCCGCAACGTCACGGGCGATGCCACCGCCGGCATCGCGCCGGACGAGCTGCTCGATACCCGCCCCTACGCCCGCGAGTGGCACTTCCACATCCTCGAGAACAGGGTCATGTATGGCCTGCCCCGCAAGTTCAACGTCGCCTTCGACGGCGGCGGGCCGGTGCCGACACTGGAGGACACCAACGACATCGGCTTCCAGGCCGTCGAGGTGACGCCAGGCGCGCCGGGTATCGAACCGGGCGTGTACTTCCGCTTGATGCTGGGCGGCATCTCCGGCCACAAGGATCTCGCGCGCGACACCGGCGTGATCCTGAAGCCGGCCGACGCCACCAAGGTCGCCGACGCCATCGTGCGCGTCTACATCGACAACGGGGACCGCTCCAACAGGACCAAGTCGCGCCTGAAGTACGTGCTCGACAGCTGGGGCTTCGACAAGTTCCTCGTCGCCGTCGAGGCCAAGCTCGGCTGGACGCTGCCGCGCATCGAGGCCGCGCATGTCGCGCTTCGGCCGGCCCAGGATCGCCAGGCCCATGTCGGCGTGCACCGCCAGAAGCAGGACGGGTTGAACTACGTCGGCGTCGTGCTGCCGGTGGGCAAGATGCTCCCCGGTCAGATGCGCGAGCTCGCCGCGATCGCTCGCGAACTAGGCGACGGCGACATCCGCCTGACCGTCTGGCAGAACCTGCTGATCTCCGGCATCCCCGATGCGCGGCTCGACGCCGCCAAGGCGCGCGTCGAGGCGAGCGGCCTCGAATGGCGCGCGTCGTCGATCCGCGCCGGCCTCATCGCCTGCACCGGCGCGCAGGGTTGCAAGTTCGCGGCGGCGCCGACCAAGAAGAACGCCGAGGACATGGCATCGTACCTGGAACCGAGGGTGAGGCTCGACACGCCGGTCAACATCCACCTGACCGGATGCCACAACAGCTGCGCCCAGCATTACATCGGCGATGTCGGCCTGATCGGCGCCCGCGTGCCGATCAACGAGGAGGGCGACACCGTGGATGGCTACGACATCCTGGTCGGCGGCGGCTACTCCGAGCAGGCGGCGATCGGCCGCGAGATCTTCCCCAAGGTCGCGGCGGATGCGGCGCCGAAGCTGGTGGAAGGCCTTCTCAAGACGTATCTTGCCCATCGCGCGGGTCCCGACGAAAGCTTCCATGCCTTCACCGCGTCGCGCGACGTCGCCGCGCTCAAGGAGCTTGTCGAGAAGGCCATGTCCGCAGAGGTCACGTCATGAGCTTCCAGGGTACGACGCCGACGGTCGCGCCTTTCATCCCCGAGAACGCCCCGTTCTCCGAGGAGCAGAGGGCTTGGCTGAACGGGTTCTTCGCCGGCTTCCTGGCGCCGCAGCCGGGCGACGCGCAGCCGATCGGCGCGGACGCCGCCGGCATGGCGGTCGCCGAGGACGACGACGCGCCCTGGCACGACCCCTCGCTTGCCCTCGCCGACCGCATGGAGATGGCGCAGGGCAAACCGATCCAAAGGCGCCTGATGGCGGCGATGGCGCAGCAGGATTGCGGGCAGTGCGGCTACGATTGCCATAACTACTCGAAAGCGATCACCGACGGCGAGGAAACCCGCCTCAACCTTTGCGTCCCCGGCGGCAAGGAAACGTTCCGCATGGTGAAGACGCTCGCCGAGGAGCTGGCCGGCACGCCCGATGGCGCTGTCAAGGATGGCGCGAAGGCAACGCCCGAGGCCAAGGCGCCGGCCAAGGACGACGCCCCGCCCGGCTACGCCCGATCCAAGCCGGTCGATGTCCGCTTCATCGGCCGGCACCGCCTGAACAAGCTCGAATCGGAGAAGGCGACCTTCCACATCGACATCGACCTCACGGCGGCCGGCGTCGAGTACAAGGTCGGCGACAGCTTCGGGCTGTTTCCGCAGAACGATCCGGACCTGGTCGACAGGGTGATCGCCGCGATCAACGCGCCACGCGACTTTCCCATCGGCGACAAGACCTTCGCCGAGGCGCTGACCAGCGACGTGTCGCTCGGCGCCGCGCCCGACAGCCTGTTCGAACTCGTTTCCTACATCACCGGCGGCGAGCGCCGCACCAAGGCGAAGCTGCTCGCCAAGGGCGAGGACCCGGACGGCGACGTGGCGACGCTCGACGTGCTCGGCGTCTTCGAGAAGTTCCCCAACCTGCACCCGGACCCGGAAGCCTTCATCGAGTGCCTCGATCCGCTGCAGCCGCGGCTCTACTCGATCTCGTCATCGCACAATGCCACCCCCGGCCGCGTCTCGCTCACCGTCGACCACGTCCGCTACTTCGTCGGCGACCGCGCCCGCCACGGCGTCGCCTCGGCTTGGCTCGCGCAGCGGCTGGAGCCCGGCTCCACCATCAAGGCCTACGTGCAGAAGGCGCATAATTTCGCGCTGCCGGACTCGCCGGAAGTGCCCATCATCATGGTCGGTCCCGGCACCGGCGTCGCCCCGTTCCGCGCCTTCCTCCACGACCGCAAGGCGGCCGAGGCCAAGGGGGGTGCATGGCTGTTCTTCGGCCACCAGCGCCGCACGGCGGATTTCTTCTACGAGGAGGAGATGGATGCCTTCATGAGCGACGGCACGCTGTCGAAGCTTTCGCTCGCCTGGTCGCGCGATGGTGACAAGAAGACCTACGTGCAGGATAAGATGCGCGAGGACGCGGGCGATGTCTGGTCCTGGCTGGAGCGGGGAGCGCACTTCTACATCTGCGGCGACGCCAAGCGGATGGCGAGCGATGTCGAGAAGGCACTGACGGAGATCGTCGCCAAGCAAGGCGGCCACGACGAGGCGGCGGCGAAAAGCTTCATCGCAACCCTGAAGAAGACCGGTCGTTATCAGGCCGACGTGTATTGAGGAGCATGCGGTGACAGTGGCGGTCAGGACGACCTGTCCCTATTGCGGTGTCGGCTGCGGCGTCCTCGCGACACCGGACGGTCTCGGCGGCGCGGCGATCGCGGGCGACCCGGAGCATCCCGCGAACTTCGGGCGCCTGTGCTCGAAAGGATCCGCGCTTGGCGAGACGCTGGGCGTGGAAACGCGGTTGTTGTACCCGATCGTCAACGGCGCGCGCGCGTCGTGGGACGACGCCCTCGACACCGTGGCCGACGGCTTCCGGCGCGTCATCGACCGGCACGGTCCTTCGGCTGTGTCGATCTACCTGTCCGGCCAGCTGCTGACCGAGGATTACTACGTCCCGAACAAGCTGATGAAAGGCTTCATCGGTTCGGCCAACGTCGACACCAACTCGCGGCTGTGCATGTCGACCTCGGTCGCGGGGCACAAGCGGGCGTTCGGCTCCGATACCGTACCGGGCTGCTACGAGGATCTCGACCGCGCCGACCTCTTCGTGCTGGTCGGCTCCAACGCCGCCTGGTGCCACCCCATCCTGTTCCAGCGCATGGTCAAGGCGCAGGAAACGCACGGCGCGGCCATCGTGACGGTCGACGTGCGCACCACCGCGACGGCGGAGAGCGCCGCGATGCAGCTCTCCATCGCCCCCGGCCAGGACACCACGCTGTTCTCCGGCCTGCTCGTCTACCTCGCCGACAACGGCCACCTCGACCACGCCTACATCGCCGCCCATACCGAAGGCTTCGACGAGGCGCTCGCCCGCGCCCGCGCGATCGCGCCCAACATCGCCGCCACCGCGCTGCGCACCCGCCTCCCCGCCGACGAGATCACGCAGTTCTTCCGGCGGTGGGCGGCGACGGAGAAGGTGGTCACGCTCTACAGCCAGGGCGTCAACCAGGCGGCGCAGGGCACCGACAAGGTCAACGCGATCATCAACTGCCACCTCGCGACCGGGCGTATCGGCCGCGAAGGCATGGGGCCCTTCTCGCTGACCGGGCAGCCCAACGCGATGGGTGGGCGCGAGGTCGGCGGCCTGGCCAACCAGCTCGCCGCCCACATGGGCTACAACGACGCCGACATCGATCGGGTGCGGCGTTTCTGGGGCGCACCCAACATCGTCCGCAAGCCGGGCCGGATGATCACGGAGACGATTGAGGCGATCGAGGCCGGGACGATCAAGGCGCTGTGGGTGCTCGGCACCAATCCCGCCGTGAGCCTGCCGCAGGCCTCCGACGCGCGGGCGGCTTTTCGGAAGCTCGACCTTTTCGTCGTCTCCGAGAACGTCGCCTCCAACGACACGCTCAGGTGCGGCGCGCACGTGATGCTGCCGAGCACCGCCTGGGGCGAGAAGGACGGCACGATCACCAATTCCGAACGCCGCATCTCACGGCAGCGGGCGTTCCTCGCGCCGGCCGGCGAAGCGAAGCAGGACTGGTGGGCGGTCAGCCAGGTCGCCAAGCGCCTCGGCTTCACCGGCTTCGAGTACGGAACATCGGCCGACGTGTTCGCCGAGCACGCGGCGCTCTCCGCCTTCGAGAACGACGGGACGCGCGACTTCGACCTCGGTGGCCTGCTGGGCGGCGCGGGCGCGATCAGCGCCGAAGCGTATAACGCCATGCCGCCGACGCAGTGGCCGGTCGCCGTCGACAAGGGCACCAGGGCGCGTTTCTTCGCCGAAGGCACCTACTTCACGCCGTCGGGCAAGGCGGCCTTCATCGTCGTGGCGCCACCGCAGCTCGCCGAGCAGGTCTCGGCCGCGTTCCCGCTGCTCCTCAACACGGGCCGCATCCGCGACCAGTGGCACACCATGACGCGGACGGGGCTGTCGCCGCGGCTCGGCAGCCATATCCCGGAGCCGTTCGTCTCCATCCATCCCTCGGACGCGGCGCGGTTCGGCCTCGTCGACGGCGGCCTCGCGCGTCTCACCAACCATCACGGCGCCGGAACCTACCGGGTCAGCGTGACCACGGCGCAGGAGCGCGGCGCCGTGTTCGTGCCGATGCATTGGAACGACGAGACGGCGAGCGACGCGCGGACGGGATCGCTCGTCCACGCCATCGTCGATCCCCTCTCGGGCCAACCCGACTCGAAGGCGACGCCGGTCGCCATCGCGCCGTTCGCCGTCGTCTCCGCCGGGTTCATGCTGTCGCGCCGACGCGTGTCCCTGCCGCGCGACAGCGTTTGGGCATGGAGCGCGGTGGCCGGCGGTTACGCGGCGCGCATCGACACCAACGACGAGGGCGTGAACCTGCTGGCGGCCCTGGCGGCGGCCTGCGAGGAGCAGGCTGGCGAGGGCAAGGTCGAGGTGCTCCGCTACCAGGACAAGGCACGGGGTCTGTCCCGTGTCGCGTTGATCGCGGAAGACCGGCTGGTCGGCGCGCTCTTCCTCGCCCCTGTGGCGGGAGCGCCCAAGTGGTCGATCCTCGCTGACGCCTGGACGGCGGAGACGATCGACAAGTCGATGCGGCGTGTCATCCTGTCCGGCAAGAGGCTCGACGGCGCGGCCGATGAAGGTCCCAACGTTTGCGCCTGCTTCGGCGTCCCGCACGGACGCATCGTGTCCGCGATCGCGGACGGGGCCGTGTCGGCCCAGGCCATCGGCGCCAAGCTCAAGGCCGGCACGAACTGCGGATCGTGCATCCCCGAACTGAAGCGCTTGGTGGCGGAAGCCGCCGCCAGCCGCGCCCCGCAGCAGCAGGGTGTGTCGTGACATCCGAGATCGACGCCCCTGCCACCGATCTCAGGCGCCGATCTTCCTGTCGATCGCCTTGGCGCCGCTCACCAAGCGCGCCCAGGCGCCGCGAACGTCTCTCGACAGATCCCGCATGTTGGCGTCGACCACGGTCCAGTTGACCATGCGGAGGACTTCGCCGTCCGGACCGGATGGCGCGCGCGCGGCATCGCTGACGTAGGCCGCGCCGACCGTCAGCAGAACGCCGACGACGAGACCGGTTATGAAACGCATGACGACCCCCTGAGAACGATATCCGCCTGATAATGTTGGATCGGCTCGGCTGTTCCGCGATCGGACGGCTGGCGTATCGGCTCCTCGGATAGCTTTATGGAAGGTCTCGCGATGTCCCTGAGGATCGAAGACTATGCCATGCTCGGGGATGGGCAAACCGCCGCCCTCGTCGGTCGCGATGGCTCGATCGACTGGCTGTGCTGGCCGCGCTTCGACTCCGCCGCTTGTTTCGCCCGCATCCTCGGCGACGAGGACAACGGCCGCTGGCTGATCGCGCCGGGCGATGGCTCGGCGACGAGCCGGCGCTGCTATCGCGACCAGACCCTGATCCTCGAATCGCATTACGAGACGACCGATGGCGCGGCCGTGGTCATCGATTTCCTGCCGGCGACGCGTCCCGACTGCCACCTGGTGCGGATCGTGCGCGGCTTGCGCGGCACGATGCGTTTCCGTTCCGAGCTGATCATCCGGCCGAATTACGGCGTCGCGATCCCGTGGATTCGACGCACCGAGGACGGCAGCCTGCGCGCGGTGGTCGGGCCCGATGCCCTCATCCTTCGCTCCGCCGTCGTCTTCGAGCCGGACGGGCACAGGCATTGCGCGGACTTCACGGTCGCCGCCGGCGAAAGCCAGGAGTTCGTGATGAGCTACCACCTGCCGTTCCAGCCGGTCCCCGACCCTGTCGAGGGATCGAGGACGCTGGAGGACACGGAGAAGCGTTGGCAGAGGTGGACGGGCAAGTTCGACGCGGCCGGCCGCTATTCAGCCCAGATCCTGCGCTCGCTGATCACCCTGCGCGCCCTCATCTACGAGCCGAGCGGCGCCATCGTCGCGGCGCCCACCACCTCGCTGCCCGAGGCGATCGGCGGCGCCCGCAACTGGGACTACCGCTACTGCTGGCTGCGGGACGCGACGTTGACCCTCCTCGCGCTGATGAACGGCGGCTACCTCGACGAGGCCAAGCGCTGGCGACGCTGGCTCCTGCGCACGATCGGCGGCGACCCCTCGCACATCCAGATCATGTACGGGATCGGCGGCGAGCAGCGCATCCCGGAGTTCGAGATCACTCAACTCTCCGGCTACGAGGGCTCCGCCCCGGTTCGCGTCGGCAACGCCGCCGCTGGACAGCTGCAGATCGACATCTACGGCGAGCTGCTCGACGCGCTCTATCAAGCCCGCAAGCGCGGTTTGACCACCGACGACGACGACTGGACGGTTCAGATCGGGCTGCTCAAGCACCTCGCCAAGGTGTGGGACCAGAAGGACGAGGGGATCTGGGAGGTTCGCGGCGATCCCAAGCATTTCACCTACTCGAAGGTCATGGCCTGGGTGGCCTTCGACCGGGCGATCAGGACGGTGGAGGAGTTCGGCCTGCCCGGCCCGGTGGATGATTGGCGCAAGCTGCGCCAAACCATCCACGACCAAGTGTGCGCGCAGGGCTGGAACGAGAAGGTCGGCGCCTTCACCCAGAGCTACGGGTCCGACAAGCTCGACGCCTCGATCCTGCTGATCTCGCTGACCGGCTTCCTCCCGCCCACCGATCCCCGGCTGCGCCGCACCGTCGAGGCGGTCGAGCGGGTGCTGATGAAGGACGGCTTCATCCAGCGCTACATCACCGATCGGGACGATGGCCTCAGCGGCGGCGAGGGCGCGTTCATCGCCTGCTCGTTCTGGTTCGTGGATAACCTCGTCATGATCGGGCGGCGCGACGACGCGCGCGCGATGTTCGAGCGCCTGCTGTCGATCTCGACCGACCTCGGCTTGATCTCGGAGGAATACGACGCCGGCCGGCGCCGCCTGATCGGCAACTTCCCTCAAGCCTTCTCCCACATCGCCATGATCAACTCGGCCTTCAACCTCGAACACCCGGATGCCCCCGCCAAGCAGCGGTCCGGCCACGACGAGGTCCAGGGCGAGGGCACGCGGCCGGACAGGGCGAAGCGGGACGAAACCGCCGTCGCCTCGTGACCGCGTCACCATATCGGGATCTTCCGCCGCGCCGCCGCGCACCGACAGGACATCCATGACCGACGCCAATCCCCTGCTGTCACCCTGGACCGGCCCCTTCGAGGCGCCACCCTTCGACGCGATCGCGCCCGGGCACTTCCGGCCGGCCTTCGACGAGGCGTTGGCGGAGAACGCGGCCGAGATCGCCGCGATCGCGGGAGCGGTGGAGGCCCCCACCTTCGCCAACACCATCGAGGCGATGGAACGGGCGGGCGCCAAGCTCGACAAGGTGTGCGCCGTCTTCTTCAACCTGTCGGGCAGCGACACCAACGACGCGCTCCAGGCGATCGAGCGGGACATGTCGCCGATCCTGTCGCGCCATTCCTCCGCCATCTACCTCAACGCCGCGCTGTTCGCCCGCATCGACGACCTGTGGGGACGGCGCGACGCGCTCGGCCTCGCGGGCGAGCAGGCGCGGGTGCTGGAGCGATATCACACCCGGTTCTCGCGCGCCGGCGGCGGTCTGCCGGAAGAGGACAAGGCGCGGCTCGCGGCGATCAGCGAGCGGCTGGCGATGCTGGGGACGACGTTCGGCCAGAACCTGCTCGCCGACGAAAAAGCCTACGAGTTGGTGCTCGACGGCACCGCCGACCTCGCCGGCCTGCCGCCGGCGCTGGTCGACGCGGCCGCCGCCGCCGCCGAGGCGCGGGGCCACGCCGGCCGCCACGTCATCACCCTGTCGCGCTCGTCGATCGAGCCCTTCCTGCAATATTCGTCGCGCCGCGACCTGCGCGAGCAGGCGTTCCGGGCCTGGGCGAAGCGCGGCGAGAACGGCGGCGCGACCGACAACCGGGCCATCGCCGCCGAAACGGTGGCGCTGCGGGCGGAACGGGCCAGACTGCTCGGCTACGAAAGCTTCGCCGCCTACCGCCTCGCCGACGCGATGGCGAAGACGCCGGACAACGCGCGGGCGCTGCTCCGCTCGGTGTGGGAGCCGGCGGTCGCCCGCGCGAGGCGCGAGGAGCACGCGTTGCAGGCCCTCGCGGCGGACGAGGGCGGCAACTTCGCCGTCGAGCCCTGGGACTGGCGCTACCTCGCGGAGAAGCGCCGCAAGGCGGCGTTCGACCTCGACGAGGGCTTGGTCAAGCCGTACTTCCAGCTCGACCGCATGATCGAGGCGGCCTTCCACACGGCGACGCGGCTGTTCGGCGTCACCTTCGAGCCGCGGGCGGACGTGCCCCTCTACCATCCAGACGCCCGCGCCTGGGCGGTCAAGGACGCGGCCGGCCGGCCAATCGCCCTCTTCATCGGGGACTACTTCGCCCGGCCGTCCAAGCGGTCGGGCGCCTGGATGTCGGGCTTCCGCTCGCAGGAGAAGCTCGACGGCGTCGTGCTGCCGATCGTCGTCAACGTGATGAACTTCGCCAAGGCGCCGCGCGGGGAAGCGAGCCTGCTATCCTTCGATGATGCGCGCACCCTGTTCCACGAGTTCGGGCACGGCCTGCACGGCATGCTGTCGGACGTCGTCTACCCGTCGCTGTCCGGGACCAGCGTCCCCCGCGACTTCGTCGAGTTTCCCTCGCAACTCTACGAGCACTGGCTGGAGCAGCCCGAGCTGCTGCGCCGCTTCGCGGTCCACAAGGACACGGGCGAAGCCATCCCCGACGCGTTGCTCGAACGGCTGCTGGCGGCGCGCAACTTCAACCAGGGCTTCGCCACCGTTGAATACACGGCGTCCGCCCTCGTCGACCTCGACCTGCACGCCAGCGCCACGGAAAGCCCGCTCGACGTGGTCGCCTTCGAGACGGCGACGCTGGCCAAGCTCGGCATGCCGCACGGCATCGTCATGCGCCACCGCACGCCGCACTTCCAGCACGTGTTCGCCGGCGACGGCTACTCGGCCGCCTACTACAGCTACATGTGGTCGGAAGTGCTCGACGCCGACGGCTTCGACGCCTTCGTGGAAGCGGGCGACATCTTTGATCCCGCCACCGCCGCGCGCCTGCGCGACCACGTCTACGCGGCCGGCAACCGCGTCGACCCGGCCGCCGCCTACGAGGCGTTCCGCGGCCGCGCCCCTTCGCCCGACGCGCTGCTGAAGAAGCGCGGGCTGGTCGGCGAGGCGGCGTGATCGCGCCTCGCTGTCCGATGTTCGCCGATCAGAGCCGCGACAGGCTGATCGGCACCGGCGACAGGACGATCGCACCGGGCCTGCGCGCGGTCTCGGAACGCGCGTAGTGCATCGCCGCATCCTCGGACGTGAAGAAGCCGCCCCCGAGGCCGTGGGTCTCGACCGCGAGCCAGTGACCCTCCCCGTCGCGTCCGACCACGAAGGCCGGCATCGTGCGGGTCGGGTCGGTGGTTATCGAGGCGTCTGAAAGGTTGGCCATGGCTCGTGTGCTCGAAGCGGCGCATCCCGGGCGCCGGCTCAGGATGTAGCCCTTGCCGCGTAGCCTATCGATGGGGCGCGGTGGTCGCCGGCATAAGGAACGTGTACGGAAATCGGCCAAACCGGTGGATAACGGCTGCCGGATCGCCATGCATCGCCGCGTGGCGGCGACGACGACCCGTTCGAGCACTCTCGTCCACTTAATCGACCGAGCGGCCCGATCTTTGCTCGATTAGCATCTCGTTAACCCTATCTTCACGCGGACGACCCTCTGATAGGCCGGCTTCGAGGTGAATGGGAGATCGGGATCTTGTTCGAAGATACGCGCTTCAGCTCCGACGAGTCCGGGGCCCACGCCAACGTTTCGAGCCGGTCGGCGGGTGCCGCGCGGACGCGCCGGATCCTCGTCGTGCTGCACCAGGAACGCTCCAACCCGGGCCGCGTCGGTCGCCTGCTTCGCGAGTCGGGATACACGCTCGATATCCGCCGCCCGCGCTTCGGCGAGCCGCTGCCGCGCACGATGGACGGGCACGATGGGGTCGTCATCTTCGGCGGCCCGATGAGCGCCAACGACGACGACGACTGGCTCCGTCGCGAGATCGACTGGATCGCCACGCCGCTGAAGGCCGGCAAGCCGTTCCTCGGCATCTGCCTCGGCGCCCAGATGCTGGCGCGTCACCTCGGCCATCGCGTCGCCCCGCACCCGGAAGGCCGCGTCGAGGTCGGCTACTACCCCGTCCGCCCGACCGCGAGCGGGCGCGAAACGTGGCCGGACGTGTTTCCGGCCAAGGTCTACCAGTGGCATCGGGAAGGCTTCGACCTGCCGGGCGGGGCGATCCTGCTCGCCGAGGGCGACGACTTCCAGGCGCAGGCGTTCCGCTACGGGCCGGCCGCCTACGGCCTGCAGTTCCATCCCGAAGTCACCTACCAGATGATGTGCCGCTGGACGACGGGGGGCGCCGAGCGGATGACGCTGCCTGGCGCCCTGCCCCGCGACCGGCACTTCCGCGACTGGTACCTGCACGACGGCGCCGTCGCCCGCTGGCTCGACGGGTTCCTCCGGCAGTGGGCGGGCGCCCCGCACCAGCGCTTCGTCTGAGAGAACCTCCGCCGTGGCCGGCGCGTTGGTGGCATACCTGCGACACGCCACCGTGGACCCCGCCATGCCTGACCGTTCGATCCCCATCGCCCGATCGGTCCTCGCCGCGTCGGCGTTCCTCGCCTGCGGTCTCGCACCGGCACGGGCCGAGGTGAGACCGACGCTCAGGGATCGCGTCGATCAGGTCATCTCGACCTTCACCGGCGATCCGGCGGCCAACGTCGACTACGACCTGAAACACGTCCTCGACACTTGGCGCGGCCTGGGTCCCAAGCCTTTGGAGACGCTTTCCGTCGCCGACGCCCGCCGGCAACCGATGCCGATCGAGGCGGCGGCGCTCCTCCTGAAGAACCACGGCCTGAAACTCGACACGTACGACATCGCGATCAAGGACGTCGATTTCCCCGGCCCGGGCGGACAGCTGACGGCGCGCGTCTACACGCCCGTGGCCGATCCCGGCACCCCCGCCGACGCCCCGCGACCGGTGGTCGTCTTCTACCACGGCGGCGGCTTCGTCCTGGAGAACCGGGCGAGCACGGACGCGACGTCGCGCGCCATCGCCGGGGGCGCCGGGGTGATCGTGATCGCGCCGGATTATTCGCTGGCCCCGGAGCGCAAGTTCCCGGCGGCGCAGGCGGACGCGCTGGCGGCCTACAAGTGGGTGCTCGGGAACGCGGGGTCCTTCGGCGGCGATCCGGGGCGCGTCGCGTTGGCCGGCGAGGGCGCGGGCGCGATGCTCGCCGCCGACGCGGCGGTCGCCGCCTATCACGACAAGCTCCCCGAAGCCTCGGCGCTCGTGCTGATCACGCCGGTCGCCGGCATCAACCTGAAGACGAACTCCTGGATGGAAGACTCCGCCGCCCGCCCGTGGAACGACAAGGCGGTGGCGTGGGCCTTCAACCTGTTCCTGCCCAAACCAGAGGACAAGTACGACCCGCGCGTCGACATCGTCGGCAAGGCCGACGTCCGTGGCCTGCCCCCCACGACGATCGTCACCGCCGAGGTCGATCCCCTGCGCTCCGACGGGGAAAGGCTCGGCGGCAAGCTGCAGATCGCGACCGTGCCGGTCGCCATCCGCGATTATCCGGGCGTCACCCACGACTTCTTCGGGATGGGCATGGCGGTCGAGAAGGCGGCGGAGGCGCAAAGCTTCGTCGCCCAGCAGCTGAGGATCGCGTTCGGACCCAAGGGCAACGCCGCCCTGGCCCTGGAAGACCTCGGAATCGCGCCCTACCCCGAGTCACCCGGCCCGACCACGTCGTTATCGCCAGCGGCCACCCTCTCGACCGAGGATGCCAGAGGGATGAGCCAGCAGGCCAACGCGCCGCGAGGCGGTGGCTCGCAACAGGGCGGCGCTCAGCCGGGAGGCGCGCAAGGAGGCGCGGGCGACGGAAAGTAGGCTGGGGTCCATCACCCCGGCTGAACGAAGCTTTCGAGCACCATCTTGCGCCCGGCCTTGTCGAAGTCGACGGTGAGCTTGTTGCCGTCGACGTTGGCGACGTCACCCCCGCCGAACTTCTGGTGGAACACCCGCATGCCCTTGGCGAAGCTCGACCCGACCGACGACTTGGCGACGAGCTCGCCCTCGATCTGGAGCGGGCCACGGCGCGTCGCGGCGCCGCCGAACCCACCCCTGCCCCCCGCCTCCTCGCCGGCCTGCCGCTTCTGCGCGCGCTGCCAGCCGGGCGTGGCGTAGGGCGAGGTGAACTGGTCGATGTTGGCGAAACGCGACTGCGCGTAGCCGCCGTAGGCGTTGCCGTTGGCCGCCTCCGTCACGGTGACGTGCCGCTCCGGCAGTTCGTCGAGGAAGCGGGACGGGATCGTCGTCTGCCACAGGCCGTGGATGCGGCGGTTGGTGGCGAAGTAGATCTTCGCGCGGCGCTTCGCCCGGGTCACGCCGACATAGGCGAGGCGGCGCTCCTCCTCCAGCCCGGCGCGGCCAGACTCGTCGAGCGAGCGCTGGTGGGGGAACAGCCCCTCCTCCCAGCCCGGCAGGAACACCGTCTCGAACTCCAGCCCCTTGGCGGCGTGCAGCGTCATGATCGACACCTTCTCGCCGCCGCCGCCCCCGTCGGCGGCGTCCATCACCAGCGAGATGTGTTCGAGGAAGGCGCCGAGGTCGGGGAACTCCTCCATCGCGCGGACGAGCTCCTTCAGGTTCTCGAGGCGTCCCGCCGCCTCCGCCGTGCGGTCCTTCATCCACATGGCGGTGTAGCCGGATTCCTCCAGGATCAGCTCGGCGAGCTGTCCCTGCGGCTTCCGGTCGACCAGCGACGCCCAGCGCGCGAAATCGTCGGTGAGGGCGCGCAGCGTCTGCCGCTGCTTCGGCTTCAGCTCCTCGGTCTCGACCATCACCCGCGCCGCCATCATCAGCGGGATGCGCTCGCGCCGCGCGTGCTCGTGCAGCAGTTGCAGGGTCGCGTCGCCGAGGCCGCGCTTGGGCTGGTTGAAGATGCGCTCGAAGGCGAGGTCGTCCTGCGGCTGGGCCACGCAGCGCAGGTAGGCGAGCGCGTCGCGGATCTCGGCGCGCTCGTAGAAGCGAGGACCGCCGATCACCCGGTACGGCAGGCCGAGGGTGATGAAGCGCTCCTCGAACTCGCGCATCTGGAACGAGGCGCGCACCAGGATCGCAACCTCCTCCAGCGAGTGGTCCTCGCGCTGGAGCCGCTCGATCGCGTCGCCGATGGTGCGGGCCTCCTCCTCCGAGTCCCAGATGCCTGTGACGGTGGTCTTCTCCCCGTCCTCGCCGTCGGTGAAGAGGGTCTTGCCGAGCCGCCCGTCGTTGTGGGTGATGAGGTGGGCGGCGGTGGCGAGGATGTGCCCGGTCGAGCGATAGTTGCGCTCCAGCCGGATCACCACGGCGCCGGGAAAGTCCTTGTCGAAACGCAGGATGTTGTCGACCTCGGCGCCGCGCCAGCCGTAGATCGACTGGTCGTCGTCGCCGACGCAGCACACGTTGTGGCGCCGCCCGCCGTCACCCGAGCCGGCGAGGAGGCGCAGCCACAGGTACTGGACGGTGTTGGTGTCCTGGTATTCGTCGACGAGCATGTAGCGGAAACGGTCCTGGTACTGCCGCAGCACGTCGGGGTTCTCGCGGAACAGGCGCACGCACTCCAGCAGCAGGTCGCCGAAGTCGGTCGCGTTCAGGACCTTCAGGCGCTCCTGATAGTGCTTGTAACAATCGCCGCCCCGTCCGTTGGCGAAGGCGGCGGCCTCGCCCGGCGGCACCTGGGCGGGGAACAGCCCCTTGTTCTTCCAGGCGTCGATCTGGTGCGCGAGCGCGCGGGCGGGCCACCGCTTGTCGTCGATGTTCTCGGCCTGGATCACCTGCTTGAGGAGGCGGATCTGGTCGTCGGTGTCGAGGATGGTGAAGCCCGACTTGAGGCCGACCAGCTCGGCGTGGCGCCGCAGGATCTTGGTGGAGATCGCGTGGAAGGTGCCGAGCCAGGGCATGCCCTCGGCGACCGGGCCGGCGATCGCGCCGACCCGCTCCTTCATCTCGCGCGCCGCCTTGTTGGTGAAGGTGACGGCCAAGATCTCGTGGGCCCGCGCGCGCGCCGTGCCGATGATGTGGGCGATGCGGGTGGTCAGCACGCGTGTCTTGCCGGTGCCGGCGCCGGCGAGCACGAGCACGGGGCCGTCCACCGTCTCGACCGCTTGGCGCTGCTCCGGGTTCAGGCCGTCGAGGTAGGCGAGATCGCGGTGGCGGGCCAGCGCCCGGTCGGCGATGCCGCCCGCGCGAGGGGCGTGCCCCTCGCCGAACAGCACGGGGTCGGAGGCCGGCCTCGGGTGCGCCATGGCCGTCTACTCCGGGAGGAACAAAGAACGAATCATGGATGCCAATGTGGGGCGGTCGGCGGCGGATGTCGACTGCCCCCCGGCGGCGGCGCCCGCTCGTCCGGCTTTCGAGGCGAGCGCTACTTGCGGGCGTGCGGGTCCCTGCCCTTGTCGATGCCGCCGGCGGCGTTGGTCCCATTCATCGTGTCGCCCTCGATCGTGGTCTCGCCGGCGGCGTCCTCGAGGTCGTCGGGGGTCATGCCGGCGGCGGTGGTGCCCTTGCCGCCGCCGATCATCGGGTTGCCCTTGAGGTCGGCGTCGGTCGGCACTTTGGTCTTCGGTTGCTTGCTGCTCATGACGGGCTCCGGTGGCGGTGGTGCGTTTCGCCGGCGAGTGGCCGGCGCGGACGGGTCGAGCGTCGCTAATCGGCGAGACGAGCCCGGCGTTCCCGTTCGCGTCCGGCCGCGACATCGGCGACAGGTCGGGGAAGTGAACGGGACCACCGGGCACGGCCGAGCGGACGGTTCGATCGTGGGAGCCTCCCGCCTCGGGACATCAGGGCCATATAGGATTTCGAGACCGGGCCGGAATTTGAATTCCGGGTCGCGTGGTGCCAGGAAGGACCATCGCAGCAGCACCTCGGTCAAGATCGCGTGCGTGATCTCCTCACCGGCCTCGCCATCGTCCTCATCGTCGTCCTCACGGCGGCGCTGGCGGCGCCCTACTTCATCGACTGGAACGGCCAGCGCGGCTTCCTCGAGGCGCGGCTGTCGCGCGCGCTCGGCCAGCGCGTGACGATCGGCGGCGCGGTCGACCTCAGGCTGCTGCCCACCCCCTACCTTTCGCTCGGCCAGACCGTGATCGGCAACGACGACGGGCCGGTCACGCTCGCCATCCACACCCTCGACCTCGAACTCTCCGTGGCGCCGCTGCTGCACGGGGAGTTCGACATCGTCGAGGCGCGGCTGGGGGAGCCGACCGTGCGGGTGACGCTGGGGCGCGACCGCGGGCTGCCATCCCTGCCGGAGGCGCCGGCCTTCAAAGCCGACGTCGCGTTCGAGCGCATCGACGTGTCCGACGGCACGCTCGCCGTCGCCGATCCGCTCAGCGACCGTACCTACGTGTTCGAGCACCTCGACCTGTCCGCCGACGCGCCCTCGCTCGCCGGGCCGTTCAAGGCCACGGGAACGGGCGGCCCGGCGGACGCAAGGACCGCCTTCCGCTTCTCGACCACGGTCGCGCAGGGCGGCCGGACGAAGCTGCGCTTCAACGCGGGGGAGACGACGCGTCACCCCGGCGTCGACCTCGACGGCACGCTCGCGCTGGAGGATGCGGGACACGGCACGGTGAGCGGACGCTTCGAGGGCGGCTTCGCGCTTTCCGGACGAACATCGCTCGGCGGCGGCACGCTCGTGCCCTGGCGCCTGTTCGGCCCGGTGGAGGCCAACCCGCGAAGCGCGACGCTCACCGGCGGCGAGCTGCGGCTCGGGACGGAGGAGGTCGGCCTGACGCTGCAGGCGAAGGGTCGGGGCGACTTCGGCGAAGCCCCGAAGCTCGCCGTGACCCTCGCGGCGAAGCAGCTCGACATCGATCGCCTGTCGGGCGCCCCGGTCGACGCGCTTCGGCCGGCGCCGCCGAGGCTGCCGACCCTCGCCGGGCTGCGCGAGGCGGTGGCCCGCGCGGCACCGCCGATCCCCACCAGCCTCGACCTCGCGGTCGATAACGCGACCTGGGGCGGCGACGCGCTCAGCGCCATCGCGGCCCGTTGGAGCGGCGACGGCACGGGGCGGCAGGCCCTGCGGATCACCGGCGACGGGCCGGGCGGCTCGCATCTGGCGGTCGACGGGACGCTGAGGCCGGCCGGCTTCACCGGCGCGCTCGACCTGTCCGCCGGCAACGTGCCCGTCGCGCTGGACTGGCTGGCGAGGATCGACCCGGCGGCCTTTCGCGGTCCCGACGACCTGCCTTTCCGTTCCGCCGGGATCGCCGGACGCGTCACGACGGGGTACGAGGGGGTCGATGCCAGCGCCGTGACGCTTCGGCTGGGCGGCTCGACGCTGACCGGCACCGGGCACCTCGCCTTCGCCGACGCCTCGCGTCCGGCCAAGCTCGCGCTCGACCTCCACGCCGACACGCTCGACCTCGCCGCCCTGCCGCCTCTCGCCAACCTGCGTGCCGCCGCGACGCCCTACGACGTCGACCTCAGCCTCGACGCCGACAAGGTCGCGCTCGGCGGCGACGCTCCGCTCGACGCGGGACCGGTCAGCCTCACGCTGGCCAAGAGCGACCGCTCGCTCACGATCAGCCGTCTCAAGGCCCGGAACTTCGGCGGGGCGACGATCGACGCGCGAGGTCACCTCGATCCGCGAGGCGCGACCGTGACGGCGGCCATCGAGGCGACCCGGCTCGACGACGCCGCCGCGCTGGTACGCCGCCTCGCACCGGGCGCCGCGACGGATGCCTTGACCGCCCGCGCCCCGACCCTGGCACCGGCCAAGGTGGCGGTCGACCTCGACATGGCGGCCGGCGCCGACGGCGCGCTGGAGCCACGACACCTGACGATCGCGGGACGCGCCGGCGGCACCGATGTCAAGGCCACGTTCGCACCCGGGGGCGACGCCGGTGGCGCGGGCGTCACGCTCGACGCCACCCTGGACGCGCCGGACGGCGGCACGCTGCTGCGTCAGTTCGGCGTCCCGGCCCTGCCGCTCGGCGCGATCGGCAGGAGCCGGGTGGCGCTCCACGCCCACGGCCCATCGGGTCGGCCGCTCGACACCACGGTGCGCGCCGGTTTCGGCGCGACGGAACTCGACGCCAGCGGGCGCTTCGACCCGCTCGCCGGCGCCCCCGCCGACAACGGGAGCGGCAGCGCCCACCTGACCAGTCCGGATCTCGGTCCCCTGCTGCGAAGCCTGGCTTTCGCCTTTCCCGAGGACGCGGAACGCGTGCCGGCCGACCTCCGTGGCGGGATCGCGATCGATCGCGCCGGCGTCGCCGTGACCGCCATGGCCGGCAGCGTCGAAGGGATCGCGGTGAGCGGCGATCTGCGCTGGCGGAACGGGGCGGCCGACGCGCCGGCCCTGACCGGCACGCTCGGCCTCGACCGCCTGCACCTGTCGAGCCTGCTCGCCCTCGCGCTCGGGCCGGCCCACCCGGCGGCGAGCGGCGGCCGCTTCTCATCGGAGCGCTTCTCGGGCGGTCTGGTCGATCCGCCGCGCGCCGACCTCGCGCTCAAGGTCGCGGCGCTCGACCTGACCGACGGCCTCGCCGCGACCGACGCCCGCCTCGACCTCGGCATCGCGCCGGGCGTGGTCACGCTGCGGCACGCGGCGGCGACCCTCGCCGGCGGCCGGGCGACGGCCGACGTCAGCCTGAGGCGCGGCGGCGCCGACGCCACCGTCGAAGGCCGGTTGACGCTCGAGGGGAGCCGCGTGGCCCTGCCCGGCGCGACCGCCGTCGTGTCGGGCACCCTCGACGTGGCCGGCGGCGGGTCTTCGGCGGCGGCGCTCGTCGCGAGCCTCGCGGGCAGCGGCGCCGCGCGGGCGGGCGGCCTCACCGTCTCCCACGCCGATCCCGCCGCGTTGCCGAAGGTGTTCGCCGAGGTCGAGGCGGACGCGCTCGCCGTCGACGAGGACTCGATCGTCCGCGCGCTGGAGGGGGGGAGCACGGGTCCGCTCAACCTCGGCGATCGCCGCTTCGACCTGAGCCTCGCCGGCGGCGTCCTGCGGGTCGCGCCGGGTCAAGTCGCGCCGGGTCAAGTCGCGCCGGGTCAATCCGCGCTGGGCGGAGCGCCCCCGCCGCGACGCGATCCCGTCGCCAGCACGTTCGAGGCGACCCTCGACCTGGGCGCGTCACGGTTCGAGGAGCACGTCAAGGAGACGCTGCTGGCGCTTCCCCCGAACTGGACGGGGGCGGCGCCGGCGATCGTCTTCACGCTGGCCGGACCGTTCGCGGACCCGCGCCGCTCGGTCGATGTCGGCGGCCTCGTCGACGCGGTGGCCACCCGGGCGCTGGCGCGCGAGAGCGCCCGCATCGAGGCCTACGAGGCCGACATCCGCGAGCGCGCCTTCTTCGCCAATCGCCTGCGATCGGAGGAGCGCCGCGAGCAGGACCGCCTGAAGGTCGAGGACGACGCGCGCAAGGCGGAGGCGGAGCGCAAGGCGAGGCTCGAGGCGGCTCGACTGGACCGCCTCCGCAAGGAGGAGGCGGCGCGCGCCGCCGCGGCGCGGACCGAGCAAGGCATCACGGAAGCCATCCAGGCGCGGGCCGCCGCCGCCAAGCTCGCGCGGGAGAAGGCCATCCAGGACAGGACCGACCAGCGCGACCAGGATCGAACGGGCGATGAGGGTGCCGGTCGGGAGCGGGTCGATCACGAGAGGACGGATCGATCGGAGCGGATGCCGGACCGCTTCGAGGCGCCGCCGCCGAGTGGGTCGGGCGATCCGACGGCGGCCGGTCGCTGAAGCGTCGGCACCGGACGCCGGCGGCGGTTCCGGGCGGCCGACGCGACGACGAAGGTCACGCCATCGGGCCGCGAGGCGGATCGATGCCGTGGGCTCCCCCGGCACGAGCGAAGGCCATGTGGGTTTCCAGCAGGTACACGCGGATCGTGGAGGACAGGTTGGCGTCGCCGCGCCCCGCGTCG
Organism: uncultured Beijerinckiaceae bacterium; assembly: GCA_964244495.1. Lineage (GTDB taxonomy): Bacteria > Pseudomonadota > Alphaproteobacteria > Rhizobiales > Beijerinckiaceae > RH-AL1. The sequence goes on from CAXTIU010000015.1 coordinate 22,240, forward strand.
ATCGCGGCGACGAGGGCCGCGACCGACTGGCCGCGATCGGCCGCCAGACGCCGCAGCGCCGACCAGAACGCGTCTTCGAGCGAGACGCTGGTGCGGTGGCCGGCGATCAGCAGCGAGTGCTTGGCGATCCTGGCGGGCTTGCCGCTAGGCGTCATCGCCGGGCGACGGCTCGCACCCTTCCCGTCGGGGCACGTCCAGCTTGTGGCCATCGAGGAGCCGGGTGGCCCGCGACGCCTCGATCACCTGCGCCGTCCGCTCCGAGCGGGTCCGGCCGTACAAGCTTCGGTTCGTGCCGGCCGCCGCCTCGCGCTCGGCGCGCGCCTTCGCCTTGCGGGCGAGCCTCAGGTTGACGACGCTCACGGCTTCTTCCGGAACGCGTCGATGGACACCACCTTCGCTTCCTCGCCGGCGCTGGCCTCGACCTTGCGCTCCGGCGGCCTCGCCACATCCGCCTGGTCAGGCTCGGCCTTGCCGGTGCCGGCCTTGACGGTGCTCGCCTTCCCGGTGCTCGCCTTGCCGGTGTTGGGAACCGAGGCGAGCGGCGTCGGCGCGGTGACGGCCGGGGCCGGCAGACCCAGCGGGCGAGGCGCCTTCTCGACGGACGTCGCCTTGCTTCCGGTGCCGGCCTCGTCCGCGCCAGCCTCGGCCTGCGGCTCGAACTTGGCGCTGAACTGGACGGAAGGATCGAAGAACCCGGTCAGGGCCTCGAAAGGCACCAGCAGGATCTCGGGAACGCCCTTGAAAGACAGCCCGACCTCGAAGGCGTAGTCGGTGACCTTCAGATCCTCGAACTGATGCTGGAGGATGATGGTCATCTCCTCCGGATAGAGTTCCCGCATCCGGTTGGAGAGCCGCACGCCGGGCGCGTGCGTGCGGAACGTGATGTAGAAGTGGTGGTCGCCGGGCAGGCCATGACGGGCCGCGTCGCCCAGGACCTTCTTCACGACGCCGCACAAGGCTTCCTGGACGAGAAGGTCGTAACGGATCAGGTCGTTCGGCATACGTGTCCCGGCGATGGAAGGTCTTTGGCGGCGGACCGTCTGGGCGACGGTGGAAGTCTTGGGCGTTGACGATCGGACGCGGGCGAACTCACCTTCGGAAAGTGGAGGCTTCTGTTGCCAGGTGCCTCCGAACCCCGCCTTGAAGTGCTACCCCCAAGGGCTTGATTTCGGTACCATCACCGCATTACGCGGCGAGGGCCACCGGAGCATAGTTGTCATTGGCAACTATAGAGTTAGTCCGATAACGGCGGTACCATGCCGGGCAAAAGACCATCCTTTACACTTCCCGTCGAACCTATTTCGCCCCCGCCGGAAGGCAAGGCCATCCATCTGGCCTTGCCCTCGGGTGGAGGCGCCGGGTACCGCCCCCGGGTCCGAAAAGCTTATTTCGACGCCGTTTATCGCCATAGCCGCCACGAGGGCTGCCCAGGCAATATAGGGGAGAGATCGCCGCTTAGGAAGAGACCCGCGCCCCTGCAAATCAAACGATCGGCGGCGTGCCGCCCGCGAGACACAGGACCGCACGCCGGCGTCCCGCGCCGTTTCGGGCTTGCCGGCACGCGGGCGGCTCCGCGACATGGACCGTGGCGTTCACACCATCGATCGCCATAGGAGTCGTCCCGTGCCGGATCACGCGAGCCCCTCGCCAGCGCCCAGCGGAAGGGTCGTCGACGCGTCGGTCGCCGGGCGCCCGTACGGACCCGTCGGCCTCGCGCTCAGCGCGATCCCCATCCTGCTCGCCAGCGCCCTCCTGTGCGCGGTCGCCGCCGGGCTGACCTTCGCGGTCGCGGACGCGACCATCGGGTGGCACGACATCTTGTGGCGCCTCAACGCGCTCGACATCAAGGGCGGCCGCGACGACATCCTGGAGAAGGCCGGTGTCGTCCTGTCGCTCGCGCTCTACGCGGCCTTCAGCCTGTCGGTCCTCGGCGCCGCGCGCCTGCGCGGCGGCGCCGAGGGCTGGCGACCGCTCGTCGCGTGGCGGCCGTGGCATCCGTTCCGGGGCTCCAGCCGCGTGTGGACCCTGCTCGCCGTCACGCTCGTCTACAGTCTCGTGGCGAACCTCGCGCTCGAATGGCTCTACCCGGCGTCCAAGGACTGGGTGCAGCTGCCGGGCGGCCGGCCGTGGTCCGCCTTGTTCATCGTGTTGGCGGTGGTCGCGGCCCCGATCACGGAGGAGCTGTTCTTCCGGGGTTGGCTCTACACCGGCCTGCGCTCGCGGATCGGCGCGGCGGTGACGATCACGCTCACGGCGATCCTCTTCGCCCTCGCGCATTGGGAGAAGACGCACCTTTACGCGCTGGCCGTCTTCCCGGTCGGCCTGGTGCTCGGCCATATCCGCGAGCGCACCGGCAGCATCGGCGCGACGATGGCCTTTCACGCCGGCTACAACGGGTTCGCCTCCGTCCTGCTGCTGTTCGGGCGGTAACGGCGCCCGGCAGGACCGTCGCATCGCATGGTGGATGCGGCGCGGGCCGCCCCGCCCTGGACTTGCGGCCGTCTTGGCGTCGCCGTAAGGTATGTTTGCCTTCCGCTCGATCGGCGCCGACCGAAGTGGTCGCCATCCTCGGCTCCTGACGCATGACGCATCCTGACGCGAGAATGTGTGTGCCCGCGCATTGCGCGGCCGCGCCGACTGGACGGCCGGACCACGCATCGAGGACCGTCCCGCGTGGGCGCGTCCGGAGGCGGACCGGGCCCCTAGTTGGTGGTGATCTGGTTGAGGTTGGCGAGCAGGTCGGAGGCGGCCTGCAGCACCTTGGAGTTCGCCTCGTAGGCGCGCTGCACCGTGACCAGGTTGGACAGCTCGCTCGCCAGGTCGACGGTCGACTGCTCCAGGCTGTCCGAGTTGATCGTGCCGACGCCGTTGGTGCCGGCGGTTTCCATGATGACGGCGCCGGAATTCGAGCTCTGCTGGAAGACGTTGCCGGTGAGGACGGTCAGGTTGTCGGGGCTTTCCACCGTGGCGAGCGGGATCTTGTAGGTCGCGAGCTGCACGCCGCTGGCGTAGATGTCGGTGACCGTGCCGTCGGTGCCGATCTTGACGCTGCTGACCTTGCTCGGCGCGTTGCCGTTGGCCGACGCCGTGGTGACGCCGAAGTCGGTGGCGAGCTGCGTGGTGCCGCCGAGATCGATCGGCACGGTATTGGTGCCGACGGTGGCGTTCAACGTCGTGGCGCTGCCGGCGGCGAGGTTGCCGGTGGTCGGATCGAACGTCAGGTTCACGGTGCCGACATTGCCGCTGGCATAGGGGAAGCCGCCGCTGGCGGACGCGTCGCTCTGCTTGTAGGCGGTCGCCTCCCACGTGTTGGCGCCGGTCTTGGTGAGGTAGACGTCGAGGTTCTCGGCGGTGCCGAGGTCGCCGTACACGGTCAGCGAGGTCTTGTCGGTGTACTGGGTGCTGGTGCTGTTGGAGTTGGCCGGCGACGTGGGATTGGTGGTCGTCGTCGAACCATCGGGGTTGGTCGTGGTGGTCGATGGGATGGCCGTCGCGCTCGATGGCAGGTTCGCCGTCAGCGTGCCCGAGGTCGAGGCGGCGGCCTGCAGCCCCGTGTTCGACACGTTGACGACCGACAGCGTCGAGCTCGTCGTCCCATCCGCGCCGATCTTGTAGCCCAGCAGCGAGAAGCCGGCCGCGTTGATGAGGTTGCCGGTGGAGTCCGGCACGAAGGAGCCGGCGCGCGTCAGGTAGGAGTTGTCGCCGCCCTGGCTCACGGGGAAGAAGCCGTTGCCGCTGATCGCGAGGTCGGTGGCCGACGTCGTCGTCGTCAGGGTGCCCTGGTCGGTGACGCCGTAGCGGATGTCGGTCTTCACGCCGCCCGACTCGTAGGTGCTCGTCACGTCGCTGTTGGTGAGCAGCGTCTCGAACTGGGCGTTGGCGTCCTTGTAGCCCGTGGTGCCGGAGTTCGCGATGTTGTCGCCGATGGTGCCGAGCGCGTTGCTTTGGGCGTTCAGGCCGGACACCGACGTCCGGATGGTGTTGAACAGGCTCATGACGGATCCTTGCGTGGGCGCGCGCCGGTGGCCTCAGGCGGCTTGGTCGAGGGTGGTCCGCTCCAGGCCGGCCCGATCGAGGCCGGCTTGATCGACATCGGCTTGATCGGCGTCGGCCTGGTTCGAGGCTTGGAGGGTGTCGGCGCGCTTGGGATCGAGTTCGATGCAGTAACCGAGGAAGCGCTTGGAATCGATCGGGTCGTAGCCGAGGCGCGCGCGCAGCTTCTTGCGCAGCTTGCTGACGTGGCTTTCCACCACGTTCTCCTCGACCGCTTCGTCGAACAGGCCATAGACCGCGTTGAAGATCTGCGTCTTGGTCACGCGGCGACCGCGATGGCTGATGAGGAACTCCAGGATGCGGCGCTCGCGGCGGGGCAGGTCGAGCGCGACGCCGGCGATCTCGGGATCGCGCCCGTCGAAGAAGACGTTGACCGCGCAGGGCTGCGGGGCGACCACGAGGGCCCGCGCCTGGCTCGCCGACCGCCGGCGGATCGCGCCGACGCGGGCGACGAGTTCGCGGACGTGGATCGGCTTGCGGACCACGTCGTCGAAGCCCTCGGCGAACAAGGCCAGGGTGGTTTCCAGCGAGGTGGCGTCGCTCAGCGCGATGACCGGGGCGCGGGAGCGCAGCGCGACCGCCTTGGCGCAGGCGATCCGCATGGCGCCGTCGCCCAGCAGGAAGGCCTCGATCACCGCGAGTTCGTGGGCCGGCGCGTTGGCGATCCAGCCGAGGAAGTCCTCCGGCGCGAAACCGGCGAAGGCCACGCCCTCGCCCTCGAACCCGGTCTGGTAGCCGGTGATCACCAACCGCCTCTCGTCCACCATCGCAAGCATGTCGCGTCCCCGAATCTCCGATGCTTGAAGGGTAAGGCGACGATTAAAATTTAGGGTAAACGGATCTTAACGTTTGCTGGTTTCGACGCCCTCCTGAACGGTGAAGAAACCGTAAACGGCCGCGCAATGCGCCCGGATCGGGGGGAAATACGCCCCTATGCCGCATCTTTGGCCGGGCGTGTCGCCGGATCGCGGCGCCGGCAGCTCATTTCGACGCCTTCGCCGACGGCGATCCCGCGCAAAAATCTTTTGCTGATTCGGTCCAGGCGCCGAACCCGCTCGCGATCATCTTGGTCAGGACACCGCAAACGTACGTCTTCTGGGCGGGGTCGTTGTCGGGCCCGGCGTTGTAGCGGGCCACCGCCATCGTCCACGTGCGCTCGCGAACCTTCAGGTCGCGCAGGAAGCGGGCGGCGTAGTCGATGTTCTGGGTGGGGTCGAACATCGCTTCGAGCGAGGCGAAGTGCGCGCCGTGGTAATGGTGGTTGATCTGCATGCAGCCGATGTCGATCATCCGCGCGCCCGCCGCCTTGGCGTCGCGGAACCGCGCGATCGCCCCGGCCAAGGTCGGGTCGGCGGAGGGCCGGCCATCGATGTTCATGGCGTAGGGCTGCAGGCGTCCCCTGATGCCGGTCTCGTTGAGGCCGACCGCGTAGAACACCGCGAGCGGGATCTGGTAGCGCCGCGCCGCCGCGGCGATCTCGCGTTCGCACGATACCGGTCGAGACGTCGGAAGCTCGGAGGGGCTCACGTCCGCGGCCTGGGCCCGCGAGGCGGGATCGGGCGCGGCGCGGGCCTCGACGGCGTGGAGATCAAACGAACAGGGCGCCCCCAGCGTCAGGAGCAGCGGCAGCCAGCGCGCCGGGTCGCTCCGCCGCCTGCCGGTCGGGCGTGGGTCGGCTGCCCTGCCTTCCCGACTGGCCGGTGCCCGATCCGCCGAACGATCGGTTCCCCGAAGCCTGATCGCCGGCCGCGCGCTGAGACGGTGCATCGTGTCCTCCCGGTGGCGGCCCGTCGCCCCCTCCGATGGTCAGGGAATGGATGGTGGTGGATTGGTCGTGGAGCGCCGCGACGAGCGTGTCGCGCTCGCGGCTGATCAGGCCCAGCGTTTGGGGGTTGCTGACGGCGATGCGCACGTCGAGGGCGCCGGCGGCCAGGTGCAGGCGGACGCTGACGGTACCGAGCGAACCGGGGTTGAGCTGCAAGGTCAGGGTTCGCGTCGGCAGGGCGGCGGGCAGGTCGGCCGGGTCCTCGGCCGGGGCGATGGCCGGCGTGCCCGAGCCGGTCGCCGCGATCGCCGGCGCCGCCGCTTTGGCGATCGCGTCGGCGACGCCACGGATCAGCGCGACCGATCCGGTGCTCGCGTCGATCAAGATGGGGCTGGACGCCGCCTCCGCCCGGGACGCGTCCGCGACGACCTTCGTGGGACCGGCGGCGACATCGGACCGCGACCCGGGATCGGTCGCGTCCGCCGCCTCGCTCGTGCCCGTCACGGGGGTGGAGGGCTCTGCCGCGCGGCTGGCGTCGGACGTGCCGGGTGCGCTCGCGGCGGATGGTTTCGGCGCCGGTGTCGCGATCCGTGACGCCGCGCCGACGAGTGTGGGTCCGGCGGGTGTGGGTCCGGCGGGTGTAGGTCCGACGAGTGTAGGTCCGACGAGTGTGGGTCCGGCGGGTCTGGGTCCGACCGGTCCGGCCGCGACGAGCGAGGCTGACGCTATGGCAGCGGCGGGGCTCGTTCCGGCGCCGGCCGCGACGCGGGTCACCCGGACGCTCGGGTAGGGCGCGTCGCCATCCGGAAGCGGCTTCGCCACCGGCGCCTGCCCCTCGTCGGGGCGCCCGTCGCCCGAAGCTGGTCCGTCCACCGAGGACGCGGCCGGCGGCGCGACCGTCGACGCCAGGAAAGCCGGTGGTGGCGCCACCGGAGCGGGATGGTTCGCGACGGCGATGGCCGACACGAGCATCGGGGCGACCTCCGCCGCGTCCGACGCGTCGCCTTCGGACGGGGATGCGGCGGCGGTGACGGCGCTCGCGCCGATCGCCGGGAGAACCGACGGCGGACCCGGGACGGCGCTCGGGACCGGCCCCGGCACGATGCCCGGGGGCGACGACAGGACCGTGGCGACGACGCCGCCGGCCGCCGGCGGACCACCCGGCGCGGACGCGTCGGGATCGCCGCCGCCCTCTTCGCCGTCACGTTGGACGCTGGGCCGGCCCGCCGGACCCGCGTCCCCGCCATCCGCCGCCTTCGCCAGGAGCGGCGCCAGATCGAGGGAGGGAACAACCGACGCGTTCGATGCGCCGGTCGCCGGCCGCGCATCCGCGTCCGCCAGGGCGGGAAGGCCCTGGAGGACGGGGTATTTGAGCGCCGAAGGCTTGAGGGCGGCGCCGCCGGAACGCGCCTCGTCCTCCGTGCCCTGCCCGTCCGCGCCCAAACGCGCGATCACGTCGTCGAACGTGCCGCCGCCGGGAAGGTCCGTGGCCGAACCGAGGGGGTTCGCGAGGCGGGAGGCGACGGCGGGGTCGGCCGCCAGGGCGATCGGCCTCATTTGCCGGCATCCTTGACGAGGGCGCCATCCCCGGCGGCCGCGTCGTCCTTGATAACCGCGGCCTGCTTGAGCGCGGCGTCGGCGGCGCTCAACGCGCGCTCCGCCTCCGCCACCACCACGTTGGGCGTCTCACCGTGGGCCTTCGTGTCGGTGGCCGCTGCGGGCGCCCGGATCATCTCGGCGAGCGCGAGCGCGGAGGCGCGCAGCGCCCGGTCCTTGCCGTTGAGCCGGCCGGGCGCGACCGCCGTCAGGGCGGCGACGCCGGCTTCGTAGTGCGCGCCGGCGATCGTCGCCGCACCGAGGTAAAGCCCGGCGCGTGCCGCGTCGCCGTCCGATCCCGACGCCAATCCTTTCGCCGTCTCGCTCGCGAGCGCACCCATTCTCAAGTGTCCGGCGATGATGGCCTCCCGGGCGATGGCCAGGTACAGCCGTCGACGCTCGCGCGTCTCGAGGCCGGCCGTCAGCTTGGCGAGCTTGGCCGCAGCCTCCTCCGTGTCGGCGGAGCCGAGCTGGGTCGCGCTCTCGGCGACGAGCTGCCGGAAGTTGTCGGCGTAGATCGACTGCCCGAAGGCGTTGAGGTAGCGGCGCGTCAGCAGCGCGAACTTGTCGAGGTCGCCGGCGGCGCCGATCAGCGACATTTCCTTGCGCAGCGCCGCCTCCTCGACGAGCGTGCCGGGCTCGAGCAGGCGTGCCAGATCGAGCAGCACCACCGCTCGCGGCGCGTCGGCCGTCCCCGCGAGCGTCGCCTGCAGGAGGGCGAGGTGGCCGCCAAGGCCGCTCGGCAGGGTTCGGGCGTCGATGGGCATCAGGCTCGCCTTGGCCGCCTCGTCGTCGCCGCTGCCGTAGGCCAGCGCCCCGACGTAAAGGGTCCGGTAGGCTTGCGGCAGCGCGCTGGCCGGGATCGCGGCGGCGATGGCGGGGGCGCTCCCCCCGCTGAACAGGTAAACGATCAACGCGCGCGCGTTGCGCTTGTCGCTCCAGGCCGACGGCTTGGCGTCGGCGAAGGATGTCGCGATGGCCCCGATGGTGCGGGCGTGCGCGGTTTGCGCGACGACATCCCCGCTCGCCATCCGGTCCTGGAGCTTCTGCAGCGAGCGGATGGCCTCGTAGGGCGCGACCTCGGGCTCGGCGGCGAGCGTTGGGTCCGTGCCGGTCGCCATGACGCCAAGCGACAGCAGGGCCGTGACGATGCCGCTGGCGAGGCGCTTCATGGCGCGGCGTCCTTCAGCAGGATTTCGACGCGGCGGTTGAGCGGGCTCGCCGGGTCGACGCCCTGGCGCCCCCCGTGATCGGCGTAGCCCTCGACGTGGCCGATCCGCGCCTCGGCGAAGCCCCCGCGCACCAGCATGTAGTGGGTGACCTGCGCCCGATCGAGCGACAGGTGCCAGTTGTCGTAGCGGCCGGACTTGTAGGGCTTGTTGTCGGTGTAGCCGCGCAGGATGGCCGTGCCGGGCCGCGCCTTGAGAACCTGCGCGACCTTCTCCATCAGGAGGACGACGCGCTTGTCCGGGACGGCCGAGCCGCTGGGGAACATGGCGAAGTCGGACGTGTCGGTGAGGCTGACGAGCAGTCCCTCGCTGGTACGGCGGACGTCGACCTTCGGCCCGGGCGCGTCGCGGCCACCCGCACCCGCCGCCGCCGCGATCCTGTCCGCGAGAACCTTGTCGGCGACCGCTTGGTCGGCGCTCGCCCGGTCGGCCATCGCCTTGTCCGCCGCCTTGCCGGTCTCCAGATCGGGTCCGGCGGCGTCATGCCCGGCCGCGGCACCGGTCTTCGCCTCTCCGGCCGGCGCGAACCTGGCGACGTTGGGTCCGCCATGCTCGGGCGACGCCTTGGGACCCTCGGCCAAGGTGCGTTCGGGATCGCCGGCCGGGTCGGCGCCCGCGTCGCCGCCGGCCGGGGACGGCGACGGGCGGGGCGGGGCGAACGGATCGCGGAACGCGTTGCCGCCGCGCCGCCCGATCGCGACGGGAGCCTTGTCGCGCCCGGCGTCGGTCGGCGGCGCGTCGCCCGGTCCCTTCGTCGCGACGATCTCGGCGAGCGCGGCGTAGGGGTTCTCGCGCAGCGCCGCGTCGAGCCGCTTCTCCTTGCCGGCCGGCGTCTCCTTGGCCGCCGGCGCCTCGGCGGTGCCCGCCGTCGTCGCCTTGGTCTCGGACCCCGGCTTCTTGCCCTTGGCGCCGCCGCCCTCCTCCTTCACGTCGGCGGAGGCGGTGATGCCGGACTCGTCCTTCTTGGAATCGTGCAGGCCGCGCGGCTGCGTCGTCGCGTCGACCAGGCGGACCGGGTTGAAGTAGCGCGCGACCGACGCCCGCGTCTTGTCGTTGGCGCTGATCAGCCACATCACCAGGAAGAAGGCCATCATCGCCGTCATGAAGTCGGCGAAGGCGATCTTCCAGGCGCCCCCGTGGTGGTCGTCATGGTCGCTGTGGCGGTGCCGGACGATGAAGATCTCGTGCTTGGCGTCGTCGCTCATGGCTGCGGTTCCGTGTCGACGATGGCGGGAGCGGCGAGTTCGGCGAGGGCGGCGCCGAGCCGCGTCTCGATGCGGGTCGTCCGCGCCGAGACCGTGACGTCGGGCACCTCGCTGACGACGTAGGCGATCGCCCGCCCCTCCCGTTCCGTCGCCGGCCGCGCCGCGCGGATCGCGTCGAGGAGGTCGGCGGGGCCGCTCACGGTCAGGCAGGGCTGGTCGGGGTCGTCGAGGATCTGGTCGAGCGCGACGCCCAGCGCGAGGCGCGCGCGCTCGGCCAAGGCCCGCGCCAGCAGCGGACGCAGCACGTCGGCGACCTTGGCGGCGAGCAGCTCCCGCAGGGTCGCCAGAGCCTCGAGGCCGGCGGCGGCGGCCTTGCCCTCGCCCGCCGCCCACTCGCCGCGCGCGGCGGCCACCGCCGCGGCGGTGTCGGCGGCTCGCGCCAGGGCCGCCTCGGCCAGCGCGGCCTCGTGCGCGGACGCCGCCTCCGCCAGCGCGGATCGACGAGCGGCGGCGAGGCGCGCTTCCAGCTCGGCGACCGTCAGGGTCATCAAGGGTTCGACCGGCGATGGCGGCTCGGTGGGCATGGGCGAGGCGCGGTCGGGCCGCCGGGCCGCCGTCAGGTCGTCGTCGGTCGCCATGAAACGCGCGAGGTAGAGCGACAAGGGCGCGTCCATCTAGGCGAGGCTCCCGCGCTGGACCCATTGCTTGAGGATCGCCGCCGCCTGATCCTCGTCGAACTCGACCATCTGCTCCAGCCTCCGCTGCGGCGAGCGTCGCGGCCGGTTGGTCACGTCGGCGATGAGGTTGGGCTCCTCGCGGCCGTTGATGGCGGCCGCGTCGGTGGCGGCGATGGCCTGCGGCATCTCGAGTTGCGGCGGCTCCAGGGCCGGCACCGCCGGCGCCGGGGCGAGCGCCGCCACTTCGGGCTCGGCCGGGGTCAGCACCCTGGTCAGCGGCCTGATGCCGAAGACGAGCAGGAGGATCGTGACGACGAGCACGGTGAGCGCGTTGATGGCCGTGCCGGACTGGCGCGTCAGCGTCTCCAGGATCGAGGGCGTCGGCACCGGGTCGAGGTCGTGGCCCGCCTCCGCGAAGTCGACCGCCAGGATCTTGATGGTGTCGCCGCGTTCCCGGTTCAGGCCGGCGGCCGAGGCGACGAAGGCCTCGATCTCGGCGATCTTGGCGTCCTCCGCCTTTCTCGCCTCGCCCTGGCCCGCCTCGCCCTTGCCCGCCTCCCCTTTGCCCAGCGCGAGCGACGCCTTGTTGACGAGGACGGCGATCGACAGGTGATCGACCGTGTAGCCGCCGCTCACCGTGGTCACGGTCTTGGAGGACAGCTCGTAGTTGGTCAGCTCCTCGCGCTTGGAATTGTCGGTGTTGGAGATCTTCGCGCCGTCGGCGGCTTTCGTGCCGGACTGCGGCAAGGCGCTCGCCACCGAGGTCGGCGCCTGGCTCGTGTTGTTCTGCGTCGTCTGGTTCTCCTTGACGGTGCGCGTCGAGCGCTCCACCCGCGAGTCCGGATTGTAGGTGGTCTCGTTGGTCTGGCGGTTGTCCGTGTTGAGCTTGGCGGCGACGCTGATCTGGACGTTGCGCGCGCCGAGGTAGGGGGTCAGCTCGCGGCGGATGTTGTCGCCCACGTCCTTGGCGACCGACTTCTCCAGCGCGAGCATCTTGCCCGGCGCCGCCTCGTCGGTCTCGCCGCCGGCCGACAGCAGCGTGCCGTCGGTGTTGAGCACGGTCACCTGGTCGAGCGTCATGCCCGGCACGGCGGCGGCGACGAGGTGGCGGATCGCCTGGCCCGTGCGGTTGTCGGCGATCGTGTCGCTGCGGATCACCACGGAGGCCGACGGCGGCTGGCGGGCGCGGCGGAACGAGCCCTCGTCGGGCAGCACGATGTGGACGCGGGCGGCGCGGATGCCGTTCATCGTCTGGATGGTGCGGGCGATCTCGCCTTCCAGCGCGCGGACGCGGGTCACGTCCTGCATGAACGAGGTGAGGCCGAGCGAGCCGAGCTTGTCGTACAGCTCGTAGCCGGCGTTGGCGGAATGCGGCAGGCCCTTCTCGGCGAGCAGCATGCGGGCGTGCGCGGTCTCGCTGTAGCGGACCTTGACGCTGGTGCCGTCGGTGCTGACGTCGAAGGGGATGGAGGCTTCCGTCAGCGCCGAGCCGATGTTGGCCACGTCCTGCCGGTCGAGGCCGGCGTAAAGCACCTCGTAGCTCGGGCGGCTGAGCGTGTAGCCGCCGAGCCCGACGATCGCGAAGACGGTGGCGCCGATCACGCCGAGCGCGGTCAGCTTCCGCCAGCCGAGCCCGAGCAGGCTCGTTCCGAGTTTCTGGAATTGGTCCTGGACGTTCATGCCGGTCGATCGGGGCTCCGATGTGAGCCTTGATCGTGAGCGACGGAGCTTGCGCGGAGATTGACGAATGAAAGGCCGGCCGCATCGCTGCGACCGGCCTTTCATCGGACGGCAAGGAACGAGGCCGGGGCCCAAGCGTCGGGGCCCAAGCGTCGGGCTCCGACGTCTTCGGCGGCGCTTACGCGCCGCCGTCCCGCTTCACTGGAACAGCTTGAGGATGAGCTGGCTGTTCTGGTTGGCGACCGAGAGCGCCTGCACGCCGAGCTGCTGCTGCGTCTGCAGGGCGTTGAGGCGGGTGGACGCCTCGTTGAGGTCGGCGTCGACGAGCGAACCGACGCCGGTGGTCAGCGAGTCGGTCAGCGAGGTGGTGTAGGTCGCCTGCAGGCTGATGTTGCTGGACGCCGCGCCCAGCGTTTCCGAGGCGTTGTTGACCGTCGTCAGCGCCGCGCCGACCTGGTCGATGTAGGTCTGGATCTGCGACTGCGAGGTCGCCGGCGTGCTGCCGTCGGCGCTCGCCAGGGAGATCTGGCTGATCTTGAACAGCGCGCCGCTGTAGATGGCGTTCGCGGTCGGGTCGGTCTTGGCGGCGGCGTCGGCCGTGATCGCGGCGCCATTGGCGCCGCTCGTGGTCGACGCGCCCGACGCGTTGGACGCGCTCGCACCGTAGAGCGTGTACAGCGTGCCGCCGGTCGCGGCGGACGTGGCACCTGACGCGTTGCTGTAGGCGCTGACCGTGCCACCGCCGGCGGAGCTGATGGTGACGGAGCCAGTGCTGCCGACGAGCTGGCCGGCGATGCTGGTGGCCGAGATGCCGCTCACCACGCCGCCGCTGCTGATCACCGCGCTCGTTCCGAACACGTTCTGGAACGCGGTCGAGTAGGTCGCCGGGGAGGTCGGGGTCGAGAAGTCGGCGGTCGCCAGGCTGGCGACGGCGTTCTTCAGGCCGGTCAGCGCGGTGGTGTTGGCGGACTGGGCGTTGACGAGGGCCGAGTCGGCGGTGGCCGCCGCCGTCACCAAGTTGTTGCCGCTGGTGTAGTCGGCGCCCTGGAAGTTGGTGTTGGACGTGTCCACCGTCAGGTTGTTGATGGTCGTGTTCGCGCCCGAACCGGTCACGCCCGCGACGAACTGCACCAGGGGGTTCGCGGCGTTCGACCCGTTCAGCAGGTTCACGCCGTTGAACGACGCGGTGCTGACCGTGTTCGCGAGCTGCGTGCGCAGCGCGGTGATCTGGGTCTGCACGGCGTCGAGGTCCGTGCCGGGCTGGGAGGCCGAGACCAGCGCGTTCGAGATGCTCTGGAGGACGGAGGTCAGGTTGCCGGTGGCGGCCGTCGCCGTCGCGACGACGGAGGTTCCGAAATTCAGCGAATCGCTGACCGAACCCAGGTTCCCGATGTTGGTGCGCAGCGTCGTGGCGATGGAGTAATACGCGGCGTTGTCCTGGGCGCTCGACACCTTGAGGCCGGTCGAGATCTCGTTCTGGACCTGGGAAAGGCTCGCCTGGGTGGCGTTGAGGTTGGCGACGGCGGTCAGCGCCGAGGCGTTCGTGAGGATGCTAGACATGGTGGGTCAGTCCCTTGGTGTGGCGAAGCTGGGACATTCCGGATCAAAACCGGTACGGGAGGGCGGCGTGATGCCTTTGGACCGCGAGCGCCGCTCGGTGTCGATCCAACCTTCCATGGACAAGAGCTTGGCGCCGGACACCTTGCGCAATGGTGAAAACGCGGGCGTTTCGGCCGGTGCCGGCGCCAAGTCGATCAAATGACCGATATCAACCTTAACGAGCCGCTACGTGTACGAGCGGATCAGGTTGCCGACCAGCATGTTCCAGCCGTCGATCAGCACGAAGAAGAGCAGCTTCATCGGCAGCGAGATGATCTGGGGCGACAGCATCATCATGCCCATCGACATCGTGACGGTCGCCACCACCATGTCGATGACGAGGAACGGCAGCACGATCAGGAAGCCGATCTCGAAGCCGCGCCGGATCTCCGAGATCATGAAGGCGGGGACCAGGATGCGCAGGTCGACGTCGGCCCTTTCCACCGTCTTGATGCTCGCCTGCGCCAGGTCGTCGAACAGCTTCAGGTCCTTGTCGCGGACCTGGGCCAGCATGAAGGTGCGGAACGGGCCGACGATCTTGGGATAAGCGTCGCTCTCGCTCATCTGGTTGTCGATGAGCGGCTTGAGGCCGCCCTGCCAGGAGCGGTCGAAGGTCGGCGCCATGACGTAGAAGGTCATGAACAGCGACAGGCTGACGAGGATGAGGTTGGCCGGCGTGGTCTGCAGCCCGAGGCCCGAGCGCAGGAACGAGAAGGCGATGGCGAAGCGGGTGAAGCTCGTCACCATCACCAGCAGGCCGGGCGCGATCGACAGCACGGTGAGCAGGCCGACGATCTGCACGATGCGGCCGGTCGCCGTGCCGCCGCTGGGCGGGATCAGGCTGTTCAGGTCGGGCGTCTGCGCGTGGGCGGCGCCGGTCGCGAGCAGCACGGCGGCGAGGCCGGCCAAACCTGCGAGGACCGGACCTGCGAGGGCGCGCCTCATTGCACCACCAGCGTCTCGATGACGAGTTCGCGGACCTTGCCCTGCGAGCGGACGGCGGCGCGCTCGTTCAGGTCCTCCCGCAGGCTCTGCAGGCCGCTCGCGCCCTCGATCTGCGTGAGGGTCAGCGTCTTCAGGAAGGCGACGAGGTCGTCCGACACCTGCCCCATCAGCAAGGCCGGGTTCTCGACGTCCTTCTTGGCGTAGACGAGCGAAACCTGGAGCCGCACGCGGATGCCCGACGGCGCGGCGAGGTTGGTGACGATGGGGGGCAGCTCGCGCACGTCGACGTCGCCGCCGTAGGACAGCGCCTTGGCGGCCGCCGGCTCCGGGGCGGCCGGCGCGTGGGCGGCGGCCACGATGAGCTTGCCCACCAGGCCGCCCCCGACGGCGGCGAGCACCGTGAGGGCCGCGACGGTGACGAGGAGGTTCGCCTTGCCGGGCGGCTTACCCGTCGATGCGGCGGCGTTCGCCATGGGCTCTCGTGCTCCTGCTGCTTCGCTTTCGCCGTGCCGGATCGGCTGGCGGCGTCAGAACGGCTTGAAGTTGTCGTAAAGCTGCTGGCCCCAGCCCGGCTGCTGGACTTCGCTGAGGCGGCCGCGCCCCCCGTAGGAGATGCGCGCCTCGGCGATCTTCTCGTAGGGGATCGTGTTGTCCTTGGAGATGTCGTTGGGCCGGATGATGCCGGCGACCGAGAGCTGCCGCAGCTCGAAGTTGACCCGGACCTCCTGGGAGCCGCTGACCACGAGGTTGCCGTCGGGCAGCACCTCGGTGACGACGGCGGCGATGGACGTCTGCAGCTTCTCCGAGCGGTCGATGGTGCCCTGCCCGTTGGCCGAGCTCTTCGAGGCGCTGTCGAAGCCGCCCGTGATGGCGGTCGTGTTGAGGTTGGCGTCGAACTTGTTCGTCACCTGCGAGTCGAGCGAGCGATCGGTGTTGTTGCCCAGCGTCGCCTTGTCGTCGATCGAGATCCTCACGGTGAGCACGTCGCCGCGCTTCAAGGCGCGCGGGTCGCGGTACAGGCTGGCACCGTCGGTGTAGAGCGAGTTGAAGGCCGGCGGCGGCCCCCGGCGGGGCGGGGGGTCGTGCGGCACGATGTTGGGCTGGAGCCCGGCGCCGACCGGCGTCAGCACCGGCTCGCGGACGAACTCGGCCGGCCGGCTGGCGCAGCCGCCGGTCGCGAGCGCGCCGGCCAGGAGGGCGGCGTGGCGCAGCGCGGGACGGCATCGGGCCACGGCGCGCGCGGGGGATCGGGGAACCGTCACGGCTTCTTGTCGCCGGCCGGCGGCGTCGCGGCCGGGCTGGTGGCGGCGATCAAGGCGGCGAGCTTGGTCGCGCGCTCGGGCACGAGTTCGTTGAAGATGGCGCTGGCCTTGCCTGGGTTGAGCTGGCCCAGCACGGCGGCGGCCATGTCGTCGTCGAGCCCGGCGATCTGCGTCGCGGCGGTCTCGGGGCGCATCTTGGCGTAGATGCCGACGAGCCTTTCGTTGGCCTGCTTCTCCACCGCCTCCCGCTTGGCCATCCAGGCGCGCAGCTCGTTCGTCCTGGCCTCGAGGTCCTGGACGTGCGCCTTGATGCGGCCCTCGATCTCGGCGAGCTTCGCCGTCTGCCACGCGAAGCGCGCATCCCCCGCAGCCACGGCGATGTTGGTGCAGTAACGGCGGATCTCGGGGTTGGCGTCGGCGGCGCCGTTGGCGGCCGCGTCGCCGCCCCTGACCGTTTCGGCCGCGGGTACGGCGCCGGCGGCGGCACTTGGCGGCGCGCCGCCGAGGATGGCCGCTCCGGCGAGGGCGGCCATGAGCCGCCGCGCGACGCCACCGGGATGTCGCCCCACCGAGCGCGAAGGCGGCGTGAGCGAGGTGTGGGAAACGTCCTGAAGCATGCCGCCATTGTTGGCCCGACAAGCTTGCGTCGGGCTGGCGGGGCGCTACTGCGTGACGAGGTCCGCCTGCAGCGCGCCGGCCGACTTGATGGCCTGGAGGATGGCGATGATGCCGCTCGGCTTGAGGCCGACCTGGTTGAGGCCGTTGACGAGCTTGCGCAGCGTGGTGCCGCCGATGATGCGCAACTGGCCGCCGCTCTCGTTGATGTCGACGTCGGTGCGCGGCAGCACCACCGTCTTGCCCTTCGAGAAGGGGGCGGGCTGCGAGGCGACCGGCGTCTCGGTGATCCGCACCGTCAGGTTGCCGTGGGTCACCGCGACGGGGGAGATCTGGACGTCCTGGCCGATCACGATGGTGCCGGTGCGCGAGTCGAGGACGACGCGGGCCTCGGTGTCGGGCTCGACCATCAGGGCGCCGATCTCGGCGATGAAGCGGGTCGGTCCGGTGCGGGGCGGCAGTTGCAGCGACACGGAGCGGAAGTCGCGCTCGCGGGCGGCGCGGATGCCCCAGCGCCGCACCGAGTAGGCGTTGATGGCGTCGGCGACGCGCACGGCGGTGGCGAAGTCCGGGTTCTTGAGGTCCAGCGTCATCGGGCCGACGTCGCCGGGACGGTTGGGGTTCGGCAGCTCGATGGTCGCCCCGTTGGGGATGCGGCCGGCGGTCGGCACGCCCTGCGAGTAGCTTTCCGCCTGCCCCGCCGCGGCGGCGCCGGACACGGCGACGGCGCCCTGCGAGACGGCGTGGACGAGGCCGTCGGCGCCCGACAGCGGCGTCAGCACCAGCGTTCCGCCCAGCAGCGAGGGGGCGTCGCCGAGCGAGGAGACGGTGACGTCGATGCGCTGGCCCCGGTTCATGAACGGCGGCAGGTCGGCGGTGACCATCACGGCGGCGACGTTGCGCGTCCGCAGGCTGACGTTGCGGACGTTGATCCCGAGCCGGTCGAGCATGGATTGCAGCGATTGCTCGGTGAACGGCGCGTTGCGCAGCGTGTCGCCCGTGCCGGCCAGGCCGATGACGAGGCCGTAGCCGATGAGCTGGTTGTCGCGGATGCCCTCGATCTGCGCGATGTCCTTGATGCGGACCGCCGCCGCCGCCGGGGACGATTGTCCCGGCAGCAGGAACGGTGCGAGGCAGGCGATCAGGAATGGGGCGAGGAACGGGACGAGCGGCCGGCGCATCAGCTCGTCCCGATGTGCACGCTGCCGTCGGGCTGGACCGTGCCGCTGACGATGATGCCGCTCTCGAGGTTGCGGAGGGAGACGAGGTCGCCGGCGACGCCGGCTTGCAGCGCGGAGGCGTAGGTCGAGATGGTGAGCCCGTCCTCCTGGTAGACGACGCGGACCATGGCGCCGATCGTCACGAGCTTGGGCTCGCCGACGGCGTTGATCGGGATCGCCTGGCCGGGCAGCAGCGTCCGCCGCGCCACCTTGCCGACGAGCTGCGCGCGGCTGGTGGCGTAGGACGCGCTGGCGACGGCGTCGGGGAAGTCGGCGTCGGCGATCATCTGCTCCCGGATGATCTCGCCGGGGTAGATGGTGGCGGTCGCCACGGGACGGCGTTCGGCCGCCGCGAGGGGCGCGGCGACCAGCAGGCTCCCGCCCACCGCGGCCGCGATCGCGAGCGCCCTGCCCGCGAATGACGTGCTTACGGGTGTCGTGGCGCGCGGCATCGGTTTTCTCCCGGCGACTTGCCTGGTGGTCGCGGAGGCCGGCCGCCTCGGCGCGTGCCCTTGATCAGCGGATACCCTTGGCGAGCGTCTCGCCCATCTGGTCCGCCGCCTGGATGACCTTCGAGTTCATCTCGTAGGCGCGCTGCGCCTGGATGAGGTCGGCGATCTCCTTGACGGGATCGACGTTGGAGCTTTCGAGGTAGCCCTGGCTCACCGTGGCGAAGCCGGGATCGCCGGGCACGCCGACCACCGGCGTGCCTGACGCGGCGGTTTCCTTGTAAAGGTTGCTGCCGAGCGGCTGGAGGCCGGCGTCGTTGGCGAAGTTGGCCAGCGTCAGCTGGCCGAGCTGCACCGGCGCGGTGGTGCCGGCCACGGTGGCGGACACGATGCCGGACTGGCTGATGGTGACGGCGGTGGTGTTCGTCGGCACCAGGATGTTGGGGGTCACGAGGTTGCCGTCGAGCGTGACGAGCTGTCCGTTGGCGTTGGTGTTGAAGGCGCCGGCGCGGGTGTAGGAGGTGTCGCCGTTGGCGTCCGTGATCTGGAAGAAGCCGCGACCCGACAGGGCGAGGTCGAACTGGTTGCCGGTTTGGGCCAGCGCGCCCTGGATATGGAGGTTGCGGATCGCCGCCGTCTTCACGCCGAGGCCGAGCTGCGCGCCTTCCGGCACCGTGCCCTGGTTGCCCCGGTTGGACACGCCCTGGAGGCGCTGCGCCTCGTAGAGCAAATCGGTGAACTCGGCGCGCGCCCGCTTGAAGCCGGTGGTGTTGATGTTGGCGATGTTGTTGGAGATGACCTCGACGTTGGTGGATTGGGCGCTCATGCCGGTGGCGGCGATGGTGAGGGCACGCATGGATCGGTCCTCAGATCGGCATCTTGCTGACGTCCAGCAAGGCCGAGACGGCCTTGTCGCGGATGGCGAGCGCGGTCTGCAGCGACTCCTGCGCGTTGACCACGGCCTCGACGACCGACTGCGTCGTCGCCTTGCCCTGGATGCCGTCGGCCGACACCGACTCCGCGCTCTTCACCTTGTCGACGGTGTCCTTCGACAGCGAGGCCAGGAAGGTGGTGAAGCTGTCGCCGGACGCCGGGGCGGCGGCCGCGCCCGAGACCGGGGCCGACTGGACCTGGGCGGGGCCGAGCAGCGAGGTGATCGCGCTCGAAACGAGGGGAAGGGCGGCTATCATCACGATCCTTTAAGAAGGTCGATGGTCATGGAGATCAGGTCGCGCGATTGCTTGACGACCTGAAGGTTGGCCTCGTACCCGCGATTGGCTTCGCGCATGTCGGCCATCTCGAGGATAAGGTTAACATTGGGAAGCTTTACGAAACCTTTCTCGTCGGCGGCCGGGTTGCCCGGATCGTGCTCGACGGTGAAGGGCGCCGCGTCGGTGCCGACGTCGGCGACGCGGACCACGTCCCCGCCGGCGACGTCGTCGAGCACGTTCTCGAAGGTGATCGTCTTGCGCTGGTAGGGATCGGAACCGGGGGTCGTGCCGGTCGACTGGGCGTTGGCGATGTTCTCCGAGGTCACGCGCAGGCGGGCGGAGTTCGCCGACATGCCCGAGCCGGCGATCCGCATGGAGGCCTGGAGGGGATCGATCATGGCCCTACTCCTTCAGGCTGGCCATGAGCATGGCGTGGAAGCTCTTCAGGACGTTGGTCGTCAGGGCGTAGTCGCGGTTGATGTCGCCGGCCTTGATCATCTCCTGCTCCAGCCCGACCGTGTTGCCGCTCTCCGTCACCTCCGTGAGGTCGTCGCTCGCCTGCGTGACCGCGCCGTCCGACACGCCGACGCCGCCGACCGGGAGGTGCCGGGCATCGGTCGAGACGAGGTCGAGCCTGGTCTTGGCGAGGACGTCGTTGAAGCTGGCGAGGTCCTTGGCCTGGTAGCCCGGCGTGCTGACGTTGGCGATGTTGGCCGCGACCGTCGCCTGCCGCGCCGCCAGCCACGCGCTCTTGCGGCTCGCGAGGCTGAAGAGGTTGATCGGATCCATCGGGTGCGCTCGCGGCCTCGTTGACGCTTGCCATCCTGGACCGGTGGGCTTGTCCGAGCCTTGCGAGCGCGTGCCCTTAACGTATCGTCAACCACGGCGCGGTAGCGTCGCCCACCCGCCCGCGGCCCGGTGCCCAATCGCTCCCTCTGGTCCGGAAACCGACAGAATGACATCCACAGGGCGATGCCCGCCGATCGCATGTCCGCACGTCCCGCCACCCTCCGCGCCAGCCCGAGGGGACGAGCGGACCGTGGATGGCGTGGCCGGGCGCGTGCTCGGACCGTTCCACAGGGGCGCCGCCCTGGTGAGCGCCGCGTTCGCCGCTTTGCGTGCCCTGCCGGACGCCGCCGACGCGCTCGCAGCGCTGCTCCGCGCGCCCGCCGCCGCGTCGGCGGATCTCGCCCGCGCCGTCGGAGCCTTGCGCAGCCTGGTCGAGGCGGCCGGCTCGCCCGAGGGCCGCAACCTGCTGATCCGCCGGCGGAGCGACGCGGCATGCTTCCTCGTCTTCGGCCTCGTGCGCCAGCGCTCCGGCGCGATCAGCGTGCAGCCCATCGAGATCGACCTCGCCGCCATCGCCCTCGCGGACCCGGACGCCGGTGTCCTCGACCGGCTGGAAGCGGCCGTTCGCGCCGGCGCGGCGGACGAGCACGGTCGCGCGGCCGTGCGCGAGCGCCTCGCGTCGCTGCGCGCGCGGGTCAGCGCGGCGACGAGCCGCCTCAGCGTCGTGAAGGCGCGCCTCGACGTCCAGACGCGCTTCCTGACGGCAATGTTCGCGACCGGCGAGGCGGTGCCGCTGGCGCACCTGGCAAGCGACCTCGACCAGGCCCGGGCCCGGAGGATGGCGCTCGACATGCGCCGATCGCTGGGTGGGCAGGGGCTCACCACGGGCAACGGCGTGCACGCGGCGGTCAGCAGCCTGTTCGGGCGCCGGGACCCGGGCTGACCACCGCGCGACGTCCGGCGGTTGCCAACGCCACGACTATTAGGTATATTGACCGGATTCAACCTCGAAATCCGGTCAATATACCTTATTGGCGATCCGCTGGTGCCGGTCGACATCGGGCCGTGCCAAGGTCCGCGTCCGGCGACCCGGAAGCGGACCACCGTCAGCGTCCGGCGACCCCGCGCCTCGCCTCCGTCGCGTGCGCCGACACGGCGTGCCCGAGGTCGGCGAACGGTGACAGCCTACTGAATCACCGTCCTCGTGGGACCCGCCCGGCCGTCCGTCCGGCTTGGAAGACGACGTTTCGTGCGCCACCAACATAGCGTCCGTCGCGCGATCCCCGGATCGCGGCTCAAGCCGCCCGCACCGCGCCAGCGGCCGACTCAAGACCCCCGGAGCCGTCGACATCGCACGCGCCGGCCGCCGATGCGCCCAGGCTACCCCGCGCCACGCCCTCCAGCACCGCGTCCAGGGCATCGAGGTCGAGCGGCTTGGCGAGGCAACCGTCCATGCCGGCCGCCAGCGCGGCGGCGGTCCGGTCCGCCCGGACGTTGGCCGACAGCGCCACGATCGGCACGCGGCCGCGGGGATCGGGAGAGGCGCGGATCGCCCGCGTCGCGCTCAGGCCGTCGACGTAGGGCATCTGCAGGTCCATCAGCACGAGGTCGTAGGCGTGGTCGGCCGCCGCCATGATGGCGTCCGCCCCGTCGCCGACGACGTCGACGCGATGGCCCCTCGCCTCCACCACGGCGCGCACCAGCTCCTGGTTGATCTTCACGTCCTCGACGAGCAGGATGTCGAGCGCCCGGAGCGGCGTCCCGGAAGGTCGGGGCCATCCGCGCAAGGTCAACGGCGCCGCCGGCAGGTCGATGGCGAACCAGAAGGTGGAGCCCACGTCCTTGGTGCTGGCGACGCCGATCGCGCCGCCCATCAGCTCCACCAGCGCCTTGGCGATGGCGAGCCCGAGCCCGGCGCCGCCGTGCGCCCTGCGGATCGTCCCGTCGACCTGCCGGAAGCGCTGGAACAGGTTGGGGAGGTCGGCGGCGTCGATGCCGATCCCGGTGTCGGTCACGGTGAAGCGGACGGGGCCGTCCGGCGCGTCGAGGCCGATGCGCAGCGACACCGACCCGCGCGGGGTGAACTTGATGGCGTTGTTGAGGAGGTTGAGCAGGACCTGACGCAGGCGCGCGTCGTCGCCGAGCACGCCAGCGGGCAGGCGATCGTCGAGCTCGACGTGCAGGGCGAGGTCGCCGGCCACCGCCGCCGCCTCCACCAGGGCGAGGCATTCGTCGACGAGGAGCGGCAGGGCGAAGGGTCGGGGCTCCAGGCGCAGGGCGCCGGAATCCGCCTGCGCGACGTCGAGGATGTCGTTGACCACGCTCAGCAGCGCGGCGCCCCCGCTGCGGATCCGCTCCGCCTTGCGCCGGCTCGCCGCCGACAGGTCGGACTCCGCCAGCAGGAGGTCGGAGAAGCCCAGGATGGCGTTCAGCGGCGTGCGGATCTCGTGGCTGACGGAGGCGAGGAAGTCGCCTTTCGCGCGGTTGGCGCGATCGGCCTCGGCCTCGGCGCGTCGGCGCGCCGTTTCCGCCTCAAGGAGCGAGGCTTCCATGCGCCGCAGCGACGCCTCCCTGTCGAGGAGCAAAGCGTCCAAGTCCCGGGGCGTCGCGAGCCGGTCGCGACGGTGCCCGGCCTCGCCGTGCGCCCAGCGCCGGACCCGGCCGTTCCAGGCGGCGGCACCGAATCCGAGCAGCGTGGCCGCGACGATGGCGACGACCACGCCGATGGTCCCGTCCCCCTCGCCCCGCTGGTCGGGGGATCGTTGATCGCCGGCGACCTCGGCCGCCGTCGGGGGACTTGCGTGGTCGAACGTGACGAGGCGCAGCCCGTCGCTGCCGTGCGCCAGCGTGCAGCCGCCGGACACGCTCGCGGCGAGCACGGCTATCCGCACGGCGGCGCCGAGACGTGCAAAGCTTCCTCGGCTGCGCGGGTTTCCCACCAGGGTGCATGATCCGCCTGACGGGTCGCGCGCCGCGCTCGCACCAGGAACATGGAAACCTTCATGGTTTCAGGCTCAGTCTGGCCCGAGGCACGTTGAAAATCCCTTACCCGTACCTCGCAAATGATAGGATTGCTGCTCGGCGACAACCAAGCAAGCCGCTTATGGGAAGGCGCCGAAGCGGCGTAACCCACTGTTTGCAGGTTCTTTTCGTCGATCGACCCAGCGGCGCGCCAGGCTCCGGGACGCCTTTTGCCGCACCCGGACGCGCGATGCGGTGGCGGCCGGCGGCAACGCTCGCATTGCGGGCGCGAGAACCTATGTGGTTTCCATCGCGAGGATCAGGCGAGCCCAACAGGCCGCGTACCGAGGAGCGCCATCATGACGGCAGGAACCCCGCTCGAGCGCCGCCTCGAGGCGGCCGGTTGCGGCGATGTCCTGTTCGATCCCTTCTCGCGCGGACGCTACGCGACGGATGCCTCCGCCTACCAGATCATGCCGGTCGGCGCGGTGGCGCCGCGCAGCGTGGCGGAGGCCGAGACGGCGATCGGCGTCGCGCGCACGGAGGGCGTCTGCGTCACGGCGCGCGGCGGCGGCACCTCGCAGTCCGGTCAGACGGTCAACGAGGGCCTCGTCGTCGACTGCTCGAAATACCTCAACAAGGTGCTCGACCTCGACGTCGCCGCGCGCACCTGCCGGGTCGAGCCGGGCCTCGTGCTCGACGACCTCAACCGCCGGCTGAAGCCGCACGGCCTGTGGTTCCCGGTCGACGTGTCGACCGCCAGCCGCGCCACGATCGGCGGCATGGCCGGCAATAACTCCTGTGGCGGCCGCTCGCTCCGTTACGGGACGATGCGCGACAACGTCATGGGCATCGACGCCGTGCTCGCCGACGGCACGCCGGCCCGCTTCGCGACGCAGCGGGCCGACCTCGCCGACATGGCCGGCAACGACCCGCGCCGCGCCCTGTTCGCCGACCTGCTGAGGATCGGCGCCCGCGAGGCCGACGAGGTGGAGGCGCGCTTCCCCGCCGTGCAGCGCCGCGTCGGCGGCTACAACCTCGACGCGCTGGTGCCGGCGGGATCGCGCGGCAACGGTGACGGCACCGTCAACATGGCGCACCTGCTGGTCGGCTCGGAGGGCACGCTCGCCTTCTCCACCGCGCTCGACCTCAAGCTGTGGCCCCTGATGGGGCGGCGCGGGCTGGGCGTCTGCCATTTCGGCTCGTTCTTCGAGGCGATGGACGCGGCGCAGCACCTCGTGACCCTGAAGCCGATCGCCGTCGAGCTGGTGGACGCCACGATGCTCTCGCTCGCCGGCGAGATCGCGATGTTCAAGCCGACGCTGGACGCCTTCGTGAAGGGCGAGCCGGAGGCGCTGCTGCTCGTCGAGTTCGCCGAGGACGACGCCGGCAACGCCCGCCGCCTGCGCGAGCTGCACGAGATGATGGGCGCGCTCGGCTTCGGCTGGGACAAACCGCGCGCCAAGTGGGGCGGCGTCGTCGACGTGCTCGACGCCAAGCTCCAGGGCGCGATCGCCGACCTGCGAACGTCCGGCCTCAACATCATGATGTCCATGAAGGACGCGCGCAAACCCGTGTCCTTCGTCGAGGACTGCGCGGTGCCGCTCGCCCACCTCGCCGAGTACACGGAGAAGCTCACCGCCGTCTTCGCCAAGCACGGCACCAAGGGCACCTGGTACGCCCACGCCTCCGAGGGCTGCCTGCACGTGCGCCCGGTGCTGAACCTGAAGCTGGAGAAGGATGTCCGCGCGATGCGCGCCATCGCCGAGGAGGCCTTCGCGCTGGTGAAGTCCTACAAGGGCTCGCATTCGGGCGAGCACGGCGACGGCATCGTCCGCTCCGAGTTCCACGCGACCATGTACGGCGAGCGGCTGGTGCGCAGCTTCGGCGAGGTGAAGGAGCGCTTCGACCCCGCGCGCGTGCTGAACCCGGGCAAGATCGTCGACGCGCCGAAGTTCGACGACCGCAGCCTGTTCCGCTTCAAGCCGGACTACGCGATCGAGCCGTTCGAGCCGGCGCTGGACTGGTCGGCCTTCCCCGGCGGCGCCAAGGGGCTCTCCGGCGCGGTCGAGATGTGCAACAACAACGGCGCCTGCCGCAAGCTGGCCGGGGGCGTGATGTGCCCGTCCTACCGCGCCACCCGCGACGAGAAGGACACCACGCGCGGCCGCGCCAACGTGCTGCGCCTCGCCCTGTCGAAGCAGCTCGGCCCCGACGCGATGACGTCGGAGGGCATGGCGGAGGCGATGAAGCTCTGCGTGTCCTGCAAGGCTTGCCGCTCCGAGTGCCCGACCGGCGTCGACATGGCGCGCATGAAGATCGAGGTGCAGGCGGCCCGCCTCAGGGCCTACGGGCCGACGCCGCGCGACCGCCTCGTCGGCTACCTCCCCCGCTACGCCCGGCTCGCGGCAAGGGTGCCGTGGCTGCTCAACCTGCGCAACCGCGTGCCCGCCCTGGCGCGTCTCACCGAGCGCGTCCTCGGGCTGGCGGCGGGACGCTCGCTGCCGACGTGGCGCACCGACCGCTTCGAGCCGACCGACGTGGTGGTTGGACCCGAGGGCGGCCACGAAGTGGTGCTGTTCGCCGACACGTTCAACCGCGCCTTCGAGCGGGAAACGCTGGACGCCGCCCTGCGCGTGCTGGTGGCCGGCGGCTACCGCGTCCACCTGCCCCGCCCGGCCGACGGCTCGTCGCGGCCGCTGTGCTGCGGCCGCACCTTCCTGTCGGTCGGCATGGTGGAGGAAGCGAGGACGGAAGTCCGTCGATCGCTCGCCGCCCTGCTCCCCTACGTCGCCGCCGGCATGCCGGTGATCGGCCTGGAGCCGTCCTGCCTCCTCACGTTCCGCGACGAGGCGCTGGCGCTGCTGCCGGGCGAGGACGCCCGGCGCGTGGCCGGCAGCGCGCTGCTGTTGGAGGAGTTCCTGGCGAAGGAGGCGGACGCCGGGCGCCTCAAGCTCGACCTCCATCCCCTCGCGGCGAAGGCCGTGCTGCACGGCCACTGCCACCAGAAGAGCTTTCGCGCGCTGGCGCCGGTGGAGAAGGTTCTCCGGCTCGTCCCGGGCCTGGAGCTGGAGACGATCGAGTCGAGCTGCTGCGGCATGGCCGGCGCCTTCGGCTATCAGGCGGAAACCGCCGGCGTCTCGTTGCGGATGGCGGAGCTGAGCCTGCTGCCGGCGGTGCGGCGGGCGCCGGACGCGATCGTCGTCGCCGACGGCACCTCGTGCCGCCACCAGATCCGCGACGGCGCGGAACGCGAGGCGCTGCACGTCGCCCGCGTGCTCGCCGCGAGCCTGGACGCGGAGCCGGTGCGCTCGCCGGCCGGGCACGGGGACGCGGTCGCCGCGACGGTGGGTGCCCGGCGGGGCTGAGGCCAGCCGCCGCGTGCGCTGGGCCGCGCGACGTGGGACCCTCGACTTGGAGCGCCGCGACTTGGGGCCGGCTTCCGCCGCGCCGCTTTCCCGCGAGGGGATGTCCCGCGGATCCGGGGATGCGGCTTCGTGGCGTAGGGGCCCGGACGTAGGGTTTTCGTTCGCCGTCGGTTATAGGGGGAACGACGCCGGACGATGCCTGGATGACACGAGACGCGCTGACGCCGAACACGACGGAGACGTCGCCCGATCGCTTGATCGGGACCTGGACGCCGGCGGCGCGCCGCTTCCGGCGGCCGCGCCTTCGCGTCGGCCTGGCCGGACGCCTGCTCGTCCTCGTCGCCGTCTTCGTCATGATCGCGGAAGTGACGATCTACGTGCCGAGCGTCGCCAACTTCCGTTTCTACTGGCTGCGCAGCCATCTCAGCGCCGCCACCACGGCCTCGCTGATCCTCGAGGCCGCCCCTGGATCCGTCCTGTCGGACGCGCTGTCGCGCGCGCTGCTCGACAGCGCCGCCGCCCGCCTCCTCGTGCTGGACAAGGACGGCACGCGCCGGATCCTCGCGTCCGGCGACCTGCCGAGCAAGGTCGACGAGGTCGACGACCTGCGCACGAGCAGTTGGCCGGCGCTGTTCGGCGCGGCCTTCCGCACGCTGTCGGCGCCGCCCGGGCGCGTGCTGACCTTCATCAGTCCCATGCCGGCGGACGGCGGTGCCATCGAGGTGACGATGGACGAGGCCCGGCTTCAGCGCGCGATGCGCGGCTTCTCCAAGCGGCTGCTGATCTACTCGCTGATCGTGTCCGTGATCGTCGCGACGCTCGCGGCGCTGGCGATGCACCGCATGATCCTGGGGCCGGTCCGCCGCCTGACGACGAGCATCGTCGACTTCGGCGCCGACCCGGATGATCGCGGGCGCATCATCGTCCCTTCCGGCCGCGCCCACGAGATCGGCCAGGCCGAGCGCGCGCTCGCGGTGATGCAGGAAGCCCTGGTGCTCGAACTCTCCCAGAAGAAGAACCTGACCAACCTCGGCCTGGCGGTGGCCAAGATCAACCATGACATGCGCAACATGCTGTCGTCGGCGCAGATCCTCTCGGACAGGCTCGCCGGGCTACCCGACCCGCTCGCCCAGCGGCTCGCTCCCAAGCTGGTCGCCACCCTCGACCGCGCCATCCGCTTCTGCGAGGCGACCCTGACGTACGGGCGCGCCGCCGACGAGCCGCCCTTCCCCCGCGTCCTCGCCCTCCGCGCCGTCGTCGCCGAGGCGGCGGAGACGGTGGCGCCGCTCGCCCACGGCCCCGTCCGCATCGAGAACGAGGTGCCGGCGGATTTCGAGGTGGTGGCGGACGCCGAGCAGATGTTCCGCGTCCTGCTCAACCTGCTGCGCAACGGCGTCGAGGCTTTGGAGCGCGCCGGCGCCTCGCCCGGGCGGTTGCCCGCCGTCACGGTGCGGGCCTGGAAGGAGAGCGGCGCGACGATCATCGAGGTGGTCGACACCGGCCCCGGCATCCCCGCGATGCTTCGACCCAAGATCTTCTCCGCGTTCCAGAACTCGACGCGTCCGGGCGGCGCCGGGCTCGGTCTCGCCATCGTCGCCGACTTGATCCGCGCGCACGGCGGCACCATCGTCCTCGGCACCGCCGAGGTGGGCGCCCGTTTCCGCATCACCCTGCCCTGGCTTCCCGTGGCGCGTTGACCGCCGCCATGTCCGGAGCGCCGGACAGATCGCTCCACGCTTGCCATCCTGCCCGCGAAACGCTATCCAGCGGCGTCGCGAGAGACCATTCCCCTCCCCCAAGGCAACACGGCCTCGCCGTGTGCCTCTCACGCGGTAGGCGCCCGTAGCTCAGCTGGATAGAGCACTAGACTACGAATCTAGGGGTCAGGAGTTCGAATCTCTTCGGGCGCGCCACTCAATCACTGATTTTGCTGGATAGTTCTTTGCCAGCTGCTTCGCCGCATTTTCCAATTTCCGACGCGTTTTCCAACGGTTTCCAGTTTGACCCTTAGTGTTGCTCATCATCTCAGCCGCAGTCGCCGCGATCCTCACTTCGAGCTTTGCAATTGCGCCGTCGAAAAGCGTCATTCCACGGAAGCGCTGACTGTGCCGACGGAGACAAAGGGCTGAAAGCGAGGAAAGCCGACCGCAGACCGCCTACCAATGACGCCACAGACCAGGAATATACACTTAAGTCCGTGAACCGTCGTGACAAGCGAAATAATGCTGCACACTGTATAGGTAAGTATAAATGGGTGGTGGAGCCAGACGGAATCGAACCGACGACCTCTTCAATGCCATTGAAGCGCTCTCCCAACTGAGCTATGACCCCGCCGTTTGTTCGGAGCCCTTGGGCTGGCTCCGCCGCGGCCGTTTCGTTGAGCCGAGGAGCGCCCGTATAGCCTCATCGCGGGGACCCGACAAGGGGCTTCGGACGCTTCGATCCCGTCCATCCACCCACAGGCCTCTCTATCTAGGACGCGGCGAGGTCGTCCCGGATGCGCCCGTCGATGACCTCGCGCTCGGACTGGGCGAACGACAGCAGCACGCCGGAGGTCGGCCGGCGCATGCCGGTGATCGTGTTGAAGCTCCGGGTCACGGAGACGAACGAGACCTTGGCGACGTCGAAGGTCTCGACGGGCTTGGCGAAGCCGACGGGCGAGCCGGTCGACCTTGTCGGCCATCGCGACATCGACGCGACCGAACGCGAGGTCGGCAAGCAGCTCTTCAAGGCGGTCCGCTTCAGGGCGCCGCCGGGGTACCCGCCATCGTCGTAGTGCCGACGATGCGGGCGCCGGGCGCGTCGAATGACGTTCGATCCGGGTTCTGACCCATGAGCCGGCTGGCGGCACTCGTCTTCGACCATCCCGTCCCGCGCGAGTGCCGCCAGGCGATCCGGGACGCCGGAACGGAGCCGGAGCGCCTGACGGGGCATGTCGCGGCGCTGGCCTCGTCCGTGGCGCCGGTCGTGGCGGCCTGCCTGGCCATGAGCCGCCTCGGCGACGGCGTTCGCCGTTTGAGAGTCGATCGTCTCACGAACAGTCGTTAGTCGGTTTTGGCGATTGCCGTCCCGTGAACAAGTGCATGTCGATGTTGTTCAACGATCGAGGATCGATGCCGAGCGCTCGGCGACAGTCCATGTCGTGTTTCCCTCGGCTCAAGTCCGACAGATACGAGGACCCAACACCATGAGCGATTTTCTCCGGCGCCCCGAGTCGCGCAACGCCAGGCGACGCGAACGTCTGAAGACGCCTCCGCTCGTCGCGCCGGGTGCGCATGACGGACTCTCCGCGCGCCTCGTCGAGCAAGCCGGCTTCGACGTCGTCTACATGGGCGGCTACGCCACCACCGGATCGTTGCTCGGCCAGCCCGACATGTCGCTGCTGACAGGGACGGAGATGATCGAGAACGCCAGGCGCATGGCGCGGTCGGTCGACATCCCGCTGATCGCCGATGCCGACACCGGCTATGGCAACGCCATCCAACGTCATCCGTACGGTTCATGAATACGAAGCGGCGGAGGTCTCGGGCATCCACCTGGAGGACCAGACCGCGCCCAAGCGCTGCGGCCACATGGCCGGCAAGAACGTCATCGCCGTCGGCGAGGCGGTCGGCAAGATCAAGGCGGCGGTCGCGGCCAAGTCCGACCCGCACTTCGTCATCATCGGCCGTACCGACGCCCTGGCCGTCCACGGCATCGACGCCGCCGTCGACCGGGCGCGGCGCTACGCCGACGCCGGTGCCGGTGCCGGTGCCGACGTGGTTTGGGTCGAGCCTCGACGACCGAGGCCCAGCTGGGGAAGATCACCAAGGAGCTTTCCGGCATCAATGTGCTGTTGAACTGGCTGGAGAACGGCGAAACGCCCGACATCGGCACCGAGAAGATCAAGGAATACGGCTTCGGCGTCGTGATCTTTCCGATCGGCTCGGTGTTCACCATGCTGACCGCGCTGCGCGAGCATTACGCGCGCGTCCGCAAGGCCGGCACGCCGTTCGAGCGGCTCAAGCACCTGCCGCGGTTCGACGACTTCACGTCGGCGGTCGGCAAGCCGGGACTCGACAAGCCCGCGAAGCGCTTCGCCGATCTGGACGCCGCGACGGCGTAGACGACCAGACAGGAGACAGGCCACGTGGCGACCAATCTTTCCCGAACGCTGATCGCGCGCCACTTGGCGAGCGGCGAGATGATCGCCGGCCGGGAGATCGGCATCACGGCCGACCAAGCCCTATTGGAGGACGTGCCCGGCACCGTGGTGATGCTGGGATTGGAGGCGATCGACGCCGACCGCGTGAAGATCGGCGTCGCCGTCCAGTACGTCGACCACAACCTGCTCGAGACCGACAACCTCAACGCGGAAGAGCACCTGTTCCTGCGATCGGCCTGCCGGCGCCACGGCATCTGGTACAGCCGACCGGGAACCGGCATCAGCCATCCCACCCACAGGCAGCGGTTCGGCGAGCCGGGCGATGTCCTGGTCGGCTGCGACAGCCACACGTCGGCCGCTGGCAGCATGGCATGATCGCGGTCGGCGCCGAGCTTGCCCGTAGGCCGTCCCCAGCCGATTGACCGATGCTCCAGGAGTCACACGCATGGTTGCGCTAACGCAAGACACCGACCTTCGCGGCCCGAAACGCGAGACGCGGCGCCTGCATCCGCGAGCGGTGAGGCTGATGCACTGGACCAACGCCGTCGCGATGATCATCATGATCGGGTCGGGTTGGGGGATCTACGACGACGACGTCATCGTCCACGGCCTGCATTTCAGCGAAACGCTGCGGATCGGGAGCTGGGCGGCGGAAAGCCTGCTCTGGCACTTCGCCGCGATGTGGCTCCTCATGTTCAACGGCTTGGCCTATCTCGTCTACGGCTTCGTCACGGGACGGCTCCGCGAGCGCCTGCTGCCGATCCGCTGGCGCGATGTCGCGGCGACGGTGCGCGACACCCTGCGCTTCCACGTCGCGCACGAGGACCTCACCACCTACAACGCGGTGCAGAAGCTGCTCTACATCGTCGCCATCCTGGCGGGCGTCTCGCAGGTGGTGACGGGCCTGGCGATCTGGAAGCCGGTGCAGTTCTCGTGGCTCGTCGACCTGGCCGGCGGGTTCCAGAACGCCCGCATCCTCCATTTCGGGGGCATGTCGGTCCTCGTCGGGTTCCTCGTCGTCCACGTCGCGCTGTCCCTGCTGGTGCCCAGCACCTTGTGGGCGATGCTGACCGGCGGACCCACCGTCGAGCGAGGAAAGGGGCGCACATGACATCGCTGTTCCGTCCGGCCGCGATCCCCGATCGCGGCATCCTCGACAACCATCGCCCGCTCGTCGCTTCGCTGGCGCGGCGCGGCTTCATCCGCGGCGGCCTGTCGCTCGGGGCCCTGGCGATGCTGACGGGGTGCGACGTCGGCACGCCCGCGTCGATCGAGTCCGCGCTGAGGGGGATTTCGGCGATGAACGACGAGGTGCAGGCGCTGTTGTTCGATCCCAACAAACTCGCACCGACATATCCCGCCTCGATGGTGCTGAAACCGCCCAAGTTCAACGCCTACTACGATGTCGAGGACGTGAAGACGGTCGACGGCGGGAGCTGGAGGCTCGAACTCGCGGGCCTGATCGCCGACAAGCGGTCCTGGACGCTGCGGGAGATCAACGCGCTTCCGCAACAAGACGAGATCATCCGGCACATCTGCGTCGAGGGCTGGGACTACATCGGCGAATGGTCGGGCGTGCCGCTGCGGACGTTCCTCCAGCGGGTCGGCGCCGACCTCAAGGCGAAGTACGTCGCCTTCCGCACCGCCGACGACTATCCCAGCAGCATCGACATGGCGACCGCGCTGCACCCGCAGACGCTGCTCGCCACGCGCTACGCTGGCGAAACGCTGGCGGACCCGTTCGGCTTCCCGCTGCGGCTGCGGATGTCGACCAAGCTCGGCTACAAGAACCCCAAGTGGATCACGGCGATCGAGGTGACCAACACCTATCCCGGCGGTTACTGGGAAGAGCGAGGCTTCGGCTGGTTCGCCGGGATCTGACGTGGCGCCCCCTCGCGAGAAGCCTCCCGTCACGCCGACCGGCCCTTTCGCCGCCCGCCTCCCGTCGCGACCCACGACGGACGAGGGAACGGCCCGGACGCCCGATACGGCGACACGGCGATCGGTCCTCCTTGCGGGGGGCTTCGCCGCTCTCGCCTCCGCGATCGGTACATCGGCAACCGGCCGGATCGCTCTCGCCAAGGACGACGAAGCCGGCGGCGTAACGGCGAAGGACGGCAAGAAGAGCGACGCGAAGGACCGCGGCAAGACGGACGGGAGCAAGAGGGACGGGAGCAAGACGGATAACGACGACGACGATGACGACGAGAGCCTCGCCGAGAAGGCGGCGGAGCGCTTCCCGCAGCCGGTCGCGGCCGGCACGCTGCTGCACCGCACCGTGCTCGAGCCGCTGGAAAGTCAGCCGGTGCTCGGCCACGTCGCCGCCATCGTGCGGGCGGGCGACGGCACGATCAACGTGGTCGTGAGCTACGGCGGGTTCTTCGGCGCGAGGCCGATCGCCGTGCCGCTCGACGCGATGACGCTGCTGGGCGACGACATGGAGATCGTCGACTTCACGCCCGCGCAGCTGCGGGGTTTCCCGACGTTCGACCGGGCCGGAACCACGCCGGTGCCCCCCGACCAGGTCCTGCGTGTCGGCCTTTCGCGCCCGTCGCATTGACCGGGCCGCGCGCGGCGGGCCGGTCGCCGCCTAGAGCCTCTTCAACCCGAGCGGCTTGCTGCCATCCTTGACGGCCTTGATCCAGGTCCCGTCTTCCTGCTTCTCCAGCACGGTCTTGTGGCCGGCGCGGGCGGTCAGCACGAGTTCACCCTTGACGACCTGCCAGGCGGCGGGATCGAACACGACGATGCCCTGGTCGCGGCAACCCGGCGCGAGCTGGGCGCGATCGCCGCCCTTGACGCGCGACGTGTCGTCGAGGGTCACCATGCAGCCGGTGTCCCGCTTGTCGCGCAGGACGGCGTAACGCCCGGCGAGTTCGCTCGGCTTCTCGTGCTCGGCCTCGTGCTTGCCGGCGATGAGGATCAGGCGCGCATCGCCCGGCCACCACGCGGCGTCGGCCGGCGGGCTGAGCGACGATGGCGCCGCGAACACCGTCGTCGCCGTGGTGGCCACCACCAGCAACCCGAGGGTGGGCCAATGCGGAAAAGGCGGTCTCATCGGCATCGCGGGGCTCCGAACGTTCACATACCCTATACGCCTGGCGCGCATTGCATGTTTCACGGCAGCACGTTTCATGGAACGCGACGCCGGCGTGATCGGGTGACGATCACGCTCAGGACGTCAAGCCACCGATCAGGCTCGGCATGTCCAGCGGACGGAAACCGAAGTGCCTCAGCCAACGGATGTCGCTCTCGAAGAAGGCGCGCAGGTCCGGCATCCCGTACTTGAGCATGGCGATGCGATCGATGCCGATCCCCCAGGCGAAGCCCTGGTACACGTCGGGGTCGATGCCGCAGTTGCGCAGCACGTTGGGGTGGACCATGCCGCAACCGAGGATCTCCAGCCAGTCCTCGCCTTCGCCGAACCGGATCTGGCCGTCGCGGCGCGCGCAGCGGATGTCGACCTCCATCGACGGCTCGGTGAAAGGAAAGAAGCTCGGGCGGAAGCGCATGGTGACGACCGGCACCTCGAAGAACGCCTTGAGGAACGTCTCCAGCACCCATTTCAGGTTGGCGAGGTTGGCGGTGCGGTCGATGACCAGGCCCTCCACCTGGTGGAACATCGGCGTATGGGTCTGGTCCGAGTCGACGCGGTACGTCCGGCCCGGACAGATCACGCGGATCGGCGGCTTGCGCGCCATCATGGTGCGCACCTGGACGGGGCTCGTGTGGGTTCGCAGCAGCTTGCGCGACCCGTCCGGCCCCGGGGGGAAGAAGAAGGTGTCGTGCATGTCCCGGGCCGGATGCTCGGGCGGGAAGTTCAGCTTGGTGAAGTTGTAGTCGTCGGTCTCGATGTCGGGTCCTTCGGCGATCGCGAAACCCATGTCGGCGAAGATGACGGAGAGTTCGTCGGTCACCTGCGTGATCGGGTGGATGCGCCCGGTTTCAAGGGGGCTCGCGCGCACGCCCAGCGTCACGTCGACGACCTCTGAGGCGAGCCGCGCGTCGAGCGCCGCCTCGCGCAGCAGGTCGCGCCGCGCGTCGAAAGCCGACGTGACCTTGTCCTTCAGGACGTTGATGGCGGCGCCCCTGGCCCGACGCTCGTCCGGCGCCATCTTGCCGAGGGTCGCCAGCAGCGCCGACACCGTTCCCTTCTTGCCGAGCGCGGCGACGCGTGCCCGTTCGAGCGCGGGCTCGTCGGCGGCCGAGGCGACGGCGGCGAGGGTCTGGGTTTCGAGTTCGGCGAGATCGGACATCGGGACCGTGCGGCCGCGGGTGGCGGCGAAGGTGAGGGGACTGTCGCGCCCGCTATAGCCGATCGCGCGGCCAAGAAGAAATCCCACGGCATCGGACCGCGTCGCGGACACGGCGCGTGTGGATCGGCGCGGGGCTGACCTCGCCGGGCTTGTGGCGGGATCGGATGTAAGGTATCGTTACCTCAAGCGGCCGGTCCGACGCCGAAGAGCGCTTCGCAACATGACGCATGACGCGAATGACGCGAGAATGTGTGCGCCACGACATTTTTTTCGACCGGGCTGCTTGGGCTGTCCGGACCATGGCCCCCGAGCGCCGGGTCGACCCGCGCAACGAGCCCGGACATGCCGACGCGAGGAGGAGGCCGCAGCGTCGGACCGCCCCCGGGCGCGGTCCGCTGCGGCGAACCCTTTCACGCATCGACTTCTTCGCGAAAACCGCCGCGCACTTTCCGGGCCGATGCTCTAGATTGAAGTGGACGCGTGGGTTCTCGAGAGGGTCGGATCTTTGGACATTCCTTTTCCGGTCCTCGTCGGCGACATCGGTGGCACCAACGCGCGCTTCGCGCTGATCGGCGAAGCCGGGGCCGAACCGTCCCACCCCGTGCACCGCGCGACCCATGACTTCACGAGCCTGCAGGCGGCGATCGCCGACGTGCTGCCGGGGTTCTCGCATCGGCCGCGCAGCGTCATCGCCTGCGCGGCCGGCCCGGTCGAGGGCCGCAAGGTCGAGATGACCAACGCCCATTGGTCGATCGACGGCGCCCATGTCGCGCGCGAGGTCGGGCTCGAGCAGGGCGTGCTGCTCAACGACTTCGAGGCCCAGGCCCTCACCCTTCCCGTCGTCAAGGACGCGTGGGTGCATCGGATCGGCGAGGCGGAGGAGAACGACAGGGGCGCTCAGCTGGTGCTGGGTCCCGGCACCGGGCTCGGCGCCGGCGCCCTGCTGGAGATCGCCGGCAAGCATTTCGCCCTCGCCAGCGAGGCCGGCCACGTCGATTTCGGACCCGTGGGCGCCGAAGAGGGCGCGATCTGGCCCCATATCCCGCTGACGCACCACGGTCGCATCAGCGCCGAGACGGTCTTGTCCGGTCCCGGCCTCCTGCGCCTGCACGGCGCCAGGCTCGCCGCCCGCGGGCTGGTGTCGCCGATCGGCGACGTGGCCGTCCTCATCGAGCGGGCCAAGGCGGACCCGCGCGGCGAGGAAGCCGAGACGACGCGTTTCTTCTGGCGCCTCGTCGCCCGGTTCGCCAGCGACATGACGCTGGCGCTTCTCGCGACCGGCGGCGTGACCTTCTCCGGCGGCGTGCTGCCTCGCCTCATCGGCCTGCTCGACGCCGCCGTCTTCCGGTCGCGTTTCGAGGACAAGGCGCCCTTCGGCAGCCTGTTGCGCAACGTCGGCACGCGGATCATCGTGGCCGAGGACGCCGTTCTCTCGGGGCTGGGCGCGATCGCCGCCGATCCCGAGCGCTACGCGCTCGACTACGCGCGTCGCGCCTGGTGCTGACGCGCCGCGGCGTCAGGCCGCGTGGGATTTCGGCTCTTCCGCCAGGATCGCGTAGAGCGACCCCGCGTCGCGCGTCGCGCGCAGCTTGGCGGTGGTCGCCTGCGAGCGCAGCACGCGGGCGGCCCGCGCGAGGGCTTTCAGGTGGTCGGCTCCCGCGCTCTCGGGCGCGATGAGGAGGAGGATGAGGTCGACCGGTTCGCCGTCGAGGGCCTCGAAGTCGATCGGCTTGTCCACCCTGGCGAAGACGCCGAAGATGCGCTCGACGTTGGCGAGCTTGCCGTGGGGTATGGCGATGCCGTTGCCGATGCCGGTCGAGCCGAGCCGCTCCCGTTGCAGGAGCGCATCGAAGATCTCGCGGACCGGCCGGTCGCACTGCCGCGCGGCGCGCTCGCTCAGCTCCTGCAGGGCCTGCTTCTTCGTGCCGACCTTGAGCGCCGGGAGGATGGCGTCGCGCGCTATCAGATCTACGAGGGTCATCGCTGAACTTGATCCAAAGTCACGGTCCGACGTCCTCCCAATGCGGAACGATCGGGCTCGGTACGGTGATCGTCCGCGCTCTCGCGTTCGTGAACGCGCCGGACGTCGGCTCCCTTAACACCCCTGCCGTCGAAGGGGGAGCGTTATTCCCGTATCGTTCGATGGAAGCAGCCCCGCGAGTCTTGTCGCCTGAAACGATGACGGCAGCGTAAGAACTCGGCGCCCCGACGAACACGATCGTGGCGGGCTCGTTCGCCCCGGCGATCCAGTCTACGGCGCCCGGCTACCGGCAAGAGGGTCGATCCAGCCGATGTTCCCGTCCCCGCGGCGGTAAACGATGTTGATGCGCCGGTTCTCGGCGTAACGGAAGACAACGACCGAGTCGGACGACGCGTCGAGCTTGCGCACCGCGGCGGCGACGGTCATCTCGGCGAAGCCGTTGGCGTGTTCGGCGACGACCGCCGGAAACACCTCCTCGGACGCGTCGCCATCGAGGGATTGCGGCAGCTCCGCATAGGGCGGGGATCGCTCCGTCGCCCCATCCATCGCGGCGCCTGCGACGACGAGGCCGTCGTGTTCGTGGCGGGAACTCAGGCGCTTCTTCTGGTCGCGCAGGCGGCGCTCGATGCGGTCGGCCGCCTTGTCAAAGCTACCGTAGGGCTCGGAGGCGACCGCCTCGACCTGCAAGGTCACGCCCGAGGTCAGGAACAGCGTGCAGTCCGCGCGATAGCCCGATCCCTCCGGCTCGATGGTGACGTGCCCGCTCGGCGACCCGGCATGGTACTTGGCGACGATCGCGTCGACGCGATCGTGCACGTGCATGCGCAGGGCTTGCCCGATCGAGAGGTTCTTGCCCGAAACGCGCAGTGTCATGTCGGCCTC
Source organism: uncultured Beijerinckiaceae bacterium (assembly GCA_964244495.1). GTDB lineage: Bacteria > Pseudomonadota > Alphaproteobacteria > Rhizobiales > Beijerinckiaceae > RH-AL1. The sequence goes on from CAXTIU010000015.1 coordinate 60,127, forward strand.
CATCCAAACAGAACCAGTGGGTCCACGCTCGGCCGCGCGGCCTAGCAGGGTAGGAAGGGTCGCCGGGGCAAGTCAATGGTCGGTTCGGCGCCACGCCCGAGGGTGCATCCGGCGATGGCGGTTCGGCCGCCGCCGGGTTATGATCGGGCATGGGCGAGATGTGATCCGGCATGGCACAGAGGGGTCGAAAGGCGGCGCTGCGCGGCTCCGACGTCAGCTTCTTCGACGTCGTCCACGCCGGCGAGACCCACCGGGTCCAGATCAAGCGCGTGGCGGCGGCGCGGCGCCTCACCTTGCGCGTGCGGGCCGCGACGCGCGACGCGCTCCTCACCATGCCGCCCCGCGGCTCGATGGCGCGTGCCAAGGTCTTCGTCGAGCGCCATGCCGATTGGATCGCCACGCGTCTGGCGCGGCTGCCGGCTTCGACCCCGTTCGGTGCCGGCGCCCTCGTCCCCCTGCGCGGCATCTCCCACGAGATCGTGCACAGGCCCGGGGCGCGCGGCACGGTCTGGATCGAGGCGGGAGGCGGCGACGGCCGTCAGCCGCCCCGTCTCTGCGTCAGTGGTGCGGTCCCCTTCGTCGCCCGTCGCGTCCAGGACTTCCTGATGCGCCAGGCCCGCGTCGACCTCGCCGCCGCCGTCGCGCGCCACACGGCGACGCTCGGCGTCAAGGCACGGCGCATGACGCTGCGGGACACCACGACGCGATGGGGGTCTTGCTCGTCGTCGGGCGCGCTCAACTTCTCGTGGCGCCTGGTGATGGCGCCACCCCACGTGCTCGACTACCTCGCCGCCCACGAGGCGGCCCACCTCGTCCACATGAACCATTCCGACGCGTTCTGGTCGGTCACGGAGCGGCTCGTCCCCGATTACCGTCGCGCCGAGTCGTGGTTGAAGGCGCACGGCACGGGGCTGATGCGCTACGGCGTCCGCCCGGCGGTCAGCGCCGAACCGCCGTGAGATAGCAGGGCGGCCGACCGGCGGCGATCGCCTTGGCCTCGTAGCGGGTCGGAACCCAATCCGGCCAAGGCGTCCGCCAGTCGTCCGCGCGTTCGGCGTTCCAGGCGAAGGCGGGCGAGCGCCGGAGCCGGGCGAGCGTCCAGCCGCAATAATCGTCGATGTCGGTCGCGAAGCGCAGGTCGGCGCCGCGCCTCATGACGCGGGCGAGCCGCGCGAGCATCCCGTCGGAAACGAAGCGCCGCTTGCGCTGGCGGCGCTTGGGCCATGGGTCCGGGTAGAAGAGGAAGACGCGCCCGAGGCTCGCGTCCGGCAGGCGGTCGATCAACTCCCCCGCGTCGCCGCAGTGCAGGCGGATGTTGCCGAGGTCCGCGCCGGCGAGGTCGGCGAGCACGCGCGCCACGCCGTTGACGAACGGTTCGCAGCCGATCACCCCCACGTCCGGATGGCGCGTGGCGACGGACAGCATGTGCTCGCCCGCGCCGAAACCGATCTCCAGCCAGATATCGCGCCATATGTCGTGGCGGTTGGCGAAGAGACCGGACGGATCGATCGGCGCCGACACGTCGACGGCGAGGTGAGGGAGCATGCGCTCCACCAGCTCGTCCTGGTAGGCGGCGAGGGGCTTGCCCTTGCGTCGTCCGTGGAGACGGGAGCCGAGGCGAGCGGCGGCGGGCGCCAGGACCCCGTCGGGTGACGACGCCACGATCCCGGGAAACGGTCCGCCCGGTCCGCCGTTCAGGCTGCGGCGCTCTTCAACTGGTCGACGAGGTCGGTCTTCTCCCAGGCGAAGCCGCCCTCCGCGTCCGGCTTGCGGCCGAAATGCCCGTAGGAGGAGGTGCGGGCGTAGATCGGCTTGTTGAGTTGCAGGTGCTCGCGGATGCCGCGCGGCGACAGGCGCATGACGCCGCCGAGGATGGCTTCGAGCTTCTCCTCCGGGATCGTGCCGGTGCCGTGCGCGTCGACGTAGATCGACAGCGGCTCGGCGACACCGATGGCGTAGGACAGCTGGATCGTGCAGCGGTCGGCGAGGCCGGCCGCGACCACGTTCTTGGCGAGGTAGCGCGCGACGTAGGCGGCGGAGCGGTCGACCTTGGTCGGGTCCTTGCCCGAGAAGGCGCCGCCGCCGTGCGGGGCCGCGCCGCCGTAGGTGTCGACGATGATCTTGCGTCCGGTCAGGCCGCAGTCGCCGTCGGGGCCGCCGATCACGAACTTGCCGGTCGGGTTCACGTGCCAGACCGTTTCATCGGTGATCCAGCCGTTCGGCAGCGTGCGGCGGATGTAGGGTTCCACGATGCGGCGCACGTCGGCCGACGACAGGCCCTCGTCGACGTGCTGGGTCGACAGCACGATCTGCGTGACCCCGACCGGCTTGCCGCCGACGTACTTGACGGTGACCTGGCTCTTGGCGTCCGGCCCGAGCTTAGCGGCCTCGCCGTCCCCGCCCTTGCGGGCGCGCGCCAGGTCCTCGAGGATCTTGTGCGCGTAGTAGATGGGGGCCGGCATCAGCTCCGGCGTCTCGCGGCAGGCGTAGCCGAACATGATGCCCTGGTCGCCCGCCCCCTCGTCCTTGTTGCCGGCGCTGTCGACGCCCTGCGCGATGTCGGCCGATTGCGCGTGGAGCAGGATCTCGATGCGCGCGTGCTTCCAGTGGAAGCCGTCCTGCTCGTAGCCGATATCCTTGATCGCGGCGCGGGCGACCTTCTCGATCTCGGCCGGATCGATGGCGGGGCCGCGCACCTCCCCGGCGATGACCACGCGGTTGGTGGTGGCGAGCGTCTCGCAGGCGACCCGGATGCCGTAGGGGTCGAGCCCGGCCTTGGCGCCCTCGCGGAAGAACAGGTCGACGACCTCGTCCGAGATGCGGTCGCACACCTTGTCGGGATGCCCCTCGGAGACGGACTCGCTGGTGAAGAGGTAGTCGGCACGCGCCAAGGCTGGTCTCCAGGTCGGGAGTTTCGGCCGAAGCCTTAGAAGGGCGTTCCCTTCAAGGCAAGCGCGGGGACGACCGGGCGCGCCCGTTTCTACGGTGGAAAGCCCCGACGCTCGCGGGTCACAGCACGATGGCGGACACGAGACGGCCGTAATCGGGCTCGTGGCGGTGCGTGGCGCGGCGATAGGAGAAGAAGCGTCGCTCGTCGGCGTAGGTGTCGAGGTCGAGCGATGCGAAGTGCCCGACGCCGGCGGCGCGCAGCCGATGGCCGATGTAGCGCGGCAGGTCGAACATGTGGTGACCGTCGCGCGGCGAGGCGGTGAAGAACGCCGCGTTGGCCGCGCCGGCGGCGGCGAAGCGCTCGACGAACTCCGGCCCGGTCTCGTAGCTCGCCGCGCCGATCGTCGGGCCGAGCACGGCCACGATCCTGTCGCGCCTGGCTCCCAGCGTTTCCATGGTGTCGAGCGTCGCCTCCAACACGCCGTCCAGCGCGCCGCGCCAACCGGAGTGCGAGGCGGCGACCACGCCGGCCGCCGCGTCGGCGTAGAGCGTCATGCCGCAGTCGGCGCCGGTGACGCCCAGCGCCAGCCCCGGCGTCCGGGTGGCGAGCGCGTCGACGCGGGGCCGCTCGCTCCAGGGCTCCGCCACGGCGAGGCAGAGCGCCGAGTGGACCTGATAGGGCACGAGCAGGGTGGAAGCGCCGAGGTGGTCCGCCATGCGGCGCCGGTTCTCCGCCACCACCTCGGGCGCGTCGCGGGAGCCGACCCCGCCGTTGAGGGTGGCGTAGACGCCTTCCGAGGCGCCGCCCTGGCGGGTGAAGAAGGCGTGCCGCAGGCTGGCCAGCGCCGGTGCCTCCAGGGCGGGAAGATCGGTGGGAGCCGCGATCACGGCATGTCCTCGAACCCGGGCGGAACGGGGCCGTCCCCGCGCGTGACCGCCAGCGCCTTGAACACGGTCGCCATGCTGGAGTCCGGCGCCGTGAAGCGTGCGAGCGCCGCGTCGATGGATCGGGCCTGCCGGGCGTCCGCGCCGCGCTTCAGGGCGTGGGCACGCGCCTCGATCCCGAGGCGGCGGAGGAACTGACCCTGCGCGACCGGACCGTGCGCCTTCGCGCCGGCGCCTGCGGCGGCGCGCGCCAGGGCCGCGAAATCGACGTGGGCGGTGAGGTCGGCCTCGCCCGGCTCGGCGAGGGGGTCCGCGTAGGCGTGCGCGCGCAGCGCCTGCAGCGTTTCGCCTAGGCTCGTCACGGCGTGGCCGTAGTCGAGGACGAGCAGGGCGCCCCCGTGCGCGGCGATGCGGCCGGCGATCTCGCCCATGGCGCGGGCGGCGATGGGAGCGACCTCGAGGATCTGGCCCGGCGCACCGACGCTCGCCGCCATCTCCACCGTCTCGCGTCGCGCGCCGAAGCGAAGGTCACCGTCCTCGCCGAGCCCGACCACGCGCTCGTGCCAGCCGTCGGCGTCGCGCAGGTAATGGCGGACCGGCAGCGCGTCGAAGAACTCGTTGGCGAGCACGATCGCCGGGCCGTCGGGCACGGCGGCGACCGCGTCGTGCCAGGTCACGGGCATCCCCGCCGCCTCGAGCCTGGCGCGTTGCGCCGACCGCAGGCGGGGGCTCGTCTCGACGAGGTCGACGGCGACCGCTTGGTGAAAGCCCGGCACGACGCGGGTGGCGCGCAGCGCGTCGGCCATCAGCGTGCCGCGACCGGGACCCAGTTCGACGAGGCGCAGCGCGGGCGGCGACCCCGCATCGAGCCAGACCTGCGCCGCCCACAGGCCGATCAGCTCGCCGAACATCTGGTCGACCTCCGGCGCGGTGACGAAGTCGCCGGCGCGGCCGATGCTCTCGCGCGTGGTGTAGTAGCCCAGCGTCGGATGCTGGAGGCAGAGCAGCATGTAGCGCTCGATGTCCATGGGGCCGTCGATGGCGATCATCGCCCGGATCGCCTCGCCGAGCGCGTTCACGCCTCCGCCCGCACGGGAGTGGGGGAGCGGAGGGTGTCGGCGGCGCGGGGACGGCGCAACGCGCGCGCGAGCAGCAGCAGCCCGACGACGATCACCGGCACCGACAGCAGCATGCCCATGGTCGCGCCCTCGAACAGGGTGCCGAGCTGCTTGTCCGGCTCGCGGAAGAACTCGCAAGTGATGCGGGCCATGCCGTAGCCGATGCAGAACCACGCGGTGACGAGGCCGTCACGGCGCAACCCGCCGCGCGCGATGATCACGGCGAGCAGGATGAACAGCGCCGTGCCTTCCAGCCCGGCCTCGTAGAGCTGGCTCGGGTGGCGCGGCTGACCATCGGAGCCCGGGAAGATCATCGCCCACGGCACGTCGGTCGGGCGTCCCCAGAGTTCCGGCTTGATGAAGTTGGCGAGGCGGCCGAGGCACAGCCCGATCGGCACCACCGCCGCCACCGGATCGGTGACGCCGTCGAGCGGCACGCCGTGGCGTCGCGCGAAGATCACCATGGCGAGCGCGGTGCCGATGAGACCGCCGTGGAACGACATGCCCCCATGCCAGACGGTCAGGGCGTCCAGCGGGTGAGCGAGGTAGAAGGGCAGGTTGTAGAACAGGACGTAGCCAACGCGGCCGCCGCCGATGATGCCGGCGGCGATGTAGACGACGAGGTCGTCGACCGAGGGCACGCTCGGGTGCGGGCGCGTGCCCCACAGCCTTTCCCGCGCCACCAGGTACCGGGCACCGGCCCAGCCCGCGACGATGCCGCCGATGTAGGCGAGGGCGTACCACCGGATCGGCAGCGGGCCGAGGTGCACCAGCACCGGGTCGATGACCGGGTAGGTGATGAGGAGCGGCGGCACGGAGCCTCCCTGCGCGGCGAGGGCCGGGGTTTGCGGCCAATGCGGCGCGGCGTCAAGGGCTGAGCCCACGTCCCCGTCGGCGCGCGAGGCCCGGCCTCGCACCCGTTGCCGCCGAGCGGGCTCATCCTCGCCGTTTTCGCGGTGGAAGAACCGACCGGCGGCTTTTGTCGGTCCGCGCGCGATCGGTTATGTGACACTCCCATATGAAGACCGGTGACGAGACAGAACCTCAACTGACGCGGGACGTGCCGGCGTTCGCCTCCGCGGACGAGGACGCCGCGGCGGTCCTCCACGTCACCCCCGAGGCGGAGGCTGCGATCGCCGCCATCCCCGGCGAGCGCTTCCTCGCCGAGGCGAGGCCCCGCGCCGATCGCCGCCCCCCGGCGGTCCTGGCGCTGGTCCTCCTCGTTCACGCCGCGCTCGTGGCCGCGTTCCTGTGGAAGGATGCCCGCACCACGACGCCGGCCACGCAGGTCGCCGAGACCCCGATCGAGGTCGTCGTCGAGCAGCCGCCCGAGGCCCCTAAGCCTCCCGAGCCGCCCAAGCCCCCCGAGCCGCCGCAGCCGCCGAAGCCGAAGGAGGACCTGAGCCCGGCCATGAGCGCGCCGCGCGCGCCCAACGAGGACAACGTCAAGACCACCGCCAAGGAGGCGAAGACAGCCGCGCCCAACCGGCTCGCGACGCCGAGCCAGGGCCAGCCGCAGGCGCCCGTCGCGCCACCGCCGCCGCCGGCCGAGGCGGCGCCGGCGCAGAAGCAGGACGAGGCCGCCAAGGAAGAGGACCAGAGCAAACCCGACGCCGAGGCGCTCGACAAGGCGCGCAAGGCGGCCAAGGCCAAGGAAAGCAAGACCAAGGAGGCGAAGGCGGCGCCCAAGCGCAAGCCGATGCCCAACGCGCTCGCCGCGCTGGCCGGCGCCCCGACGCTTGACGCGACGATGAGCTTCGCCAAGCCGACGCCGAAGACCAAGATCTACGGCGGCACGGAGGACGTGCGCTGGATGAGCGAGGTCGAGGCGATGCTCGAGGCGAAGGTGCAGAAGCTGCCGCACACGGCGCATTACCAGGCCGGCGGCAAGGTCGCGATCTGCTTCCACGTCGACGTGAGCGGGCGCGTGATCCTCAACGACTTCTGCGTGAAGAGCGGTTACCCCGACATCGACCAGATGGCCATGCGCGCGTTGGTCTCGGCGGCGCCGTTCCCGCCGCCACCGCCCGGGCTGGAGCGCGGCCTGATCTGGATCTCGACGTTCGACGGGCAGGTACCGGTGCTGCACTTCCGTTGATCGCGCCGCGCGCGCGCGAAGCAAACGGAAAGGGCGGAGCCGGGAAAGCTTGGCCTTGGCAAGTATAGCCCTTCGATTTTCCCCTGGCCTCACCCCCACGTTTCATGGTGTGACGTGCGGCAATGCCGATGATCGAGAAGGATGAAAGGCGCGCCCCGCCCGCCGCCAGTACGCCTGCCGGCCGTGCGCTCGCTGATTGTGCGCCCGTGGCCCGTCCGCCCGTGGCCCGCACGCTGGTGGCCCGCATGGAGGAGCGCTTCGCCGTGCCCTTCAAGAGCGACGCCTTCGCCCATCGCACGTGGTTCCTCGTCACGCTGGTCGCCATCGTGGCGCTATACGCCGCCGTGCTCGCCTACCTCCTGGTCCGCGACCACGCCGAGCCGTTGAGCCCTCCGCAGGAGGAGACGCCGGTGGAGGTCGTCGTCGAGCCGCCCAAGCCACCGCAGCAGCCGCAGCAGCAGGCCGAGGCCAAGCCGCCCGAGCCCGAGAAGCCGGCGTCGAGCGCCCCGCGCGAGGCCAACGACGAGAAGGTCGAGACGGACAAGACGCAGAAGGACACGCACGCGCCCAAGGCCCCCGCGCCGCCGGCGGACGGCCATCCCGAGGCGGCGGCGCAGGCGTCCGCGCCGAGCGACGCGCCGGCCGAGCCGGCCAAGCCCGACGAGGCGGCGGCCAAGCCGGAGGCGCCCGACAAGGACGCGGAGGCGCTCGACAGGGCGGTGCCGCTGCCGCCCAAGCGCCCCGACCTGCCCAAGCCGAAGCCGCCGGCGAACGTGCAGACCGCGAAGACGGCGCTCCAGCGCCTGACCGGCAACTCGGAACTGCGGGACTTCTCGTTCGCGCGGCCGAGCAAGAAGTCGCCGGTCGCCGGCGGCACGGAAGACTCCCGCTACCTCGCGATCGTCTTCGGGATGATCATGGCGAACCGTCGTTCGTTCGCCTTCCCCGCCGTCGTCGACGGCAACGTCACGGTCGCCTTCAACGTCGACGATGGCGGCGACCTCACCGGCATGGCCATCGTGCACACGAGCGGCTATCCGCAGATCGACGCGGAGGCGGTGGCGGCGATCCGGCGGGCGGCGCCGTTCCCGCCGCCGCCGCCGGGATCGCCGCACGGCCTGATCGCCACGATCGACCTCGGGCCGCCGGGCGCCGAGGCGGGCCGGCGGGGACCCTAGCGTGCCGCCCGTCGTCGAGACCGGGCGGACGCAGGCCGAACGGGTGACGCCCAAGACGGCGATCCTCCGACGCGTGATCCTGTCCGATTTCCGCTCCTACGCCGCGCTCGACCTCGCCGTCGTCGCCCCGACGATCGTCGTCACCGGCGAGAACGGCAGCGGCAAGACCAACCTGCTCGAAGCCATCTCGCTGTTCGCGCAAGGGCGGGGTCTGCGGCGCGCCGACCTCGCCGCACTGGCGCGGCACGGTGGCTCGGGCGGGTTCGCGCTGTCGCTCGGCGTCGCGACGGACGACGGCACGCTCCAGTTCGGGACCGGCGTCGATCCCCCCGTGGGGGTGGCCGCTCCCTCGCGCCGCTACCGGATCGAGCGCGAACCCGTCGCCTCCGCGCGCGGCTTCGCCGACCACCTCAGGATGGTATGGCTCACGCCGGCGATGGACGCCCTCTTCAACGGCTCGCCCGGCGAGCGCCGCCGCTTCCTCGACCGCTTGGTGCTGGCGGTCGACGCGGGGCACGGCACGCGGGTCGCCGCGATGGAGCGGGCGCTGCGCCAGCGCAACCGGGTGCTGGAGGAGGGCCGTCGCGCCGACCCGGTCTGGCTCGACGCCATCGAGCGGGAACTCGCCGAACTCGCCGTGGCGGTCGCCGCCGCGCGGGGCGAAACGGTGGCCCGGCTCGGCGTCCTGCTCGGCGCCCGGCGCGACCCCGCCTTCCCGTGGGCGACCATCGCCCTGTCGGGTGAGGTCGAGGACCTCTGCGCCAGCCATGCCGCGCTGGAGGCCGAGGACCGCTACCGTGCGACGCTCAAGGCCAACCGCGGGTCCGACGCCGCGGCGGGACGCGCGCTGATCGGTCCGCAGACCGCCGACCTCCTGGTGCGCCACGGGCCGAAGGCCGTCGACGCCGCCCTGTGCTCGACCGGCGAGCAGAAGGCCCTGCTCGTCGGCCTCGTCCTCGCCCATGCCCGGCTGGTGGCCGACCTGAGCGGCATCGCGCCGGTGGTGCTGCTCGACGAGGTCGCCGCGCATTTCGACGCGGCCCGTCGCTCGGCCCTGTTCGCCGAACTCGACGCGCTACCCGGGCAGGTCTGGATGACGGGGGCGGAGGCGGAAGCCTTCGCCGCCGTGGCCGGCGGCGTGCAGCGCTTCCACATCCGGGACGGGCGGGTGACGGAGGCCTGACGGGCGCGGACGTTACGGTGTCCTGCCGCCGGGCGGGGGCTCCTGCGGTCTGGCGTCGAGCCCGACGAGGCCGATCTTGAGGTATCCGTCGGCGCGCAGCGCGTTCATGAGGTCCATGACCTCGCCGTAGGCGAGCGTCTTGTCGGCGCGCACGAAGAGGCGCTCGGCCCTGTCTCCGCCCGTCGCCCTGCCGAGCGCCTCGCCGAGCGCCGTCCTGGTGACGGGATCCTCGCCCAGCGCGATCGTCCGATCCGCCTTGAGGGTCACGAAGACGGGCTTGTCCGGCCGGGGTGCGGGAACGGCGGTGGAGGCCGGCAGGTCGACGGCGACGTCGACCGTCGACAGCGGCGCGGCGACCATGAAGATGATGAGCAGAACCAGGATCACGTCGATGAAGGGCGTGACGTTGATCTCGTGCGTTTCGGCGAGGTCGTCGGCCTCGTCGGTCGAGAGCTTGGCGGCCACGCGCTATTCCGCCGCCCGGCGCAGGGCCGGCGGGTCGCCGCGGTCGAGGTCGCGCGAGAGCAGGCGTAGCACCTCGCTCGAGGCGTCGCCGAGCAGGGAGCGATAACCGGTGATGCTCCGCGCGAAGGCGTTGTAGATGATCACGGCGGGAATGGCGGCGACCAGGCCGCAGGCGGTGGCCAGCAGCGCCTCCGCGATGCCCGGCGCCACCACCGCGAGGTTGGTGGTGTTGGTGCGCGAGATGCCGATGAAGGCGTTCATGATGCCCCACACGGTGCCGAACAGGCCGACGAAGGGCGCGGTGGAGCCGATCGTCGCCAGCACGCCGGTGCCGCGCCCCATCGCTCGCCCGGCCCGCACCTCGATGCGCGACAGCAGGGCGGCCGCGCGGTCCTTGACGCCCTCGCGGGCGAGGCCGCTGGAGCGCTCGGCCTCGGCGAGCGCGGCGGCGGCGAGCCGCGTCACCGGCGCCTCGGGGCCGCGCAGCGAGGCGGCCGCCTGCCGCAGCGTCGTCGCGCCGGCGAGGTCGGCCAGCGCCCGCGTGGCCTCTCGGCGCGCGCCCATCAGTTCGAGGGCTTTGGCGAGCAGGATGGTCCAGGTGGCGAGCGAGGCGAGGGCGAGGCCGGCCATCACCGCCTTCACGACGATGTCGGCCGACTTGAACATGCCGAGCGGCGAAAGATCATGCGGGATCAGTGCCGAGCCGGTGCCGGCGGTCGTCCTACCCGTCGCGTCGGACGCGGCCGGGTCCGACGAGGGAACGGGGGATGCCGCGACGCCGGACGACGCCGTTCCCGCGACGGGGGTGTTGATCGGGGTCTGGGCCTGTCCCGGTGCGACGGTGACGATCATCAGCGAAAGCGCGGCCGGGACGAGCAAGGCGAGCCGCTGACTTGTCGCCCGCGAATGACGCCATCGCCAAGGTCGGCCGCTCCGCCTTCGGGAACAGCCAGGTGAAATCATGCTATCGCCCCGCCGACGCGCCTCGCCTCGGCGTTATCGTTCGTTCGCGTGCCGAAAACAAGCACGAACGTTAATATATAACGTATCGCCGGGTCGCGAGACGTCGCGTGCTTGGGCCGAGGGGCGACTTCAGCCCCTTACCCGCGCGACACCATCCGCGCCAGCAGCTTCGAGGTGTAATCCACCATCGGCACGATCCGGGCGTAGTTCAACCGCGTCGGCCCGATCACGCCGAGCACGCCGACGATGCGCTGCTGCCCATCGCGGAACGGTGCCGCGATCATGGAGGAGCCCGATAGCGAGAACAGCTTGTTCTCCGAGCCGATGAAGATGCGCACCCCCTCGCCCGTCTCGGCTCGGTTGAGGATGTCGATCACGTCCTTCTTCGTTTCGAGGTCGGCGAAGAGCAGGCGGATGCGCTCGAGGTCCTCGGCCGCCTTGAGGTCGGTGAGGAGGTTGGCGTGGCCGCGCACGATGAGCTGCGCCTGTCCCATGCCCTCGGCCCAGGAGGCGAGACCGGCGTCGACGAAGCGGGCGGTCAGCTCGCCGAGCTCCTTCTCCGCCGCCTGCCGCGAAACCTCGATGTCGGCGCGCGCCTGGGTCAGCGTGCGCCCGCGGATGTGCGCGTTGAGGTAGTTGCCGGCTTGCACCAGGACGGACCCCGGGAGGTCGGCTGCGATGGGCAGCACGCGGTTCTCGACCGCGCCGTCCTCGCCGACGAGCACGGCGAGCGCCCGCTCCGGCTCCAGGCGGATGAACTCGATGTGCTTGAGGCGCGCGTTGTCCTTGGTGGTGACGACGACGCCGGCGCCGCGCGTCATGCCCGACAGCATGGTGGTCGCCTCGGTGAGGATCGCCTCGAAGGAGCGGTCGTGCGGGCCACCCATCTGCGCCTCGATGCGGCGGCGCTCCTTCTCGTCGATGTCCCCGATCTCGAGCAGGGCGTCGACGAAGAAGCGCAGGCCACTCTCGGTCGGCAGCCGCCCGGCGCTGGTGTGGGGCGCGAAGATCAGCCCGCTTTCCTCAAGCGCCTGCATGACGTTGCGGATGGAGGCCGGCGAAAGCGGCGTCGGCAGCAGGCGCGACAGGTTGCGCGAGCCGACCGGTTCGCCGGTGGCGAGGTAGCTCTCGACGATGCGGCGGAAGACGTCCAGGGAACGCTGGTTGAGGCTGCGCAGGGTGCCGGCGTCGCGCAGCATCTCCTGCGCCATCTGCTCGATCGGCGATGTCATGGACGTGACAATGGCGGTCCCGATCCACCCTGGCAAGCGTGGTCGCCGAAAACCACGCGGCGTCCCCGACGCGGCCACCCCAAAGCATTGCGGCGCGCCGAGCACAGCTCTATGGTCCGCCTGCCCGCGGTCATGGCCGAGGCGCGATGGGGCGTCGCCAAGCGGTAAGGCAGCGGATTTTGATTCCGCCATACGGAGGTTCGAATCCTCCCGCCCCAGCCAACAATTTCAGTAAGTTACGATAGTTAGGAGTCTTGCCGCCGATGGCGGGCTACCACCCGGCTACCAATCGGAGCTGTTTCGTTGATCGGTAGGCGCGGCCTTTCCCCGCGCGTGCCGGTCCAGGTCGTCCAGATGCCGGCGAAGGCGAACAGCGGCCGCTCGTCGTCGAGCGCGAACCAGATCGGCGTCTTGCGCGGTTTGGTGGGGGGTACTCGCAGAAGGAGGTCACCGGCACCGGGCAGCGGTACTCCGGCCCGAGCTAGCAGCGCCAGTTCAAGGATTCTCGTGTTTTGAGCGTCCAGAAGGTCGGCGCCCGCGTGCACCCAGGTGCTACGATCCATGCCGACGAGGCGCGCGGCTGGAATGCCTTGCATGACCGGTACCTGACGAAGCGGATCGACCATGGCCAATGCTACAGCGACGGCGAGGCTTGCACGAACCAAGCGGAACGCTTCTTCAGCCGCCTACGCCGCGCGGAGATCGGCACCCACCATCACATCAGCGGGCTCTACCTCTACGCCTAACAGGCTGCTGAAGAACGCCGTTGTAGTCGAGGCGGAGTGGATGGTGAGGATC
>CAXTIU010000016.1:0-65325 GCA_964244495.1 uncultured Beijerinckiaceae bacterium
TCCAGCTTCCTCGGTCCGCACCGGATGGACAACGTATCGAAAGCTCACAGCTAGATGTTTAGTCCCGGCATTTGGTGGAGCGGGTTGAGGGTGAACCTGTCGGGCTCTCTTGTCCAGGTCCGGCAGATCGCCTCGTAGGGCGTCATGCCCTGCAGCGTCTTCAGCCGGCGAGCATAATTGTAGGCGTCGACGAAGCTCGCCAAGTGTAAGCGCAGCTGGTCGTGCTCGTCATAGTGGAAGCGTTTCACCGTAGCGTCCTTGATCGTGCGGTTCATCCGCTCGACTTGGCCGTTGGTCCAAGGATGCTTCGGCTTGATCAGCCGATGCTCGATGTCGAGCTGCGCACAGGCATAATCAAAAGCGTGGGCGCGGAAGAGCTCGCCGGCCGCAAGCGCCTGCTTGATGTCGTCCACCGTCGAGCCTGGTTCGCGGGAGAAGGTGAACTGGATCCCGTTGTCGGTCAGTACGGTGTGGATGCGGTAGGGTACCGCCGCGACCAGCGCCCGCAGGAAATTGCCGCCGATGCGGGCGGTCGCCTTCTCGTGCAATTGAACGAAGGCGAACTTGGTCACCCGGTCCATGGCGACGAACAGGTGCAGCTTGCCCTGCGCCGTCCGCACCTCGGCGATGTCAATATGGAAGTAGCCGAGCGGGTAGCTGGCAAAGCGCTTCCTGGCCGGCTTGTCGCCATCGACATCCGGCAGCCGCGACAGGCCGTGACGCTGCAGGCAGCGGTGCAGCGTCGAACGGGTCAACTGCGGCAGGCTCGGCTGCAGGGCGTACAGGCAGTCGTCGAGCGGCAGCAGCGTGTGGCGGCGGAAGGCGACGACAACCGCCTCGTCCTCGGACGATAGAACTGTCGAGGCGGCCGCCTTCGGACCTGTCGGCCGGTCAGCGACGGAGGTGCGCGCCTTCCACTTCGCGATCGTCTTCGGATTGACGCCGTAGCGCCGGGCCAGGACCCTCAGGCTCTCTTGACTATGCTGTATCGCTCGACGGACTGCCGCTGTCGTCGTGGCGCTTCCGTGTAGAACCTGGCCCATAGCGCATCCTTCCAATCAGATGAGAAGATTGCACCATCAAACCCTGGGACCAAACACCTAGAGCGTGATCCGAGCGGTGTGAATCGGCTTGGTCTTGCCCGATCGACTTGAAAGATGATTCAGAGGGCTGGCCGGATGGAGGCCGGCTGGCATGTCGACACCGCTCTCGCTTGATCTCCGGGTCCGTGTTCTGGCCGCGGTCGCCGCTGGGCTGAGCCACCAGCAGGCCGGCGAGCGCTTCGGGGTGAGTTCGGCCAGCGTGAGCCGCTGGCGGACGCTGGCACGTGAGAGCGGCGATCCCAGTCCGAAGCCGATGGGCGGCGACCAACGCTCCCGGCACATCGAGGTGCACGGCGACATGATCCTTGCCCTCTACGAGGCCGAGCGAGACATCACGCTGCAGGAGCTTCGGGCGGCGCTGGCAGAGCGCGGGGTGTCGGTTGGCTATGGCGGGCTGTGGCGCTTCTTCCGGCGACGCGCCATCACGGTGAAAAAAAGACCGCGCACGCGGCCGAGCAGGACCGTCCGGACGTGCTGAAGCAACGCGAGGCCTGGTTCGAGGGCCAGCTCGATCTTGACCCGGACCGGCTGGTGTTCATCGACGAGACCTGGGCCTCCACCGCCATGGCCCGCACGCGCGGCCGGGCACCGCGCGGACAGCGCCTGCGCGCCGCGATCCCGCATGGCCACTGGAAAACGACGACCTTCATCGCCGGGTTGCGCAACGACGGGATCGTGGCGCCCTTCGTCCTCGATGGTGCCATCAACCGCGACGCCTTCGAGACCTATGTTGCTCGCGTCCTGGTGCCGGACCTGCGTCCCGGCGACATCGTCGTCATGGACAACCTGTCCAGCCACAAGGGGCCGCGCGTGCAGCAGCTGATCGAGGCCGCCGGCGCGAGCCTGCGCTACCTGCCGCCGTACTCACCCGACTTCAACCCTATCGAGAACGCCTTCGCCAAGCTCAAAGCGCTCCTGCGCAAAGCGGCCGAGCGCACCGTCGGCGCGCTCTGGCATCGCATCGGCACGCTCCTCGACGCCTGCACGCCAGCCGAGTGCGCCAACTACTTCGCCGCAGCCGGCTACGATGCAACCTGAATGGATTTAGCTCTAAACCCAGAAGGTGGGTATGGACCATACTCAGTGGCTGGCGATTTTGCAGAAGCTGGTGTGGTCGCAACCGACACGTCGCTTGCTGCGGTTGCCTACGCGTTGATGTCAGCCATTCTGTCGATGGACGTGTACGATCGAGAGGACCTAGCCAGCCGGAGGCGGCCGGTGTAGTAAGCCGGCTCCTTGCGTTCCCGGGCGCGTCCCGCGAGCTTCCCCGAAGAGTTCATGCCATGGCCGTTCCTAAGCGCAAAACGTCCCCGATGAAGCGCGGCTTCCGCCGATCCGCCGACGCCCTCGCCGCCCCGACCTACGTCGAGGACAAGGACTCGGGCGAGCTGCGCCGCCCGCACCACGTCGACCTGAAGACCGGCATGTACAAGGGCCGGCAGATCCTGACGCCGAAGAAGGCCGTCGAGGCCTAGGCGCCGCGACCTTCGGCACGGAGCCTGCCTCGGGCGGGTCTTTGCTTTGGGGCATAGTGTGACGCCGCTCGCGCCGATCCAGCAGCAGATCGAGGCCCTCGCCGATGAGCGCGGGTACCCCGCGGAGGCGGTCGCGGCCTGCCTGCGCCAGCCGCAGCAGTCGGTCCCGCTCCTGCGCGCGATCCTCGGGCGTGCCGCGCGCGGTCTGGAGCTCAGCGACGCCGAGGCCTCGCAGCTCTTCCTCGGCCTGCACATCCTCGCCCAGCTGCGGGACGAACCTTCGTGCCCGGTGCTGCTGCGCCTGCTCCGCAGGTCGACCGACGAGGTCGAGGCGCTGCTCAGCGACGCGGTGACCGAGACGCTGCCCAAGATCGTCGCCAGCCTCTATGACGGCGACGCCGAGGCCCTCTTCGACACGATCGCCGACGCTTCGGTGGACGAGTTCGTCCGCGACGCCCTTTGGCGGGCGGCGGCCTACCTGACCTTCCATGGGCGCATCGGGCGCGAGGCGTTGGCGGCCTTCATCGTGCGCTACGACGACGAGCGTCTGGCGCCGGCGGGCGACATGGGCTGGTACGGGTGGCTGGAGGCGATCGCCCAGCTCGGGCTGGTGGATCTGGCGCCGCGCGTCGAGCCGTTGTGGGACGACGACCGGCTGCCGTACAACATGCTCGAACGCAAGCACTTCGACGAGGATCTCGCCGTCGCCCTGCGCGACCCGGACGACGCCGCCCGCTTCGAGCGCACCCAGGCCGGCACGATCGACGACGTCGGCGCCGCCCTCGCCTGGGCCGACTGGAACGGCGCGCCGGAGCCCTACGTCAACCCGATGCGCGATGTCGGTCGCAACGACCCGTGCCCGTGCGGCAGCGGCAAGAAGGCCAAGAAGTGCTGCTTGGCGCCCGCTTAGAGTGTCGGACCGGATCACGAACCCGGTCCGACCCTCCAGCTTGCCATCCCGCACCGGAATGATCCGAGAACCGCCGCGCACTCCTTGGTCCGATGCTCGAGCCGGTCAAGGCCGGAAGCGGCGCCGGTAGTCCGCGTCGTAGAGGGCGCTGGGGCTGAAGTCGTCCGCCCCCAGCGCCGGTCCGACCAGGATGAGCGCCGTCCGTTCCACCGGGTCGGCCGCCATCGCGGCGGCGATGGTGGCGAGCGTGCCCCGTTCCACCCGCTCCCGCGGCCACGAGGCCCAGGCCACGATCGCGACCGGGCAATCGGGTCCGTAGAAGGGCGTCAGCTCCGCCACGACCCTGTCCAGGGCGTGGATCGACAGGTGGATCGCCATCGTCGCACCGGCGGCCGCGAAGGTGGCGAGCGTCTCCTTCGCCGGCATCGCCGAGGCCCGTCCGCCCGTCCGCGTGAGCACCACGCTCTGCGCCACGCCCGGCAGGGTCAGCTCGCGTCGCAACGCGCTGGCGGCGGCGGCGAAGGCCGGCACGCCCGGCGTCAGCGTGCTGGGGATGCCGAGCGCGTCGAGGCGGCGCAACTGCTCGCCCAGCGCGCTCCAGATCGACAGGTCGCCGGACTGCAGCCGCGCCACGTCGAGCCCGGCTTCCGTGGCGCGGACCATCTCGGCGACGATGCCGTCGAGGTCGAGCGCCGCCGTGTCGACCACGCGCGCTCCCGCCGGGCAATGGGCCAGCAGCGCGCGCGGGATGATCGAGCCGGCGTAGAGGCACACCGGCGAGGCCGCGATGAGGTCGCGTCCGCGTAGGGTGATGAGGTCGGCCGCGCCGGGACCGGCGCCGATGAAGTGCACGGTCACGCGGGTCTCGCCTCCGAGGGCCCGGCGATGGCGCAGGTCGCGGTCGGGCCGGCCAGGCGCGGCACCAGCAGCACGGCGCCGGGGCCGGCGCCGGCCAGCGCCGCCGTCTCGGCGACGGAGGGCAGGCCGAACATGTCCTCGATCCGGCGCGAACGGCTCCGCGCGTCGCCGGCGACGAGCCGCAGCGCGGCACGGTCGAGGAAGACGAGCGGCAGGCCGAGCGCCGCCGCCGCCGCCGCCAGGCCCGGCTCGCCCCGCTTCTCCGCCACGGTGAACACGCCGCCGGGCATCGAGCCGGGCAGGGCGGCGAGCGCGGCGCGCACCAAGGCGAGGATGTCACCTTCCGGACAGGCCTTGCGGCAGCCGACGCCGACCGCGATCATGGCTTGTCGATCATGGCTTGCTCGTCGCCCACTGCGTGACCGGCATGGCCGGGCGCCAGCCGTGGAAGCCGCCGACCGGTTCGGCACGCGCCACGGCGAGCGTGGTCAGGTCGCCGCCGCGCCGCGCGTGCAGACCGATCAGCAGCGCCTGCGTTTCCAGCGTGACGGCGTTGACGACGAGGCGCCCGCCGCGCGGCAGCGCCCTCCAGGCGGCCTCGACGAGGGCGTCGTCGCCCGCCCCGCCCCCGATGAACACGGCGTCCGGCGCGGGCAGGTCGGTCAGGGCCTCCGGCGCGCGGCCCGTCACCACCGCGAGGTCGGGGACGCCGAGGGCGCCGGCGTTGCGCCCGACGCGCGCCGCCCGGTCCGCCCGCGCCTCGATCGCCGTCGCCCTGTTGCGGGGATCGAGCAGGCACCACTCGATCGCCACCGAGCCCGAGCCCGCCCCGACGTCCCAAAGGTGGGCGCCGCGGAACGGGCGCAGCGCGGCGAGCGTCATCGCGCGGATCTCGCGCTTGGTGATCTGGCCGTCGTGTTCGAACCACTCGTCCGGCAGGCCCGGCGCGAGGGGGATCGTGCGGGCACCGGCCTCGGCCACGATGTCCAGGGCGACGACGTTCAGCGCGTCGGCATCCCCCATCGCGAAGCATGCGGCCGTGACCGTCGCGATCGCCTCGCGGGGACCGCCGAGGCTTTGCAGGACGTGCATCGTCGAGCCGCCCAACCCGCGCTCGCGCAGAAGCGCCGCAAGGCGCGCCGGCGTCGTCCCGTCCCATGTCAGGCACAGCACCTTCGCGCGCGGCTGGAGGTGCGGGATCACGCGCCGCAGGTCGCGGCCGTGCAGCGACACCTCCACGCAGTCCTGCCGCGTCCAGCCGAGCCGGGCGGCGGCCAGGCTGAGGCTGGACGGCGCCGGCAGGCCGGTGAACTCGGCCGCCGGCACGTGGGCCGCGAGCAGCGTGCCGACGCCGTGGAAGAACGGGTCGCCGGAGGCCAGCACGCACACCGGCTCGCCGCGCCGCGCCAGGATCGCCGGCACCGCGTCGGCGAGCGGGGAGGGCCACGCCATCGTTTCGGCCTCCAGCGGGGCGACGAGCGCCAGGTGCCGCCGGCCGCCGACCACGAGGCGCGCTTGCGCCAGCGCTCCGCGCGCGGCAAGGGAAAGGCCGTCGCGGCCGTCCTCGCCGATGCCGATGATGGTCAGCCAGGGAGTGTCGCGTGTCATCGTCCGCACCGCGCGTGCTCATACTCGGCGGCTCGACGGAGGCGACGGCTTTGGCCCAGGCGCTCGCCGGGCGGCGCGACCTCGACGCCCGCCTGTCGCTCGCCGGCCGCACGCGCGCGCCGGCGCCGCAGCCGCTCGCGACCCGCGTGGGGGGCTTCGGCGGCGCGGCCGGCCTCGCCGCGCACCTGCGCGCCGAAGGCATCGACCTCCTGGTGGATGCGACCCATCCTTTCGCGGCGCGCATGTCGGCCAACGCGCGCCGCGCCGCGAGCGCCGCCGGCGTGCCGCTGCTCCGCGTCGGGCGTCCGCCCTGGCGCGCGGGGCCGGGCGATCGCTGGCAGGAGGTTCCCGACATGGCGGCGGCGGCCGCCGCGCTGGGTGCCGCGCCGCGCCGCGTGTTCCTGACCGTCGGGCGCCTGCAACTCGCCGCCTTCGCGGCCGCGCCGCAGCACGGTTACCTCATTCGCACCATCGATCCGCCGACGACGAGCCACGGCCTGCCGGACGCGGCCGTGATCGAGGCGAGGCCGCCGTTCGACCTCGCCACGGAGCATCGCCTGATGGTCGAGCACCGCGTGGACGTGCTCGTCACCAAGAACAGCGGCGGCACGGCGGCGGCGCCCAAGCTTGCGGCGGCCCGCGCGCTCAAGCTCCCGGTGATCCTGGTGCGACGCCCGGCCGAGGCCGACGGCACGGTGGGCGTGGACGAGGCCCTGGCGGCGATCGCCGCTCACGCCGCAGCCCCGCGCGGCGTGTAGAGGAAGGGTGGCAGGCCCGGTCGCGGCAGCAGCCGCGTGGCGCTGGAGCCGATCAGGACGAGCGTGCTCATGTCGGCGAGGCCGGGGTCGGCGTCGCGCAGCGTGGTGAGCGCGACGCGCTCGTCCGCCCGCCCCACCGCGCGGGCGAAGGCGACCGGCGTGTCCGCCGTTTTGACCGCGCGAAGCAGCGCGAAGGCGTCGAAGATCTGGGTCGGCCGCGCCCGCGAGGCCGGATTGTAGAGCGCGATGACGAAGTCGCCGTCGGCGGCGGCGCGCAGGCGCCTGGCGACGAGCGGCCAGGGTTTCAGGTTGTCGGAGAGCGAGATCGCGCAGAAATCGTGGCCGAGCGGCGCGCCGAGCCGCGCGGCGGCGGCCTGCATCGCGGTCACGCCCGGCGCGACGGCGACGTCGAGCGCCAGCCAGGCCGGGTCGCCCGCCTCCATCGCCTCGAACACGGCGGCGGCCATCGCGAAGACGCCGGGGTCGCCGCCCGACACCACCGCCACGCACGCGCCGCGCGCGGCCAAGTCCAGGGCGAAGCGCGCGCGGTCGATCTCCACCCGATTGTCGCTGGCGTGGATCGTCTGGCCGGGACGCGGGCTCAATCGCGCGAGGTAGGGCGCGTAGCCGACGAGATCGGTGCAGTCAGCGAGGATGGCCGCGGCCTCGGGCGTCACCCAGTCCGCCGGCCCCGGCCCGATGCCGACGATCCGCAGGCGCCCGCTCACGCCGGCACCGGCGCGATGGCTTCGCGCAGCGCCGCGAGGTCGAGCCCGCGCTGCTGCGGGGCATCGCCGGCGCGCCCGTCGCGCACGAGGTCGTAGCGCCCGTCCCGGCCGACCAGCGTGAGCGTGGAGGGCGCGGCCTTGGCGCAGCCCTTCGCGCAGCCGGACACGTGCAGCGACGCGCCGGCCGGCAGCGCCGCCGCGAGAGCGGTGGCGTCCGCGCGGGTCGCGGTCGTGCCGCGCGCGCAGCCGTCCCGCCCGACGCAGGCGGAAACGGCGAGGCGCGGATCGTTGTCGTCGGTGATGAAGGCGGCGACCTCCGGCAGCGGTTCCGGCCCCTCGAAACCTGGGATGAGGATCGCGCGCCACGGCGTCAGCCGCAGCTCGCCGAGCGGGGTGGGCGCGGCCAGGGCGGCGGCGCGTCGCAGCATCGCGGCGTCGAGCGCCCCGAACGGCGCGGCGAGGCCGAGCGTCGGCACGCCGCCGAAGCTGCGCCGTCCGACAACGTCAGCGCCTCGCGCGTCGGCGGCCACGATCGTGGCGGGCACGGGCGTGCCGCCGCAGGCCCGCGCGACGGTAGCGGGACCGAACGCGTCGAGCAGGCCCCGCATGCGGCGCGCCTCCGTCCGCGCGAAGAGGCTCAATGCCCCCCTCGCGACCGCGACGGCACGCGCGACGAGGTCGCCGGCCTCGCATGTGCCGATCACGATGGCCGTGCCCTCTGCGCCGCCGAGGCCGATCGTGCAGGCGCCGTTCGCCCACGCGAAGCGCACGTCGGCGTCGACGCTCGCTAGGCCCGGCGCGCCGCCGTCGTCGACGAGGAAGCCGAACTTGGTCGGCAGCGCGTGCAGCGCGGGATCGGTGGCGAGGCGCGCCTCCAGCGCGCGGACGAGCGGCCGGATGTCGGGGCCGGCGCCCAATCCGGCGAGCGGGCTGGCGACGACGTTGCGGACGGCCTCGCCGGCGGCGCTCGCGTCGAGCAGGTCGAGGTCGGCCAAGGCGGTCAGCAACTCGGGCAGCGTCCGCTCCGTGACGCCGCGCAGCTGCAGGTTGGCGCGCGCGGTGAGGTCGAGGGCGCCGTTGCCCCAGCGATCCGCGCAGTCGGCCACGGCCCACGCAGTGGCGGCGCGCAGGATGCCGCCGGTCGGGCGCAGGCGGACGATGAGCCCGTCCCGCGCCGCCATCGGCCGTAGCGCGCCGGGGCACCAGCCTTTGCGGAGCGCTTCAATCACGCCGCAGCACCCAGCATGTCGTCGAGGGTCGCCGCGTCCGAGTTGCGGCGGCTCGTCCACAGGCCGCGCCGCGCCGCGTCGCGGAAGCGGGCGGCGATCGCGCGGGCGGCGTCACGGTTGGCGCCGAGCAGGAAGGCGCGGACGTCCGGCGCCCCGCAGGTCGCCGCGAACATCATGTCGAAGTGCCGGCTCGCCACCGCGTCGCTCATCACCGCCATGGCGTAAAGGTTGTCGACCGTTTCCGCGATCTCCGCCGCGCCGCGATGGCCGTGGCGCATCTGCCCGGCGATCCAGCGCGGGTTGGCGGCGCGGCCGCGCATCACGCGGGCGATCTCTTCGGCCTGGGTCCGCACGACGAGGCGATCCGTCTTCGCGCTATCCAGGTGGTAGAGGGCCGGCGCGGTGCCGAGCGCGTGCGCGGCGGCGGCGAAGCCGGCCTCGGCCTCGACGGTGGCTTGCGCGTCGAGCACGTCGGCCTCCGCCATGTCGCCCACGTGGATGAAGGCGTCGGCCCCGGCCACGCGCTCGCCGAAGGCGCCGGCCGCCGCAACGCCGTCGGCCGCCGTGCCGCCGTAGGCGTGTGAGCCGGCCGCGAGGTAGGCGCGGCCGAGGTCGTCGCGCGCCGCCATCGGGTCGGCGTCGAGCGTGCGGCCGAGCCCGATGCCGTAGGACGACGGCGCCGCGCCGAAGATGCGTGGCGTGGCCCCGCCGGCCCGCCGCGCGGCGGCGAGCGGGTTGACCGCGTCCTCCTCGTCGAGCGCGGCGACGGCGCGCACCGCCTGGTCGAACAGCGTGATCTGCGCGGGGAAGACGTCGCGGAACAGGCCGGAGATCCGCAGCGTGACGTCGACGCGTGGCCGCTCCAGTCCGGCGTAGGGCAGGATGACGAAGCCGGACACGCGGGCGCTGGCGTGGTCCCAGGTCGGGCGGACGCCGAGGTGCGCCATCGCCTGCGCGAAATCCTCCCCGCCGGTCCGCATCGTGGCGCTGGCCCACAGGTCGATCACCAGCGTGCGGAGCCAGTCGCCGTGGTCCTGGGCGTAGCGCTCGGCGACGGCATCTGCGGCGCGGCGGCCGATGGCGGTCGCGGTGCGACTCGGCACCGCGCGCGGGTCGGTGCCGTACAGGTTGCGGCCGGTCGGCAGCACGTCCGCCCGGCCGCGCGAGGGCGCGCCGGCGGGGCCACCCGGCACGAAGCGACCGTCGAGCGCGTCCAGCAGGCCGGCCCGTTCACCGGCCGCGCATGCCGCATCGTCGCCGCGCCCGAAGGTGTGGAGGCCGTCGCGGATGGCCAGCTCCTTGACGTCGCAGAGCCAGGCGTCGAGCGCCTCCAGCGCCGAGCGGCCGGCGGACAGGTCGACCCCGGCCTCCGCCGCCAGGCCGGTCTCCGCCGCGCGCTCGACCAGGGTGCGGCCGATGATGGCCGCGCGCCTGGGATCGAGCGCCTCGGCGGCGGCGTATTCGTCGAACAAGGCTTCCAGCTCGACCGCCGCGCCGTGCGCGCCGGCCTCCACCAGCGGAGGGGTCATGTGCCCCACCGTGAGCGCGGCCAAGCGGCGCTTGGCTTGCGCCGCCTCGCCGGGGTTGTTGACGATGAAGGGATAGATCACCGGCAGCGGCCCGAGCAGGGCCTCGGGCGCGCAGCCGTCATCGAGCGCGACCGGCTTGCCCGGCAGCCATTCCAGCGTGCCGTGCGTACCGCAATGGATCAGCGCGTGGGGGCGCGCGCGGTGGCGCAGCCACAGGTGGAAGGCGACGTAGCGGTGGCAGGGCGGCAGGGCGGCGTCGTGGTAGTCGCCCTTGCGGCTGTCGCGCGCCCCCCGGTCCGGCTGCAACGCGAGCACGAGGTTGCCGGCCTCGACCAGCGGGAAGGCGAAGGCGCCGTCGACGAGCGAGGGATCGTCGCCGGGATCGCCCCAGCGTTCCGCCACGCGCGCGGCGAAGGCGGCCGGCAGCGCGGCGAGGAGGGCGCGATAGTCGGCGAGCGGCAGCGAGGCGCCCGGTCGCTTCAGCGCCGCCATCAGCGCCGCCGCCGGCGGCAGCTCGCCGACCGCGTAGCCGGCGGCGCGCAGGTCCTCGACGATGGCGGCGACGCTCGCCGGCGTGTCGAGGCCGACCGCGTAGCCCTCGCGCCCGCCGCGACCGGGATAGTCCGAGAGCACGCAGGCGATCCGGCGCTGGCCCGGCGGCGTGCGACGCAGGCGCAGCCAGGCGGCGGCGAGGTCGGCGACGTGGGCGACGCGCGAGGGGATCGGGCGGTGCACCAGCCGGGTGAACTGGAGCGCCGCGCTGCGCGGGCTCTCCGCCTTGCACGAGATCGCGGCGGTGACCAGCCGCCCATCCATTTCCGGCAGCACGACGTTCATGGCGAGGTCGGCGGCCCCGAGCCCGCGCGGGTTGTCGCGCCACTGCTCGGCGGTGGCGCCGGCGAGGATCGCCTGGAGCACGGGGGCGTCGGCGGCGTCGAGCACGCTCGGCGCGGCGTCGCCGCGACCGGAGAAGGCGGTGGTGTTGACGATGACGCCGGGCGCATTGACCTCGAGCGCGGCGGCCAGGATCGCGGCGGCGGCCGGGTCCTTGAGGCTCGTCGCGTAGAGCGCGGTGACGGCGATGCCCCGCGCGGCGAGCGCGTCGGCCAGCGCCACCACGGGGGCGCAGTCGCCGGCGAGCACCATCGAGCGATAGAAGACGATGGCGGCGTGGCCGACCGCCCCCGGCATTTGGCGGCATCCCGCGACGTAGCGGCCGGCCGGCGGCACGGCGGCCGGCTCCGACCAGGGCGCGGCGTCGCCGAGGTGGGTGTCGATCCAGCCGAGCAGCGAGCCCATGTTGCCGCTGCCGCCGTTCTGGAAGTAGCGCCAGATGCGGCGCAGGTCGTCGACCGGCAGGGTGGAGGCGGCATCCAACCGCTCGTCGGCGCGGGCGTCGCCCGGCACCACCGCGAGCGCGATGCCGCGCTCGCGGGCGACCCGCGCGAACTCGTCCACGCCGTAGCGCCAGTAGTCGAGGCCGCCGAGCAGCCGCACCAGCACGAAGCGCGCGGCGCCCAGCATGCGCCCGGCGTAGAGGTCGACGGAATAGGGGTGCTTCAGCTGAGCCAGCGACGCCAGCCGCAGGCTCGCGCCCGCCAGGTTCGCGCGCCCTTGCCGTCCCTCGGCGGCGGCGGCGAGCGCGCCGAGGTCGCTGTCGGAGAACGAGAGGATCACGACGTCGCCCGGCGTCTGGCCGAGGTCGACCGCCGCCTCCGCCTCGGCGGTCGTCCGGCTCTCCGTGCGCAGCAGGTGCATGGGCTAGGCCGCGAGCGCGGCGCGGATCGCGGAGGCGTCGAAGCCCTTCTCGCCGATCACCACCAGCCGGCCCCGGCGATCCTCGCCGGGCGCCCAAGGGCGATCGAAGCTCTGGGCGAAGCGCGCCCCCACCCCCTGCACCAGCAGGCGCATCGGCTTGCCGGCCACGCACACGAAGCCCTTCATCCGCAGCACGTCGTGGGCGGCCGCCACGCCGGCGAGCTTGCGCAGAAAGGCGTCCGGCTCGGCCACGGTGTCGACCGCCATCACGAAGGTGTCGAAGTCGTCGTGGTCGTGATCGGGCTCGGCGTCGTGGTGCGAGGGGCGGGCGGCGAGGTCGTCCTCCGCCCCCGCGCCGAGGCCGAGCAGCACGGCGGCGTCGACGCGACCGCCGGCGGTCGCCACGATCTTCACCGCGCGGGGGATGGCGGCGCGGATCTCGCCTTCCACCCGGGCGCGGTCGGCCTCGTCCATCAGGTCGCTCTTGTTGAGGATGACGAGATCGGCGCAGAGCAGCTGGTCCTCGAACACCTCTTCCAGCGGGTTGTCGTGGTCGATGGTCGGGTCGGCGAGGCGCTGCGCCGCGAGCTTGGCCGGATCGTCGGCGAAGCGGCCGGCCGCCACGGCGGCGCCGTCCACCACCGCGACGACCCCGTCGACGGTGAGGCGGCGGCGGATGTCCGGCCAGTCGAACGCCTTGACGAGGGGCTTGGGCAAAGCCAGCCCCGATGTCTCGATGATGATGTGCTCGGGCGGCGGGTCGGCGGCGAGCAGCGCCTCGATCGCCGGCACGAAGTCATCGGCCACGGTGCAGCAGATGCAGCCGTTGGCGAGCTCGATGATGGCGTCGTCCCGGCAGGCGTCGGCGGCACAGCCGCGCAGGATCTCGCGGTCGACCCCCACGTCGCCGAACTCGTTGATCACCAGGGCGAGCCGCCGGCCCCTGGCGGACCTCAGCACGTTGGCGATCAGCGTGGTCTTGCCGGCGCCGAGGAAGCCCGTGACGATCGTCACGGGCGTCTTGCCGGCTGGCTTGGGGCGGGACGTTACGTCGGACATCGGACACCTCAAGGCGCGTCGCGCGCGTCAGTCGATCTCGGGTGTCGTGACGGTTCGCCCGGAGGATGCGGCCGGGCATCGACACGGCTCGGGACACCCCGCCCAGCCATCGGCGATCGCAGCGGCAGGTCTCCTGGCTCGCGGAGTGTGCCGGCGCGTCGCCTTCCCGGTTGCCCAGTGGCCGGGGATGATCCCCTGACGCGCCTCTCCGCCGACAGTTGCGGGGGCAGCCGTGGCTTTGGCGACCGGCCTCAGCCCGCGCCGCACCACATTCCCTTTTCACCCTCGGAACGAGGGACCGTTGCGGCGAGCACCCTACGCGCGGCCGCCGAGGTGTCAATGGCGTCGGCGGCGCCGCGTCGAGCGCCTTCCCCGAACATGAATTTGCCTCGCCAGGGAGGCTCGCCGGATGAAAACCGTTCCGAAACCGTCCGCCGGAGCATTCGTTTCGCGTCCCTTGACGACGCGCGCCACCGTGCAGGAAAGCTGCGCCCGACGGGGCCGGGCGGCCCGCTGGGATCATCGCATGACGGACGCAACGCTGGCGCGAACCACGACTGTCGACCCGCTCACGGAGGACTGGCTCGCCGTCGTCATCGGCTTCGCCGTCTTCGCGGCGGCCCTCGTCGGCCTCGTCGGCCCCGACCTGCTCGGCTGGGTCGTCACCAGCGCGGTGTGGACGAGCACGGCCAACGCGCTGAAGCCCGCCGCCGCCGCGTTCAACGGTCTGGGCGGCGGCGGATCGCTGCTCGCCACCTTCGTCGCGCTGATCGTGGTGCTCACCGCCGGCGCCGCCGCCCTCGGCCTCGACGCCAAGCGCTTCGCCCCGCGTTTCGCCGTGCTGTTCCTCGTCGCCTTCGGCGCCTGGACGCTCGGGGGCTTCGCCCACCTCGCCGCCGTGACCCCGGCGGAATACGCCAGGTTCGGCATCGGCTGGTCGCTCAGGCTGACCAACGAGGGCGGGTTCATCGTGGCGCTGCTCGCCGGCCTCGTCATCGCCAACGCGTTTCCCCGCTTCGCCGCCTGGCTCGGCGAGGCGGTGCGGCCGGAACTCTACATCAAGATCGCCATCGTGATCCTCGGCGGCTTCGTCGCTGTGACGATCGCCGGCAAGTTCACCCTCGCCGGCTCGATCCTGCTGCGCGGTCTGGCGGCGATCGTCGAGGCCTACCTGATCTACTGGTCGGTGGTGTATTTCGTCGCGCGCAAGTGGTTCGGGCTGAAGCGCGAGTGGGCGGTGCCGCTGGCCTCGGGCATCTCCATCTGCGGCGTCGCCGCCGCCATCGCCACGGGCGGCGCCATCCGCGCCCGGCCGGCCGTGCCGATCCTGGTGTCGTCGCTGGTGGTGATCTTCGCGATGGTCGAGGTGCTGGTGCTGCCGTTCCTGGCGCAAACCTTCCTGTGGCGCGACCCGTTCGTGGCCGCCGCCTGGATGGGCCTCGCGGTGAAGAGCGACGGCGCGGCGGTGGCGAGCGGCGGCATCACGGAGGCGCTGATCACCGCGAAGGCGGCGGCCGCCGGCATCAGGTACCAGCCGGGCTGGATCCTCAGCACGACCGCCGCGATCAAGATCTTCATCGACGTGTTCATCGGCGTCTGGGCCTTCATCCTGGCCTACATCTGGACCAACCACGTCAACGCAACCGCCGGCGGGGCCAAGGCGCGGCCGGGGGAGATCTGGGAGCGCTTCCCGAAGTTCATCCTCGGCTTCCTCGTCACGTTCCTGGTCGGGCTGGCCATCGCCGTCTCGGCCGCCCCGGCGACGGTCGCCCGCCTCACCCCGTCGATCGCGGAAGCCAACGCGGTCCGCGTGATCTTCTTCATCCTGACCTTCTTCTCCATCGGCGTGCTGTCGGACGTGCGCAAGCTGTGGGAGGACGGCTTCGGCAAGCTCGTCGCGATCTACGTCGTCAGCCTGTTCGGCTTCGTCGTGTGGGTGGGGCTGTTCATCTCCTGGCTGTTCTACAGCGGCGTCAAACCCCCGCTGGTCGGCTGAACGAGGATCGCGACCATGAGCCATGACCTTCGCGACGACGACCTTCGCGACGACGACCTGCGCAGGGAGATGAACGCCGGCGACGCCGAGCCGCTGCTGCCCATCGAGAAGAAGCTGATCGCCTACAGCCTCGGCCTCGGCCTGGTGCTGCTGGTGGTGCTGGCGGTGGTGAACCGGCTGGTGTGAGGCCGGCGAGTTGGTGGAAGGCTGGTGCTCGGCCGACCCTTGATCCACTTGTGATCGCGCCCTAGACTTCCCGCTACCGACTGGTCCACCGATTGGGGCGGCATGGTCGCCAAAGCTGTTTCGGCGAATGCGGCGCTGCAGGCCGCCATCCTGGCGATGCTGCCGGAGGATGGCACGCCCGTCCTCAATCGCGTCATGCGGGTGATGCTCGCGCGCAAGCTCGAACGAACCGTCGACGACGACGCCTTCTTCAAGGCACGCGACACCCTGCTGTCGGAAGGAGTCGTCGGTCGCCTGCGCGGCCAGGGCGGGCAGATTTTCCTCGCCAAGCCTGAGCCGGAGGTGCCGCGGGAGCCGGCCCCCGCGGACCCGAAGGATGTTTGGTCGGAAGCAAGCCTGATGGCGCCGCTCCAGGCCTACCTCGAAGGCCCTTTCCGCGCCGCGCTCGACCTGCCGGCGCAAGGCGCCTGCATTGTCCAGGACACGTCCGTGAAGGGACCGTACAGGGGCAAGTGGGCAAGGCCGGACTTCATCCTCGTCAGCGCCATGCGCTTCAGACTGATGCCGGGTGCCCAGGTCGACCTGCACTCGTTCGAGCTGAAGACGGAGGCTGGCGGCGGCGTCCTCGCGATCCACGAGGCGCTGGCGCAGACGCGCTGGACCCACTTCGGCCACCTCGTTTGGCATCTGCCCGAGGGCTGCAAGGGCGAGGCGATGCTGGACGACATCATCAACCACTGCGAGGAACACGGCATCGGCTTCATCCGGATGCGGGAGCCCAGGCGATCGGCGGGAGGCGGCTGCGAAGTGCTGGTCGATCCCCGCCGCAAGCCGACGCTCAGTGCCGTGGTCGACGGCTTCTTGGAGTCGCGACTCTCGCCCGAGCAGAAGACGATGTTGCGAGAGGCGATCGGGGCGCAGGCGTGAGCGACGGTGCGGATCGGCAAGGCAAGTTCATCGCCGTCGCCAACATGAAGGGCGGCGTGGGCAAGACCACGACGGTCGTGAGCCTCGCGGAGGCGCTGGCGGCGGATGACCTCGACGCGTCCGTGCTCGTCGTCGACCTCGACCCACAGGCGAGCGCATCCATGTGCATCGCTGGCGACGACCTGCTCTACGAGTTGATCCAGGCCGGACGGACGCTCGAGGATTTTCTGGAAAAGCGCCTCATCAAGCAGGAGAATGCCGACCTCGACGCCTTGGTGCGCGCACAGATCAGCGCCGTAACCCACGGCGGCCGGCAGCTTGACCTGTCCTTGCTACCTTGCGGCCCGCACCTGCGCGTCGTCGAACGCGAACTGCTCTATGAATTGACCGGTCGCGACCTCAGCATGAACGCCATAGACAGCAAGATATGGCAGCTCTTCACCAAGGACTTCACGGCGCTCAAGAGGACATACGACTACATCATTTTCGACTGCGCGCCCGGCATCTCGCCGGTGACTGAGGCGGCGATCCGCATCGCGGACCTCGTCGTGGTGCCGACCATTCCCGACCATCTCAGCGTCTACGGCCTCAACGCCTTCCATGGCAGCATCTGGGCGCGGAAGTCGGGTGGTCTTCCTAAACCGAGGAGCGCGCCGCACATCCTTATCACGCGCGTGCAAGGTACGCGGCAGCATAGGGCTATGGTGCAGGAACTCGTCGCCGGCGCGCGCAAGGACGATACGGCCTATCGCATCATCAAGGCGATGGTGCCCCAGTCCGCCGGCTTGGCGGACGCCATCGTGAACGCCGACTACCTCACCTTCACCCAGAAATACACGACGCCCATCATCACGCAGACGCTGCAGCCGCTCGTCGAGGAAATCAAAGGATTGATCTGATGGCCCTTGGCATCGATGGTTCCGCGCTCCTCCGCGCGATCGCCGATCACCCCGACGCCTTTCCCGCGATCAAAGCAGATGTCGCCGAGTTCGCCCGCAAAGCCCTGATCAAGCAGATTAAGGACAAGGCGACGACGCTCGACCTATACAGGCGGATCACCGCCGCGAGCGGCGAGCATGCTTTGACCATCGTCCTCGACAGTTTCACCGGCATCGAGATCGCCGGACTTGCCAAGAAGATCGACCCGCACGGTCCTCACGCCAAGGCCAAAGGCGACGAGGCGACAGCCCGCGCCCACGTGCTCGACATCGCGAAAGGTCGGGCGCAGCCGGCGGATAAAACCGTTAAACCCGAGAAGGCGCCCAAGGCCAAGCCCGAGAGAACTGCGGCGAAGGCCCCCTCCAAGATCGGGACCGTTCTGGAAAGCAAGGTCCACAGCGGCGCCGCGTCGAAAGCATCCTCACCGAAACCAGCCCGTTCCAAGAAGGTGTTATAGCGAACCTGGATACGTCCTGGGTCGCTTCAGCGCCGCCGCCAAGGGGCCGGCCGCTTCCGTGCGCGTCACGGAGCGTCGATCACGCTCACGTGGGCCGCCACGATCTTCCAGCCGTCCTTCATGCGGACCCACGTCTGGCTCTGCCGGCCGACGCGCTTGGGCGCGCTCTCGCGCGTGAACAGCGTCATGGCGGTCGCGGTGTCGCGGCCGAAGGTCGTGATGACCGTCCGCGACAAGGTGCGCGACAGGCCGGCCGGGGAGCGTCCCCGGCGGAACGCCCGGATGGCGTCCATGCCATAGAGGTTCTCGCCGATGCCGTAGCGGATCGTGCGGGGGTCGTCCCAGAAGAAGGCTTCCAGAGCCGCGACGTTGTTGGTGACGAGGGCCTCCTCGTAGGCCGCGAAAGCCGCCTCCACCTCCGCCTTCACGTCCGGCAGATCGATCGCCATCGTCGCTCCCCTGTTCGCCGTCTGCGCCGCCGCCGATCCGACCGCCGGAAGCGCGACCGCCAAGCTCAAACCCAGAACCGCCAGCTTGGACAACATCTTTTCACTCCCTCGGCATCGAGCGCCCGACCCGAACCGTTCGGCGCCGGGCTCGATTATCCCGCCAAGCTCAAGAGGAATCCACAGCATCGGACCGCGTCGCGGGCGCCGTGGAAAGATATCGTCGGTGCGGGGTCGAGCTGATCCGCGGCTTGCGTCCGTGACAAGCCCGGCGTAAGGTATCGTTACCTTTCATGTTCCGGGCGAGGCCGCGACCGGTGAATCTCAAGACATGAATCCCGAGGCATGAGTCCTGACGCATGACGCAGCTGACGCAAGATTGTGTGTGTCCGCGAGATTTTCGCGGTCGGGCCGGTGCGGCGGGACGGCGGCCTTCGCCGGGGGGATTGGCGGCGGACCACGATGACACCTATGCAGGCCGACGCGTCGCATGCCCGGCCTCGGGCGGCTAGACGGGCCGCCATCGCGCCACCGGAACGAACCCCATGTCCCCAGGCCTGTCCCCCTTCCTCGACGCGCTGCGCCTGCCGCCCCACGTTTGCACCAACTGCGGCTGGTGGCAGCGGCACTTCACGGTGCCGCCGTCCTGCCCGATGTGCCTCGACGCCCGCCACGTCGTGCCGCGGGACGGCTGGCGCTTCCTCGCGCTGGGGGCGGCGCGCGCGGCGTACCCCTGCCATTGGGAGGAGCTGGAGCCGGGCGCGTGGCGCTTCTGGAACGAGCCGGTGGAGGGCATCGGGCCGTCCGGCTACCTGCTCCAGACGCCGGCCGGCAACGTCATGTTCGAGGGATGCACCGTGTTCAGCGAGGCGGCGCTCGCCCATGTCCGGGCGCTCGGCGGCGTCGCGGTGCTCGGCGCCTCCCACCCGCATTCCTACGGCGCGCTGTGGCAGGTGCAGGAGGCCTTCGACCCCGAACTGGCGCTCGCCGCCGCCGATTTCGCGTGGTCGTCGGCCCTGCAGGTGACGTGGCCCTTCGACGAGGACCTCGAACCGCTGCCGGGCATCGCGCTGCGCCGCACCGGCGGCCATTTCGACGGGCACACCGTGCTGCACGACGCGTCGCGTCGCCTGCTGCTCTGCGGCGACGCCCTCAAGTTCGAGCTGTCACCGGCCGACCGGCGGCAGGCGGTGACGATCTCGGCGCACAAGGCCTTCGTGCGCGCCGTGCCGCTGACCCCGGTGGAACTCGCCCGCTATCGCGCCGTCTTCTCGGCCCTCGACTTCCGGCAGACGTGGACGCCGTTCGAGCAGGTGCGCAACAGCGGTCGCGCCGAGGCGCTGGCCCTCATCGACGCCATGCTGGCCGGACGCCCGCACCCCGACGCCGCGCCGCTCGCCGAGCTGCGCGCCTGAAGGCCGGGACCGTCCGGGGCGACGCTACTTCGCCGCGGTCTCGCCGTCGCGACGGTTCGGCCGGATCACCGCCGCCACGATGATCGCGGCGAGCGTGCCGAGCAGGATCTCGACGACGCGGTCGAACGGCCGGACGAAGGGCGTGCCGGTGCCGGGCACCAGCAGCACCACCACGAGCGTCACCGCGCTGAGCCGCAGGTAGGGGCGCATCGCGATCAGCAGCGCCAGCGGCGGCAGCGCGGTCCAGAACATCGGTTCCACCGGCAGGCCGTGCTTGGCGAGTTCCAGGATCGCGAAGCCGACCGCCGCGCCGACCAGCGTGCCGACGACGCGGTCGCGGCCCGACGACAGCGTGTCGGAGAGCATCGGCTGGGTGACCACGATGGCGGTGATGATCGCCCAGTAGCGCTCCTGCAAGCCGATGGCCGCCCCGCCGGCGAAGGCGAGCGCGCAGGCCGCCACGAGCCTGGCCGCCTGCCACAGGTTGGCGCGATCGGGAACGAGCTTGGCCATGAGGGTCCGATCGGTGGGGCGACACTGTCGGTCGCCGCTCGGGGATGGTAGAGCGACCGGCGAACGTTT
Source organism: uncultured Beijerinckiaceae bacterium (assembly GCA_964244495.1). Classification (GTDB taxonomy): domain Bacteria; phylum Pseudomonadota; class Alphaproteobacteria; order Rhizobiales; family Beijerinckiaceae; genus RH-AL1. The sequence goes on from CAXTIU010000016.1 coordinate 19,964, forward strand.
GGGCGGTCGCCGCCGATGCCGGAGTTCCCATGACCGATGCCGCCGACCTCCGCCACAAGCGGAAGATGGCCAGCCGCAAGGCCGTGCAGGATGCCGAGGTGGCCTCCAAGACGATCCGAGCCAAGGGGCTGCTGATCGTCCATAGCGGGCCGGGCAAGGGCAAGACGAGCGCCGCGATGGGGCTGGTGCTGCGCGCGCTCGGTTACGGCTGGCCGGTTGGCATCGTGCAGTTCATCAAGGGAGCCTGGGACACGGGCGAGAAGCACGCGCTGGCCCGCTTCGACGACCTCGTCGCCTGGCACACCATGGGCGAGGGCTTCACCTGGGAAACGCAGGACCGCGCCCGCGACGTCGCCGCCGCCGAGCGCGCCTGGGACAAGGCTTGCGCGCTGATGGACGACCCGGCGATCAGGCTCGTGGTGCTGGACGAACTCAACATCGCCCTGCGCTACGACTACCTCGCCCTCGACGCGGTGGTGGCGCGCCTCGCGGCGCGGCGGGCCGACCTGCACGTCGTCGTGACCGGCCGCAACGCCAAGCCGGCGCTGATCGAGGCGGCTGACCTCGTGACGGAGATGACGCTCGTCAAGCACCATTTCGCCGCCGGCGTGAAGGCCCAGCAGGGCATCGAGTTCTGAGATGCGCCCGAGCCGCCGCGCCCTTCTTCAAACCGGCGCGCTCCTCGCCCTCCCGCTCGCGGCGGCGAAGGCCGATAGGCCGGTCGTCGTCGGTTCGAAGCTCGACGTGGAAGGACCGATCCTGGGCGCGATGATCGCGCTGGCGCTGCGGGCCGCCGGGGTGCCGGTCTCGGAGCGGCAGGCCCTCGGCCCGACCGCCATCCTCCGCCGGGCGATCCTTTCCGGCGCGATCGACATCTATCCGGAATACACCGGCAACGCCGCCTTCTTCTTCAACGAGGACGGCGACGCCGCGTGGAAGGACGCCGCCGCCGGCTACCAGCGGGCGAAGGCGCTCGACCGGGCGGTCAACGATCTCGCGTGGCTCCAGCCGGCACCGGCCGACAACACCTGGGTGATCGCGGTTCCCGAGGCGCTGGCGCGGGCGGAAGGCTTGGCCACGCTGGCCGACTTCGCGCGCTGGGCGCGCGGCGCGCCCGGACCGGGAGGGCCGGGTGTGAGGCTCGCCGCCTCTGCCGAGTTCGTCGAGAGCGCGGCCGGCTTGCCGGCGTTTGAGCAGGTCTACGAATTCCACCTCGAGGCGGCGCAGCTGCTCGTGCTGTCGGGCGGTGAAACCTCGGCGACGATCAAGGCCGCGTCGGCCGGCATCTCGGGCGTCGACGCGGCCATGGCCTACGCGACGGACGGCGCGCTCGCCGCCCTGGCGATGCGCGCCCTGGCGGACGAGCGCCACGCCCAACCCGTCTATGCTCCAGCCGCCGTCGTGCGCGGCGCCGTGCTGCGAAACCATCCGGCCATCGCCGACACGCTGGCGCCGGTCTTCGCCGGCCTCGATCTCGCGACGCTGCGGGCGCTCAACGAGCGCGTCGCGGTCGACGGCGAGGCGGCGGACGCGGTGGCGCTGAGCTACCTCGACGAGCAACGGCTTCCGCGCGACGCGATCAGGATACGCGCCGCGCCGGGTTGACGCGCGCGCCTACTCGGCAGCCGGTTTGGCTTTGGCGCTGGCCTTGGCCTCCTTCTTGGCCGCCTCGCGCGTCGCCTTGGCGGCCGGCGTCTCCAGCCGCTCCGCGATGCGGGCCGACTTGCCGCGACGGTCGCGGAGGTAATACAGCTTGGCGCGGCGCACCTTGCCGCGACGGATCACCTTGATTGAATCGATGTTGGGCGACACGATCGGGAACACGCGCTCGACGCCTTCGCCGTAGGAGATCTTGCGGACGGTGAAGCTCTCGTTGATGCCACCGCCGTTGCGGGCGATGCAAACGCCCTCGTAGGCCTGGACGCGGGTGCGCTCGCCTTCCTTCACCTTCACGTTGACGATCAGCGTGTCGCCGGGCTGGAAATCCGGGGTCGGGCGCAGGGCGTTGAGCTTCGCGACCTGTTCGGCCTCGAGCGTCTGGATGATGTTCATCGGGGTGTCTTCTCGGCCGTTCCGTCCCTCGAGGGGACGAGCGTTTCGGGACGCTGTTCTGAGTTGGAGCCGGGTCCATACAGGAGGGCGCCCGCCCTGTCGAGGGGCGCCCGTCGCATCGTGGGAACGAGACCGGTCCGCGAAGGGCCTACTTGTTCGCGGCCGGCTTCGAGGCGCCGGTCATCGGCGCGGCGGCCATCGGCTCGCCGATCGCCGGCACCCTCGCACCACCGGGCGTCCCGACAACGTCGACCGTGTCGTACCGTGTGCTGTCCTGAACCTGTCGCAGTTGCTGGCTCGCCTCGTAGAACTTGCCGCCGTCGACCAGCGTCGCCGCCTGGTGGACATCGTCGATCGTCTGGTTGAGCGGCACCACGGCCAGCACATAGTCGAGGTCGACCTGCGCCAGCTTCAGCTTCTCCATCGCGCCCTGCCGATCGCCTTTGGCGAGGTTCTCGTTGGCGTCGGCGACGGCGGCCGCCTTGGCCGGGCTCGCCTTGAAATCCTCGTTGACGCTGATCTCGCCGTCGACCGGCAGCCAAGCCTTCGGCGCGGTGGCAGCCGTGTTCCGGTCGCCGTTCGACGCTTGACCGTTCTGAGTTTGGCCGTTCTGGGGCTGCGCGGCCGGCATCGCGTTGGCTTGGGGAGGCGGGTTGGTTGCGCTCTGGTCGGTCGCCTTGTTGGCGTTCGACGGGGCATCCGGCGGCAGCAACGCGCTCTCCGCCTTGACGAAGACGGCATGGTCGGTCTTCGCCTTGCCGAAGGCGGCGTCGGCGGCATGCACGAACGTCTTGGCGTCGTTGGTGCGCCCGTCGAAGATGGCGAGCCGGGCGAGCGCGACATCCCGGAAGCCCTGCGCGCCGTCCATCGAGAGCCTGCCGGCGTCCTTGTTCACCGTCTTGTCCCGCGTCGACATCGGCGTGACGTCGTTCGGCGTCTGGTCCGCCGCGAAAGCGTAACCGGCCGTCAGCATGGACGTCGCCGCGACCGCGATCATCACGGAATGCCTCGTAGACTTTCGCTTGGACATGGACTTTCCTCCCTGAAGGCCCCGGGCCGCACCGCGTGGGCGCCGTCGACCTGTCCGGGGAATGGCGTTGGACGCCGCCCGTTTCATGAATTCGCATCCACTTCATTGCGCATCCGTTAGCCTCGCGAGATCGCCTTCCTCGTCGATCGGCCTGACTCGTCGCCAGCGTCGTGCTAACTCGTCGGTAGGCCGGTTCAAGATCATGGTGAGGCGGGGATGCTGGATTTGAAGGAGACGCGGACGGGGCTCGACGCCTACCTGGCGGTGGCGGTCGCGGCGGACGCCGCGCTCGCGCCGGTGGCGGACACGATCCGCGCCATCGCCGGCGCGGCCGCCGCCGTCGCGACGCAGATCGCGCTCGGGCCACTGGCGCCGGACGCCATGCCCCAGGGCGGCTCGCGGAACAGCGACGGCGATGTCCAGAAGGCGCTCGACCTGCTGACCGACCGCCTGTTCACGGAGGCGCTGGCGGGCGCACCCGTCGCCGTCCTGGTTTCCGAGGAGCTGGCGGAGGCGAAGGCGCTGAACGCCGGCGCGCCGCTCGTCGTCGCCATCGATCCGCTCGACGGCTCGTCCAACATCGACGCGAACGTTTCGATCGGGACGATCTTCTCCATCCTGCCGGCGCTGACGGACGCGGCGAGCGCGGCCGCGCACTTCATGCAGCCCGGCCGCGCGCAGCGTGGCGCCGGCTTCGTGGTCTACGGGCCGCAGACCATCTTCGTGCTGTCGATCGGCGGCCCGACGGTCGGCTTCATCCTCGATCCCCGCGTCGGGCGATTCGAGCAGCTCCCGAAACCCATGACGATCCCGGCCGACAGCCACGAATACGCGATCAACGCCTCGAACTACCGCCACTGGGACCCGGCGGTCAGGGCCTTCATCGACGATTGCATGCACGGCGAGAACGGCCGCCTGTCGCGCAACCACAACATGCGCTGGATCGCCTCCATGGTCGCCGACGCCTTCCGCATCTTCACGCGCGGCGGCGTCTTCCTTTATCCCAGCGACCAGCGCAAGGGGTACGGTGCCGGGCGCCTGCGGCTGCTCTACGAGGTCAGTCCCATCGCCTTCCTCGTCGAGCATGCCGGCGGCAAGGCGACGGACGGCCAGCGACGCATCCTCGACATCACGCCCAGCGAGATCCACCAAAGGTCGCCGCTCGTCTTCGGGTCGGCGGCGGTCGTCGACACGATCGCGGCGTACCATACCGATCCGAGCCTCGTCGCCGATCGGCCGCCCCGGCCCTCGTAGCGGGCTCGCCCTGCCGCCGATGGCGGTGCGAGCCTGCTACGCCCGTGCGCCGCGCCGCCCTTCGACGACCCAGCTCGCAAGGATGCCGGCGAGCAGCACCGCCAAACCGACGAAGCCGATGGCGAGGGGGGCGAAGCCGATGCTCCGGACCTCGCTCGCGCCGGTCCGGCGGATCGCCACGTAGTCGGAACCCCCGTAGATCGGGCTGTCGCGCATCTCCACGAGGCGCGGCATGGTGATCGCACCCCCGCTCCCCACGCCAATGCGCCGCACCGTGCCACCCGTCGCGTCCGCGATGGGCTTCAGCTTGTCGGTCGTGGAGACCACTTCCTGGAACTCGCGCGGGTTCTCGGGCCCGACGTTGGCGAGGATCGAGAGGGTGCCGTCCTGCACCTTGTAGAGGCCGAGTTCCTTGACTTCGAGCGAGCCGCGCCAAAGGCCCGGATCGCCGGCCTCCAGCTTGACGCTCGCCGTCTTGCCCGAGGGCAGCGTCACCGTCGCGGGAGGGATGGCGTCGCCGAGGCTTTGCCGCGTGATCGTGAAGGTCTTGCCCTCCACCGACGCGCGCAACGCTTCCTCCTCGAGGTCCGGCTCCTTCATCAGCCAGTGAGCCAGGCGGCGGAGCAGGTCGAGGTAGGGTCCGCCGCCGTCGTAGCCCCTCGCCCACAGCCACATCTGGTCGGACAGGAGTTCGGCGACGCGGCCCTTTCCTTCCCGCGAAAGGACCAGCACGGGCTTGTCCCGCGCGCCGTCCATGATGGCCGTGCCGCGCGTCACGTCGGCGGAGATCTGCCGGAACCACGGGCTCCAGGCCGGCGGTGTCCGCTCCGAGCCGAGGAGGCCGCGGGTGACCGGATGCTTCCTGCCGATGGCGGAGACCGTGGCGCGGAAACCTTGCTCGACCAGCGCGCCGTCCGGCCGCGCCGGCGCGATGCGGCCGATGGGCGAGAAGAAGATCCCCTCGCTCCTGGCGAAGTCCGGCCCGGTCGCGAGCAGCAGGGCGCCGCCGTCGCGCACGTAGCGCACGATGTTCTCGAGGTACACCGGCGGCAGCACGCTCTGGTTCGAGTAGCGGTCGAAGATGATGAGGTCGAAGTCCTTGATCTTTCGCCCGAACAGGTCCGCGGTGGGGAAGGCGATCAACGACAGCTCGTTGATCGGCGTGCCGTCCTGCTTCTCCGGCGGGCGCAGGATGGTGAAGTGGACGAGGTCGACGTTGGCGTCCGACTTCAGCAGGTTGCGCCACATGCGCTCGCCCTGGTGCGGCTCGCCCGACACCAGCAGCACCTTCAGCTTGTCGCGCACGCCGTCGACCGTCACGACGGCCTTGTTGTTGAGCGCGGTGAGTTCGCCGGGAATGGGGGCGACCTCCAGCTCGACGACGTTCTGCCCGCCGTGCTCGATCTTCACCGGCACCCTGATCGTCTCGCCGACGGCGGCCTGGACGGTGGCGATCGGGTTGCCGTCGCGTCGCACCGCCACCGTGACCGGCTCGCCATGGTTGTCGGTGTCCAGCACCTTGAGGGCGACCGTCTGCTCCTTGCCGACGATGCCGAAGCGCGGCGCCTCGACGAGCTGGATGCGGCGGTCGCGCTCGCCCTCGTGCCCGGTGACGAGGGCGTGCAGAGGCCCCTTGAAGCCGAGCGCGGCGGCGTTGGTCGGGATGTCGTGCACGATGCCGTCGGTGATCATGAACACGCCGGCGATCTGCTCTGCCGGCACGTCGGCGAGCCCGGCGTTGAGCGCGGCGAAAAGCTGCGTGCCGTCGTTGCCGCCGGCATCCTGTCCCGCCTCGATGACGCGGACGTCGACGTCGCCCAGCGCCTTGAGCCGCGCCTGGAGGTCGGCGAGCGCACCGTCGGTCTGCGCGGTGCGCTCGCCGATCGTCTGCGATCCCGAGCGGTCGACGACCACGGCGACGACCTGCCTCAAGGGCGTGCGGTCCTCGCGCACCAGCGAGGGATCGAAGAGGGCGAGCAGGATGAGGGCGAGGCCGAGGGCCCGCAGGGGAACCGCGCGCTGCCGCAGGGCGAGGCCGAGCGCGACGACGGCGGCCCCGAGCACGCCGAGGACGACGAGCGCAGCCGTCGGCAGCAGCGGGGTGAAGGCGAGGGAATAGTCGGTCATCCCCTCACCTTAAGCGTCTTTGCGGCGCCCGTCAGGCCGAGGCGATGGCCGACGTGCGGCGATCAGGCGTCGGGCCCGGCGTCCCGGCCCCCGCGCCACCGCTCGGCGATGGTGGCCGCGATGGCGGCCCGTCGCGCCCGGCCGGGTGCCAGGCGTGCCCGCACCCGCGCCAGCACCTCGCTCGGGGCCGTCTCGGGGTCACCGGCCTCGAACGGCGGGGCCGGCGCGTATTCGAGGTGGAGCTGCGCCGCCTCCGCCTCGGCGCGTCCGGCGAGTTCGGCCACCACCCTCAGGGCGAAGTCGATGCCGGCCGTGACGCCGCCGCCCGTGAAGACGTCGCCGTCGCGCACGACCCGGCCGCGCGTCGGGATCGCGCCGAAGGCGCCCAGCAGGTCGTGCGCCGCCCAGTGCGTCGTCGCCCGCCGCCCGTCGAGGAGGCCCGCTGCGCCCAGCACCAGCGCGCCGGTGCACACGGATGTGACGAAGCGCGCGCCCTCCGCCTGCCGGCGAAGGAAGGCCAGCGTCTCCTCGTCGGTCATCAACGCGTCGACCCCGCCGCCGCCCGGCACGCAGACCACGTCGAGCTGCGGGCAGGTCGCCATGCGCGTGCTCGGCAGCATCACGATGCCGCTCGACGTCCTGACCGGGTCCATCGTGCGCGAGACCAGGTGCATCGTCGTGCCGGGGACGGTCGCGAAGATCTCGTAGGGACCGGTGAGGTCGAGTTGCTGAACGTCCGGGAACAGCAGGAGGCCGATCTGATAGCCCAAGGTCGACCTCCTATCGTCGCTCTTCGGCGACGGCGTCATCCTTCGCGTGGATCTCCACGCCTTTGGACGTCGCCGGCTCGCGGATCGTCAAGCCCCAGACCAACCCATAGGCGAAGGCGAGGCCGACCAGACCGGTCACGCCGGTGCCGGCGGGCCCGTGCAGCACCCTGTCGACGACGAGCGGCACCGCGCAGGCGACGAGGGGGGCGACGCCGACCACGAGAAGGTCGAGGCCGAGCTTGCGGAGCAGCAGGTCGACCGGAAGGATGATCGCCAGCAGCACCGCCGCCACGGGCAGCGTGTAGGCGAGGTACACCTTGCCGAGCAACGGAACGGACTGGCGGAGCAGATCGGCCACGGCGTCCCCCTGCTGGCTGTCGATGTAGAGCCCGACCGTGCGCCAGAGAAGGGGAGCCAGCACGAGCGTCACGATCAATCTCACCCACCAAGCCATCTCGACGCCCGCTGCCGTTACGTTACAGCCGCTTGGTACGCCGGCGGCGATGGCGCCGCTACTTGCAATACTTGCCGTCGCCCGCCTTGCCGCGTTGCTCGAGGTCGAAATGCCAGTGGCTGCGGTGATAGCTGTCCGAGCCGGGACCGAGCGTGGTGTGGAAGTAGCCGCAGGCGGCGGCCCGCGCGGCGGTCTCGAAGGCCTGGTCGGTCACGGTGCGGGGGGCGCCGACCTCGATCCTGCGGCCGTCGGCGAGCTCGAGCTGCGCGATGTCGATGGCGAGGCCCTGCCCGTGCGCCGACAGCTTGGCGCCGAAGACGTGGTCACGCGAGCGGCATTCGAGGCCGGGGCCGGTCCACACGGCGTCGACGGCCAGGCCGTAGCTGCCCTTGGCGAGCGGGACGAGCAACTCGCGGACGTAGCGCGCGAACGTGTCGGCGGTCTCGCAGGCCACGGTCGGGTGGTCCGGGAACGCGACCTTGAGGCCATCGACCAGGGTCACGTCGCTCAGCCTGACCGGTTGGACCACGGTGCAGCGCGCGTCGGGTTGCCGGCCGATCGTGACGGGTTCGGCGGCGACGCGGCCGGCGGCGAGCCGTCCCGGACAAGCCTCGTCGGCCGCCGGCTGGCGCGGATCGAAGGTGGTATCGGCGCCGCTCGGCGCGACCGCCGGCCGGCCCGGTTCCATCGGCGGCGCGCCAAGCCCTTCGAGGGCCTTGCCGGCGCCATCCTTGCCGGTGCTCTTCCCGGGTGATTCGTCTTGGACAGCGCGCGATGTCCCGGGCGGCGTCGCGACGATCGACGGCGGTTCGGCCGCCGCGTCGTCGGGGAAACGCGGACGCGGGACGGGCAGGGGGATGGCGGTCCGTGCGGGTCGATGCGCGGGGTTGCGGACCGCGCGGCGAGCGGGCCGACCGAACGGGACGCCGAGATCCTGCGCCGCCGCCGGACCGGCGCCGGGCAGGGCGACGTTCGCGAGGACGAGGCTCGCGAAGATGCCGTGCGCGAGGACCCGCTTCGCGACCACGGGTTTCCCGGGGGACCTCCGACGCACCTTCATCCTCCGCTTCCACGCCGAAACGCCGATCGTCCGGATACGGAAGCCGCCGCGCCGCTCGTCGTCAAGCGGGCCTGCCGCGACGCCGCCGTCGACCCTCGGTGCGATGGTTCACGAAGGCACAGGTGCCATCCTTGATCCGGTCGCCGGCGATGCCATATGGCTGTCATGACCTCGGTCGTGGGAGTGCCCTCAAGGCTCCGTCGCGACCGGGAACACGGTGAAGACTGCAAGGCTTCGGCAAGGTCCGCATTTGCCTGGTACGCCGCCGACCCCGAATATCCCCTTACGTTTGGGGTTCGACGAGATCGAGCGTGCCTTCGGGCGCATCATCCGGTCGTCGTCCGATGGATACCCGCTCTACGATATCGAGCGAATCTCCACCACGGCGACCGAGATCCTGAGGATCACGCTCGCTGTCGCGGGCTTCGCGCGAAGCCAGCTGGAAGTCCTGGTCGAGGATGGGCAGCTGACGATCCGGGGCCGACAGGTCGAGGAGAAGCAGCGTGTTTACCTCCACCGGGGCATCGCGGCCCGACAGTTCCAGCGCGTGTTCCTGCTTGCCGAGGGCATGGAGGTGATGGGCGCCGATCTGATCGGCGGCCTTCTCCGGATTGACCTGCACAGGCCCGAGCGGCAGCGGCCGGTGCGGGTGGTTAGGATCGATGTGCGCGACTGAGGTCGGCGACGTTGGCGCGGATGCGGAGCATCGCGCCGGAAAGGACGAGAAGATGTTGGATGCAACCAATCGGCAGCCCGACGCGGCGATACTGAGCGAAGAGCAACTGGCCGAGCTCGGCGAGGGGCTGGTCGCCTACGTCAAGCCGATCCGCTCGGAGGACATCGGCACGATGTTTCCTGGTGTCTGCGAAGTGGAGCCCGGTACGCAGCTTTTCGCGCTGTTGGGAGCGAGCGGCAAGCCGCTGATCCTCACAGACTCGCGGGACGCCGCTTTAGCCAACGCCATGCAGCACGAGCTACACATGGTGAGCCTGCATTGAACGGACGCTCGCCGGCGACCTTGCGAGGCCGGTCGCGCTGGCCTATGGCTACGGCTTCACCCGCGTTCGACAGGACCTCGGCGCGAGCGCCGGCGGGTTAAGTCACTTCCAGGAAGCCGTTCGATGAAATCCGACATCCATCCGTCCTACCACGTGATCAAGGTCGTCATGACGGACGGCACGGAGTTCGTGACGCGGTCGACCTACGGGGCGGAGGGCGACACGATGAACCTCGACATTGACCCCAAGACCCATCCCGCGTGGACCGGGGGGTCGCAGCAGCTCCTCGATCGGGGAGGCCGCCTGTCGCGTTTCAACTCGCGTTTCGGCGGCCTATCGTTCGGTAAGAAGGAAACGCCGTAACCCGGATCGTCTCGCGCGTCCGTTCCTCGTCGGACTGCGGCGCTCGACATCGAGTCGTGAAAAGGTGGCGCGGCACGATGGAGCCTGACGTTCGCCCCAGACGATGCCTTCTCGCCTCCGCGTTTGGGTGATCGTCAAAGAGGTGTCCCGAATATCGTGTCCAGCAAGGGTGTTGCCGGTGGCACGGCGCCCGTGCGGCGTCGGGCGTTCGGCGGTTCAGGCGCTGCCAAGTCCTCGCCCTGCGTTGCGGCGCGATGTGCGGCGGCCGGCCGGAGGTAGTCGTAGGCGTCGTTGCGGTGCGCGGTGGGCCGCGCCGCCACGGGCGGGACATCGTGCGCGGCCGGCGCGGCGCCGAACAAGTCCGCCGCGAGGTTCGGTGGCGCTTCGTGAAGCGTTCCGAGCGGTAGCGGCGTCGGGGATTGCCCGGCCAGGGCTTCCTTCATGAAACGGGACCAGATGTCCACCGGCAGGTTGCCGCCGGACGCCTTGCGCGTGGCCGACGAATCGTCGTTGCCGAGCCACACGCCGGTGACGAGACGGCTGGTGTAACCGACGAACCAGGCGTCGCGCCAATCCTGGCTGGTACCGGTCTTGCCGGCCGCCTGCCAACCGGGGATCTCGCCCTTGCGCGCGGTCCCGGTGAGCAGCGTCTCGGTCATCATCGTGTTCATCATGGTGACGGCGCGGGGCTCGATCACCCGGCCGTTGTTGCCGGCGTGGCGCTGGTAGAGCAGCCGGCCGGCGGCGGTCTTGATGCGCGTGATGATGTGCGGCTGCACGCCGATGCCGCCGTTGGCGAAGGGAACGTAGGCGGTCACCAGTTCGAGCGGCGAGACCTCGGAGGTTCCGAGCGCGATCGAGGCATTGGGCTGCAACTCCGAGGTGATGCCCAGACGGTGGGCCACACCGACCACCGCCGCCGGCCCCGCCTCGAGGCAGACCCGCACCGCCACCGTGTTGAGCGACAGCGAGAGTGCCTTGGTCAGCGTCACCGGGCCGAAATACTCGTGGCTGTAGTTCTCCGGCCGCCAGCCCCTGACGTTGATCGGTGCATCGTCGCGCACGGTGTCCGGCGTCAGGCCGCGCTCGACGCCGGCGAGGTAGACGAACGGCTTGAACGACGATCCGGGCTGCCGCTTGGCCGCCACAGCCCGGTTGAACTGGCTGGCGGCGTAGTCGCGCCCGCCGATCAGCGCCTTGATCGAGCCGTCCGGCTCCATCGCGACCAGCGCGCCCTGGCCGACGCCGAACTTGGCGCCGCGCCTGTTCAACTCGTCGGTCAGCGCCCGCTCGCCTTCCGCCTGCAGGGTGCGGCTGACGGTCGTCTGCACCACGATGTCCTCGTCGACCGCGCCGATCGTGTCGTCCAGCGTGTCGACGACGTAATCGGCCGCGTAGTTCAGCGAGCCTGCGCCGGGGGCACGGATCACGTGCGCGGGTTCCGCCAGCGCGGATTTCGCCTGCGCCTCCGTGACGTAGCGCTCCTCCTTCATCGCCGCCACGACCTGCGCGGCGCGCTCGACGGCGGCACCGGGGTTGCGGTTGGGTGCGAGCTTGGTCGGCGCCTTCATGAGGCCGGCGAGCATCGCCGCCTGCGGCAGGCTCAAGGTGCGCGCGTCGGTGTTGAAGTATTTGCGCGCCGCCGCCTCGATGCCGAAGGCGCCCGAACCGAAGTAGACACGGTTCAGGTAGAGTTCGAGGATCGCTGTCTTCGCGTACTTGTGCTCGAGCCAGACCGCGAGCACAGCCTCCTGGATCTTGCGTGACAGCGTGCGCTCCTGGGTCAGGAACAGGTTCTTCGCCAACTGCTGCGTGAGGGTCGAGCCGCCCTGCGTCGAGCGGTGCAGCGCCACGTTGGAGACCACCGCGCGCACGATGCCGACCGGGTCTATCCCCCAATGCGTGTAGAAGCGGCGGTCCTCGATCGCCACGAAGGCGCGCGGAACGTATGACGGGAGATCGGCGAGCTTGACGGCGGCGCCGCCGGTATCGCCGCGATTGGCCAGCAGACCACCCTCGGCCGTCAGGATCGCGATGTTGGGCGGGCGCGGGGGGACCGCCAGCTGATCGATCGGCGGCAGCCGCGCCGCCTCGAACGCGACGACGCCGGCGCAGCCGAGCGCACCCCAGATGGCGAGCACGGCCCCGCCGCGCGCGAGCGTGCCGACGAGCGATCGCCGGCGTCGCCTGGCCGCCCTCGCCGGGGACGATCTGCTGCCGGACGGGCGCCTGAGGACGCGATCCTCTTCGTCGTAGTCGCGATCGAGCCGCGGCTCACGCCGTTCCGGCCTGCCTCGTTCTGCCATGAGTCCCGCACCACGCGTCGTCGCGGACCCTGGCGCCAGGGCTCGACGTCGGTCACGCTAGGACGCGGCGCTTAAAGGCGGGTAAAATCGGATGGCGACCGCCCCGCGACGCGGCCCAGGACCTGGCGGGCGCCTGGGAATTGTGCGTCGCGCCTGCTTGCGCTTCCCGCCAAGCCAAGCCACAGTCCCGCCCCCCGGCCGACGTGTTTCCAGGTCTGGGTGAGGTGGATTCGGCGTCATGAAAGTTACCCTCGAACGAGCCGTCCTGCTGAAATCGCTCGGTCACGTGCATCGCGTGGTGGAGCGCCGCAACACGATCCCGATCCTGTCCAACGTCCTCCTGCGCGCCGATGGCCAGTCGCTGACGCTGAAGGCGACCGACCTCGACCTCGAGATCACGGAGATCGTCGGCGCCGATGTCGGACAGAAGGGCGCGACGACGCTGCCGGCCCACATCCTCCACGACATCGTCCGCAAGTTCCCGGACGGGTCGCAGGTGTCCCTCGAAACCATCGGCGACAGCGGCCAACTGGTGCTGCGCTCCGGGCGCTCGCGCTTCAACCTTCAATCGCTGCCCGAGACCGACTTCCCCGATCTTGCCGCCGGCGACATGACGCACGGGTTCTCGATCGGCGCGGGCGACTTGCGCAAGCTGATCGACAAGACGCAGTTCGCCATCTCCAACGAGGAAACGCGGTATTACCTCAACGGCATCTACATGCACGCCATCGACGTGGACGGCCGCTCGATGATGCGGGCGGTCGCCACCGACGGCCATCGGCTCGCGCGCGTCGAGGTGCCGGCGCCCGATGGCGCGTCCGGCATGCCCGGCATCATCGTGCCGCGCAAGACCGTCGCCGAGGTGCAGAGGCTCATCGACTCCGCCGGCGACGACATCAAGGTCGAGGTGTCGAGCGCGAAGATCCGCTTCACCTTCGGTGACGTCGTCGTGACCTCGAAGCTGATCGACGGGACGTTCCCGGATTACCTCCGCGTGATCCCCAACGGCAACGACAAGCGGCTGGTCGTCGAACGCGCCCCGTTCGCGGCGGCGGTTGACCGCGTCTCGACGATCTCGTCGGAGCGGGGCCGCGCCGTGAAGCTCGCCGTGGCCGATGGCAAGCTGACCCTGTCCGTGACCAACCCCGACTCGGGCTCGGCGATCGAGGAACTCGAGGTCGACTACGACAGCGCTCCCATCGATATCGGCTTCAACGCCCGCTACCTGCTCGACATCACCGCGCAGATCGACAGCGACACGGCCCTGTTCAAGCTTGCCGACCCGGGCTCGCCGACGCTGGTCCTCGACAAGGACGGCGCCGCGGCGCTCTACGTCCTCATGCCGATGCGCGTCTGAAACGGTAGTGCGGGCGCCGCGCGCCGTCCGGATGAGGCGGACGCGCTCCGGGCCATCGGACGTCGCGAGAGCGTTCGACGCGCCGTGAAACGCTTGCCGTCAATGGAACGCGGCGCAGGAATGGTTGAGCAGTGCCTCGCCGTGGGCCTCATCGAGGCTGTGCGCCACCCGCTGGCGGGCCAGAACGATGAAGCCGGCTCCGTCGTGCGCCGAGTTGCTCCCCGCGACGACGATCGTCGCGTCGTCCATGCGCTCGGGCGCGATCCTGAGGCCGTTCGCGACCAGGCTGAAGACGTTGACGCCGGCGAGATCCTCCTTGGCGAGGGCTAGCGCCCAGTAGCGCGGCGCGTGCGGCAGGACGCTGATCTGCGTCCACACCTGGGCGTGCAGCGCCGCCGCCTGCCTTTGCAGGGATTGCTTCACGGCCGGCCGGATGCAGTCGACGTGGATGTGCAACTGGTCCTGGCTTCGGCCAGGTCTTGAGTTGACCGCCATCGCGAGATCCTCGCGGGCCGGCTGGCGCGTCAACCCATCCGTGACGAAGTGGCGAGCGCTCCAGGCATCCTGGAAGTAGTTGGGGGCATCGGGCGCGCGAAGCCGGCCATCCTCGATGCCGATCGTCCGCACCGTGGGCGTGAGGATGACATGCGTGTCCTCCAGGGGAGCCCGAAGCACGGCGTAACCGTTCGCCACCCCGCTAACGGCCGTGTCGACCTGCAGGCAGGGGAACGCGCCGCCTGTCACGTAATGGTTCGCCAAGCAGGTTTGAACGACCCGCCACAGGAGGCCGCGCCCGCCCGCGTCGGCACCTGCTCCGGCGGACGCGACGAGGATGATGAAGCCGATGAGGAATGTTGCGGGGCGAACCATGACACGACGGACGGAGCCTATGGGGTCTTATCGTCGAAAGACGCTAATTTTTCGACTCCAGCGCCAAGCCCCGAGGTGACGTGATCGATGACGCACGAAAGGCATGACCGCGGACATGAGCAAAAGGATGATCGTGACAGGGAACACGGGCCGGGCGGCGCGTCCGCCGCGCTCGGAACCCGCCCGAACCCGAGACAGCGTCAACGACCGGGACGTCGGGCGCATGACGAGGCCGCCACCTTGACGGCTCATGCTTGATCCCAAGGGCTTCCCCGAAACCCGTCCGGCTTCGCGGGTCCCCGTGGTCACGCCGGCGCTTGGCTCGAGCGAGCGTCGCCCCCTAGGCCGCTTTCTGCACAAGGGCGGCCCCGACCGCCGCGATCGCCTTGTCCGAGGCGCCGCCGTCAGGACCACCGGCCTGCGCCATGTCGCGACGCCCGCCGCCTCCCTTGCCGCCGAGCTGCTCGGAGGCCAACCGTACGAGCGCCACGGCATCGTACCGCGCGGTAAGGTCGGGCGTGACGGCGACGACGACGCCGGCCTTGCCGTCGCCGGCCACGCCGACGATGACGACGACGCCCGAGCCCAGCGACTGCTTCGCCTCGTCGGCGAGCGCCTTCAAGTCCTTCATCTCGACGCCGGACACGGCCTTGCCGAAGAACTTGACGCCGCCGACCTCGGTCGTGGCCGGAGCCTCCGCGTCCGTCGTCATCGCGAGCTTGCGGCGCGCGTCGGCCAGATCGCGCTCGAGCTTGCGGCGATCGGCGATCAGCGCGGCGAGGCGCTCGGCGGCGTCGTCGTCCGGTGCCTTGAGCAGTGTCGCCACCGCGTCCAGCTGCGCCGCCTTGGCGTTGAGGTGGTGCCGCGCCGCCGCACCCGTCCTCGCTTCCAGGCGACGGACCCCGCTCGCCACGGCGCTTTCCGAGACGACCGTGATGAGGCCGATGTCGC
Source organism: uncultured Beijerinckiaceae bacterium (assembly GCA_964244495.1). Classification (GTDB taxonomy): domain Bacteria; phylum Pseudomonadota; class Alphaproteobacteria; order Rhizobiales; family Beijerinckiaceae; genus RH-AL1. The sequence continues at coordinate 35,556 of CAXTIU010000016.1, forward strand.
CAGTGCGCGCGACGTGGGTGCCGCCGCACAGTTCGACCGAGAAGGCGGGACCATCGGAGTCCCCGCCGCCGATCTGGTCGGGCGACCGCCCCATGGAAACGACGCGCACCTCGTCCCCGTACTTCTCGCCGAACAGCGCCCGCGCCCCCGATTTGATCGCCGCGTCCACCGCCATCTGGCGGGTCACGACCGGGGTGTTGCCGAGTACCGCACCGTTCGCCACGTCCTCGATGGTGACGAGGTCGGCGGCGGAGATCGGCTTCTGGTGGGCGAAATCGAAGCGCAGCCGGTCGGGCGCGACGAGCGATCCCTTCTGCGCGACATGATCGCCGAGGGTCAGGCGCAACGCCTCGTGCAGGAGGTGAGTCGCCGAGTGATTGGCGCGGATCGCCGCGCGACGCGCGTGGTCGACGACGCAGTCGAGCGTCATGCCGAGCGCGACCCGCCCCACCTCGACGGTGGCCTCGTGGACGAACAGGTCGCCGACCTTCTTCTGCGTTCCCCTCACGAGGAGGCGCGTGCCGGTCGCCAGCATGACGCCGGTATCACCGACTTGGCCGCCGGACTCGCCGTAGAACGGGGTCTGATTGAGGATCACCGCCACTTGGGCGCCAACCTCCGCCGCCTCCGCCGCCGCACCGTCGACGAAGAGGCCGACGACCTTGGCCTCGATCCGCTCCGCCGCGTAGCCGAGGAACTCGGTCGCGCCGAGGGCGTCGCGCACGGCGAACCATTGCGTCTCGGACGTGGCGTCGCCGGAGCCGGACCATGCCGCGCGCGCTTCGAGCCTCTGGCGCGCCATCTGCGCCTCGAAGCCGGGAAGGTCGACGTCGAGGTTGCGCGCCCGCAGCGCGTCCCGCGTGAGATCGAGGGGGAAGCCGTAGGTGTCGTAGAGTTTAAAGGCGATCGCGCCGGACAACGTGCCCCGCTCGGACAAACCCTTGGTTTCCTCGTCGAGGATGGCGAGGCCGCGTGAAAGGGTGGTCCGGAAGCGGGTTTCCTCCAACCTCAGCGTCTCGGTGATGAGCGACTCCGCGCGCAACAGCTCGGGGAACGCCTGCCCCATCTCGCGGGTGAGGGCGGAGACGAGGCGCCAGAGCAGCGGCTCGGCGGCTCCCAGGATCTGGGCGTGCCGCATGGCGCGACGCATGATCCGGCGCAGGACGTAGCCGCGGCCCTCGTTGCCGGGCAGCACGCCGTCGGCGACGAGGAAGGCGCAGGATCGCAGGTGATCGGCGACGACGCGGTGGCTGGCCTTCAACGCGCCATGCGGATCGGTTGAGGTGAGGTCGGCCACGGCGTCGATCAACACGCGGAACAGGTCGATGTCGTAGTTCGACGTCACGCCCTGAAGCAGGGCGGCGATGCGCTCCAACCCCATGCCGGTGTCGATGGAAGGCCGGGGCAGGGCGCGACGCTCATCCGCCGACACCTGCTCGAATTGCATGAAGACGAGGTTCCAGAACTCCAGGAAACGGTCGCCGTCCTCCTCCGGGCTGCCGGGCGGTCCGCCCCGTAACGCTTCGCCCTGATCGTAGAAGATCTCGGAGCACGGCCCGCAGGGACCGGTTTCACCCATCGACCAGAAGTTGTCTGACGTGGCGATCCTGATGATTCTCGACTCGGGAAGGCCGGCGATCGCCTTCCACAATCCGAGAGCCTCCTCGTCGTCGTGGTACACTGTGACGAGGAGCCGGTCGGCCGGGAGATCGAAGACCTTCGTGATCAGCCTCCACGCCAACTCGATGGCCTCGGCCTTGAAGTAGTCGCCGAACGAGAAGTTGCCGAGCATCTCGAAGAAGGTGTGGTGGCGCGCGGTGTAGCCGACGTTGTCGAGATCGTTGTGCTTGCCGCCGGCCCGCACGCATTTCTGCGAGGAGGTCGCGCGCACGTAGGAACGCTTCTCGTAGCCGGTGAAGACGTTCTTGAACGGCACCATGCCGGCGTTGGTGAACATCAGGCTTGGGTCGTTGCGCGGCACGAGCGGCGCTGAAGGAACGATTTCGTGCCCGCCGCGGCCGAAGTAGTCGAGAAACGCCGCGCGGATCTCGTTGACACCGTTACCGATCATATCCGTCTCTGAGCCCGTCGCCTGAGCCGGCCCGCCCAAGCCGACCCATCGGGCGCGAAAGCACCGAACCCGATCGTCCGGCCGGCGAGCCGCATCCCCGTTCTAACGGGGCCGTCGGCGGGTGTCGAGACTTAGGCGCGAGCCAAACCATCCGCGTGAGACGTGCCGGTGTCCACCCGGATGTCGTCGCTAGCCCTCGTCCGCTTCAGCCGGATCGATCTGGTCGAGGATGCGCTCGGCGATCAGGCCGGAGTTCTCGCGGATCGAGCGCTCGATCTTCTCGGCGGCGGCCGGGTTGGCCTTGAGGTAGGCCTTCGCGTTCTCGCGACCCTGGCCGAGACGCTGGCCGTCGCAGGAGAACCAGGCGCCGGACTTCTCGACCACGCCGGCCTTCACGCCGAGGTCGACGAGTTCGCCCATCTTGGACACGCCCTCGCCATACATGATGTCGAACTCGACCTGCTTGAACGGCGGCGCGACCTTGTTCTTGACGACCTTGACGCGGGTCTGGTTGCCGACGACCTCCTCACGGTCCTTGATGGAGCCGATGCGACGGATGTCGAGGCGCACGGACGCGTAGAACTTGAGCGCGTTGCCGCCAGTCGTCGTCTCGGGAGAGCCGTACATCACGCCGATCTTCATGCGGATCTGGTTGATGAAGATCACCATGGTCTGCGAACGCGAGATCGACGCCGTGAGCTTGCGAAGGGCTTGGCTCATCAGGCGCGCCTGGAGGCCCGGCTGACTGTCGCCCATCTCGCCGTCGATCTCGGCGCGCGGCGTCAGCGCCGCCACCGAGTCGATGACGAGGACGTCGACGGCGCCCGAGCGAACCAGCGTATCGGTGATCTCGAGGGCCTGCTCGCCGGTATCGGGCTGCGAGATCAGCAGATCCTCGAGGTTGACGCCGAGCTTGCGCGCATAGACCGGGTCGAGCGCGTGCTCCGCGTCGACGAACGCGCAGATACCGCCCTTCTTCTGGGCCTCGGCAATGACGTGGAGGGTCAGCGTCGTCTTACCCGACGACTCCGGCCCGTAGATTTCGACGACCCGGCCGCGCGGCAAGCCGCCGACACCGAGCGCTATGTCAAGTCCCAGCGACCCCGTGGATACCGTCTCGACCTCGAGCGCCTTCTGGTTCTTGCCCAAGCGCATGATCGAGCCCTTGCCAAAGCTTCGCTCGATCTGCGAAAGCGCCGCGTCCAGCGCTTTGGTCTTGTCCACGGAATTTCCTTCCACAACGCGGAGGTTTGCTGACGACATCGGAGGTCCGATCTTTCTGGCACGTGGGGAAAGGGGGCGCAATCACGCCGGCGCAGTCACGAATGTACACGCTTTGTTCTAGGCTTCAAGACGGCGGCAATACGAATTTCAATTCCGATCGAGACTCTTCGACCGGCGTCACGCCGGCCTCGGCGTTCCCAGACTCACGCCGTCATCTCGTAATGGCCGCGAAGGTCCTCGTGGATGGCGCGGAGCGCCAGCTTGCAGCGGTAGCGGTCACCCTTGCCGGGGTCGAAGTGCCCGACGCGCCAATTGTAGGGCAGCGCCGGGTCGTTGATGAAATCGAGCACGATGAAGCGGGCGTCCGCGCAAGAGGGCCGCGCGAGAAGCAGAGCCATCACCTTGTCGTTGAGCGCCTTCTCGCCGATCCGCTCTTGAAGCGCGTCCATCGTCACTTCAGGCATCCTCAGGCCCTGCTGGCGCGCAGATCCCGCGCCGCCCCTTCCGGAGCGTCGCGGCCAATGCCCAAGTGCGCCACGAGCGTCGCCGCCCGGTCGCGGGTCAGGCCGTGCTTGGTGGCGAGATCGCCGACGATGGCGGCCAATTGCGCGTCGCTGTCGGCGCTCCGCGCTTCGCCGGCGGTGGTGGCGAGGATCGCGTCGGCCGTCTCCATCAAGCGGAGATCATGCTTGATCTCGATCGTGGACGGCATCGGAATCTTGCGTCCGAAGCGGATGGCGCTTGTCATGGCGGCGTTCCTGCGATCGCGAAGTCGCCCCGTCGTCGGTGCGGATGCGCCGGCTTCTCGGGCTCGTCGATACGCGCATAACCGCCCGGACGGCAGAACGACGCGTCGCGTCGCTGTTTATTTCAGCGCTTCACCTCGTGGTGCGGGAAGATGTCGCCGGCCGCCTCCATCGGGCCCGGTTCTCACCCCTTGAGCATCCCGTCCAACTCGCGCCGGAAGGAGGCAGCCACCATCGGATCGTCGAGCGCGAAGGCGACGTTGGCGGTGAGGAAACCGAGCTTCGAGCCGCAATCGTAGGTCTTTCCGTCGAAACGCACGCCGTGGAAGGCCTGGGTCCGCGCCAGCGCCTTCATGCCGTCCGTCAGCTGGATCTCGCCGCCCGCGCCCTTCTCGACACGGCCGAGGATGTCGAAGATCTCCGGGCCGAGCACGTAGCGCCCGGAGATGATGCAGTTGGACGGTGCCGTGCCCTGCGGCGGCTTCTCCACCATGCCGGTGATCTCGAAGGTCGCGCCGCGATCCTCGCCGATCGAGACGATACCGTAGTTGTGGGTTTCCTCGTCCGGCACCTCCTCCACCGCGATGACGTTGCCGCCGTGGGCCTCGTAGGCCTCGATGCACTGCGCCAGGCAACGGGTTCGACGCTCGCCGGACGCCCTCGTCACCATGTCGGGCAACAGCACGGCGAACGGCTCGTCCCCGACGATCTCGCGCGCGCACCACACGGCGTGGCCGAGGCCGAGCGGCACCTGCTGCCGCGTGAAGCTCGTGGCGCCCGCCGTCGGTCGCTGGCTCGTCAGCAGCGCGGCCGCCGCCGTCTTGCCGCGGCTCTTCAGCGTCTCCTCCAACTCGTAGGCGATGTCGAAGTAGTCCTCGATCACCCCCTTGCCGCGACCGGTGACGAAGATGAAGTGCTCGATCCCCGCCTCGCGCGCCTCGTCGACGACGTGCTGCAGCACCGGCGCGTCGACGACGGTGAGCATCTCCTTCGGGATCGTTTTCGTCGCCGGGAGGAACCGGGTACCGAGGCCGGCAACCGGAAAGACGGCCTTGCGGATCTTCTTCGTCATCGTGCGGCCCGGTTCCTCGTGCTGGCGCAGTCGCGTGAGTCGCCAATCGCAGATTAGGCCAGGCGCGGCAAGCGGATGCGAAGGTGGCGACCTCCCCCTTTCTGGAGGCTTAAGATCGGGCATGCCTTGCCGCTCGATCGGGACGATGCCAGTCTTTCCCGCGCTGGGCCGGTCGGCTTGGTGCTTTCTCAATCTTTGCTGGACAAGGGTGTGGCGATGGGGCGGGAGCGGAACGGCCGATGAGCGTTCTGGTGACGGGTGGGGCCGGCTACATCGGCGGACACATGGTGCTGGCCTTACTCGATGCCGGCGAGCGCGTCGTCGTGCTCGACGACCTGTCGACCGGGTTCCGCTGGGCCGTGCCGCCCGAAGCCACCTTCGTCGAGGGCGATTTCGGCGACGAAGCCCTCGTCGCCACCATCATCGCCGACCATGGCATCGACGCGGTCGCCCATTTCGCCGCCAAGATCGTGGTGCCGGAGTCGGTCACCGACCCGCTCGGCTACTACCTCAACAACACCGCCAAGGCCCGTTCGCTCATCGCGGCCGTGGTGGGCGGCGGCGTGAGGCACTTCATCTTCTCGTCGACCGCCGCCGTCTACGGCGAGCCGGCCGCCAGCCCGGTCGTCGAGGACGTGCCCCTCCATCCCATCAACCCGTACGGTCGCTCGAAGCTCATGGTCGAGTGGATACTCGCCGATACGCTGAAGGCGCATGACCTCCGCGCCGTGGTGCTGCGCTACTTCAACGTCGCCGGCGCGGACCCGCAGGGGCGACTGGGACAGTCGACGCCCAACGCCACGCACCTCATCAAGATCGCGGTGCAGGCGGCGCTCGGCCATCGCGACGGCATGGACGTCTACGGCACGGACTATTCCACGCCGGACGGCTCCTGCGTGCGCGACTACATCCAGGTGTCCGACCTCATCGACGCGCACATGCTGGCGCTCGGTCACCTGCGCGGCGGGGGCGAGAGCCTCACCTGCAATTGCGGCTATGGGCGCGGGCTGTCGGTGAAGGAGATCGTCGCGGTGGTGAAGGCGGTGTCGGGCATCGACTTCCCCGTGCGGATCGCCGGGCGCCGCCCCGGTGACCCGGCCTCGCTGGTCGCCGGCGCCGACCTCGTGCGGCGAGCCCTGGGATGGCAGCCGCGCTTCGCCGACGATGTCGCCGGCATCGTCAAACAGGCGCTCGACTGGGAGCGGCGGCTGCACAACCGGACGTGAACCCGAGGGGCAAGCCGCCCGTCCGCCGATCAGTGGCGGATCGGGTCGCCGCTGGTCGCGCCGTCGGCCTGCTCGTGCGTGCCGAGGCCGGCCGCGCCGCCTTGCCGTGATCCCGTGCCGTTGGTCATGCCCGCCGCCGACCCGCTCTTGCCGGCGTCGCCGGGCGTGCCGGGACTCGCGGCTTTCCCGCCCGCTTCCGCCGGCTTCGCGCCATCGGTCGCGGCGAAGGCAACCGACGCCGGGGATAGCAACAACAGCAGGCATGTTGCTCGGAGGAGGACGAGTGCGACCGTTCTTGGTTTCATGCTGGGTGTCCGGTGTGAGCCGCGCGAGCGGCGGCTAACGGGCGAGCCGGCCGGTCGACGTGCCTGCCGGGGCGCCGAGCGGTCCCGCTTCGTCTCGTGAGTCGCCGTGAGCGGGACCGAGCTGCGGCACGTCGGTCTCGGTCCTGTCGGACTTCTCGCCGTCGGCCGGCTTCATCGACCGGATCGCACCGCTCGGGTCGCCCGCCTGCGAGTCGGTCGGGTCCGAGGCCTGGGCGTACGAGGCGGCGGCGAGGACCGCGAACGCCAGGGTCATCTTCGGGAAAGGCATGGCCACTCCAAGGTCTTGCGGCGCCGCGTTCGATGCTACGGAGGCGATGAACCGGGCGTGGTCCGTCAATGGCCGACGCTTGCCGCCGTTCCAAGGTGCACCGGCAGGGCGACGAGACCCCTCAAGCCGCTCGACTGCCGCCAGCGGAGCGTCCCGCGCGGGGCGGCCAAGCGCAGGTCGGGGAAGCGCTGCACCAAGGCGGCCAGCGCCACGCGGGCTTCCAGGCGCCCCAGGGACGCGCCGAGGCAGTAGTGCAGGCCGAAACCCAGCGCCAGGTGCCGGTTGTCGGCGCGGGTCACGTCGAACGTGTCGGCGTCGGGGAAGGCGGTCTCGTCGCGGTTGGCGGACGCGCCCAGCGCCAGCACCGTGTCACCTTTGGCGATGAGGGTGCCGGCGACGCTCACGTCCTGCGTGGCGAAGCGCATCGTGCCGTATTCCACCGGATTGGTGTAACGGAGCATCTCCTCCACCGCCGTGTCCATCGCCTCCGGGTGCGCCCGCAGGTAAGCCAGCTGCTCGGGGTGATCCAGCAGGGCCAGCACGCCGTTGCCGATCAGGTTGACCGAGGTCTCGTGGCCGGCGAACAGCAGCAGGAAGATCATGGCGATCAGCTCATCCCGGCTGAGGTGGTCGCCCGCCTCCTCCGCCGCGATCAGGCGGCTGATCATCCGGTCGTCCGGCTCGCGGCGCTTCAGGTCGATGAGGTCCTCGAAGAAGCGCACGAGCCTGGGCATCGCCGGTGCCCATCGGATGGCGCGGCGCACCGGCTGGTCGTTCACCTCGATGAGGCGAACGATCTGGTGGTGGAAGCTGAGGCGCCACGGCTCGGGGATGCCGAGCATCTCCGAGATCACCTTGAGCGGCAGCGGCAGGGCGAAGGCGCTCATCAGGTCGACCGTGCCCCGGCCCGCCGCGTCGTCCAGCATCCCGCCGACGATGCGGTGCACCCAGGGCTCCATCTCGTCGATCGAGCGCGGCGTGAAGGCCTTGGCGACCAGCCGCCGGAGCCGCCCGTGGGCCGGGTCGTCGACGCAGATCATCGAGTCGCCGACGAGCTTGATCAAGCGCGGCGCGAACCGGCCGCCGAACCCGAACAGCGGCGGGCTGGACGCGTTGCGTGGATCGGCCGAGAAGCGCGGATCCTTCAGCACCAGCAGCACGTCGTCGTAGCGCGTCACCACCCAGCCGATGCCGCGCGTCGGGATCCTGGCGCGGATCACCGGCGAATGGCGCCGCAGGTGAGCGTAGTAGACGTAGGGATCGCCCCGCCTGCCCGGATTCCACGTCACCGCCTTGGGCATGGGCCTCGCCTCACATGCCCAGCAGGGCGGGTTCGGTGCCGCCGGCGCGCAGGGTGCGGTAGCGCGCCATCGCCCACAACGGGAAGAACTTTCGATAGCCGCCGTAGCGCAGGTAGAAGACGCGCGGGAAACCGGTCGCCGTGTAGCGCGGCTCCTCCCAGAACCCGTCGGAGCCCTGGCTGGCGACGAGGTAGGCGACCCCGCGCCGCACGGCCACGCCATCGACCTCGCCCACCGCCATCAGGCCGAGCAGCGCCCAGGCCGTCTGCGAAGCGGTGCTCTCGCTCGAGCGGTGGCCGACGTAGTCGAGGGCGTAACCCGCGTCGTCCTCGCCCCACCCGCCGTCGTCGTTCTGGATCGCCTCGAACCACGCGACGGCTCGCCGGATCGCCGGATGGTCGGGCGCGAGGCCGACCACCGCGAAGGCGGTCAGCACGCTCCAGGTGCCGTAGATGTAGTTCAGGCCCCAGCGGCCGAACCAGCTGCCCTCGGGATGCTGCTCGGCGAGCAGGTAGGCGACACCCCGTGCCAGCACCGGGCTCGTCCCGGTGCGCTCGCCGAGTTGGCCCAGCATGGAGACGCATCGCGCCGAAACGTCGACCGTCGGCGGATCGAGCAACGCGCCGTGGTCGGCGAAGGGGATCGCGTTAAGGTAGAAGGCGGTGTTATCGACGTCGTAGGAGGCCCACCCGCCGTTCGCGCTCTGCATTCCGACCACCCACTCGCGGGCGCGGACGATGGCCTCGTCGTAGGTTTTCGACCCCTCGCGCCGGCGCGCCCGGTCCATCGCCATCACGATCACGGCGGTGTCGTCGAGGTCGACGTAGTAGGGGTTGACGTATTCGAAGGCCCAGCCGCCCGGACGCAGGTGCGGGCGGCGGACCGCCCAGTCGCCGCGAAGGTCGAGCACCTGCAGCGGGACCAGCCAGGCCAGCGCCCGCCCGACCGGCAAGTCGTGCCGAGGCGACACCTCCATCAGCGCGTGGCTCGCGAGCACGGTGTCCCAGACCGGCGACAGGCACGGCTGGCAGAATGCCTCCTCGCCATTCACGGCGACGAGTTTCTCGAAGGCCGCCCAGGCGTCGACCATGTCGGGATGGTCTTCCGGAAGACCGAGAACGGCGAACATCAGCAGGGTGTTGGCAATCGGTGGATAAATCGCCCCGAGCCCATCCTCGCCGTTCAGCCGCTCCCGCACGAAGGCCATGGCCTTGGCGATCGCCGCGGCGCGGCTCCGCCTGGGAAACCAAGGCTCGATCCATCGTAGCACCGCGTCGAGGCCGGCGAAGACGCCGCCCCAGACCCCGACTTGGTTCGCGGTCTTCGGCCAGCGCCGTACGGCATGCGGCGGGACGACGAAGAGCTCGTCGAGGCCGATCCCGCGAGGGTTCTTCGCCCGTGGCTTGAGCGCCATCAGCACCATCAGCGGGATCAGGGTGGTGCGAGCCCAGTAGGAGATCTTGTAGATGTGGAACGGGAACCACGCCGGCGCATGCATCAGCTCGACCGGCATCGTCGGCACGGCGCGCCAGGGAATGACGCCGAACAGGGCGAGCGTGATGCGTGTGAACACGTTGACGCCGACGGCGCCTCCGGCTGCCAGGATGGCCTCCCGTGCCCGGACCATGTGCGGGGCGTCGACCGGGTCGCCGGCGAGCTTCAGGGCGAAATACGCCTTCACGCTCGCCGACACGTTCAAGGGACCCTTGGTCAGCATCGGCCAACCGCCGTGCGGCTCCTGGATGCGGCGGAGATAGTTCGCGGTCTTCCGCTCGTGCTCAGGATGAGGCTTGCCGAGGAAGTGCCTGACGATGACATATTCCGCGGGGATCGAGGCGTCGGCCTCCAGATCGAAATGAAAACGTCCGTCGTGCCGCTGCGTGCGCAGGAGCGACGCCGCGGCGCGCGCGATCGCCGCGTCCAAGGCCTTTCCTTTCGGATCGCCTTCGACACACGCGACGCCGTCTGCGGCGGAGGCCGCCGGATCGTCTACGTACGCCAACGTGTTGAGAACCGACGACATCGGAGACGACTTCGCGTCGTCTTCGAAGGGATGATGACTCGACAAAGATCTACCGCTCCGTTTCCGCGACCAGACCCTCTAGCCAAGTTCGTGCCTTCTCGAACTCCCCCCAGGGCGCGTCGCCGACCGGGAAGTGCATGGCCATCACGACGCTGACGATGGCGTTGAGGCGGGCGAGCCGCTCACGGTCCGCACCGGTGCTCTCGTGCGTCCTCTGAACGTGGATCAGCGCCTCCCGGAACGCGGCGAGGCAGCGCGTCGCGCGCGAGATCTCGTGGTCGTCCTTGAACGGCCGTTGCTCCAACACGCGTGCGATATGCACCAGCGCCTCCGGGCCGGGTCGAGCCTCAGCCATGCGCCCGCTGCGGAAAACGGCGACGCCCCGGGCGAATGTTGCACGTGATCGCCTTGGTGCTGTGGATGCTCACATTGGGATCTCCGGTGATCGCCAGGAGGGCGTTCGCGACATCACCATGCGCGTAACCCTGGCGGCCGTACACCCACGGCATGCCGAGTTGATGCACGATCTTGCCGTCGATGGTGAAGGGCCTGACCCGTTCCGTGACCATCGCCTTCGCCTCGACCTCGCCGCGCAGCGTCGACAGCGTCGTCCAGCCGAGATGCTCGATGCCGAGTTCGGCCGCGAGCTCCGGCGCGATCTCGACGAAGGCCTCGGGCTGCAGCTCGGCCGTGTGGGGCATGATCCGCGTCGGGATGCCGCCGCAGTGCAACTCCGTCAGGCGCCAGGTCGAGAAAATGTAGGGGAAGCGCGGGTCGGCGGCCGCGTGCAGCTCGTTGCCGGGCCGTTGCCACAGCTTGGCGGCCGGGTTCGCCTGCCGGTTCGGGTGCAGCGCGTTACGCACCGGGCTCTCGGCCGGCTCATAGTGCGTCGGCAGCGGCCCGTCCTTCAAGCCGGAGGGCACGAACAGCATGCACTGGCCGTCCGCCTCCATGATGAAGGGCGCGTCGCCTCCGAGCGCCTCCATGCCGTGCGGATGCTTCGACCAGTCCGGGCGATAGTCGGGCCGCTTGGTCGGCTCGAAATCGGGCACGTCCGTGCCGGTCCACCTGCCTCCCGCCTCGTCCCACCACACCATCTTCTTGGCATCCGACCAGGGCCGGCCGGCCGGGTCCGCCGAAGCGCGGTTGTACAGCGTGCGTCGGTTGGAGGGCCATGCGAAAGCCCAGCCCCGATGGTTGGTGTCGACGCCGGGCGCGTCGGGGATGCGCGAGCGGGCGACGTTGTGACCTTCGCGCGGGTAGACGCCGCAGTACATCCAGCCCCCGCAAGCGGTGGAGCCGTCGTCCTTCAGGTCCTGGTACTTCTCGACCTGCTCGCCCGATCCCACGTGGTAGCCGTTGATCTCCTTCAGCACGGCCTCGGCATCCGGCTCGTTCCGCTCGCCCTTGAGCGGGTAGTCCCAGGTCAGCGCCTGGATGGCGCCGTCGCGCTGTTCGCGGCTACCGGCGTAGAGTTCCTTCAGCCGGCGGCCCAGGTGATAGATGAACCAAAGATCGGATCGGCTATCGCCCGGCGCGAGGCACACCTGATCGTGCCACTGGACGAGGCGGCTCGTGTTGGTGACGGTGCCGTCCTTCTCGCCGGGCAGCGCGGCGGGGAGGAAGAACACCTCCGTCGCGACATCTTCCGCGCAGATCTCGCCCTTGTCGTGGAGGCGGCCGTCACGCCAGAAATTCGCCGTTTCCGTCAGCGCGAAGTCGCGCACGACCATCCAGCCGAGCCGGGTGAAGCCGTGCACGACGAGGTCGGAGTTGACGGCGCCCACGACCGGGTTCTGGCCCAGGATGAACTGCCCCTTCACGATCCCGTCGGCCATCGCCATCGTCATCGGCTCCTGCGAGGCGTCGCCGGTGAGCTTCGGCAGGAACTGGTAGCCGTAATCATTGCCCTTCGTCGCGGCGTCTCCGTACCAGGCCTTGAGCAGGCTGACCATGTACTTCGGGAAGTTCGACCACCAGCCGGTCTCCGGCGTCTCGACCTTGAGGTACTGGTCGAGCGTCGCGTGGTCGTGGAAGGCGTTGGGCTGCGGCAGGTAGGTCGGCAGCATGTTGTAGAGCGTCGGGATGTCGGTCGAGCCCTGGATGCTGACGTGGCCGCGCAGGGCCATGATGCCGCCGCCGGGCCGGCCGATGTTGCCGAGCAGCCCTTGGATGATGGAGGCCGCGCGGATGATCTGCACGCCCACCGAATGGTGCGTCCAGCCCACCGCGTAGCAGATGGCGCCGGTCTTCTCGCGCCCGGACCGCCGCGCGAGCGTGTCGGCCACGGTGAGGAAGGTGTCGCGCGGGCAGCCGGTGACCGTCTCGACGAATTCGGGCGTGTAACGGGCGAAATGCCGCTTCAGGATCTGGTAGACGCAGCGCGGGTGCTGCAGCGTCTTGTCCTGCGGCGGCGGGCTGTCGCTCATGCCCGCTGAGGCTTCGGCCCCCTCCTCCCGTGTCTGCGCGCGATGCTCGGCATCGGGGGAAGGCACGAGCTTGCCCTCGTACTGCCAGCTGTCCTCCACGTAGGACGAGGTTTCCGGGTCGAAGCCCGAGAACACGCCGTCGTTGTCCTCGGTATCGCGGTAGCCCTCGTCGATGATGTGGGCGATGTTGGTGTAGGCGAGCGCGAAGTCCTTGAACCAGAGATCGTTCTCGATGATGTGGCGGATGATGCCGCCGAGGAAGGCGATGTCGCTGCCCGAACGGATCGGCGCGTAAACGTCGGCGAGCGCCGAGGTCCGCGTGAAGCGCGGGTCGACGTGCATCACCACCGCGCCGCGACGCTGCGCCTCGACCACGAAGCGGAAGGCGATCGGATGATTCTCCGCCATGTTGGAGCCCATGATCACGATCGCGTCCGAGTTCTTGAGATCCCAGAGCGCCATGGTGGCGGCACCCCTCCCGAACGACGCGCCCAAACTTGGGACGGACGACGAGTGTCAGATGCGCGCCTGGTTCTCGATGTTGAGCATTCCCAGGCCGCCGCCGAACAGCTTCTTGATGAGGTAGTTCTCCTCGTTGTCCATGGTGGCGCCGCCGAGCGAGCCGAGACCCAACGTCTGGTTGATCAGGCGCCCGTCAGGCAGCGTCTCGGCGAAGGTCTCGTCCCGCGTCGTCTTGGTGAGCTGGGCGATCCGCTCCATCGCCCAGTCCAGCGGCTTGACCTCCCAGTCGCGGGCGTGCGGCGCGCGGTAGAGCACGCTGTTGACGCGCTTGGGCGACAGCAGCATCCCCAGCGTCCCGGCGCCCTTGGGGCAGAGCGTGCCCTGGTTGATCGGGCTGCGAGGGTCGCCCTCGATGTGGATGGGGCGACCATCCTTGGCATAGATCAGCTGGCCGCAGCCCACCGCGCAATAAGGGCACACACCGGTGCCGACCCGGTCGACCTGCTCGAGCCTCGGACGAAGCTCCCTCGACGTCGTGCTCTTGGCCGCTTCACCATACACGCTCTCGCCGGCGAACTGCCGCGGCAGGCTCCAGTCCTTCAGGAAAAGGGACACCCTCTCGGTCAGGGAGCGGCGGATCGGTTTCGGCATGGGAGTCTCCGCTGGTGGAATGAGGTGCCCTGAAACCATGGCGCGGGCGGCCGCAGCATCGCAATCACATCGGAGCGATTGCCGTGGAACCCGGCGCGCCTAAATAGAAAGACAGGGTTTGAAGTAGGGCGATCGAGCGATGCGGACAATGGACGGTGTCGTGACGCTCGTGCAGGAAAGCCGCTTTCAGCTCACGGACGGCGAAGGCGTTTCTCACCTTTTCGTGCTTTCCCACAAAGCGCCCCTGGAACCCGCGCAGCTCGTCCCGCTGCAAAGCGCCCAAGCGCGCGTCACAGTGGGCTACGAGGAAGCACCAAATTTGATTGCGCTCCTCGCCCATTCGATCGCACGTCATCCCGGCCGCGCCTGATCCGATCGAACAAGGACGCTCATGACCATCCACCAACGAGCGCAAGATCACACGGCCTCAAGCCTCGATGGTGTGATCCCCGATGAGTCCGAGATCACGACCGGCGTCCTCATCGAAGCGGGCAAGTCCTACGGCTTCTTCACCGACACGACGGTTTGCATCGGCTGCAAGGCCTGCGAGGTCGCTTGCAAGGAGTGGAACAACCTCCCCGCCGACAGTCTGGGCCTGACCGGCGACAGCTTCGACAACACCGGCGCGCTCTCCGCCAACACGTGGCGCCACGTCAGCTTCATCGAGAAGGCCGGCGCCTCCGGCGTCCGCGCCGAGCGGCAGACGCCGTTCCAGAGCAGCTGGCTGATGATGAGCGACGTGTGCAAGCATTGCCATAACGCGCCCTGCATGGAGGCGTGCCCGACCGGAGCCCTGTTCAAGACGGAGTTCGACACCGTGGTCGTGCAGCAGGACATCTGCAACGGCTGCGGTTACTGCGTGCCGGCCTGTCCGTTCGGGGTCGTGGCGCTGAGCCCCGAGGACGGCAAGGTCCACAAGTGCACGCTCTGCTACGACCGCTTGAAGGGCGGCTTGGAGCCGGCGTGTTCCAAGGCCTGCCCGACCGAGTCGATCCAGTTCGGCGAAGTCGACGTGCTGCAGGCCAGCGCCCGCGAGCGGGTCGCGGCGCTGCACGAGCGGGGCGTCGAGGGCGCCTACCTCTACGGTACGCCGGAGGGGCCTGGCGCCACGGGCGACCTCGGCCACCTCAACGCCTTCTTCCTGCTGACCGACCGCCCGGAGGTCTACAACCTTCCGGCGGCGCCGACGCGGGCCTCGAACCGCTTGCGTCCGAGCCTGCTGTCCGGTCTCGCCACGATGGGCGCCTTCGCGGTGCTGGCGGCGACGCTGTTCGCGCGGGACGCCTGAGATGACGAGCGGCAAGCATCCCGTCGAGCAGCCGGAACCCGGTCGGGCACCGGGCCGATGGCAGGGCGAGACGTACTTCGACCACCAGCAGCTGAAGCCTTGGCCGTTCGATCCCTTCGTTGTGGGCGCCTATGTCTTCCTCGCCGGCCTGTCGGGTGCCTCCGCGCTCATCGGCGCGCTGGCCCATGGTGTCGCGGCGCGGCGGCCGGATCAGCGACGCGAGGCTCAAGCCCCCCTGGTACGACGATCGCGCTACCTGTCGCTGCTCGCCCCGACGATCGGATCAGCGCTGCTGATCTACGACCTCCACTCGCCCAAGCGCTTCTACAACATGCTTCGCGTGGCGAAGGCGCGGTCCCCGATGTCGATCGGGACGTGGACCCTGATGGGTTTCGCCGCCACCGCCGGCGTCAGCGGCGTGTGCCAGATGCTGGCCGACATCGAGCCGCGCTGGCGCTGGCCGCTCCGCGTCGCCGCCGTCGCGCAGGTGCCGTCGGCCGTCACGGGGGCGGGCCTCGGCACCTACACCGCCGCGCTCATCTCGGCGACGAGCGCACCGGGCTGGTCCGCCGCGCCCCGGCCGCTCGCCGTGCGGTTCGCTTCCTCGTCGATCGCCACCGCCGCCGCCGCCCTGTCGCTCACGGAGCGGGAGGCTCGGACGCGGCGCTCGCTCGACAAGCTGCTGCTCGCCGCACTGACCGTGGAACTCGTGGCTGGCATCGCCGTCGAGCAGCGTTACAGCAGGACTGGCATCAAGGAAGCGCTGCGGAAGGGTCGCTGGGGCAGGGCGGAGCTGATCGCGGCGACCGGCTTCGGCACCTTGCTGCCCCTTGGCCTGCTGCTCGCCTCGCGCCTCGCCGGGCATCGCGGCGGACGTGTCGCCAAAGCGGCGGACGTGGCGGCGATCGCCGGCAGTTTGGTCATGCGCGTGTCCGTCCTCGGCATGGGCGCCGAGTCCGCCGCCAACCCCGCCGTCAGCCTGCGCTTCGCCCAGCCGGACAACCTGCCGCTGGATCAGCGAAGCCGCTGAGGCGAGCCGATCAGCGCCCGTCGAGGTAGCCGTTCAGGAACACGTCAACGGCCATGTCCAGGCGCTGCTCCAACTGATGCTCGTCGAGCGGGACGCCATACAGCGCGGCCTTCGCCACGCGACCGAGCGTGATGCTGAGGAACAGGTCGGCCGCGACGTCCGGATCACTGACGCGGCTGGGGCGGTCGGCGAACCGCGCGAGGATCGCCGCGACGAGCTTGATCTGCCGCGTCAAGCCTTCGCGGACCGCCAACTGCCCGAGTTCGGGAAAGCGGGCGCCCTGCGCCGCGAGGATGCGGCCGAGCGCGGCGGCGTCAGGGGCGATCGTGCGCGCGAGCAGTCGTCGCGCCACCGCCCGCAAGGTCTCGCCGAGATCCGCCCCGTCGTGAATGAGCGAGAATTCCTCCTCCAGAGGCCCGTAGATCTGCAGGATACGCCGTCGTAGGACGGCGGCGAACAGCGCGGCCTTGTCGGCGTAGCGCGCGTAGAGGGTCGCCTTGCCGACCGCGGCGGCCTCGGCCAGCGCATCCATGGAGGTGGCGTCGAAACCCTGCTCCATGAACATCGCCGCCGCGATCTCCAGCAGGCGCTCGTCGCGTTCGAGGGCCGCCAGCTTGGTGGGACGACCGCCCCCGTGCCGCGGCCGCTCCGCCTTGGACGGCTCCGTCTCGGGCAGGAGGCTGGCCGATTTGCCACGATCGGCTTCTTTCGTCATCGGCACACCACTCCTTAACCTTGCCGCAACACGCGCCCGATAATAAAACGGACCCGTTCCGTTCAGAGGCGCTAGATTGTGGATGCACCGACTTCGACGTTCGAGCAAGACACCTTCCGAGCCGAATGCGACCTGCCCGATGTGACGTACGCCGACACGGAGGCGGCGATGCCGGTCGCGCGCCGCGTCCCCATCGAGGCGCCGCTACCCGCTCCCGCGCCGCCGGCGGTTGGCGAACTGGCTCCGTCCAAGCCGGTCGGCCAGCGTCGCTGGACGCGCAAGCGCCTCGTGCTCGTCCTCCTCGCGCTCGGCGCCGGCGCCTTCGGCCCGCACGCCGGCTGGCACTGGTGGACGGTCGGCCGGTTCCAGGAGGCGACGGATGACGCCTTCCTCCAGGCCGACAAGGTGACGGTCGCCCCGAAGGTCGGCGGCTTCGTCGCCGATGTCCTCGTCACCGACAACCAGCCGGTGCACGCCGGGGACGTGCTGGCCCGCATCGACGATCGCGACTACCAGGTCGTGCTCCTGCAGGACCAGGCCGACCTCGACAGGGCGCGGGCGAGCCTGCAAGGCGTCGCCTCGGCGCTGATCCAGCAGCAGGCGCGCATCGTGGAGGCGCGGGCCGACGTCGCCAACGCCGCCGCCGCGCTCGCCTTCGCCACCCAGGAGCACCAGCGCTACAGCGACCTCGTCGCGAAAGGCGCTGGCACGATGCAGCGCTCGCAGCAGGCCGTGTCTGACCTTCAGATCAAGCAGGCGGCGCTCGACCACGCCGACGCCGCCTACGACGCCGCGCAGAAGCAGACCGACGGTCTGCGCTCACTGGAGGACGGCGCGCGCGCGAGCCTGCGACGCGCCGAGATCAACCTCCAGCAGGCCAAGCTCAATATCGGCTACACCACGGTCACCGCGCCCATCGACGGCATCGTCGGCGACAGGTCGCTGCGGCGCGGCCAGCTCGTGCAGCCCGGCACCAACCTGCTCACCGTCGTGCCGATGGGGCCAGCCATCTACCTCGTCGCCAACTTCAAGGAGACGCAGACCGGCGCGATGGACCACGGCCGACCGGCGAGCTTCACCGTCGACGCTTTCGGCGACCACGTCTTTCACGGCCGGATCGAGAGCCTCGCGCCCGGCACCGGCTCGCAGTTCGCGCTGCTGCCGCCTGAGAACGCGACCGGCAACTTCACCAAGATCGTCCAGCGCGTGCCCGTGAAGATCACGCTCGACGCCGGCGATCCGCTGGTCGCCCGCCTGCGGCCCGGCTTATCGGCCGAGGCGGTCGTCGACCTGCGCGACGAACCCGCGCCCGTCCCGACGCGGGTCGGGTCGCTGACCGACGTTTCACCGCGATGAGCGGTCCGCAGGAGAAGGCGAGCCTCAAGGACTGGCTGGCGACGATCGGCGCGATCCTCGGCGCCTTCACCGCCATCCTCGACATCCAGATCACCAACTCGTCGCTGGCCGACATCGAGGGGGCGATCGGCGCCTCGCCGGACCAGGGCAGCTGGATCTCGACCGCTTATCTCATGGCCGAGATCATCGTCATCCCCCTCACCGGCTGGCTCGGCGCGCTGTTCGGGCTGCGCCGCTACCTCAGCGTCAACACCGGGCTGTTCATCGCCTTCTCGGTCGGCTGCGCCTGCTCCACCACCTTGCCGCAGCTGATCCTGCTGCGCGCCGGCCAGGGCTTCACCGGCGGCGTCCTGATCCCCACCGCCATCACCATCCTGCGCACGCGCCTGCCGAAGGCGCAGCAGCCGATCGGCATCACGGTCTTCGGCCTCACCGCCACCTTCGCCCCGGCGATCGGCCCGACCGTCGGCGGCTGGCTCACCGACAATTTCTCCTGGCACTACATCTTCTACCTGAACCTCGTGCCCGGCCCGATCGCCGCCGCCATCCAGCTTTACGCCCTGCCCAGGCAGGCCTCGCGCTGGGGCGGGCTGGCCAAGGGCGACTGGTTCGGCATCGCCGCCATGGCGATCGGCCTCTCCAACCTGACCTTCGTGCTGGAGGAAGGGCAGCGGCGGGAATGGTTCGAGTCCGACCTGATCGCCCGGAGCCTCCTCGTCGCGCTCGTCGGCATCGCGGCCTTCATCGTCCGCGAGCTGACGACGAAGGCGCCCTTCATCAACCTGCGCGTCATGGGCAACCGAACGGTCGGCGCGGCGAGCCTGCTGCAGATGGTGGTCGGCGCGGTGTCGCTCGGCTCGACCTACATCATCCCACTCTACTGCGCGCAGATCCAGGGCTACAACGCCGAGCAGATCGGCTACGTGGTCATGTGGAGCGGCCTGCCGCAGCTGCTGCTGTTCCCCGCCATGCCGTTCCTGATGAAGCGCTTCGACCCGCGCCTGCTGGTGACGACCGGCACGCTGCTGTTCGCCTACAGCTGCTACCTCAACGTCAACCTCACGCACGACGTCGGCATGGACCAGCTCATCCTGCCGCAGCTGCTGCGCGCCGCCGGGCAGCCGCTGTTCGCGATCCCGCTGTCGCAGCTTTCCACGGCGGGGCTGCCGCCGCGCGACACGGCGGACGCCTCCGCGCTCTCCAACATGATGCGCAACCTCGGGGGATCGTGCGGGATCGCGACGCTGTCGACGATGGTCGACCGGCGCGAGCACTTCCACTTCTCCGTGTTGGCGGAGGCGATGACGCAGAACGCCGCCCGCACGCAGGAGCGGCTCGCGACCCTGATCGCCGGGCTGCGCGACACGCTCGATCCGACGATCGCGAAGGGCCGCGCGCTCGCCACCCTGGCGGCGCAAGTCAGGCGCGAGGCCACAGTGGCCGCCTACGCCGACGCGTTCTGGGTCGTCGCCGTCGGCCTCGTCCTCAGCCTCGCGGCGGTGCTGCTCCTGAAGAAGCCACGGCGCGCGGTGGGCCCGGTGGAGGCTCATTGAAGCCTGTCCCGGCGCGCCGCGCCTAACCCGAGGAGCGAGGCTCAAGCCGTCACGTAGCTCGCCTCCTGCGATGCCAGGAACACGTAGACGGGCGCGAGTTCAACCGGCTGGCCGGGCCGGCCCGTCGGGGCTTTCGAGCCGAACTTCTCGATCGGCTCCTGGGGTTGCCCGCCGGACGGCTGCAGCGCCGTCCAGAACGGTCCGGGCGCGACCGCGTTGACGCGGATGCCGTCGGCGATGACCTGCTTGGCGAGCGCCTTGATGAAGGCGACGATGCCGGCCTTGCTGGTGGCGTAGTCGAGCAGGATCTTCGGCGGGGTGTAGGCCACCACCGACGCGGTGTTGATGATCGATGCGCCCGCCGGCATGTGCGGCAACGCCGCCTTGGTGATCCAGAACATCGCGTAAAGGTTCGTCTTCAGCGTGCGGTCGAACTGCTCGGTGGAGATGTCCGCGATATCCGTCTGGTTCGTCTGCTTGCCGGCGTTGTTGACCAGGATGTCGATGCCGCCGAGTTGCGAGATGGCTCGCCTCACCAGGGTTTCGCAGAAGCCCTCGTCGGTGATGTCGCCCGGCAGCAAGGCCACCTTTCAACCCTCGGCCTCGATGAGCTTGGCGACGGCGTGGGCGTCTCCCATCTCGCTTTCGAGGAAGCTGAGCGCGACGGCGGCGCCCTCGCGCGCGAAGGCGATCGCCGCAGCGCGTCCGACGCCGGAGTCGGCGCCGGTCACCAGCGCGCGGCGCCCGAACAGGCGTCCGTGGCCCTTGTAGCTCGTTTCGCCATGGTCGGGTTTCGGGTCCATGGCGGCCGCTGATCCCGGGGCACCCTGCGGCTGACGCGGGAACGGCGGCTAGGGGTACTGCTTGCGCGGGTCCTGCATGCGGAGGCGTCGGTGCTGTCGTCGGTCATGGGTGAGCCCTTTCGCGTGGCGTCGCGAGCGGATGCTCGCTGGGCCGCGAGCGCTGACCGCCCGTGGATGTTCCATGGCGCCCGGAAAAGCGGCGCGTCGCGGTGCCGCCTGCGAGGATCGACCGACCACCCTCCCGGCCGTGGTCGTGAAGTCCGCTTGGCTCGATCCGGCGACCGGCACGCCACGATCGAGGTTGACGCACGTCCACGGCACGCCTGGTGTCGTGACGGCATATGCCATCAATGCTGAGGACCGTCGGCCGCTGAGATCCTCGGCCGCTAAGATCGTTGGCCGGTGCAACCGTCGGATGGTGCCGGCTCCCGGGATCGAACCGAGGACCCCCTGATTACAAATCAGGTGCTCTACCAACTGAGCTAAGCCGGCCCGCTTGACCGTGATCCGCATACGACAGCGGTCTGATATCAGCGCTGTCCAAGCCTTGCAACGCTTCGCGCAAGCTCCGTGTCTTACCTTCGCCGCAGTCGAACCGCGTAGTCTTCGGGGACACGGTCCGGCGCGCGCCGGCGCCGTTCGATGACAACTTTGGAGGGGTGACGTGCGAAAGAGTTCAGGACATTTCATCAGGCTCGGCTTGGCGCTCGGGCTCGGGGCAGCGACCATGGCCGGGACGATGACGCCGACCTATGCCGGTGATCGCGGTGGCGCGATCGCCGCCGGCGTAATCGGTGGAGCGGCACTCGGCGCCATCGCGGGAAGCGCCGTCGCCGGTGCCTACGCGCCGCCGCCGCCCGCCTACTACCCGCCGCCGCCGCCGCGCTACGTCGAGCCCGTTGACGCGCCGCCGCCGCGCTGCCATCGCGAGTACGTCCGGACGTGGGATCCCTACGCCGGCGTCTACGTCGATCGCCCCCGTCGGGTCTGCGACGGCTATTGATCGCCTCACTGCGGCCGGGCGGCTTCGTCCGCTCGGCATCGCCTTCCATCGGGGCCGCATCGGCGAAGGTGCGGCCCTTTCCTTTTCTGAGCATGTTCGCCGCGCTCCCTTGTGACATCGAAAGCACAGCGGAGGCGAATGAGCCTAGCGATGGCCGCAACCTTCGTCTTTCGCCGCCGTCCGGCGGTTGAAGGCGCAAACGATCCATCGACGAGGCTTGCCCCATGACCACCAGAACAGCCGGCACGACGCTGGCGATCGCTCTCCTATCCTCCGGCGCCATGCTGACGGGCGCGCTGGCCGCCGATCTGCCGTCGCGTCACGCCCCTCCCGTCTTCGCTCCCCCGCCGCCGCTGCCGGTCTTCACCTGGACGGGTTTTTACGTCGGTCTGCAGGCCGGCTACGAATTCGGCCGCTCCACCGCCTTCGCGACGAGCAACCTGAACGGCGCCGGCTTGGTGGCGAACAGCGCCAGCCCCGATGGGGTGATCGGCGGCGGTCACGTCGGTTACCTGTACTCCACGCAATCGCTGCCGTTCCTCGGCCAAGCCTTCGGCAACGTGCTCGGCGCCGGCGGGGTGATCGGCATCGAGGGCGACGTCAATGGCGCGAACTACCGCCGGACCTACGCGCTCGGTGGTTTCACCGATGGAACGCGCGAGAACATCGAGGGCTCGGTGCGGGGCAGGCTCGGCATCGCCGTCGATCGCGCGCTGTTCTACGCCACGGGCGGCGTGGCCTTCGGCGGCCTGCAGAACGTTTATACCAACACCGTGACCGGTGGCCTCGACTCGATCAGCCGCACCCGTGTCGGCTACACCGTCGGAGGTGGCGTTGAATACGCCATCACCAACAACGTGTCGTTGCGCGCCGAGTATCGCTTCACGGACTTCGGATCGTTCAACAACACGCTTGCCGCCGCCTCAGCCGGCGGCGTGAACGTCCGTCAGCGCGAGACGGACAATCGCGTGCAGGGCGGTATCAGCTACAAGTTCGACACCACGCCGCTCGCGGCACCGGTCGTTGCCCGCTACTGAGCGGTCGAGTTCCTCTCACCTCCTATGAGGCTCAACCGGGAACGAAGAAGGGGCGACCTCTCATCGAGGACGCCCCTCCTGTTGCGCGAACGCCGCCCTCACCAGAGATCAGTGAGCGTGAGCGCCGAGCGCGCCGATGCCGGTCTCGGATCGAACGTATTGGGCGTCGAACAGCGCCTTCTCACGTGCAGCCCGGGCGCTTTTGTCGAGCAGCGAGACGACGACGATGCCGGCAAAAGCGATCGGCATCGAGAAGATCGCCGGGTTGTCGTAGGGGAAAATCGCCGCTTTGTGGCCGAGCGATGTCACCCAGAACGCCTTGCTCAGCACCACCATGGCGACCGAACTGACAAGTCCCAGCCAGCCGCCGACGATCGCGCCCAGCGTCGTCGTGCCTCGCCACAGGATCGACATGACCAGGACCGGGAAGTTGCAACTCGCCGCCACCGAGAAGGCGAGGCCGACCATGAAAGCGACGTTCTGGTTCTCGAACACGTAGCCAAGATAGATAGCGATGAGGCCGATGATCACCGCCGCTCCCTTCGAGATGTTGACCTCGTGCTTCTCGCTCGTCCGCCCGCGCGCGATCACGCTGGCGTAAAGATCATGACTGACGGCCGATGCCGCCGCCAGCGTCAGCCCGGCGACGACCGCCAGGATCGTCGCGAAGGTGACCGCCGCGATGAAGCCGAACAGCAAGTTACCGCCGACCGCGCGCGAAAGGTCGACCGCCGCCATGTTGGTCGAGCCGACGAGGTCCTTGATCTTGTCGTAGCCGCCGCCCGCGCCAAGCTTGAAGTAGCTCGGGTCGTTCATCAGGAAGACGATGGCGCCGAAGCCGATGATGAAGGTAAGGATGTAGAAGTAACCGATGAAGCCGGTGGCGTAGAGAACCGACTTGCGGGCCGCCTTGGCGTCGCGCACCGTGAAGAAGCGCATCAGGATGTGCGGCAGGCCTGCCGTGCCGAACATGAGGGCGAGGCCAAGGGAGACGGCGGAGACGGGATCGGTCACGAAGCCGCCCGGACCCATGATCCTCAGGCCTCTGGGATGCTCCTTGACCGCCGCGGCGAAGAGCGCGTCCGGGCTGAAGTTGAACTTCGCCAGCACGAGCAGCGCCATGACCGTGGTGCCGAACAGGAGCAGACCGGCCTTGATGATCTGCACCCATGTCGTCGCCTTCATGCCGCCGAAGGCGACGTAGACCACCATCAGCAGACCGACGATGACGACGGCGTAAAGGTAGGGCAGACCGAACAGCAGCTGGATCAGCTTGCCCGCGCCCACCATCTGCGCGATCAGGTAGAAGGCCACCACGACGAGCGTTCCGCAGGCGGAAAGCACGCGGATCGGCGTCTGCGCCAGTCGGAACGAGGCGACGTCGGCGAAGGTGAACTTGCCGAGGTTGCGCAGCCGCTCGGCGACCAGGAACAGCACGATCGGCCAGCCGACGAGGAAGCCGATCGAGTAGATCAGCCCGTCGAACCCCGACGTGTAGACGAGGCCGGAGATGCCGAGGAAGGAGGCCGCCGACATGTAGTCGCCGGCGATCGCCAAGCCGTTCTGCAGGCCGGTGATGCCACCCCCCGCCGCGTAGAAGTCGGAGGCCGACTTCGTGCCCATAGCGGCGCGATAGGTGATGAACAATGTGAGCGCGACGAAGGCGAAGAACATGACGATCGCGGCTGTGTTAAGCGGCTGGACGTCGACCTTGCCCTGGATGCCCTCGGCGGCGAGGGCTATGCCGCCGCCCACCGCCGTCAGCGCGACGACCGAGGCGAGCGCGAAGGGGAAGCGTCTCACAGGTCGATCTCCCGGTTCAACTCCGCGGTCATGCGATCGAACTTCGTGTTCGCGACGGCGACGTAGATCGCGACGAGGATGAACGCGGAGAACAGGACGCCGAGGCCGACGAGCAGGCCGAGGGAGGTCGTCGAGCCGGCGACGATCTGGGCAAGGAACCCGCCGTCGGTGGCGATGAGGAGGATGAAGCCGTAGTAGATGACGAGCATCACGGCGGTCAGCGTCCAGCCGAGCCTAGAGCGCGCCTTCACCAGGGCCTGGAACTTCGGATTGGCCATCATGGCCTGCGTCGCGTCGATCCTGGCAGTGACGTTCATCGTTCTCCCCTTATCTTTTCGTGATCGCTAGCGCTAACGACAACGTTCGGCAATCGGCCGAACGATCGAAGAGGGCGCGGAGCGTCCCAGGCTCGTCCTTTGCAGGCTGCTGGTGGGCCTTCCGAGCTGCCCGCATCGCCGTATCGTTTCGAGACGCGCTTGCCCGGAAGCGTAACACGGACGTGCCGACGCGTGGGCACAGGGAAGGCGATGTCGATGCGGAAATGGATGGGTCGCTGGTTCGAGGCTCTCGTCATTCCCTTGAGTGCCCTCATGCTCGCCGGTGGAAGTCTGCCGGTGGCGGCGGTGGGCCCCGTGCGCGTCGGTACGGCGATCCACCCGCTCGCGCCGCGGAACCCGTCGGCGGGCCGGGTGCAAGGCATCATTCAGCCCGGGTCCGCTGGCGCGGTCGGTCCCGGTCGCTTCCGCGATGGGGCAGGGCGTTTCGGCGATGTCGGTATCGACGGGGAAGACCTCGGCTACGGTCTCGCCGGAGGATTCGTCGGCGGGAATCTTTCGCGATCCGCCGACGACGCGGATGGCCCCTTTCCCTACGGTGCGCCGACACCCCTCGGCGTTTCGCCGCCCGGCGGTCCGTTTCCCGGTGCCCGCCGACCCGCCACCCCGATGCCCTGCGTGCGGCCGCAGATCATCACGATCGGACGCGGCGTGCGATCGGCCGACAAGGTCCGCGTGGTCTACGGCGCGTCGTCGTGCGGCTCATGAGGGCGCAGGCTGGTCAGTGTCAGGGCGACCGCGCAGGCGTTGGACACGTTGAGGCTCTTGATCGTGCCCGGCATGTCGAGACGCGCCACCACGTCGCAGTTCTCCCGCGTCAGGCGGCGAAGACCCTTGTCCTCGGCGCCGAGGACGAGCGCCATCGGCCGTGTCGCCGGGATGTCCCGGAGATCCGTCGCGCCATCGGAGTCCAGGCCGATGCGCAGGTAGCCCATGTCGCCGAGCGTTTCGAGCGCGCGGGCCAGATTGACCACCTCGACGATCGGCACGGCTTCCAAGCCCCCGGAGGCCGCCTTGGCCACGATGCCGGACACGTCCGGCGCGTGCCGCGTGGTGGTGACGAGCGCATCGACGGCGAAGGCGGCGGCCGTGCGCAGGATCGCCCCGACGTTGTGCGGGTCGGTGACCTGGTCGAGGACGAGCACGACACCCGCAGTGTCCGCGATCTCGCTGATGTCGATGGGCTCGATCGGCCCGGCTTCCAACGCCACGCCCTGGTGAACGGCGTGATCGCCGAGGCGTCGCGACAGGTCTTCGGCCGTGACGAGGTGCGGTGACAGGCCCGCCCTCGCGATCGCGTCGGATAAGCGCTGCGCCGCGGCGGGCGTGGCGTGGATCGCGGCGAACACGCGTCGCCGCGCCGTGAGCGCCGCGAGCACGGCGTGGAAGCCGTAGATGACCGCAGCGCCGCTGCCTCGCCGTTCGCGCGGGAACCGCGCCGCCTCGCGGTGCGCCGCGGGCTCGCCTCGTTCCGGCCCCGCCGGTTTCCACGTCCGTTTTCTCGTCACGTCGACGCCACCTTCCCGCACCACCCCACGCAGCGAAGAGTCGTCTTCGCCCTTGCCTGGACTT
The DNA here is from genome assembly GCA_964244495.1 of uncultured Beijerinckiaceae bacterium. GTDB lineage: Bacteria > Pseudomonadota > Alphaproteobacteria > Rhizobiales > Beijerinckiaceae > RH-AL1. The sequence goes on from CAXTIU010000016.1 coordinate 61,850, forward strand.
CGTGCAAGGTGGTGCCGATCCCGTCGCGTGATCTCCTGCCACGCGGTCTTGCGAACAACGCCCGCCGGCGTTATAGGGTCACCCGTCCGCTCCCTTCGTCTAGCGGCCTAGGACGTCGCCCTCTCACGGCGAAAACAGGGGTTCGATTCCCCTAGGGAGCGCCAGCAAAGTCAGTGACTTAGCTGATGTGCGACTTGGCTGATGCGCGAGCCGACGCGGCTAGAAGGTACGGACGTAATACGAAAAAGACGCATCTGGACGATTTCGGAAGTTGTTGCTTGTCCTGGCGAAGCCCGGCGCCACGGCCGGGACCAACCAGAGGGGTGAAGCGGGCGTCGTCGAGCGGCACGCCTCACCGCCGCGCACGAGATGCCTCAGAATTTTTTCCTGACTTTCAAACATTTGGAGCGTCGATTGGCGGTTCTCGACGCTTCATACGCGCTGCGGGTTGATGGGTCGAAGAAGAACGAGAACAAAGAACGAACAAATGACTCGCCCGACGAGATCGGCGGCGGTAGTCTCCGCTCTCGATTCGGAGGACGCGGACGATGTCGGAAGTGCGGGGCGAGGCTGATGCAACGAATGATGCGACGGCGCTGGAGGCTGCCGTCGACCAGGCCGTAGCCGCGTGCGACGGTGATCTCCGGGCCGCCGTGCGCGCCTTGCTCGTCACCCTCGACGCGACGGAGGCCGACCTCGAGGCCCTGAAGGTCGAGGTTGCCAGGATCGAGGCCGCCATGTCGGGCGGGTACCTGCGCGGGAAACTCAGGCATCCTGAGCCCGGCGAGCCATGACGCGGGACGCCGATCCGCCGCAGACGGTCGGCGAGGCGGCGACGTGCGGCTGGCGGTGGCTGACCATCGAGTGCCGCGGCTGCCGGCACCGGGGCGAGTTCAAGCTAGACGAGCTTGCGCCGGCGATGCGGCTGGCGACGTTCGCGCGGAAGCTGACGTGTCGAGGGTGCGAAGGCCGACGGGCCTACGTCTCGCTCGGCGCCTATGTCGGTGGAGATGGAGGCCAGCCGTGGGCCGACTATCGGCGCATGGCGTTCGAGGGCGACAAGACGGTTCCGCCGCTGCGGGAATGACCGACGGCGGTCTGAAGGCATCGAAGATCGAGGCTGGCAACATACCTCGAGGCAAGGCAACATAACCAGTTGCGCCTTCGGCATGCTCATGCGCACCGTGCGTGGTGATACCGTGTTTGAGGGTTGAAGTATGCGCGACGCCGTCATCACTGGCTCCGGCGCGCACCGCCCGATCCGCTGGCTCGGTTATCGCCGAACCGGCTGCCGCAACCACCCGCACCCGCTCAAGGACCTGCCGGCGCGGGCCGCCGCCCGCGCTTTCGGCCCCGGTCGCCCGGCGCACGACTTCCGGGTGTCGCAAGGTCACGCTCTCCGCGTCGACGTCGTCGACGAGGTGCTGCTCCCCGCCATCGCGCTCGTCGATGGCGTCACCATGAGCCAGGAGTCGATCGACAGCGCCACCTACCGGCACGTCAAGCGCGACAGCCATGACAGCCTGCCCGCCGAAGGCTACCTTGACATGGGCAACCGCGCCTTCTTCGCCGAAAGCGAGCTGGGGGCGTTCGTCGCCGCGCTCGTCGCCGTCATCCGATCGCAGCTGCGGGCCTGGGCCGCCTCGCTCGGCCGGGCGCTGGACGGGGCCGACCCATCTGCCGGCCTGCACCTCGTGGTCGACGGCGCCCGCGTCGCGCCGGTTGCGCGCGGGCTCGTCGCCCGCTTCCGTGTGCCGGCCGGCTCGCAGGACATCTGGCTGATCTCGGCAGCGGGGCGCCCCTGCAGCGTCGATGGCCGTGCCCTCGGCATCTGTGTCGGCCGCTCGACGATCAGCAACGGCTTCGCGCCGCCGCACGCCATTGAGGCCGCCGAGCCGCCGCTTCGCGTCCGCTCCCGGAAAGACGGTGTGCGGCGCGGGACGGCGGGACGAGCCCGGCTGCCCGCCGCACCGTTGGCGCAGCACGTTAGTGCAGAGGAGAAAGGCTTCTTCTTTCATGTCGAGCTTGCCGGTCCGGCCCTGCCGCGCTGGGTGGCGTCGGCGGTCGGCTCCGCTGCCGGAGCAAACGAGCCGTGCGCGGCGCTCAAGGTCGCGGCGGCTTGAGCGCGACAGGGCGACGCAAACCTGTTCGGGCGGCGGGTGACGCACCCGGGTCGGCCGCTCGCCTGCTGTACTGGTGCGACACGACCATCACGGAGCCCTTCGAGACCGGCATCCAGCGCGTCACCCGCCGCCTCGCCGGGGGGCTTGGACGATGCGGGTTCTCTGTGGCGCCAGTCGGTTGGAACGCGCGTGAGCGCCTGATGCACTTCCTCACGAGGTCGCACTCGGCCGAGATCGCGGCGTTGGCGCGACCCGGATTGGCAAGCGGCTGGCTGCTGATACCGGAGATTCCATCGAGCACGCTGATCGATGAAACCGATCCCGTGCAGATCGGCCGGGCTTATGGTCTGCGCACGGCGGCGATCGTGCACGATCTCATCCCGATCCGATTGGCTCACCTATACCCACCGGAAACAGTGGCGCTGTTTCGACGCTATTTCCGAATGTTCGCGAGAGCCGACCTCGTGTTCGCCACGACGGAACTTGTGGCGGGGCATTTGCGCGCGTACTTGACGGGCGAGGGACTGCGCCAGCCCAGCATCGCGGTCGTGCCGCTGCCGGCCCAATTCGCCGACCTGCCGCGGGTGACACACCTTCCGCCCGCCCGAGCCCTGCGCGAGCCGTTGCGCCTCCTCACAATAGCGACCTGGGAACCGCGGAAGAACTTGCCCGGGCTGCTGCGCGCGGTGCGGCGAGCCCGCGAGCGAAGTACGGTGCCGATAGCGCTGACCCTGGTGGGGCGGCGGGCGGGCTATTCCAAGCTTGATGCGGAGGTCGAGGCGCTGCTGGTCGAGCTGCCGGGCTGCGCCGCACGTTTCCAGACGAGCGACATCGAGCTGGCAGGGCTGTATGTCACGCATCACGCGAGCGTGTACCCCTCCTGCGAGGAAGGGTTCGGCATGCCGGTGCTGGAAAGCTTGTGGCTCGGTCGGCCATGCCTGTGCCACGCGGGCTCGGCGATGGCGGAGGTCGCACCGGGTGGCGGCACGTTGCTGACGGACATGAGCGACGAGGGCGCACTCGCGGATGCCCTGATGCAGATGGCCGAGGACCCTGAGCTTGTCGGGCGCTTGACCCACGAAGCCCAAGCGCGTCCGCTGCGCGACTGGACGGACTACGCTGTGGCCGTGACCGGGCGGATGGGACTGGCGGCACGCGCCTGACGGTGCTGGCCCCGTGATCCTTCGGGGCTCGGCAGCCGGAAGGTGACTGATTTGTTTCGCGACGGCTATCCAAGCGAGCGCGCCTAACAACCGCCGTCGAGATGCAGGTTAGCGGATTACCGATCTAGAGCATCGGACGGGTAAGCGGCCGCGTTGAACTGGGTAGGGTTGAGGTTGGTTTGCCGTGCCG
>CAXTIU010000017.1:0-64693 GCA_964244495.1 uncultured Beijerinckiaceae bacterium
GGCGAGGCCGACGCGCTGGCCGCCGCGCGCGCTTTCCGGCTCGGCGGCTGCGCGAGCCTGGTGCTCGACGTGGCGCCGCGTCCGGGCGCGGCGGCCCGCGCGCTGGCCGCCGCGATGGGTGCCCGCTACGTCGCGCTGCCCTACGCCGACGCGCGATCCTTGTCGCGGGCCGTGCTGGACGGGTGACGCCGGCAGGCAACGAACGGGGCGAACCCCACGTTCCCGCACAGCGCTCGCCTCGAGGTGCCTCATGGATATTCGCCCAACCCCGCCGTCGGCGCCGCGCACGCCCGCTCGCCACGCGGCGACCGGACCTCTGCGCCGCGCGGCGACTTGGAGCATGCTGCCGCTCGGCATGGTCGGCGGCTATCTCGGCGGACGCGCGCTGCGACCGCCCCGCGACCTGCCGCTCGCCCCACCGCTCGACGCCGAGATGGCCGCGCTGGAGATCCCCTTCGGGCGGCTCGCCTTCTACGTCGCCGGTCCCGCCGAGGGGGCGCCCCTGCTGCTGATCCACAGCATCAACGCCGCCGGCAACGCCTACGAGGTGAAGCCGCTGTTCGACCATTACGCCAGGCACCGTCCCGTCTACGCGCTCGAACTGCCGGGTTTCGGCTTCTCCGACCGGCGCGACCGCATCTACACGCCGCGCCTGATGACCGACGCCATCATCGCGACGGTCGAGGAGATCCGTCGCCGGCACGGTCATTTCGCCATCGACGTCCTCGCCCTGTCGCTCTCGTGCGAGTTCCTGGCGCGGGCGGCGGTCGAGCACCCGACCCAGTTCCGCAGCCTCGCCCTCGTCAGCCCGACCGGCTTCGAGTCGACGCTGGAGCGCCAGGGCGCGTTCGAGGAAACCTACGGCAAGCCGGCCATGCGGGACGTGCTCTCGTTCCCGCTGTGGGGGCGCGGGCTCTTCGATCTCCTGGTCAGCCGCGCGAGCATGCGCTTCTTCCTGCGGAAGACCTGGGGCTCGAGGCGGATCGACGAGGGGCTGCTCGACTACGACTACGCCTGCGCGCACCAGCCCGGCGCCGAGCACGCCGTGTTCTCCTTCGCCAGCGGCTTCCTGTTCAGCAAGGACGCGCTCACCCTCTACAAGGCCTTGGCCGTGCCGGTGTGGATGGCGCACGGCGTGCGCGGCGACTTCGTCGACTACGCGAAGAAGACGGAGGTGGCCGACGAGCCGCACTGGCGCATCCAGGTCTTCGACACCGGCGCCTTCCCGCACTTCGAGGCCCTCGACGCGGTGGTGGCATCCTACGACGCGTTCGTGGACTCGGTTCCTTGACGTCGCCGCACGGCGACGCCCTCGACCTCGATCGCGACGCGCCGGACTGGCCGAACCGCGAGCACAGCCGCCTCGTCGAGGCGGGAGGGCTGCGCTGGCACGTGCAGGTCGTGGGGCGGGAGGAAGCGCCGGTGCTCCTCCTGTTGCACGGCACTGGCGCCGCCACCCATTCCTGGCGCGGCCTCGTGCCCCTGCTCGCGCCGCACTTCCGGATGGTTGCGCTCGATCTGCCGGGCCATGGTTTCACGCGGAAGCCGGCGCGGGCGCTGTTCACCCTGCCGGGCATGGCCGACGGCGTCGCCCGACTGTTGGATACGCTCGCCATCGAGCCGGCGCTGGTCGCGGCGCACTCGGCCGGGGCGGCGGTGATGATCCGCATGGTGCTCGACGCCAGGATCAGGCCCAAAGGCCTCGTCAGCATCAACGGGGCGCTGCGTCCCTACGGGGGGCAGGCCAACCGCTGGTTGCAACCGCTCGCCAAGGGGCTGTTCCTCAACCCGCTGATGCCGCGCCTGTTCGCGTGGCGGGCCGGCAACGAGGCGGCGGTGCGGCGTCTCGTCGGCAACACCGGCTCGACGATCGACCCCGAAGGCCTCGCGCAGTACCGCCTGCTGGTCTCCAACGCCGACCACGTCGCGGCGGCGCTCGGCATGATGGCGAACTGGGATCTCGGCCCCCTCGCGCGCGACATGGGTCGGCTGGAGACGCCGTTGCTGCTGATCGCCGGCTCCAACGACCGGGCGATCAAGTCCGAGGACGCCTTCGCCGTCCGTGCCATCGTGCCGCACGGCAGGGTCGAGATCCTGCGCGGGCTGGGTCACTTGGCCCACGAGGAGCAGCCGCGAACGGTGGCCGACCCGCTGCTCGCCTTCGCCCGCGAGACGGGCGCGCTGACGGACTGACCGTTCGGGCCACTGGCCCAAGTGTCAACTTGCTGTTACACACGCGGCTATGGGGACGTTGACACTCGAAGCGCCACCGAAGCCTCGCGTCGAGGACGACCGGCGCCCGCACGCGCTGGTGGTCGGCAGCGGCTTCGGCGGCCTCGCCGCCGCCGTCCGCCTCGGCGCGCGCGGCTACCGCGTCACCGTGCTGGAGAAGCGCGACCAGCTCGGCGGCCGGGCCGGCGTGCATCGGCAGGACGGCTTCACGTTCGACGCCGGCCCCACCATCGTCACGGCGCCGTTCCTGTTCGAGGAGCTTTGGGCGCTGTGCGGCAAGCGCCTCGCCGACGACGTGGAATTGCGCCCGGTCACGCCGTTCTACGCGATCCGTTTCGCCGATGGGGAAACCTTCCGCTACACCGGCGACGCGTCGGCGATGCGGGCCGAGGTCGCGCGCTTCTCCCCCGGCGACGTGGCCGGCTACGAGCGCTTCATGGCGGCCAGCGAAGCCATCTTCAAGGTCGGCTTCGAGCGGCTCGGCCACGTGCCGTTCTCGTCGTGGCGCGACATGGCGAGGATCGTCCCGGCCATGGTCAGGCTGCGCAGCCACCGCTCCGTCCACGGCTTCGTGTCGTCCTTCATCCGCGACGAGCGGCTGCGCACGATCTTCAGCTTCCACCCGCTGCTGATCGGCGGCAACCCGTTCACGGCGACCTCGATCTACTGCCTGATCGCCTACCTGGAACGCCGCTGGGGCGTGCATTTCGCGATGGGCGGCACCGGCCGCCTCGTCACCGGCCTGGCCGGCCTCATCGAAGGGCAGGGCGGCCGGCTGCGCACCGGGGCGGCGGTGGCGGAGATCCGCGTCGAGGGCGGCCGCGCCACCGGCGTGCGCCTCGCGTCCGGCGAGCGGATCGCCGCCGACATCGTGGTGTCCAACGCCGACAGCGCCGCCACATACAAGCACCTGCTGCCGGCCGCCGTGCGCCGCCGCTGGAGCGACGAGCGCCTGGGCAAGGCGCGCTACTCCATGAGCCTGTTCGTCTGGTACTTCGGGACCCGCCGTCGCTATCCCGACGTCGCGCACCACACCATCCTGCTCGGGCCCCGCTACCGCGGCCTGCTCGACGACATCTTCAAGCACCACCACCTCGCCGAGGATTTCAGCCTCTACCTCCACCGGCCGACCGCCACCGACCCGAGCCTGGCGCCGGACGGCTGCGACGCCTTCTACGTGCTGTCTCCCGTGCCGCACCTGGGCGGCGGCACCGACTGGGCGGCGCGCGCCGAGCCCTACCGCCGCGCCATCGCGGCCCACCTCGCCGCGACGCTGCTGCCGGACCTCGAAGCCAACATCGTCACGTCGCGGGTGACGACGCCGCAGCACTTCCGGGACGACCTGTCCTCCCTCCAAGGCGCCGCCTTCGGGCTGGAGCCGGTGCTGACGCAGAGCGCCTGGTTCCGCCCGCACAACCGCAGCGAGGACATCGCCAACCTGTTCCTCGTCGGCGCCGGCACGCATCCCGGCGCCGGCCTGCCGGGCGTCCTGTCGTCAGCCCGCATCCTCGACACGGTGGTGCCCCATGCCGAAGCTTTTTCCTGAAGCCATGCTCGTCGCCGGCGCCGACCGCGCCGCGTGCGCGGCGCTGCTGCGGCACGGCTCGCGGACCTTCTTCGCCGCCTCGCACCTGCTGCCGCGCCGCGTGCGCGAGCCGGCCACCGCGCTCTACGCCTTCTGCCGCCTCGCCGACGACGCGGTGGACCTCGACGACCTGACGGGTCGCGACAGGCTGGCGACCCTCGTCCGCCTGCGCGAGCGGATGGATCGCGCCTATCGCGGCACGCCCCTGCCGTTGCCGGCCGACCGCGCCTTCGCCGACACCGTGCGCCGCTTCGCCATCCCGCAGGCGTTGCCGGCGGCCCTGATCGAGGGGCTCGCCTGGGACGCCGCCGACCGGCGCACCGAGACGCTGTCCGACCTCCACGCCTACGCGGCGCGCGTCGCCGGGACGGTGGGGGTGATGATGGCCATCATCATGGGCGTCCGCGATCCGGAAGCGCTCGCCCGCGCCTGCGACCTCGGCGCCGCGATGCAGATGACCAACGTCGCCCGCGACGTCGGCGAGGACGCGCGGGCCGGGCGCCTCTACCTGCCGCGCGCGTGGATGCGCGAGGCCGGGCTCGACCCCGACGCGTGGCTCGCCGCGCCGATCTTCTCGCCGGCGCTCGGCACGGTGGTGCGCCGCCTGCTGGACGAGGCGGACCGCCTGTACCGGGCCGGCGAGGCCGGCATCGCCGCGCTGCCGCCGTCGTGCCGGCCGGGCATCCGCGCCGCGCGCTTCCTTTACGCCGCCATCGGCGACGAGGTGGCCCGGCACGGCCTGGACAGCGTATCGCGCCGCGCCGTCGTGCCGGGCACGCGCAAGGCGCGGCTGCTGCTGCGCTCCGCCGTTGCCGGGCCGCGAGGGCTGCCGAGGCCGTCACGCGCCATGCCGGAAGCGCTTTTCCTGATCGAGGCGGTGACGCCGGTCTCGCCGCCGCCGCGCCGACGGACGGTGCGGGACCAGGTGCGCTGGGTGCTCGACCTGTTCGAGAGGGTCGAGGGGCGCCGGCGCGAGCTGCGGGGGGGCGATGTGCGACCCGGCGTCCCCGCGCCGTGAGCGACGTTCCAGCCTCGTCGAGACGGTGCGCCTCCGTGCCCGACCCCGAATGGAGCCGACCGCCGACGCGGCATCCACGGCTGCGACATGGGCGACGACGGGCGAAGGCCCAGGATCGAAACGCCGCCGGCGACGTTGGTTCCACGATTGCGACAAGACGCAACATATCGGACGGGAAACGACCATGGACTCACAATGGATCATCGGCGCCCTCGCCTTCATGACCATCGGTTTCGTCGGGATCATCGCCGTCGTGCATTTCGGGTCGCACCTCCGCGACAAGAAGAACCGCGACTCCGCCATGAACGCGATCGTGGAGGACGGCTCCTCCGCCCATACCGCCGTGCGCGGCGGCAGCACGCCCAAGCACATGAAGGGCGGCTAGGTTCTCCAGCCGTTCAAGCGCGGCGAGGCATCTTGAACGGCACCATGAGCCGAACGGGCGGCGACACCAGCCGGCTCAGCGACAAGGTCTCGTGGACGCCCACGGCATCGACGCCATCGACACGGCTGCGAACGGCGGAGCGGGCGTAGAAGGGCGCGCTCTCCATCGTGCCAGCCAGCCTCGGTCGGCTGCCGTCATCGCAGGGCACCTCGCGCGCGATCCCCCAGCGCGTCGCCGCGAGCGTACCATAGGGTGACGGCGCCCGCCGCGCGACCACGCCGTCGCGCACGTCGAGCGACAGGTCGCGTTCCGTGCCGTCGCGCTCCACCACGTCGTAGAAGACGCGGGCGTGCGTGCCCATGTCGAAACGCGTCCACGTCCACGACCGGAACGCCGCTTCCAGTGGCTCGTCGCCGTCGTTGGTGTCGAAGTAGCCGGTGCCCCGCCACGACAGGTTCGGCGCCTCGAACGCGACCGAGACGTCCGAGAGCGGCCCGATCGGCCGCCATCGATGCCGTCCGGCCGCGTCGAGGTCGAAGCGATGCCCGGCGATGGCGCGCGGCCTGATCACGACGCGTCCCCGCAGCCGGGAGGGGAGCGGAACGGTGGTCTCGTCGATCGTGATCGTCAGCGCGGCGCCGTCCCAGCGCATCGCGCTGGCGCCGACCGCGAGGTGGTCGGCATCGCGGCTCAAACGTGCCCGTCCCCGCTCGGTCATCGCCCAGCGGCGTGTCCGGCCGGTGAGCGCGACGTTCATCGCGACGTGGTTCGTCGGGTCGCCGCGCCCACGCCGGCGGGCGAGGGCGTAGTAGGGCGAGAAGACGCTGCCGATGAAGGCGATGATCGTCAGCCCGTGCGCGCCGTCGGCGCTCAGCGCGTCGACGTACCACCACGCGTAGCCGTTTTCCGCCACGGCGAGGTCGAAGCCGGGTCCTTGGGAACCGAAGCTTTGAGAGCCGAGGCCTTCGCGTCGAGGTCCGCCAGCAGCGCCGCCGCCGCCAGCCGGCCCGACATCGCCGCCATCGGGACGCCCGGGCCCGGATGGGCGCTGCCCCCCGCGAGGTAAAGGCCCGGCACCTTCGTCCGCGCCCCCGCCCGGTGGAACGACGCCTGCCAGCCGTGCGACGCCGGGCCGTACAGCGCGCCCCCCGTCGCCGGGAACAGCCTCTCGAACCCGGCCGGATCCGTTGTCACCCCGCCCGCGCTCGTCACGCTCAGCCCGCAACGGGTCAACTGGGCGTGCATCCGGTCCTGGCATCGCGCGATCTCCTGTGGCGTGAAGGCGTCGCCGCGCGCCGGCGCGTTGACGAGGCAGAGCAGGCGCTCCGGCGCGGCGCGGTCCGCGTCGTCGTCGGCGCGATCCTGCGCGCAGACGTAGACGGTCGGCTCCGAGGGAAGGGTGCCGCGCGAGAAGATCTCGTCGAACTCCCGCTCGTAGCTCGGGGAGAAGAAGACGTTGTGCCTGACGAGCGGGACGCCGCGCGCGGTGGCGCGCATCGCGACCGTGACGGCCGAGAGCGAGCGACCGCCGGCGGCGACGCGCGGCGCGGCGGCGGCCACGGTCGCGCCGAACAACCCGCCGGTCAGCGCCGCGACATCGGCGTTGAGCACCACCGCGTCGGCGGCGAGCCGTTCGCCCTCGGCGAGCGTGACGCCGACGACCCCGCCGCGCGCCGTCTCGATGCCGGCGACCTCCGTGCCGTAGCGGAAGCGCGCGCCCCTGGCGGCGGCCAGCGCCGCCAGAGCCGCCGCGAGGGCGTGCATGCCGCCCTCCACCAGCCACACGCCCTCGCGCTCGACGTGGGCGACGAGCATCAGCGTCGCCGGTGCCAGGAACGGCGACGAACCGCAGTAGGTGGCGTAGCGGCCGAACAGCTGACGCAGGCGCGGGTCATGGAAGTGCTCGCCGAGCGCTTGCCAGAGGATGTTGAAGGGGCTGATGCGGCGCAGGCTGCCCAGCCCGGACAGGCCGAACGACGCGACCAGCTGGTCGAGGCGCGGGCGCTGCGCCCGGATGAAGGGCGCGTCCAGCGTCTCGAACATGGCCGCCGCCCGCGCGGCGAACGCCCGGTAGCCGGCCGCCTCGCGCGCGCCGGCGAACACGCCGATCGCGTCGACGGTCCGCTCGAAGTCGGCGTGGAGGTCGAGGCGTTCCGTCGCGCTCCAGGCGTGGCGCGCGAGGATGGCCGCCGGCCGCAGCGACACGTGGGCGTCGAGGCGCGTGCCGGCATCCGCGAACAGCTCCTCGAAGATCCAGCGCATCGTCAGCACGGTCGGGCCGGCGTCGACGCCCAAGCCGTCCACCATCACCCGCCGCATCTTGCCGCCCGGCGTGTCGGCGCGCTCGATCACGGTCACGTCGTGACCGCGCACGGACAGGTCGAGCGCGGCGCAGAGCCCGCCGATGCCGGCCCCGATGACCACCACGCGCTGTCCGCTCATGCCGCCACCCGCGTCATCCCCTTCGATCCGGCCTTGATCGCCGAATGTCCATAATGCTTGACACACTGAAATGACAACGTAGCCTGACAATCCTGGCTGGGCAACGTCGGAGGGGATCGTCATGCCGGTGAGCGAACGGATCGAGCAAGCGCTGCAGGCCGCCATCGCGACGGTCACGGTTCCCTCGTGCCCGCCGCGCCTGATCGCGGCGATGCGGCACGCGGTGTTTCCCGCCGGCGCCCGCGTCAGGCCCCGCCTCACGCTCGCCGTCGCCTCCGCCTGCGGCGAGGATGATCCGTCGGTGACGGACGCCGCCGCCTGCGCCATCGAGTTCCTGCACTGCGCCTCGCTCGTGCACGACGACCTGCCGTGCTTCGACGACGCCGCGACGCGACGTGGCGTCCCGTCCGTGCACAAGGCGTTCGGCGAACCGCTCGCGGTGCTCGCCGGCGACGCCCTGATCCTGCTCGCCTTCCAGACGCTCGGGCTGCTCGCCCATTCCCCGCACCGGCTCGCCCTGCTGCTGCTCACCGTGTCGCGCGCGGTGGGGGCGCCGGCCGGCATCATCGCCGGGCAGGCGTGGGAATGCGAACCCACGATCGACCTGCGGCACTACCACCGCGCCAAGACCGGCGCCCTGTTCGGCGCCGCCACCATCGCCGGCGCGGCGGCGGCCGGCGCGGAGCCGGAGCCATGGCGCCGGCTCGGCGAGACGCTGGGCGAGGCCTACCAGGTCGCCGATGACTTGGCGGACGCCTGCGCCGAGCCGGACGAGGTCGGCAAGCCGACCGGCCAGGACCGCGCGCTCGGCCGCCCCAACGCCGTGGCCGCGTTCGGCGTGGCCGGCGCGGTGGCGCGGCTCGACGCCCTGGTCGCCGAGGCCGTCGCGTCCATCCCGTCCTGCCGCGGTGCCGCCGACCTTCGTGCGCTCGTCGGCGCCGAGGCGCGACGCCTCGTCCCGAAATCGCTGCCGTTGTCGCCGTCGCCGCCGACCTCGCTCACCGCCTCGCGGGCGGCGGCGTAGCCGGCCGTGCCGGTCGGAGCGCGATCGATCGCGGCGGAAGCGGGCCGGCCGGGCTTGCGCGACCGCTTGTTCGCCGGCCGTAACCGCCTGCTGGCTCATCCGCGCTTCCAGCGCTGGGCCTCGACCTTCCCCCTGACCCGGCCGGTCGCGCGGCGCCGGGCCGGCGCCCTGTTCGACCTGTGCGCCGGCTTCGTCTACTCGCAGGTCCTGTTCGCCTGCGTCGAACTGCGGCTGTTCGAGGCGCTGGTCGACGGCCCGCTCGCCCCGGCGACGCTGGCGGCGCGGAGCGGCTTGCCGCTCGACGCGGCTTGCCGGCTGCTGGACGCGGCGGCCGCGCTGCGTCTCGTCGAGAAGCGTGACGGCGGCTACGGCCTCGGCGTGCACGGCGCGGCCTATCTCGGCAATCCCGGCGTCGGCGCGATGATCCGGCATCACGCGATGGTCTACCGCGACCTCGCCGATCCCGTCGCCCTGCTGAAGGGGAAGGTCGCGGGGACGGAGCTGGCGCGGTTCTGGCCCTACGCCGCCGCCGCCGCGCCACGCGAGCTCGACGGCGACGCGGTCGAGTCCTACAGCGCCTTGATGTCGGCGTCCCAATCGATGATCGCCGACGATGTCCTCGACGCCCATCCCCTCGACGACGGCACCTGCCTGCTCGACGTCGGCGGTGGCGGCGGCGACTTCCTCGTCGCGGCCGCCCGCCGCCGGGCGGACCTTCGCGTGATCCTTTTCGACCTCCCCGCCGTCGCCGAGCGGGCCGAGGCCCGGTTCGCCCTCGACGGCTTGGCCGGGCGCGCCCAGGCGGTGGGCGGCGACTTCAAGCGCGACCCGCTGCCGGCCGGCGCCGACACGGTGTCGCTGGTGCGCGTCGCCCACGACCTCGCCGACGACGCGCTCGACGCTCTGCTCGTCGCCATCCTCGCCGCGTTGCCGCCCGGCGGCACCTTCCTCCTGGCGGAGCCGATGGCGGAGACGGCGGGCGCCGAGCGGGTCGGCGCCTACTTCGCGATGTACCTCCTGGCCATGCGGCAAGGGCGGCCCCGCTCGGTCGCCGACCTCAGCGGGCGCCTCCGCAGGGCGGGCTTCGCTCAGGTGCGCACGGTCCCGACGCCGCGCCCGATGCTGACCAGCCTGCTCGTGGCGCGGAAAAGCGCCACCGCCGCGCACCCAATCGTCAGATATAGTTGACAGTGTTTTATGTCAGTCTAAGATGACACATAGGGATGGCGACGCGCTGATCGGGCCGGCGGTGGGGAGGATGGCGGTGCAGGCAGCGGCGATCGTTCTCAGCCAACCCGGCCGGATCGCGATGCGCGAACTCGATCTCAAGCCGGTCGCCGCCGGCGACGTCGTCGTCGCGATCGAGCACAGCGCCATCAGCACCGGCACCGAGCGGCTGCTCTACGAGGGCACGATGCCGGCGTTCCCCGGCATGGGCTACCCGCTCGTGCCGGGCTACGAGGCGGTGGGGCGGGTGATCGATGCCGCCGACGGCGCCCTGGCGGTTGGGCAGCGCGTCTTCGTGCCGGGCGCCGATTGCTTCGAGGGCGCGCGCGGCCTGTTCGGCGCCGCCGCCTCGCACCTCGTGGTGCCGGCGGCGCGCCTGCTTCCCGTCGCCGACGACCTCGCCGAGCGCGGCGTGCTCCTCGCGCTCGCCGCCACCGCCCACCACACGTTCGCCGCACCCGACGCGCCCAAGCCGGAGCTCATCGTCGGGCACGGCGCGCTCGGCCGATTGCTCGCCCGCCTCGTCGTCGCCACCGGCGCCCCGGCCCCGACCGTCTGGGAAACCGACCGGCGACGGGTCGACGGCGCGCGGGGCTACGCCGTCGTCCACCCGGACGCCGATCCGCGCCGCGATTACCGCGCCATCACCGACGCGAGCGGCGCCCCCGACATCCTCGACACGCTGATCGGCCGCCTCGCGGCGGGCGGCGAGATCTGCCTCGCCGGGTTCTACAGCCGGCCCCTGTCCTTCGTGTTCCCGCCGGCCTTCATGCGCGAGGCGCGCCTGCGCGTCGCCGCGCAATGGCTCCCGGCCGACCTCGCGGCGGTCAACCGCCTCGTCGCCGCCGGCGCGCTGTCGCTCGATGGCCTCGTCACCCACCGCGCCGCCGCGCGCGACGCCAGCCAAGCCTACGCGACCGCCTTCGGCGACGCGTCGTGCCTGAAGATGGTCCTCGATTGGAGCCGCCCATGAACGCCCACACGCCGATCGACATGAGGGACGCCCTGCGCGCCGAGGCGGCGGTCGAGCCGGACGCGGTGCCCGCGCTCGACGAGGCGGCGCCCGCGAAGAAGGAGACGCAGATCATCGCGATCTACGGCAAGGGCGGCATCGGCAAGAGCTTCACGCTCGCCAACCTCAGCTACATGATGGCGCAGCAGGGCAAGAAGGTCCTGCTGATCGGCTGCGACCCGAAGAGCGACACCACCTCGCTGCTGTTCGGCGGCCGCGCCTGCCCGACCATCATCGAGACCTCGGCGAAGATGAAGGCGGCGGGTGCCGCGATCTCCATCTCCGACGTCTGCTTCAAGCGCGACGGCGTCTACGCGATGGAGCTGGGCGGCCCGGAGGTCGGGCGCGGCTGCGGCGGGCGCGGCATCATCCACGGCTTCGAGTTGCTGGAGAAACTCGGCTTCCACGAGTGGGGCTTCGACTTCGTCCTGCTCGACTTCCTCGGCGACGTGGTGTGCGGCGGCTTCGGCCTGCCGATCGCCCGCGACATGTGCCAGAAGGTCATCGTCGTCGCCTCCAACGACCTGCAGTCGCTCTACGTCGCCAACAACGTGTGCTCGGCGGTGGAGTATTTCCGCAAGCTCGGCGGCAACGTCGGCGTCGCCGGCATGGTCATCAACAAGGACGATCACACCGGCGAGGCGCAAGCCTTCGCGCAAGGTGCCGGCATCCCCGTGCTGGCGGCGATCCCGGCCGACGAAGACATCCGCCGCAAGAGCGCGAACTACGAGATCATCGGCACCCCCGGCAACCGTTGGGCCTCCGTGTTCGAGGACTTGGCGCGGAACGTCGCCGACGCGCCGCCGGTGCGCCCCCGGCCGATGACGCCCGACGGCCTGCTCAACCTGTTCTCCGCCGACGCGGTCGGACGCGACGTGGTGCTGGTGCCGGCCACCATGGAGGACATGTGCGGACGCGCCGACGTGGCGAAGCCGTCCCTCGAAGTCGTCTACGACGAGGCGTGAGCGGCATGGATCGCGACGCACCCATCGGCGACTCCGTGGCGCTCGGCGAGGCCGGCGAGCCGGTCGCGGCGGACGGCGCCGCCGGCTGCCACGCGGGCAAGGCGACCATGCGCGAGGCGGCGGTGGCGGCCGGCAAGTCGGACATCCTCGACCAATACGCCCGCGACTACCCGCAGGGGCCGCACGACCAGCCCCAAAGCATGTGCCCGGCCTTCGGCTCGCTGCGCGTGGGGCTGCGCATGAAGCGCACCGCCACCGTGCTGTCGGGCTCGGCCTGCTGCGTTTACGGCCTCACCTTCACCGCGCATTTCTACGGTGCCCGGCGCTCGGTCGGCTACGTGCCGTTCAACTCGGAGACGCTCGTCACCGGCAAGCTGTTCGAGGACATCCGCGAGGCGGTCCACCAGCTCGCCGATCCCGCCAACTACGACGCCATCGTCGTCACCAACCTGTGCGTGCCGACCGCGTCGGGCGTGCCCCTGCGGCTGCTGCCGCGCGCGATCAACGGGGTGCGCATCATCGGCATCGACGTGCCGGGCTTCGGCATCCCGACCCACGCCGAGGCCAAGGACGTGCTGGCCGGGGCGATGCTCGCCTACGCCCGTGAGGAAGCGATGGCCGGCCCGGTCGCGGCGCCCGCCAAGGGGCGCTCGGAGCGGCCCGCCGTGGCCTTGCTCGGCGAGATGTTCCCGGCCGACCCGCTCGGCATCGGCGCGCTGCTGGAGCCGCTCGGCCTCGACGCCGGCCCGGTGGTGCCCACCCGCGAGTGGCGCGAGCTGTACGCCGCGCTGGACTGCCCGGTCGCCGCCGCCATTCACCCCTTCTACACGGCGTCCATCCGCGAGTTCGAGGCGGCCGGGCGGACGATCGTCGGCTCCGGCCCGGTCGGCGTCGACGGCACCGCCGCCTGGCTGGACGCCATCGGCGCCGCCGCCGGCGTGGCGCAAGCCAAGGTCGACGCGGCCAAGGACCGCTTCCTGCCAGCGATCGCCGGCGCGCTCGCCGCCAAGCCGATCCGCGGGCGCATCACCGTGTCCGGCTACGAGGGGTCGGAGCTGCTCGTCGCCCGCCTGCTCGTCGAGAGCGGCGCGGATGTCCGCTACGTCGGCACCGCCTGCCCGCGCACGCCCTGGTCGGAGCCTGACCGCGAATGGCTCGCGGCGAGGGGCGTGCCGGTCACCTACCGCGCCTCGCTTGAACAGGACCTCGCGGCCATGCACGAATTCGAGCCGGACCTCGCCATCGGCACGACGCCGGTGGTGCAGAAGGCGAAGGCGCGGGGCATCCCGGCGCTGTACTTCACCAACCTCATCTCCGCCCGGCCGCTGTTCGGCATGATGGGCGCCGGCTCGCTCGCCGAGGTGGTCAACGCGGCGATCGCCTCCAAGCCGCGCTTCGACGCGATGCGGGACTTCTTCGAGGGGGTCGGCGCGGGCCATGCCGCCGGCGTCTGGCAGGAGCAGCCGGTCGACCGGCCCGACTTCCGCGAGAAGTACGCGCGCGCGCTGGCCATCAAGGCCAAGCAGCGCGCGGCCGAGGAAAAGGCGATCGGGGAGACCGTCTGATGCTTGTCCTCGATCACGATCGCGCGGGCGGCTACTGGGGCGCCGTCTACGCCTTCACCGCCATCAAGGGCCTGCAGGTCATCATCGACGGCCCGGTCGGCTGCGAGAACCTGCCGGTCACCGCCGTGCTGCACTACACCGACGGCTTGCCGCCGCACGAGCTGCCGATCGTCGTCACCGGCCTGTCGGAGGAGGAACTCGGCAAGACCGGCACCGAGGGCGCGATGAAGCGCGCCCACGCGAGCCTCGACCCGGCGCTGCCGGCGGTGGTGGTGACCGGCTCGATCGCCGAGATGATCGGCGGCGGCGTGACGCCGGAGGGCACCAACATCAAGCGCTTCCTCCCGCGCACCATCGACGAGGACCAGTGGCAGGCCGCCGACCGCGCCATCAACTGGCTGTGGACCGAGTTCGGCCCGAAGAAGGTCGTCCCGCGCAGGGCCCGCAAGGAGGGCGAGCGCCCCCGTGTGAACATCATCGGGCCGATCTACGGCACCTTCAACATGGCCTCCGACCTCGCCGAGATCCGCCGGCTGGTGGAAGGCATCGGCGCCAGCGTCAACCTGACGTTCCCGCTCGGCAGCCACGTCGCCGACGTCGCCAAGCTGCCCAACGCCGACGTCAACGTCTGCCTGTACCGCGAGTTCGGCCGGCTGCTCTGCGAGGGGCTCGATCGCCCCTACCTCCAGGCGCCGATCGGCCTGCACGCCACCACCAAGTTCCTGCGGACGCTGGGCGACCTGCTCGGCCTCGACCCCGAGCCCTTCATCGAGCGCGAGAAGCACACGACGGTCAAGCCGCTGTGGGACCTGTGGCGCTCTGTCACCCAGGACTTCTTCGGCACGGCGAGCTTCGCGGTGGTGGCCACCGACACCTACGCCCGCGGCGTCCGGCGCTTCCTGGAGGGGGAGATGGGGCTGCCCTGCACCTTCGCCGTGGCGCGCAGGCCCGGCGCGAAGACCGACAACGACGAGGTCCGCGCGCTCTGCCGGACGAAGGCGCCGCTGGTGATGTTCGGCTCCTTCAACGAGCGCATGTACCTCGCCGAGGTGTCCTCGCGCGCGATGTTCATCCAGGCGTCCTTCCCCGGCGCCGTCATCCGCCGCCACACCGGCACGCCGGTGATGGGCTACGCCGGCGCGACCTGGCTCGTGCAGGAAGTCTGCAACGCGCTGTTCGACGCGCTCTTCCACATGATCCCGCTCGCCTCCGCCATGGATAGGACCGAGGCCACGCCCGCCCGCCTCGCGGGACGCCCGACCCCCACGCTCGCCTGGGACGACGACGCGCGCGCCGCGCTGGAAACCCTCGTCGAGCAGCAGCCGGTGCTGGTCCGCATCTCCGCCGCCAAGCGCCTGCGCGACGCGGCCGAGCGGGCCGCGCACAGGGACGGCGGCACCCGCGTCACCGCCGATCACGTCGAGGACTCGGGCCTCGCCTTCGCCGCCGGCGGCGCGGCGTGAACGCGACACCTTCTCGTTGACACTTCAAGCACGGAGGACCTTGCCATGACGGCACATAGCATGAGCGCACGCAGCATGAGCGCACGCAGCATGAGCGCCCGGACCATGAGCGCCCGGACCATGGCGTCGCGCGCGCTCGACGCACCGTCCGTCGGACAGAACTGGGACAGCCTCCAGTTCAAGCTGATCTTCTCGCTCTGCCTCGCCTTCTACCTGACGGCGGCGGTGCTGGCCCGGCTCGACCCGCGCTCCTGGCGCCGCGCGAGGCTCCGACGCTCCGCCTTCGCCGAGGCCTGGGAGGCCTCCGGCACCACCGCGCGCATCGCCTTCTCCGGCTAGGCGGCTCGCGACCCGATTCGTCCGGCTCCCCGGACGTTTGCCCGTCGCGGCGGCGCAGCCCGCCTCGACGATCCCGCCGCATGGACCATCGCGGTAACGGCCGATCCGGCCAAACGACAGGAGGGTAACATGGCTGAAGTCCAGGGACGCGACGTCTCCATCTCAGGCATGACGGAACCGGAGGCGCGTGAGTTCCACTCGATCTTCGTCACGAGCTTCATCATCTTCACGAGCGTCGCGATCGTCGCGCACATCCTCGTCTACCTGTGGCGCCCCTGGCTCCCCGGGCCGAACGGCTACAGGACCTCCATGGACCTGATCCACCACGTCCTCACAACCGCGCTCGCTTAAGGAGACATCGTCATGTGGCGCGTATGGCTGCTCTTCGATCCCCGCCGGACCCTGGTCGCCCTCTTCACGTTCCTGTTCGGCCTGGCCCTGCTGATCCACTTCATCCTCCTGTCGACCTCGCGGTTCAACTGGCTGGAAGGCCCGCACCCCCAGCCGAGCAACTCCGTCACGCAATCGTCGGCGCCGAAATAGCGGCAACGGGTCTTTGACGGACCCGTCTTCGACGCACGGCGGCGGCGGCTTCCCGAGCCGCCGCCACCTTGGCTGTTCCCGGCCCGGCTGCTAAGGCCGGGGCATGGGATGTCCTTCCGCTCTGCCCGACCGGCCCGCGACCGGCGACGCCGCCGTCCGCTTCTCCGCCACCCTGCGCGAGGCCACGGCCGACGCGCATCGGGAAGCCGAGCGGACCGGCTTCGTCGCCGACCTCCTTCGCGGCCGCGCGACGCGGTCGGGCTACGCCCTGTTCCTCCGCAACCTCGTTCCCGTCTACGCCGCGCTGGAAACCGCGCTCGACGGCCACGTCGGGGGTGGGGCGGGCGTGCCGGCCCCTTTCGCCGACCGGCGGCTCCGGCGGCTGCCGGCCCTCCTGGCCGACCTCGACGCGCTGGTCGGCGCCGGATGGGAGCGAACCGTCGCCGTCCTGCCGGAGGCCGAGGCCTACGCGCTCGCGATACGCGGCGCCGGGCGGGGCGAGGGCCACCGCCTCCTCGCCCATGCCTATGTCCGCATCCTCGGCGATCTCAGCGGCGGCCAGATCCTGAAGCCGCTGCTCGCCCGCCTCTACGGTCTCGAGGCCCTCGCCTTCTACGACTTCCCCGCGTTCGCCGACACCCGCGCGCCGAAGGTCGCGATGCGCGAAGCGCTCGACGCCGTCGCGTCGGATGGCGCGGCCGCGATCGTCGCGGAAGCGGTCGCCGCCTTCCGCCACACCATCGCCTTGTCGAACGCGGTGCGGCGCGAGACGTCGCGCGCCGCGCCGGCTTGATCGCGGAGCGCTGCCATGCCCGTGGACAGCTCTGAACAGCCGGTCGATGCCCCGCTCGCCGGCCGGTTGGCTGCCGGAGCGAGCCGCCCGACCCCGGCCGCTACGGCGCCGACCACTTCGCTCCCGAAGGGCGGCGTTCGCCGGGCACGCCGAGTTCGGTGCGACGCACCCTCGCGGCGGAGCGGTTCCCTTTAGGAGGACCTGTCCCGCCAGGCCGCGGTGACCAGGGGCGCGACCGCGACACGATCCGGTGCGCGAGGCCTCGATCGCGATCGGCGGGGTGGGCGCGCCGGAGGCTTGGCTATCCCCGGAGAACCTCGACGCGGCCGGTTGTCGCCGGCCATCCGATCGCCCGGCTCACAGGTGGCGGCGCTTGACGCCGGCATCGAAGGCCTTGAGGCAGGCGGGACTGAGCGAGGAGCGATTGTCCCTCATGCAGGACAGCAGCTTGTCCTCGTTCGGGTAGGCCGAGATGCACAGGCGCGTGGCGTCCTCCGTGCAAGCCGCTTTCTCTTGCTCGGTCACGTGAAACTGGTCGGCGGAATGAACCGATGTCGAAATCCCAAGAATAAACAACGTGCCGAACATGATCGTCAGTCGCATGAATTTTCGCCGCTTCCGCCTGTCACGGGCTTTAAAGCAACTTCCGTCTTTGGATACAAGGCGCGCCCGATCGACGAGGTTAGCGGCGCGGAGGGACGCGGCGGGCGCGCCGCCGACCTGGAGCATCGGACCGAAAAGCGCGCGGCGGCGTCCGGGCGATCCGACGCCCTAGCGCTCCTCGTCGTCCTCGATCTCGCCATCGATCAGGTCGGCGACGTCGGCGTCATCCTCCTCCTCCTCCTGGAGGAACGTGTCCTCGTCGTCGCCGGCGGTGTCGTCCTCGATGATGTCCGCGTCGTCCTCGACGGCGACGGGTGCCACCTTGCCGTCGTCGATCGCATCGGCGTCCTCGAGGGCGACGACCTCCGCGCCGGTGTCCGCCTCGACCTCATCGTCCTCGCGGGCGGCCGCGCCGCGCGCCGCGCGGCTCGGCTGGGCGGCGGCCTGGAACACGGTGCCGCATTTCGGACAGGTGATCGGATCCCTGCTGAAGTCGAAGAACTTGGTGCCGCAGTTCTGGCACGTACGCTTGGTGCCAAGCTCAGGCTTCGCCACGAGGAAACGACCTTTGAACGAGGGCGGGACCCGCCCTGGCAGGCGCCCGTCGGGAGTGTGGCGGCTCGACTAGTGGGGGTTGGCCGCCGTGTCAATGGACGGCTCGCAACGGGACCCGCCCACGCGGCGCGCCCGTGGTGACAGGTCGCGGCGCGCCATGCTAGGCCCTGCGGACCCGCCGCCCACGCCTCACCGCACGGACCCGCCGCTTGACGTCCCAGACCAGCCCTGCCAACGCCCTCACGGCGGTGCCTGGCCAACCGCTCCGTGGCCGCCTGCGTCCGCCCGGCGACAAGTCGATCTCCCATCGCGCCATGATCTTCGGCCTGCTCAGCGTCGGCGCGACGCGCGTCGAGGGGTTGCTCGAAGGCGAGGACGTCCTGCGCACCGCCGGCGCCTGCCGGGCGCTCGGGGCCACGATCGAGCGGGACGGCGCGGCCTGGGTCGTGCGCGGGATGGGGATCGGCTCGCTCCTGCCGCCCCGTGGCACGCTCGACTTCGGCAACGCCGGCACGGGGTCGCGGCTGATGCTCGGCGTGGTCGGCGGCCATCCGCTGCGCGCCCGCTTCGACGGCGACGCCTCGCTGCGCAAGCGGCCGATGCGCCGCATCCTCGACCCGCTGACCCTGATGGGGGTGAGCGTGGTCGAGCAGGCCGAGGGTGGCCGCTGCCCGCTGGTGATCCAGGGCACCGCCGAGCCGACCCCGATCGAGTACCGCACGCCGGTCGCCTCCGCCCAGATCAAGTCGGCCGTGCTGTTCGCCGGCCTGAACGCGCCCGGACGCACGACCGTGATCGAGGCGGAGGCGAGCCGCGACCATACCGAGAGGATGCTGGCCTTCTTCGGCGCCGACGTGTCCGTCGAACCCTTCGGCGACGGTGGCCGCAGGATCACCCTGCAGGGCCGCCCGGAGCTGCGGCCGCGCACCGTGGTGGTGCCGGCCGATCCCTCGTCGGCCGCCTTCGCCCTCGTCGCGGCCTCGATCGTGCCGGGTTCTGACGTCGTGGTCGAGGGCGTGATGACCAACCCGCTGCGCACGGGCCTCCTGACGACGCTGCGCGAGATGGGAGCGAACATCACGGTGCTCGACGAGCGCGAGGAGGGCGGCGAGACGGTCGCCGACCTGCACGTGCGCGCCGCCGCCGGGCTGCGGGGCGTCGACGTGCCGGCGGCGCGCGCCCCCTCGATGATCGACGAGTACCCGATCCTCGCCGTCGCCGCCGCCTTCGCGTCCGGCGAAACGCGGATGCGCGGGCTGGGCGAGCTGCGGGTCAAGGAGTCCGACCGCCTCCAGGCCGTGGCCGACGGCTTGGCCGCCGCCGGCGTGTCCCACGCGATCGAGGGCGACGACCTCGTCGTGGAGGGTGGCGTCGTCGCCGGCGGCGGCTCGGTCGCGACCCACCTCGACCATCGCATCGCCATGAGCTTCCTGTGCCTCGGCTTGGCGGCGGCGGCACCGATGACCATCGACGACGCGGCGACCATCGCGACGAGCTATCCCGCCTTCAGGTCGGACATGGCGCGCCTCGGCGCCGTGTTCCGGTGACGCGCTCGCCGGTGATCGCTCGCCGATGCGTTGCTTGCCGATGCGTCGCTTCCCCGTGAGGCGCCGGCGATGATCATCGCGATCGACGGGCCGGCGGCGTCCGGCAAGGGCACGCTGGCCAAGCGCCTCGCCGCCTCGTTCGGCCTGCCGCACCTCGACACCGGGCTGCTGTACCGCGCGACGGCCCATGCCGTGCTCCGGGCCGGGCGTCCCCTCGCCGACGTGGCGGCGGCGGTCGCCGCGGCGGCCGCCCTCGACCTCCACGGCCTCGACGAGGACGCGTTGCGCGGCAAGGACATGGGAGAGGCGGCCTCCGTGGTGGCGGCGCTGCCCGCCGTGCGCGCCGCCCTGATGGCGGCGCAGCGCGGCTTCGCCGGGGCACCGGCCGGCGCGGTGCTCGACGGCCGCGACATCGGCACGGTGGTCTGCCCGCAGGCCGATGCCAAGATCTTCGTCGTCGCCAGCCCCGAGGCCCGCGCCCGCCGCCGCGTGCTGGAGCTGGAAGGGCGGGGCGAGTCCGTCGATCCGGCCGCCGTGCTGGCCGACATCCTGCGCCGCGACGCGCGCGACAGCGGACGCACGGCGGCGCCGCTGCGGGCGGCGGACGACGCCGTGACGCTCGACACCACCGCGCTCGGCATCGAGGCGGCCTTCGCCGCGGCGCGCGCCATCGTCGAGGGCCGTTTGGCGCGCGGGCGCTCCCGGTCGGCGTGACGGAGGCCGGCAGACGGAAGACGCGCGCGCCGTGGGACGGGGGACCCGCGAGGGCGTGGCGCCGGATGGTCGGCCCCGTGCGGCTCAGCGTCGGCGCGCAGGAGTTCGTCAAGGTCGGGCTGACGCGCTTCGACCCGCACGATCCCTACTACTTCGCGATCTCACTGGATTGGCGGCGCTTCGGGCTCCTGTTCGTCGTCGCCGAGGTGGCGATCAACACGCTGTTCGCCGCGCTCTACACGCTCCAGCCGGGCGCCATCGCCAACGCGCCGGCCGGCAACCGCTTCGTCAACGCCTTCTACTTCTCGCTCGAGACCCTGGCGACGGTCGGCTACGGCGAGATGTACCCCGGCACCCCCTACGGCCACGTCGTGGCGAGCCTGGAGATCGTGACCGGCACCGTCTTCACCGCGATCATGACCGGCCTGCTGTTCATCCGCTTCTCCAAGCCGCGCGCGAAGATGCTCTACGCCACCCATCCCGTGGTGACGACCAACAACGGGCGACGCACCCTGATGCTGCGCATCGGCAACGCGCGCACGAGCCTGCTCCACAACGCCACCGCCACCATCCACACGCTGGTGCGATCGGTGTCCCAGGAGGGCGTGGCCCAGTCCAACATCGTCGACCTGCCGCTGGTCAGGAACCGCAATCCCGTCTTCGTCGTGCTGTGGACGCTGATGCACGTCATCGACGAGAAGAGCCCGCTGCACGACCTCGGCGCGGAGGACCTGGAGGCCATCCGCCTGGTCATCGCGGTGTCGGCCTGGGACCCGGCGATCGGGCAGGAGGTCAGCGACGTCCACACCATCAACGGGGCGGACATCCGCGTCGGGATGCGCTACGCGCAGGCGATGCGTCCCCTCAACAACGCGCGGACCCTCGTCGATTACGCGTCGTTGAGCGTGCTCGAACCCGACGGCGTCGAGTCCGCCGCCGTCGACGGGGCGAGGGCGCGTACGTTCGAGGAATAGCGGGATGGATCGTCGCGCGGTCGACCTGGCCGGCCTCTTCGCCGGCGCGCTCGCCCGGTGATCCAGGTCGGCACGGACGATGCCAGGGTGCAACGCACGGCGCTGGGCAACGCCGGCACCTGCGCCGCCCACGACAAGGCCAGGGGCGAGCCGTTCGCGATCGAGGCCGTCGCCTTCGGTCCGGGCGACGCGATCGCCTTCGCCGCCCGCCGGAACTCGCGCCGCGGCATCGCGGACGCCCAGGGCAAGACGCCCGAGGAGATCCCGCAGCTTCCCGGCGGCGCCGACACGCCGTCCGGCATCGTCCGCGTCGCCGCGCTGCGGGAGCGGGGCTGGAGCTGCGTGCGGCCGTAGCGGGGCGAACCGGCCGGCATCCGCCTCACGTCCCGGGCCCCTGGCCCGCCCGCTCGGCGAGCAGGGCGTCGAAGGCCCGCTTGATCGCCTCGACGTGGGGCGTCTTGTAGGGGAAGCCCTCGTTGTGGTGGTGGACCAGCATCGAGGTGTTGACCTCGAAGACCACCACGTTCCCGTCGCGGTCGAGCGCGCAGTCGATGCCGAAGAAATCGAGCGACAGCGTCGCCCGGATCGCCCGCAGGCTGGCGAGGTTGCGGGCGGTGAACACGGCGGCGGGATCGTCGAGGAACGCCCTCTCCTCGTCCCGCATCCAGGCCTGGTCGGCCATGTCGGTGGTGGCGTGATGGACCTTCCAGTCCCGGCCGATCGCCAGGTGGTAGGGCAGGATCGCCTCGCCGACGAAGAAGAAGCGCGCCTTCCGGAAGTACCCGTCGGCCGACGCGTAGTCGGCGAACTCGATCAGGTAATGGTCGAGGTCTGGTCGCCGCGCGATGAAGGCCGCCAGCGCGGTCGCGTCGGGGAGTTTCTCGAAGTCGTCGCCGCCGTGCGTCCCGACCGGCCGCGCCAGCAGCGGGAAAGGCATGGCGAGGCCGGACGCCAACCCCTCGGGCGAGGCGTCGTCCCCGGGCCGCCAGCGCAGGGTGCGCGGCACGCGGCACCCGTCCAGCCCCCGGAGTCGCCCGGCGACGGCGTCGCGGGTCGTGCCCTGAACGCTTCGGGGATGATTGACGACCGGCAGGCCGATGCGGTCGACGAGGTCGGCGGCCAGCGGCAGGAGGTCGCGCGCCTGGTCCGCGTCCGAAACCAGGTTGACGAGGACTTGGGCGCTGCGCCGGACGAGCTCGATGTCGTAACGCCCATCGGCGAAGAGCAGCAGGACGTGGGTCTCGTAGGCGGAGGCGCCGGTGAGGGTGCCGACGGGCGTGTTGGCCGCCAGGGGCGCGCAGAGCATGACGACCGAGAAGGCGGGCGGCGACCGGTCGGCGGCGCGCCTGACGAGCGGCTGAACGTGCGCGGCGCGGGCGT
Source organism: uncultured Beijerinckiaceae bacterium (assembly GCA_964244495.1). Classification (GTDB taxonomy): domain Bacteria; phylum Pseudomonadota; class Alphaproteobacteria; order Rhizobiales; family Beijerinckiaceae; genus RH-AL1. The sequence goes on from CAXTIU010000017.1 coordinate 22,367, forward strand.
AGTCGGCTTCGGCGGTGGCGTGGTCGCCCTGCGCGTGCCTGACGCCGCCGATCCAGTACAGGCTGTCCGCGTCGTGGGGATCGAGCGAAACCGCCTGCCTGAAAAAGCCCAGCGCCGCATCGAACTCCCGGCACAGCACATGGACCCTGCCGAGCTGGTTGCGGACGAAGGCGTCGCTCGGCCGCTCGGCGGCGAGCGCCAGGAGGATCTGCTTGCATTCATCGTATCGCTCGGCCGAGCGCAGCGCGAGGGCGAGGTTGAGGCGCGCGGCCCGGTGGCGCGGCTCGGCGTCGAGCGCGGCCCGGTAGGACGCCATGGCCTGATCGAGGTGTTTCATCTTGAGGTGGACGTTGCCGAGGCGGCAGAGGCAATCCGGCGCGTCGGGGGTCAGCGCCCGCTCGGCCTCGAAGCTCAGCAGGGCGGCGGCCAAGTCGCCGCGCGCGAGGTGGGCGGTGCCGGCGGCGGCGTGCAGCGCGGGATCGATCGGCGCGCCATGACGGGGTTCGGCCAACCTCGCGACCTCCTTCCGCGCGCCTCGCCTGGGAAGCGGGTCGCGATCCGACGCCACCGGCACGAAAGCGGGTGGCGAGCACGCCAACCCCCGACCTGGCCGAGCGGTTGCGGCGCCGGCACCCCGGCCGAGCGCGGGCATCGGCGGGTCGGGCGGGAACGTTTGGCCGGCTGCCGCGTATTCTCCTCGCTGACTGAGGGGTTCGCACATGAACAAGTTTGGCGCTGCCGTCGCTGCGGTCGGTTTCTCTTTCGTCCTGTTCCAGGCGCCTGCCCAGGCCGCCTCGCCGATGACGGAAGCGTTCCTGGCGAACGTCGCCGCGAACCTCGCGATCCTCGACACGTCGAGCCGGATGGCGGGTTCGCACACCGGCAGCGCGGAGCTCGTCGCCTACGCCACCGACGAGACGGGCGAGGCCAGGCAGGTCGCTACCGCGCTCGCCGAGGCGACGCCCGCCGGTCACGGTGCTCCCCATCGGGTTGCCGAAGCCGACGGCGTCATGACCGGGCGCTCCGTGGCGGTCGTCGGCATGACCGGCCGCGTCGAGGCCGCGCCCCAGGCCTCGGTCCTGGAAGCCGCCAACAGCCGGATGCCGGCGGCGACCGACCTCGCCAGGCTGAAGACGCTGCACGGCCGCGCCTTCGACAAGCTGTACTTCGTCCTCCAGCTCGACGCCCTCAGCCAGATCGAGAGCGACTATCGCACCTACATCAGCGAGGGTGACGACCCGGCGGTGGCGACGATGGCGCATGAGCAGCTGCCCGCGCTGATGAAGCGGCTCGAGGCGCTGACGCGCATCTGAGCGTTCCGGCTCGGAGTCCCTGGGCGCCGGCAGTTTCGGCGGGTGTGGCGGCAAGGGCGTGGTAGTTCCACATCCTTGCCGCTTCGCGTTGCCCCTGCTACATCGTTCCCGTACCCCGCTTCCACCCGCCGACCACGCGTCGGCCCGCGTTTCGACGCGGTGGTCCCGCTCCGTGCGGGATCTCGGCCGGTGTGAGCGATCCGCAACCCCGAACCGCCGGCGCCGGCCTCCACCCGAGGCCCTCCAGGAGAATGAATGTCTGACGTACAATCCTACTCGCCCTCGCGCGAGGATTTCGCCTCGTTGTTGGACGAGAGCTACGGCGAGAACGAGGCTTTCGAAGGCTCGGTCATCAAGGGTCGCGTCGTCGCGATCGAGAAGGACGTGGCGGTCATCGACATCGGTCTGAAGACCGAGGGTCGTGTCGCCCTGAAGGAATTCATCGGACCCGGCCGCGAAGGCCCGCTCGTCGTCGGCGACGAGGTGGAAGTGTACCTCGAGCGCATCGAGAACGCGCTCGGCGAGGCGGTCATCTCGCGCGACAAGGCGCGCCGCGAGGAAAGCTGGGTCAAGCTCGAGAAGGCCTTCGAGAAGCAGGAAAAGGTCGAGGGCGTCATCTTCAACCAGGTCAAGGGTGGCTTCACCGTCGACCTCGACGGCGCCGTGGCCTTCCTGCCGCGCTCCCAGGTCGACATCCGGCCGATCCGCGACGTCACGCCCCTGATGCAGGTGCCGCAACCCTTCCAGATCCTCAAGATGGACCGGCGCCGCGGCAACATCGTCGTGTCGCGCCGCACCGTGCTGGAGGAGAGCCGCGCCGAGCAGCGCCACGAGATCGTCGCCAACCTCGAGGAGGGCCAGGTGATCGACGGCACCGTGAAGAACATCACGGACTACGGCGCCTTCGTCGATCTCGGCGGCATCGACGGCCTGCTGCACGTCACCGACATCGCGTGGCGCCGCGTCAACCATCCGACCGAGGTGCTCAGCATTGGCCAGACGGTGAAGGTCAAGATCATCAAGATCAACCACGAGACGCACCGCATCTCGCTCGGCATGAAGCAGCTGCTCGACGACCCGTGGCAGGGCATCGAGGCCAAGTACCCGATCAACTCGCGCTGGCAGGGCCGGGTGACCAACATCACCGACTACGGCGCCTTCGTCGAGTTGGAGGCCGGCATCGAGGGCCTGATCCACGTCTCCGAGATGAGCTGGACCAAAAAGAACGTCCATCCCGGCAAGATCGTCGCCACCAGCCAGGAGGTCGACGTGCAGGTGCTGGAGGTCGACTCCGTCAAGCGGCGCATCTCGCTCGGCCTAAAGCAGACGCTGTCGAACCCGTGGGAGATCTTCGCCGATCAGCACCCGGTCGGGTCCGAGGTGGAGGGCGAGGTCAAGAACAAGACCGAGTTCGGCCTGTTCATCGGCCTCGACGGCGACGTGGACGGCATGGTGCACCTGTCCGACCTCGACTGGCAGAAGCCGGGCGAGCAGGCGATCGAGGACTTCAAGAAGGGCGACATCGTGCGCGCCCGCGTGCTCGACGTGGACACCGACAAGGAGCGCATCTCGCTCGGCATCAAGCAGGTCGGCGCCGACGCCCACGCGCCGGTCGCCAGCGAGGACGCGTCCTCGGGCGAGATGCGCAAGGGCAGCGTCGTCACCTGCGAGGTGATCGACATCAAGGAAGGCGGCATCGACGTGAAGATCGCCGGGACCGACCTGGTGTCCTTCATCAAGCGCAACGAACTGGCCCGCGACCGGCCGGACCAGCGCCCCGAGCGCTTCGCGGTCGGCGAGAAGGTCGACGCGCGCATCACCCAGTACGACCGGCGCGCGCGCAAGGTGTCGGTGTCGATCAAGGCGCTGGAGATCGCCGACGAGAAGGAGGCGATCGCCGCTTACGGCTCGGCCGACTCGGGCGCCTCGCTCGGCGACATCCTCGGCGCCGCCCTGAAGGCCCGCGACAAGAAGGGCGACGAGTAAGGCTCGATCCATCGCGGCGAGGGGAAGGGTCCGGCGCGAGCCGGGCCCTTCCTCGTTTCGAGCGGGACGTTTGACGCGGCGCGTCGCCGCCACGGTGCGATCTCGCCGGCGCGAGGCCAACCTCGCGCCCGCCCGGCTTGCGGCTGCGGCAGGCTCGGCGTAAGGTATCGTTACCTTTCACGCCCGGCCGGTGCCGATCGAGGACGCCGTGATCCTGACGCATGACGCGGCTGACGCGAGAATGTGCGTGCGGAGGATAAAATCTCGCCGCCGGCCGGCGCGGCGGCCGGACCCTGGACCTCGAGCGCCGACCACGCGCGCGCGGATCTATGCTCGGGAGCCGGCGAGCGCGGCGGCGCAGCCCGCGAAGTCGGCGAGCAGGCGGTCGATCTCCGCGTCGTCCGCGTTCCAGCTGAACATGAAGCGGGCGCCCCCGCCGATGAACGTGTAGAAATGCCAGCCCTTCGCGATCAGGGCCGCCTCCAGCGCGGCGTCGAGGTGGAGGAAGACGGCGTTGGCCTCGACCGGTGCCACCAGCGCGACGCCCGGCACGGCCGTGACGGCGGCGGCGAAACGGGCCGCGCAGGCGTTGGCGTGGCGGGCGTTGCGCAGCCAGGCCCCGCTCCCGATCAGGCCGATCCACGGCGCGGCCATGAAGCGCATCTTGGAGGCGAGCTGCCCGGCCTGCTTGCAGCGGTACTCGAAGTCCGCCGCGAGGGCCGTGTCGAAGAACACGATCGCCTCGCCCAGCGCCATGCCGTTCTTGGCGCCGCCCAGGCACAGCACGTCGACGCCGGCCCGCCACGTGAGGTCGGCCGGCGCGCAGCCGAGCGCGGCGCAGGCGTTGGCGAAGCGCGAGCCGTCCATGTGCACGCGCAATCCCAGCGCGCGGGCCTGCGCGCAGACGGCGGCGATCTCGTCGGGCGTGTAGACGCGACCGGTCTCGGTGGGCTGCGACAGCGAGACCACGCGCGCCCTCGGGTAGTGCACGTCGCGGCGCCGGCCGGCGAGGTGGCGCACGGCCTCGGGCGTCAGCTTGCCGTCGACCGCCGGGGCGGTGAGGATCTTGGCGCCGCTGAAGAACTCCGGGGCGCCGCACTCGTCCGTCTCGATGTGGGCGATGTCCGTGCAGATGATGCCGTTGTAGGGCTGGCACAGCGCGGCCAGCGCGAGCGAGTTCGCCGCCGTGCCGCTGTACACGAAGAACACCTGGCAATCGCACGCGAACAGCGCGCGGATGGCGTCGGCGGCGCGGGTGGTCCAGTCGTCCTCGCCGTAGGAGGGCGCGTGGCCGCGATTGGCGTCGGCCATCGCCGCCCAGGCTTCCGGGCAGATGCCGGAGCTGTTGTCGCTGGCGAAGGCGAAACGCGGCGCGTCTCCCCCGTCCGCCTCGGCGGCCCCCGTCGACCTCGTCACCTCGCGTTCTCCCCAGCCGCCGACCGATCCGTCATCCTGATCCCGATCGGCGAGGCAAAGCAATCCTCGGCGGGTCAGTCCCCGGGAGGCCGGCGCGCTCCGGCGCCGCTGAAGACCAGCCCGCGCCGGCACAGGAAGTTGAAGGCGAAGACGATCGCCGTCGTCGGCACCTTGGCGGCGCCGACGCCGAGCCCGCCACGGGACACGAACACGGCGAGCAGTCCCTGCGTGAGCAGGAGGCCGAGCAGGCCGACGGCGAAGAAGCCGGCCGCTTCGGCTTCCCGCGTCAACGCGCGGCGGCGTGCGAACACGAAACGGACGCTGAGGGCGTAGGCGACGAACATGCCGGCGGTGAAGCTCACGGTCGCGGCGAGCAGGTAGTGCAGGCCGGCGGTGGTCAGCGCCAGGAGCAGGCCGTAGTCGCAGGCGAGCGCCACGACGCTGACGAAGCCGTAGCCGACGAGGTCGGCGAGCACGCGCGGCAGCCGATGCCCGCCGAAGCGCAGGCGCCCGGCGTCGTGCAGCGAGGCCGCCGTCACGCCGCGGCCCGCTTCGGCACGAGGCGCTCGCTCTTCAGCGCCTCCCGCGCGCCCGACAGCCCGGCCTCCCCGTACTCGGCGTCCTCGTTGACCTGCCAGGTGTCGTGGAGGATGGCGCCGGCGATGATGTTCTGCGCGGTCAGCATGCCGGTCATCATGGCGTGGTCCTGGTTGTTGTACTTGTGCATGCCGTTACGGCCGACCAGGTGCAGGGTGGGCAGGCGCAGGGCGATCTCGCGGCGGATCACGTCGACGTTGGCGGCGTAACACTCGTCGTAGACCGGGTAGGCCTTCTTCTGGCGCACCACGCAGGCGTCGGTGACGTCGTCGGGCGCCATCAGGCCGATCTTGGCGATCTCGGCCTTGCCCAGCGCCACCAGCTCGTCGTCGGAGGCGGTCCACAACCCGTCGCCCTCGAAGCAGAAATACTCGAGGCCGAGGCAGGTGGAGGTGGCGTCCGGGATCATGTCCGGCGACCACGAGCGGAAGTTCTGCACGCGCCCGACCTTCACGCTCGGGTCGTGGATGTAGATCCAGTTGTCGGGCAGTTCCGCCTGCGGCCGGCCGATCAGCACCACGGTGAGGAAGTCGCGGTACTTCAACGCGCGCGCCTGGAAGGTGGACAACGGCCTGGGGGTGATCGTGTCCATCAGTTCGGGGATCGGCGCGGAGGACACGACGTGGCGGGCCTGCACCGTCCTCGTCGAACCATCCGGCGCGACCGCCTTCACCGTCCACAGCCGGCGCGCCTCGTCGTAGCACAAGGCCTCGAGCGCGGTCCCCATGTCGAGCGTCCCGCCCATCGCCAGGAGCTTGGCGGCGGCGGCCTCCCACATCATGCCGGGACCGCGACGGGGGTAGCGGAAGCTCTCGATCAGCGACTTGGCGACCGCCCCGCCGGACGACGCGCCGCCGCCCGTCCCCGCGCGGCCGAGCTTGAGCGACCGCCTGAGCCCGTCGACGATGGCGCCCATCAGGCTCAGGCCCTTGATGCGCTGCGCCGCCCAATCGGCCGAGATCTCGTCGCACCCCATGCCCCACACCTTCTCGGTGTAGGTCTTGAAGAAGATCGAGAAGAGCCGCTCGCCGAACTGGTTGCGCACCCACTGGTGGAAGGTTCTCGGCGCCTGCACCGGGAACAGCCTCGCCCAGCCGTAGGAGGCGACGCAGGCCACGCTCTCGGCGAGGCCCAGGTTGCGCAGCGCCTCGAAGGCCTTCAGCGGGTAGGCGTAGAACTTCCCCTTGTAGTAGATGCGCGAGAGGCGCGGCCGGTCGATGAAGTCGTCGGGCAGGATCTCGTTCCAAAGGTCGACCACCTCCTTCGACTTGGAGAAGAAGCGGTGGCCGCCGATGTCGAACAGGAAGCCCTTGTAGTTGACTGTGCGGCTGATGCCGCCGACGTAGGTCGGGTCGCGCTCGATGACGTGGACGCTGCGCCCGGCCTTGGCGAGCGTGTAGGCCGTGGTGAGCCCTGCGGGTCCGGCGCCAACCACCAAAGCATCGTACGTCTTCACCCAGTCCCTCCACCGGCCATGGCGCGAGACCGATGAAACAGGGGAATGGTTAAGGCCGCCCTACGCGCCGCCGCCCTTCGACGAGGCCGACGCTATGTTTCCCGCGAATCGCTCGAGCTGTGCTACGATTCGCGGGCGACACGGCGGCGAGGGTGACTTGACGGAGACGACGCGGCGATCCGGGGCGAAACCGAAGGCGCAGAGGCAGGGGACGGGCGGCAACGCGGCCGCCCAAGCCGCCGCCGAACGGGCCGAGGCGGAGAAGCACCCGGGCCTGCTCGCGCGCACCGCCGCCGCCTCGATCCTCCAGGACATCGTCGCAAAGGGACACCTGCTGGAAGAGCGCTTCTCGCCCGGCGCGGTGCCCAACCGCCTGGGCACGCTCGACGCGCGGGACCGAGGGCTGACGCGCTCCATCGTCACCGCGGCGCTGCGTCGGCTCGGCACGGTCCGCGCCAGCCTGGCCCGCTTCATGGAGGGGGGCCTGCCGCGCCAGGTGCCGGACCTCGAATGGACGCTGATCGTGGGTGCCGCGCAGATCCTGCTGCTCGACGTGCCCGACCATGCCGCCGTCGACCTCGCGGTGCGCGCGGTGCGGCTCGATCGCAAGACGGCGCCCTTCGCCGCGCTGGTCAACGCGGTGCTGCGCAACGTCGCCCGCGCCCGCGACGAGATCCTGGGCGCGAGCGACCCGCTCGACCAGGACGTGGCGAACTGGCTCGCGACGCGCTGGCGCAAGACCTACGGCGAGGCGACCGCCCGCGCCATCGCCGCCGCGATCCGCGCCGAGCCGACCCTCGACATCACCGTCAAGTCCGACGCCGCCGCCTGGGCCGGGCGGCTCGGCGCCAGGCTGCTGCCGACCGGCTCGCTCCGCCTGGAATCGCACCGGCCGATCGAGGAGCTCGACGGCTACGCCGACGGCGAATGGTGGGTGCAGGACGCCGCCGCCGCCCTGCCGGCGGCCCTCCTGAACGTGCGCTCCGGTCATCGCGTGGCCGATTTCTGCGCCGCGCCGGGCGGCAAGGCGGCGCAGATCGCCGCCGCCGGCGGCGTGCTGACCGCCATCGACCGCTCGGCGGAGCGCTTGAAGCGGCTCAGCGCCAATTTCGAGCGCCTCCGCCTCCAGGCGGAGTTCATCGTCGCCGACGCCACGGCGCTGAAGGCCCAGCCTTTCGACGCCGTGCTCCTCGACGCGCCCTGCCTCGGGACGGGCACGCTGCGCCGCCACCCCGATATCGCCTGGACCAAGAAGCCCGGCGACCTCGCCGGCCTCGTCGCGCTGCAGGGCCGGCTGCTCGACAAGGCGGTGGAGCTGACCCGGCCGGGCGGCACGATCGTCTACTGCACCTGCTCGATCGAGCCGGAGGAGGGCGAGGCGCAGATCGCCGGGCTGCTGCGGCGCAACCCCGACGTGGCGCGCGCGCCGATCGTGGCGGCCGAGGTCGGCGGCATCGCCGAGATCCTCAACGCGCAGGGCGAGCTGCGCAGCCTGCCGTGCCACCTCGCCGATCCCGAGCCCCGCTTCGCCGGCCTCGACGGCTTCTTCGCCGCGCGTCTGACGCGGTTGAGATCCTGATCGGCCGCCCGTCCGCCGACATGGTTAACGAAACCGAAAGACTTTCGGCGCCACGATGACCGGCCGGCCGTAGCGCCCGCCCGAGCCGGGCCGTGGACGGCGGAGCCGTCGCCTCGATGTCCCCGGCTTTGGAGTGCAGGCCCTGACCGGCGCCACGTTGAAAGATTCGTTCCAGCTGATGACGCTCCTCGCCGGGCGAGGGGTCCGCACGGTCGGTCGAACCTTCGCGCTGCCGGGCCGCGCGGCGCGTGGGCTGCGCGTCAAGACGCCCGAACGGCTCCTCATCGCGCCACAGGACATCCGCACCGCCGACCCCACCACCGCCGCCGACATCGGCGCCGGCTACTTCGCCTTCGGCGGCAGGATCGTCAACGCCCATGGCCGCTCCCCCTTCGCGCTCGGCGCCGGCATCGAGGTCAACGACACCTGGTCGCGCCAGCTCGCCGGCTTCGGCTGGCTGCGTCACCTGCGCGCGGCCGACAGCGCGCTCGCGCGCCAACGCGGCCGCGTCCTCGTGGCCGACTTCATCGCCGCCGCGCCACGCCCGGCCGCCACGCCCGCCTGGGACGCGCCGGTCGCCGCGCGCCGCGTGCTCGCCTGGCTGTCGCAATCCCCCATCATCCTCGACGGCGCCGACCGGAGCTTCTACGGCCGCTTCATGCAGGCGCTGGCCGTCCACCGGGCCCATCTCGAACGACAGCTCGCCGACGGCCTCGGCGGCGAGGACCGGCTGCTGGTCGCGCTCGCCCTCGCCGCGTTCGGCCTCTGCGCGCAGGACGCCGGCGCCTTCGAGAAGCGCGCCACGCAAGCGCTCGCGGCGGAGATCGACGCGCAGGTGCTGGCCGACGGCGGCGCGGTCAGCCGCAACCCGCAGACGCTCATCGACCTGCTGCTCGACCTGCTGCCGCTCCGGCAGGCCTACGCGGCACGCGGCATCCAGGCGCCGCCCCAGGTCCTGAACGCGATCGACAGGATGATGCCGATGCTGAGGCTGTTCCGGCACGGCGACGGCACCTTCGCCCTCTTCAACGGCATGGGGGTGACCGCCCCCGAGCTGACCGCCACCATCCTCGCCTACGACGACGCCCGCGCCCAGCCCCTCGTCAACGCGCGCCACGCCGGCTATCAGCGCCTGGAGGCCGGCCGCACGCTGGTCCTCGTCGATGCCGGGCCGCCGCCGCCGCGGGGTTTCTCCGCGCGCGCCCACGCCGGTTGCCTGTCCTTCGAGCTGTCCAGCGGCCAGCGGCGCATCGTGATCAACTGCGGCGCGCCCGACAACACCCGCGTCGCCGCGCGCGAGGCGGCCCGCGCCACCGCAGCGCATTCGACGCTCGTCGTCGACGACACGTCCTCGTGCCGTTTCGCCGCCGGAACGGGCCTGCAGCGCTGGCTCGGCACGGAGGTCCTCGCCGGGCCCGAACACGTCACGGCCGAGCGGTCCGACGGCGGGGACGCGCGGCTGACCATGGCGCACGACGGCTACGTCGCCCGGTTCGGGCTGCGTCATCACCGTACCCTCGTCCTCTCGCAGGACGGCACGTGCCTCGACGGCGACGACAGGCTGGAGGGAACGGGGCCGTCCCCGCACGCCGCCGTACCCTACGTCGTGCGCTTCCACCTCCATCCGGGCATCCAGGCGCGGCTCGCCGACGAGGACGGCGCGGTCCGGCTCCACGCGGCGGACGGCGAAACCTGGATGTTCGAGACGAACGCCGTCGTGACGCTCGAACCCTCCATCCTCTTCGCCGCGACCAGCGGCCCACGTCCGACGACGCAGATCAAGGTGATGGCCGAGAGTGGCCGGCAGCCCGAGACGAGATGGCGGTTCCGCCGCGTCGCCGGGCCCTGAGCGGACCCGCTCGCTCCGGAAAGAACGAGCATCCACGGGACGGCGCGGCAACACCGCGATTTTTTTTGAAGTCGAATAGCGTCCCGGGTCCGTAGTTGATCTAAGACGGACCATCCGCCGACTGGAGGCTTGACCTCGACCTTGCGCGCCCAACAGTACGAAGCCGCCCGATGCGGGATCGCGGTCATGGCCAAGGCGTCCAAGGCCGGTCGCACCAAGACGCGGTTGTCACCGCCGTTGTCCGGCGCCGACGCGGCGCGTTGCAACACCGCGTTCCTGCGCGACATCGCCGAGAACCTCGTCGCCGCCACCGTTCAAGCCTCCGCCCACGCCTCGATCGCCGGCTACATGGCCTACGGGCCGCCGGGCGAAGGCGGGTTCTTCGATTTCCTGCCGCCCGCGATCGGCTTGTTCGAGGCCTGGACGCCCGACTTCGGCGCCACGCTCGCCGGCACGATCGGCCACCTGCTCGGGCTCGGCCACGAGGCGGCCTGCGTCCTCAACGCCGACAGCCCGACGCTGCCGACCGCCTTCCTCGTCGAGGCGGCCCGGGTGCTGGCCGAGCCGGGCGATCGCGCCGTGTTCGGCCCTTCCAGCGACGGCGGCTACTATTTCCTAGGGTTGAAGCAGCCCCACGCGCGCCTCTTCGAGGACGTGACCTGGAGCACCGAGCACGTCGCCCGGCAGACCCTGGAGCGCGCGCGCGAGATCGACCTGGCCGTTCACACGCTGCCCGAATGGTACGACGTCGACGACGCGACCTCGCTGGCCCTGCTGCGCCGCGACCTTGGCCGCGACCTTGGCCGCGATCTCGGCCGCGATCTCGAAGGCGACCCGGACGGCGCGGGCCCGTCCGAGCCGCGCCCGGCGCCGGCCCGGCACACCCGCCAGCTCCTCGCCGCCCTCGATGCCGAGCAGCGATCCCCACGGTCGCCGGGATGAGCCGCCGGGCCATCGGCTTCCTGGTCCTGCTCGCGACGGCGCTCATCACCGTCCACGCCGTGCTCGCCTGCCGCTTCGGCGAGGACACCGACGACTACATCATGCGTTGGACATGGGTCGAGGTCGTCATCTACGCGCTGGCGACGCTGGTCGTCCTTCGCGACGGGGAGGGCGGCGGCGACCGGGCGGGCGCCAGGCGCGCGACCGTCGGCATCCTGGTGGTCGCCGGCATCCTGCGGGCGATGCTGATCTTCGTCGATCCCGTGTCGAGCGACGTCAACCGCTACATCTGGGACGGGCGGGTCCAGGCGGCCGGCATCAACCCCTACCTCTACGTCCCCGCCGACCCCCACCTCGCCAGCCTGCGCGACGCCGACATCTACCCCGAGATCAACCGCGCCGACTACGCCCACACGATCTACCCGCCGTTCGCGCAGATCGTCTTCTTCCTGGTGACGCGCGTCAGCGAGCAAATCTCCGCGATGAAGGCGGCGATGGTCGGCTTTGAGATCGCGGCCGGCTGGGCGATGATGCGGCTGCTCGCGGCGCGCCGCCTGCCGCCGACCCGCATCCTGCTCTACGCCTGGCACCCGCTGCCGATCTGGGAGTTCGCCGGCAGCGGGCACGTCGACGCCATCGCGCTCGCCTGCGTGATGCTGGCCCTCCTGGCGGCGGAAGCGCGCCGGCCGGTGCTCGCCGGCATCGCGCTGGGCGGCGCCGCGCTCGTCAAGTACTTCCCCGTACTGGTCGCGCCGGCCGCCTACCGCCGTTGGGATTGGCGCCTGCCGCTCGGCGCCTTCTTAACAATTGTCATACTATACCTGCCCTATCTCGGGGCGGGTCGGCAGATCTTCGGATTCCTGTCCGGTTACTCGGAAGAGGAAGGCCTCAGCAGCGGCATCGGTTTCTATCTTTTCGACTTGCTGAAGGCCCTCGTGCCGGCGATACCGATCCACGCGGCGCTGTTCTACGCACCGGTCGCGGTGCTCGTCCTGGCGGTACTCTGCTGCCTGGTCCTGTTTCGGCACGGCCCCGGCGCCGATATTGGTGGAGCCTTCTTGCTCGTTGTCGCGTTCACGGTCCTGACGTCGCCCCACTTCCCGTGGTACTTGGCATGGCTTGTGCCATTTCTCTGCTTCGTCCCGTCATGGCCGGTGGTTTGGCTGACCGGCTCTGCGACACTCATGTACACCGCGGGCTGGCCACCGAACTTCGCCGCGGGATCGTTCTTCTACCTGACGTTCTTCGCCTTGCTCGCATGCGAGGCCACGTACCGCCGCCTTCAGACGAAAGATGGAGATCATGGACAGCCTGTCACCCTCTGAGACGGTCGATCCGCGCCGTTACTTCGAGTCGGTCGCCCCCGCGCGCGCCAAGCGCATGGAGCGCGAGCCGGTGTGCCTGTACCTGGAGGTCACCAACCGCTGCAACCTCCTGTGCACGACCTGCCCCCGCACCTACGTCGAGCTGGAGCCCCCCGCCGACATGTCGTGGGAGCTGTTCACCACCATCGTCGACCAGATCCCGACGCTGAAGCGCGCCGTGCTGCACGGGGTCGGCGAGCCAATGCTGGTGAAGAACCTGCCGCAAATGGTGCGCTACCTCAAGGATCGCGGCGTCTACGTCCTGTTCAACACCAACGGCACGCTGCTGACCGAGCGCAACGGCCGCGCGATGATCGACGCCGGGCTCGACGAGCTGCGCGTCTCGCTCGACGCGTCCAACCCCTCCTCCTACCTCGCGGTGCGCGGCAAGAACTACTTCGCCCGCATCCTCCACAACGTGCGCCAGTTCCGCGCCATGCAGGAGCGCGAGGGGCACAGCCTGCCCAAGGTTTCGGCCTGGCTGACCGGCCTCAAGGAGACGATCGTCGAGCTCCCCGAGTTCGTGCGCGTCGCCGCCGACATCGGCGTGAAGGAGGTTTACCTCCAGCGCCTCGTCTTCTTCGAGGATGACGCGAACGGTCTCGCCCGTCCCGACCAGGCCCTCTACGAGCGGATGGACTCGGAGGAAAGCGTGCTGATCGCCGAGGCCGAGCGTCTCGCCGCCTCGCTGGGCATGAGCTTCAGCGCGTCCGGCGCCGCCTCCGAGCCCGGCATGAGTCTCAGGAAGGCCGACGACGCCTCGCCGTGGTCGCTGTGCCGGCGGCCGTGGAGCGTCATGTACTTCACCGCCAACGGCCGGGCGCTGCCGTGCTGCATCGCGCCGTTCTCCCAGCGCGGCTACGAGAACTACACGCTGGGCGACGCCACGCAGGACAGCCTGCGCGACATCTGGAACGGGGCCGCCTACACCGACTTCCGGGAAGCCCTGCTGTCGGACGCGCCACCCAAGGCCTGCGCCAGCTGCGGCCTGCGCTGGAGCCTGTGATGGGATCGGGCCTCTGGGTCGGATCGAACCTTTGACGGCGTCCCGCCCGGTCGTGGTCGCCATTCCGACGCTGAACGAGGAAAGCTCCATCGGTCCGCTGCTGCGCGAGATCCCGCGCGACGTCGTCGCGGCGGTGATCGTGGCCGACGGCGGCAGCACGGACGCGACGCGCGGCGTGGCGGAACGCGCCGGCGCCACGGTGCTCGACGTCGGTCGCGGCTACGGCCGGGCCTGCCTCAGGGCGGCGGAGGCCGCGCCGGCCGACGCCATCGTGGTCACCATGGACGGCGACGGCGCCGACGACCCGGCGATGATCGCCGCCCTGGTGGCGCCGATCGAGGCCGGCACCCACGATTTCGTCATCGGGTCGCGCGTGCGCGGGGTTCGCGAGCCGGGCAGCATGGGCTGGCACCAGGTGGCGGCCGGCTGGACCTTTGGCGCCGCCATACGGCTGCTGTATCGCACGCGCTACACCGACATGTGCGCCTTCCGCGCGATCGGGCGCGACACGCTGCTGTCGCTCGGCATGCGCGAGATGACCTACGGGTGGAACCTGGAAATGCAGATGAAGGCCGCGCGCGCCGGCCTCCGTATCCTTGAACTGCCGGTGCCGGCCCGTTGCCGGACCGGCGGCACGTCGAAGGTCGCCGGCACGCTGTCCGGCACGCTTCGCGCCGGATCGCGCATCGTCGCCACCTTCGTGCGCGTCGCCCGTCAACCCAGGGGAGCCTGACCATGATTCCGGGAGCCGCCGCGCAGGCGCCTTTGCTGCAGCGCAACGACTTCGCCGAGCCCTCGGCCTTCCGGCCGGAGAACATGCTGCGCGAGGCGCGCCGGCAGAAGAGCCTCGGACCGGGCGCCGTGCCTCCCGTCTGCCTGCTCGATCCCGACGGCGACATCGTCGAGCACGTGCAGACCGCGCTCGGCGCGCGGCGGTCGCCGACCTGGGCCTGCTACCATACCCGGCTCTGGGAATGGGAGCAGGACGGCGAACGGTACGGGGTGATCGGCCACGCGGTCGGGGCCTCCTTCGCGGTGCTGGTCGCCGAGCAGGCGTTCGTGTCGGGGTGCGAGCTCCTCGTCAGCATCACCTCCGCCGGCCAGATCCGCGACCTCGGGCCGCCGCCCTACCACATCATCATCGACAAGGCCCTGCGCGACGAGGGGACGAGCTACCATTACCTGCCGGCCTCGCTGTGGGCGGAGGCGGACCCGGCCGTGACCGGCCTGGCGCAGGCGACGTTCGCCGCCACCTCCCACGAGGTGCATCGGGGCGCGACCTGGACCACCGACGCGCCGTTCCGGGAAACGGAGAGCGCGATCGCCTCGCGCGCCGCCACGGGCGTCGTCGCGGTGGAGATGGAGGCGGCCGCCCTCTATGCCTTCGCCCGCTCCACCGGGCATCCCGTGCTGTGCCTCGCCCACGTCACCAACCAGCTCGGACGGGTGGAGAACGATTTCGAGAAGGGCCACGGCAACGGCGCGGACGCCTCGCTGACCCTGATCACCCATTTCGCCAAGGCCTGGATCGGACAGGGGGCCAAGCCGGTGCGCGAGAAGATCGCTTCGTGAGCCCATCGCTCGGCGTCTTCGCCCTGATCCTCGCCAGCGTCGGTCTCAACGCCGCCGCGCAGCTGCTGCTGCGCCTGGGCATGCGAACCGGCCTGCCGGCGGGCAGGACGACGCTCGGCGTCCTCGTCGACGTCGCGCTTCGTCCCGGCGTCGTCGGCGGGCTGGCCTGCTACGCGATCAGCCTCGTCCTCTGGCTCCTCGTGCTGAGTCGCACCGAGGCGTCCTTCGCCTATCCTTTCCTCGGCGTCGGCTTCGTGATCGTGGCGCTCGCCTCGTTCCTCCTGCTCGGCGAGAGCTTCACCCTGCGCAAGGCCGCCGGCACGCTGATCATCGCTGCCGGCGTCGCGGTGATGGCCGGCAAATAAGCCGGTCGGCTCCGGCCGCGAATGCTTGCGCCCGAGCTTGCCGCGACTATAGTGCGGCCGCTCCGCGAGGGCGTCGCGCCGGCCGAATCATACGCGAGCGGCCGGGGCTGATCGGGACGGCGGGGGACGCTCGCGCTTGCCTGCGCCAAGTCGTCGGACGGAGGGGTGGCCGAGTGGTTGAAGGCGCACGCCTGGAAAGTGTGTATGCGGGAAACCGTATCGCGGGTTCGAATCCCGCTCCCTCCGCCAAATCTTTTTGCTAAGTTGTTGCTCTGCACCGGTTTTCGGAAAACTAGGTCTTGTCCGCCCTAGTACGATCCCTAGCCGACGCCTGGAACAGCAGGTTTCGGGTCTGACCCTAGTTGCTTTCCCATCTTCAGCCGGACGAACTGATTCTCTCGGACACGCAGGCCGAGCACAACCACGCCGTGCAGCATCGCCGTGCCCTGGCGGAAGGTGACGTGCAGCGCATCGAGGTACTCGCCCGCCGTCCATGTGTCGCGCTCCTCGACCAGCACCGCCGTGCCGGGCTCGATGCGCCCGACCCGGTGCCGGGTGCCGTTCGTCGCGACCGTTCGGCCCTCATCGAGAAACAGGCCGCTGCCGTCCACGGTGACGTCGGTGAGTGCGTCCGGGCCAACGTTGGTCAGGTAGAGCGGGATAAAGCCGGCATCGTCGCGGTGGCCGACGTAGAGCGCGACCCGCTCGGGCGCGCGGTGCGGGGCGGCGATCACGGCCGGCGCCGGGCGGTGCGGCTGCGGGAGCACGACCACGGGCACGGAGACGATGCGCGGGTGGAAGGCCGGCCCCGACGCGATCGGTGCCGTGCGTGGGACGACGAGCGACGCCGCCCGCGGACGGCACCACGCGACGGCCTCGGCCAGCGCCGGGCGAGCGGAGCCCCCGTCCTCAACCTCGACCAGCTCGCGGGCGACCTCGGTCTGGGTCGGGCGCGACAATAGCCACGCGGTCACCTGTCGGCGCTGCTCCGCTATGGCAGTGGCGGAGGCGTCTGGATCGGCCGCGGACGCGCGGAAGTAGACGGCAACAGCTTGTGCGGTGTCGATGGGGTGCCTCGTTCGACTCAGCCGCCATGGCGGATGCGGAGGTGGGCGAAGAGCATGCGCGCCGAGTTGCAGTGCGGCACGGCGGCGTAGACGGTGACGTCGTCCGGGCCGGCGCCGGTCGGCGCCGCCGCGGCGGGGTGGACGGCGAAGCGGCTCGGGCCGGTGAGGGCGGTCCCGGTCCCGGGCCCGTCGGCGGCGAGCCAATCGTAGTCAGCACGACCCCAGGCGCCCGCGCGGGATCGCAGCAAAGTGAGAACCCTGGCAGTCGCTATGACGGCGTCGGCGGACGGGAGCGCGGCCCACGGGGTGCCGTCACGGCCGTGCAGGCGCGCTACTTCGGCACCGCCGGCTCGCAAGATGAAGGCGGATTGCCCGTGCGCTTTGGCCACGAGCATTGCGGCGAGGCGCCACTCGTCGTCGGCAAGGTCGGGCGGCTGGACGAAGAACCAGGCGTACTCGACCGAGTGCATCCAGGCGGTGCTGCCTTCTCCCGGCCCGTGCTGGTCCTTGTCGGCCTGATGCGCCGGCATAGCCAGCTCGACCCAATGTGCGACGAGCCAGAACCCGCCGGCGTCGGGTCGGGCCGTCAGGCCCTGCAGCTGCCCCGGCATGCACAGGAAGGCGCTGGCGTTGTCGTGGAAAGGCTGATCGGAGCGGAAGCAGGTCAGGAGGCAGAAGCCCTGGTCTGAGGCCAGCAGCGCCGTGACACGCGCGACGCCGTCGGCCTCGCGGTATTCGCCATCGAGCCTGACCCGGAGCACGCTTGGGGTGGCCCACACACCAGGAGGCTCTAGCTTGAGGACCTTCTTCCGTTTCCGGCGTGTCACCGCGTGCTAAGTCCCGCTCACCACCGGGACTATTCGGTTCGACCCGCCGGAAGTTCAGGATTGATCCGCGCTTGCGTCTTTTGTATCAACTGCTTGACGGAAAGGCTCTCATCTACTGCGCCCCGGCGCCAGGAAGGCACCCGCCGCTATTTCCCGGTGATCCGAGTGCCTGAGTCACATCTGGCCATGGTGTTTTGAACACTTTTGCCGCTTAGAAAGCGGTCACCAGACAAAAGCACGCCCCTGATGAGGATTGCGCGAGGAGCTATCGACGGTCAATACTCCTCCCGCGGAGAGTCACGTGCACCCTTCGATTCCACGTCGCCGCTTGCTCTGCGCTGCAAGTCCTTACCTTCGCCCACAGAGTTGTAATAGTCTTCATCCACGGCATTGTGCCAAATCGCTGGCGCAATGACAGGTTTTCGGTCGAGGTGAGAGTGACGAAAGTAATCTGTCTCTTTAACCATAAAGGCGGCGTCAGCAAAACGACGACAGCTTTTAATCTTGGCTGGATGCTTGCCGCCATGGGCAAGCGCGTTATCTTGGCGGATTTCGATCCTCAATGCAATCTGACAGGCATGGTACTTGGATTCAGGGGAACAGAAGATCTTGATGGAGTCTATCAGTCATCACCTGCAAACAACGTGAAGGATGCGCTCGCCCCAGCATTTGAGTCGCAGCCGCGGCAGATCACTGGGGCAGAATGCATTCCGGTTGCAGGAAGAGAAGCACTCTTTCTTCTTCCAGGCCATATCGGCCTGGCGGAATATGAGACTACGCTTGGCATTGCTCAAGAGCTTAGCGGGTCATTGATCGCACTTAGGAATTTACCCGGTTCTATCCGATTTCTTTTAGATGCTACCGCGGCAAAGTATAGCGCAGACTTCATCCTTGTCGATATGAGTCCTAGTTTAGGGCCGGTAAATCAGAACCTATTCATAACTGCAGATTTCTTCTTAGTGCCCTTGCACCCCGATTACTTTTCGTCAATGGCACTGAATTCGCTGGCGAGAGTCCTGCCTCGGTGGCAAAATTGGGCGAAAACAGCATTTTCTCTTGAGGTCTTAAGAGACGCCGATTATCCCTTCCCAGATCCACATGTTCAGTTTCTCGGCGCTATAGTTCAGAAATATCGCCCGCGAAACGGCCGTGCTAGTAAGGCTTTCCAGCGATGGATTGATCAACTTATCGTCGGTCTTAGAGAGCGACTTGTGCCAGCTCTGGAAAAGTCTTCGATGCTTGACCCGGGATACTTTAAAGCGAATGTCGGCTTTGAACCCTGGCACCCCTTAATGGAGGTTGCAGACTTCAATAGTCTCATTGCCGAGTCGCAAGAACATCAAGTGCCTGTCTATGCATTGACCGCCGACTTATTGAAACAAGGCGGGGCTGTATGGGAGCAAACGCAAGAAAATATGGCTAAATTCGAAGTAGCTTTTAGGGAGTGTGCTGAACGGGTAGTTCGTCTTGCCGCTTAGATCATGACGCCTAAAGCCGCATTCGATGCAGTTTGGCAGCGCTATGATGCGCTATCAGCTATCCACGCCTACGTGCAGGCAAACGTCGCTTCGGTTCTCAATCCTGATGAACTATTGCGGGCCGAGTGGGTAGGACGCGTAAGTGCTTTGGACCTTTTCGTTCACGAGCTTGTCGCACAGTATATGTTGTCCCAATTTCGTGATACCCGCGCTTCATGTAAGGGCTTCCTACGTTTTCGTTTGAGCTTTGCAACATTAGACCGAATTCGCAAAGCTACGTCACCGATCGAAGCTGAAGCCGCATTTGATTTGGAAGTCAGATCACATCTCGGCCAGCAAACATTTCAGCATCCAGATAGGATAGCTGATGGAGTACGGCTGATCTCGGATGTGGAGCTGTGGAATGACATCGCCTTGTTCAAAGGAGCCAGTCAAGCGAAAAAAGCCGAGGTGGCAAAAGCCTCTAAGGGCGATCTCACGGCCATTGTCGATCGTAGAAATAAAATTGCACATGAAGGTGACTTTGGTCCGACAATCCCTCGTACACTGAATGCAATTAGCTCTGCTGATCTAGTCGATGTGCGAGCTACCATCCTATCGACAGTGGATGGCATCACGGCTGTTGTGTAGCAACTCAGCGAGGTTTTTGGCGCTGACTTGCGGCCGCCGCCGCCGAGCGGAACGCCTTGGCCAGCCGGCCGACGTAGCTTCAAAGAAGTACCCGCCCCAGCTCTCCCCGCTGTCCGGCAGGATTGGAATGGGGGCCAGGTCCCGCCAGCTCGCCGCCTCGTCGGCGATCTCGCGCCAAGTTGCTGCCAACACCGGCCCTTGCCCGGGGCCGTTGGCCCAGCCCAGCGCCCAGCCCAGCGACCCGAAGTTGTTGAAACTGACCAGCGCGCCCGGCTCGCCCCACCAGTCGGAGTAGTAGCGGGTTGCCGCGCAGCACCTCCCACCCGTCGTGCTTGGCCCGCCAAGGCTCGGCGACGTCGAGCTGTAGCTGCTCGCCCGCGCTGACGTTGGCGTTGATCGAGGTCAGCGGTCGCAGCCGCGCCGACCCCGGCCAGAGCGGCGGCGGGAAGGGCAAGGCGTCGAGCGCGCCGCCCAGGATGCCGTGGACGTCGCCGCGGCGCAGGCTGCCGGCCGATGCCGCAACGAGCGTGTCGAGGCGGTGCGCCGTCCAGGCGATCTGGGCGAGGTACGCCTCGTGCTCGCGCCAGCCGTCGAAGGCGCCGAGGATGGCCTCGGTCTGCAGGCGGGTCGGTAGGGCGGCGACGACGACAATGAAGGCGTCGGACAGCTGCGGGCGCCGGCGCAGCACCTTGGCGCCGAGGTCGTCACGGGCGAGCGCCCGGACAAGGGCGAGGTAGACGCCGCGCCGGCGCGGGGCGGCGCCGACCTGGCCGAGCGCGGCGACGATGCCGCGGGGGGCGCTGCCGTGGGCGTCGGCGACAAGTTCCTTGCCCTTCGCCCGGGTGAGCCGGCGGTAGGCGGCGTCGGCTGCCGCCTCGGAGCCGGCGTGTTCGTCCTCGGGCTGGCCAGCCAACCAGCACAGCCAAGTGTGGCGACGTCGGTCGGACGCGGTCAGGAACTCCGCCAGCCGCGGCCCGCGCCAGATGCGGACGGCGACGGCGGCGAACTCGCCGGCAGCGAGCCGGACCACGCTGGAGGGTGCGGGGCGGGACGGCTCGGTCCCAACCGGCAGGTCGGCGCCTGAACCGACAGCCATGGCGTCAGCCATCACCAAGGCGCCCGCGCACGTAGCCGGGCGACACCGCGGCCCTGATCCGGCCGACCTCGCGCCGCAGCGCCTCCAGCTCGGCCTTGTACACGTCGAGGGCGACCAGCAGCGCGCGCACGGCGGCACGGGCGTCGCCGCCGCAGCTCGCGACCGCCTCGTCCACCGCCGCCTCCAGCGCGGCAGGGTCGGCCGGGGGCGGCGCGGGCGGGCTACTCATGGCAGTGCTCCCCTTCAGCATGGCAGCGGCGCCGGAGCGGCGCTCGCGTTCCGTATATGTTCTAGTACGCCGCCCGGCGCCGGGCGAGCCAGTCTGTTGAGGTACTCCACCGCCGCCGACGCTTTCGACGCCGCCGTGAACACCGCCCGCTTGTCGGCCCGCAGCACGCGCAGCCAGTGGTCGAGGTAGTGCGCGTGGTCGGCCCGTGGCTCGGGCGCGAGGCCGAGCTCGGCGCAGGCGAAGGTCGCCCCGAGCTCGGCGACGAGCTCCTCCATGGCGTAGGCGTCGGCGCCGAAGCGGCGGCCGAGCTCGCGGTCGCAGCGCGACGTGTGCCCCGTCCAGTGCGTCAGCTCGTGGAGGAGCACGGCGTAGTAGCTCTCCGTCGCCGTGCTCGTCGGCGTGCCGGTGAACAGCTCGCGCGGCGGCAGCTGGATGGTGTCGGTCGCGGGCTGGTAGAAGGCCTGGGTGCCCCCGTGCCGGACAGTGGCGCCGGTGGCGGCGACGAACGCCTCGGCGCGGGCGACCGGGGCGGCGCCGGGCAGGTCGGGTGGGGTGCGGTCGGCGCCGGTCCAGCCGTCCAGCTGCTCGGCGGCGAACACCGGGCTGGCGCGGGCAAAGCAGCGCGGGCCGGCGTCGGGGCGCTCGTCCGTGGCGAGGTCGCGCTCACCACCACCGTCTTCAGGGCGAGCCAATTCCCTGTAGATGACGACGAAGCTGGCCTTCTCGCCGCGGCGGACCTGCGCGCCGGCGGCGCTCCACTGGCGATAGGTGCCCCACACCCCCGCTGCGTAGCCCTTCTCCTCGGCTGCGGCCCAGAGCGCGAGGATGTTGACGCCCCGGTAAAGCCGGCCGGAAGCGACGTTAACCGGGCGCATGGTGTTGCCGGCGGGGCAGTGCCACGGCAGGCGGAACGCGCCGGCGGCGGTGCCGTCCTTCCGCGCCCGGTCGAGCATGGCGACGATCTGCTCGGTGATGACGGCGTGTATGTCGAGTCGCTTGGCTTCCATTGTCTCCTGGGATGGTGGCGCACGGCTTCGGCCCGGCGCGCCGTGCGCGACGGCGTGGGCGGGCAGCGGTGATGTTGAAAGATGAGAGGGATGGGCGAGGGTCGGAGCGCTAGTTTGGCTTGCCCACGGCCAGCGCGCCGGGGCCGGCCAAGCGGCTTAGAAGGGCGTCAGCGCGTCGTCCTCGTCTGGCGACAGCAGCGGCTCGGCCCAGTCCGGCGGGATGGCGTCGATCGGGTATGCCTCGACCAGGGCGACGCCGCGGTAGCCGCCGGCCGACACGAGGTGAGCGTAGCGGCCCGGCGCGCCGGGATCGCGGTTGAGGCCGCGGTACACCTCCAGCTCGCACCGGTCGAGGTTGACGACGTAAGCGTACTCGCAAAATAAGCTGTCGCCGACGAAGCCGGCGGCGTCCTCGTAGACGCCGAGCGCGAGCAGGTCCTCCGGGGAGCCGTGGATTTCACGGAGCACGTCGTACCAGTCCGGCGCCCCCCCATCCGCGACGACGGGGACGCCGCAGAACCGCAGCCGGGCCAACGCCGCGAGCGAGGCGGGCTGTCCGGGGTGGACGGGCAGCAGCGCCACGGCGCGCGCCCGGCAACGCTCGACGTCGCCGGTGGCCTCGCTGGCGAAGGCTGCGACGGCCTCGCCGAGGTGGTCCGGCCCGCTGTCGAAGTGATTGTAGACGAGCTTGTCGGCCCCGCCGACCCGGAACCCCCACGCACCTCGTGTGCTCACCCCTGACCCCGCTGCTGCTGCGCTGCGGTCTATTCAGGCGAGCCGTCAGGATGTTCAGCAGAACGGCGCTGATCCAGCGCCTGCCTGTGAGCCACGTCAAAGGTGTGCTCGGATGCCGCTCTGCCTCCGCAACTTCGTCCGGGGACGACCTGGAGTTCCGCCCGAACAAGACGTGACGGCAATCGAGCAAGATGATGGCCTAGCGAAGGTCGGTCGCCTAACCGCGCGTCAACCAGGATAGGCCGTCACCAACCTGGTCGGCTTGCCGTATTGTTCCATCCAGACCGTGAGGATGCACGGGTTTCTGCCATCGGGCGTAACTATGTGGCATCGCACGATGATCTTCCTCCCGTACGGGTTCGGCTCATAACACTCAACGGGGTTCTCAGACCCTTGGGCGCGGAGTGCGTCCGCCATCCCCTGCCAGTCCTGCGGCGTGAAGCCGCGAGCGAGGAAGAAAGTTGCCTTACCGCCCCCGTCGGGGTGGGACATGGCGAGTAAATAGTCGCGCACCTTCGCTTCCGCCACGACCGCGTCGGACATGTCGTGGAACATTGGTGCTTCGCGCGACACGGCCCCGCTCATCGCGCGACCGCCGCTGCTGGGATCGTCGCTAGGCAGGCGAAGGGATCGGTGAATTCCACCTCGAACAACTCGCCTTCAACCCATGAGCCGACCACCGTGCCTTTGCTGCCCGCCGGGATGACGCGGTTAGACTTCGGATCTAAAAAGTCCGTCACCAGCGCGACCCGGTCCAGCTCGGCGATGGGAGAGGCGGACTCGTCCCTGGCATCGCGCAGCACCTCCCAAAGCCGTCCCGGCCCGAGCAGTGTGGCCAGGATGCGCGCCCGCTTCTCCTCCGAGTTCAGGGCCTGGGCGCTCATAGTCTGGTTCGCCGCCATCGCGTCCATGACGGCGTGCAGCAGCGCGCCGCCAAGGTCGGGCGAGTTAGCGAACTGCTCTTTCGTGTTCGCCATGGCCTGCGCGCGCAAGCCCTCGTCCTCCATCATCTTACCCCTGATCACTTGATCGACGTAGGTGACAGCGTCACCCTCCGTCACCTCGCCTTCGAAGAGGTCGTTAAGGGCCTCCACGATCTCGGCCAAGCGCATCTTGTGCCTATCCTGGGGCTGGCCCGACCCGGTTTCGCCTATTGGCTTCAGCAGCTCGGCGGCCCCACCGCCAAGGTTCATCTTCTGCCGCCCTAGGTCGCGCATGCGATGGTGGGTCAGCGCGAGCGCGGATAGATCCACCGTGTCGCGCTCCCTGCCGAATTCCAACAACGGCAATAACAGGCGGGCGAAGACCTGGAGTTTCTCGAAGTAGGTCTGCCCGTAGTTGAACATCTGACCCAGGAACTCGTAGGCCCGCACGTAGGCCCCGAGGTCATGGCGAAACTGCCGCAGAAACTCCATCTCGTCCCGTGCGATCTTGCGCGTCTCACTGCCCTCGTCCGCCGCCGCGAAATTCTGCTGAGCCGCACGATAGCGAATGAGCAGCCGCTGGCTGACGGGGATGAGCACCGCGTCCAGGCCCGCCTGCGCCCCTCCCGCCCGCACCGCAGCGCGCGACACGGCCTCCACCTCGTTCGCGTCGTAGAGCGCCGTGCCGTCCAGCTTCGCCCGCAGGTCCAGGACCGCATCCGCGTTCGACGTGTCCGCGAGCTCCGCCGTGTCGTGGTATTGGCGGAAGGCGGCGAGAATATCCTTCGGCTCGTTTACGAAGTCCACCACGTAGGTTGTGTCCTTGCCGGGCTGGGCGCGGTTCAGCCTGGACAGGGTCTGCACCGCCTGGATGCCGCCCAACTGGCGGTCCACGTACATCGCGCAGAGTAGGGGCTGGTCGAAGCCCGTCTGGAACTTGTTGGCAACGAGGAGGATAGAATACTCATCCGTCCCGAAAGCCGTGCGGATGTCACGCCTGTTCAGCCCGGGGTTCATCGTCGCCTCGTTGAACGGCTCGGGTCCGGTCTCCGGGTCGTCCACGTCGCCCGAGAATGCAACGAGCAGCCCAATAGTATACTCCCGGCGCTGGATGTAGGCCCCCATCGCTTTCATCCAGCGCACGGCCTCCCTGCGGCTCGCTGTGACCACCATCGCCTTAGCTTGGCCGCCGAGCAGGTGGGCGACGTTCTCGCGGAAGTGGTCCACCACGATTTGCACGCGCGCCGCAATGTTGTGGGGGTGGAGGCGCACCCATCCCATGATGCGCTTCTGCGCCTCGCTCGCCTCCACCTCGTGATCTCCCATCTCCTCACCCTTGTGGGTGAGCTGGAAGGCCATCTTGTAGGCGGTGTAGTTCCGCAACACGTCGAGGATAAAGCCCTCTTCGATCGCCTGGCGCATGGGGTAGACATGGAAGGGCGCAGGCAGGTTGTCCTTGTCCTTGGGCTTTGAAGGGTCGGGCAGCCGCCCGAAGAGTTCCAGCGTTTTGGCCTTAGGCGTGGCCGTGAAGGCGATGAAGGTAACGGCCTTGTCCTGGGAGGCGCGCGCGGCCATGCGGGCGGCGAGGATGTCCTCGGTGCTTACCTCACCGCCGTCTTCAAGCTGCGCCATCTCCTCCGCGGTCAGGACCATCTTGAGGTCCGACGCGGCCCGGCCCGACTGGGACGAATGCGCCTCGTCCGCGATCACGGCGAAGCGCTTGCCCGCCGTGGCCGCGAGCTCCTGCACCTTCTCCAGCGCGAACGGGAAGGTCTGGATGGTGCAGACGACGATCTTCTTCCCTGCTCCAAGAGCCTGGGCGAGCTCCTGGCTCTTCGCCGCGCCGTCGCCCGTGACCACGGCGACTACGCCCTGGGTGCGCTCGAATGCCTCGATGGCCTCGCGCAACTGCGTGTCCAGAACTGTACGATCGGAAACGACCAGGACCGTGTCGAAAATCTTGCTGTTCGCCTCGTCGTGGAGGTCGGCCAGGAAGTGGGCGGTCCAGGCTATAGAGTTAGTCTTGCCCGAGCCCGCGCTGTGCTGGACGAGAAAGCGCCCTCCCGCGCCCTCAGCCCGGACGGCGGCAACGAGCTTCCGGGTCGCGTCGAGCTGATGGAAGCGTGGGAAAATCCAACCCTTTAGCCGGTTCGCATGGTCCTTCACCGGCACGATGTAGCGGCCAAGGACTTCCAGCCAGGAGTCGCGCTCCCACACCCGCTCCCAGAGGTAGGCGGACGGCGCGCCGTCCGGGTTCGGTGGGTTGCCCGCACCCCCGACGCTACCCTGGTCGAAGGGCAAGAAGACGCTGCTTGGTCCGTTCAGGCGCGTGCACATGCGGACGGCGGTGTTGGACACCGCGAAGTGGACCGCGGCACCGCCTGGGAAGGACAAGAGCGGCTCGGGCTTACCGGCCCTTGGCTGGGGCGGGCGGTCCTCGCGATACTGATCCACCGCGTCAGCGACCGACTGGGTGTAGACCGACTTGAGTTCCGCCGTGGCGACGGGAATGCCGTTAAGGAACATGACGAGGTCGAGACAGTCCTCGCCCGCCAGCGAGTAGCGGACTTGGCGGACCACGCGCAGGCGGTTCGCGGCGTACTGAGCCTGGAGGGCCTTGTTCATGGCCAAGGCGGGACGGAACCGGCAGGCGGCGACGGCGGTCTTCAGGCCGATCACGTCGAAGCCGTCGCGCAGCACGGACACGACGCCCTGCTTGTTCAGGGCGGCTCGCAGGCGGTCGGCTAGGACGGTAAGCGCCGACGCGGCGTGAGTTCTCTCCAGGGCGGCCCAGGCATCGGGCTGGGCATCCTCCATCCACGCCCGGAGGTCGGGAAGGTATAGGGCACGGGCGCGGTCATAATCCTTCGCCGCCCCTGGGTCGTAAAGCCAGCCGCGCGCCGCCAGAGCCGCGCAGATGCTGTCCTCGAATGCCTTCTCCTGATGGACTGTCATGCGGCCTCACCCAGGTCCCGAGACGCGGCGGCGCGCACGTCGAGGCGGCCTGTAACCGCCGCCGAGATTAGGGCAGCGCGGCGCTCGCGGAGTAGCGCGATGCTGACCCGAGCTTCGGCCGACAAGGCATCAATCGAGCAAGTCTCGGTGTAGACCCGCTCG
The DNA here is from genome assembly GCA_964244495.1 of uncultured Beijerinckiaceae bacterium. Taxonomy (GTDB): domain Bacteria; phylum Pseudomonadota; class Alphaproteobacteria; order Rhizobiales; family Beijerinckiaceae; genus RH-AL1. The sequence goes on from CAXTIU010000017.1 coordinate 48,921, forward strand.
ACTAAAGCCCCTTGCTCGGCCCGCGGGGGGATCAGAATTGGCAACTCGCGCTGCGCGCCTTCGCTGAGAGACGGGACGGGGCCAGGGTTCGCCAGACGCTTGAAATCGAGCACCTGCGTCCAGAGAAAAACCCAGTCTCGATTGGCCTTCCGCTGGTCTACGGTCAGCGCGCTCATGTTGTTATCAATGCAGCTGTCCTGCGTAACCAGCCGGCGGCGGTTCAGCAGCATGGCAGCGCCAATCTTCGCATACACGATGGACCCCGCCGGGATGATAGCGGCTCGCAGTAGTTGGGCAGTCTCGTCGCTCACGGTATGGACCGAGGGTCCAATGGTTCGCCCGTCCAGCGACATCCCGAGGTTGGCCACCTTGAAGAACGGGATGCGCTCATCCGGATTGTGCTGGAGGTCATCGGGGAAGCCAGCGCCCCCCTGGATGGAGCCGACGTGTTTCAGCTTCGCGCGCTGCCAATGTTCCGGCACCCGGCCCAGCCACTCGACGTCGCTGTCCTTCGTTGGCGCGCTTGGGTCGAGCCCTTTGGTGACAACATGCGAGATGGTCGCCGCGCGCTTCTCCTCCAGCAGTGAGAGCAAGGCTTCCTGTTCAGCGGCGAGGGTGTCCAGCTTGGCCGTCTTTCTGTCGAGGAAATCGGCAATGGCGCGCTGCGTCTCCCTGTCGGGACATGGGATGGCCACCCGTCCTGTGGCTCTGGTCGTGATGCCAAAGCGGGTCACGCCCTGAGCGGCGAGGGACATCTGCGAGTTCACCTCCGCAGCCTTCAGGCACCAGAACAGGAACCGTCCAACAGTGCCCGGGAAGGGCCGCAGAAGCGTCAGGTGATACCCGCAAACGACGTTGGTCAGAAGCTCCGTGACTACTGCCGGTACGGCGATGTCGTCGGAGGTCTCGCTATCCTTGGTGATGATGACATCTCCGGGCAGCAGGGAGAACCGCCGCACCTCATCCTCGGACGCAGTGGCGGCCATGAGCGGCATGTCGTCTGTAATTCGATCATTCTTGTAGACGTCGGTGTAGTTGCACAGGCGTACCTCAGGTTCACCAACGACGCTGTGCTTATCTACCCCGCTCGGGCGGATGTCTGCCATCCACTTCAGCCGCTTAGTTGGAAAGGGAGCGCCGGGCCTCATGCCGCCAGCTCGTCCAGCATGGCCCGGATGCGGTCGGTGGTCCGCTTCAGGTCCGCGTCAATCTCCGCCAGCGGGCGGGGCGGCTCGAAAACGTAGAAGTGGCGATTGAAGGGAATCTCGTAGCCGACCTTGGTCTTCTCTCCATCAATCCACGCGCCAGGGGCGTGCGGGAGCACCTCGCGCCGCAGGTAGTCTTCCACGTCCTCGCCCAGCGGTACGTTCTCTGTGTCGCGCAGGGCCGAGTCTGGTAGAGACTTGCCCCTCCCCTTGCCCTTAAGTCCCATGACGGGCTTGCCGTCTCCGCCGAGCAGCGGACGTTCCACTGTGATCGTGCGATAGCCGAACTCCTCGTTGCGGAATATACGCGAGACGGGCACCACCCGCACCCGCCCTCCCTCAGGGGCGACGGGTTCGGGCGCATCGCCCAAGAGAAGCTTCTCCTCCGTCTTGCCGTCCTTGTCCGTAATGGTGGCGCGGCGAGCCTCAACGAAGTCGCCGAATAGCTTTGTGACCCGCTTGATGTGGGCCTCGCCCAGGCGCTTGCGCTTGAACCCGAGTGAGCGGCGCATCTTCTCGAACTGGCTGGATGCGTTGATGAACTGGACCCGTCCGCGACGGTGCTCGGGCTTCCGGTTCGTGAGCAGCCAGATGTAGGTGGCGATGCCCGTATTAAAGAACATGTCCGTGGGCAGGGCTACGATGGCCTCCACGAGATCGTTCACCAGCAGGTGGTGACGAATCTCTGACGGCCCCGACCCCGCGCTCCCTGTGAACAGGGGCGAGCCCGACATGACGATGCCGATGCGGCTGCCCCCCTGCTGGGCGGGCACCATTTTCGAGACGAGGTGGAGCAGGAACAGCATCTGCCCGTCCGACTTTGGGGGCAGGCCGGGGCCGAAGCGCCCCGCGTAGCCCTTCTCGCGCCGCTCCTTCTCAACTACGTCCTTAGCGTCCTCCCAGTCGTAGCCGTAGGGCGGATTCGACATCATGTAGTCGAAGCGCTCGCCCGCGTGGCCGTCCTCCTTCAGCGTGTCGCCCGGGACAATGTTCGCGACGTTCTGCCCCTTGATGAGCATGTCGGCTTTGCAGATCGCATAAGCCTCGTCGTTGAGTTCCTGGCCGAACATCGTGAAGCGGGCAGCCTTGTTGAAACCATGGACGAACTCCTCGGCCATAGAGAGCATTCCGCCCGTCCCCGCCGTGGGGTCATAGAGGCGGCGCACTACGGGGTTGCCCGGGGTGAGCACGTCCGTGTCCTCGATGAAGAGGAGGTTCACCATCAACTCGATGGCATCGCGGGGCGTGTACTGCTCCGCGGCCTTCTCGTTCGACACCTCGGCGAAGCGGCGGATAAGTTCCTCGAAGGCGTGACCCATTTGCTCGTTGCTGATCTTGATCGGGCTGAGATCGATGCCTGCAAACTTCTCAGCGACCTTGTAGAGCAGCTTTGCCTTGGCGAGCCGGTCCAGGGTTTCGGCGAAGCGGAAGCGCTCGAAGATGTCGCGGACCACGGGCGAGAAGGCCTGAACGTAGCCTTCCAGGTTGAGGCGTATGTTGTCCTGGTCGCCCATCAGCTTGGCGAAGTCGTAAGGGGAGGTGTTGACGAAGGCCTGCTTCGCCGCGCGGAGCATGAACGGCTCCGGGTTCACGCCCATACCTTCCTTCGCCGCCTTCTCCGCCAGGACGGCGGCCTTGGTCCGGGCCAGCACGCAGTCGAGGCGGCGCAGCACCGTGAAGGGCAGTACGACCTTGGAGTACTCGTGGGGTTTGTAGGTCCCGCGCAGCACCTCGGCCACGGACCAGATCAGGGATGACAGAGCAGTGCCACTCATTCGACTCTCGTTCGAAGCAGGAGGGTGCACCCCATGGCACGCCCGCACCGTTCCACTCTAGGCATCGTTATACCTACCGGAAGTGGGAAAAGCGTACCGCCCTTGATGCAAGACGGAAGCTTGGCAGCGGAGCAAAGCAATGCCCAAACGCCCCGAGGTCGGTACTGCGTACGAGCACGGTAACGGCGTGCTCCCGATCGTGGAGCGGCTCGGCGGCTGCAAGGCCTCTAATGCCGGCTCCAGTGGAGATCACACGCCCGATGCCGCCGCACCAGCGCCGGCCGCGGCGGCCCGTAACTGACCACGGCGACGTCGAGGTCGTACCCACCCGCGAGCCGGAGCGCCCGGAGCAGGGCGTCGTCGATCCACTCATCGTCGTTGCCGAAGGCGCCCCCGCCGAGGCGGGTGAGCAGCACGCGGTCCGACGCGCCGCGGGCGGCGTTCAAGACGCCGGCGAGCAGTGTCGCCTCGTAGGCCGCCTCCAGCACGAGCCGGGCGAAGGGTGCCCACGCAATCGCCGGGTAGCGCCCGTAGGCGACCGGGAGCGCCGAGCAGAACACCTGGCTAACGAGTGGTCCCGGCAACGGTCCGTCGGTCACTTCCGCGTCCTGGTGAAGGCCGACGCGCAGCAGGCCGCGCAGCTCGTCCAGGGCGGCCTCGTCCGTGCCGGCGAGGTAGTCGGCGACGGCGGCGAGGCCCTCGGAGGTGGGCAGGGCGTAGCCGTTCCTCATCGCCCACAGCGCCGGAACCGTGGTGTCGAGCCGCACGGCCAGCGCCGCGCCGAGGTCGGCGAGGCCGTCGAGCTGGCGCTCGGCCGTCTGCCCGGTGCCGCCGGCGACCGGGACGAGGTAGTTGCGGAAGATCGTGGCCGCGCCCGCCGCGACGGCGCAGGCCGGCCCCTGCGTGGGGTCGTGGGCGTAGCCGGCGACGCCGTGTTCCGGGGTGACGTTCGGGCCGATCATCTCCAGCATATTAAATTGCGAGGCGACCTGGAACAGCGCGCCGCGGTTCTCCGGCCGGCGGTGCAGGGCGCGCACGTCGCCCTGCGCGATAGACAGCCGCAGTTGGCCCGTCCGGCGGACAGCGGCTGCCGCGACGCGCAGCTCGGCGAGGCTCGGCAGGGTGAGCGTGCCCACGGCGGCGCCGGGCGTCCCGTCCGCGCGCACGAGACGGCCAACGGCGACGGCGAGCCGCGCCCGCGTCGCGGCGTAGGTGGTCTCCCGGAAGCCGGTCACCCGCTCGAACCAGTCCATGCCGTCCCCACCCTCATGACCGCCGCGCCGACCGCAATTGCGCCTGCGTGGTGTCGGGCAGTAGCTGTTCGCCGCCGATGAAGGTAGCGGCCGCCGCGCGGTCACGTGAGCCGTCCCATAGTGGTCAGGTCCGCCCTAGCGGTCGAACACCTACCCGGCAATGACCCGACCAGGATGCGCCGACCAGGCGTGAACACCAGTATGATGCGTGAGCGGGATGCGCCAGCCCGGGACGAGCAGCGATCGTCACCCCCTGTCGTAACTTTGGACAGCCCACACGAGCGCGAAAAGCCATGTGACGCCGGCCCAGCCGCCGAAGATGTTGAGAGCGGCGATTGGCACCTTCTGCGGGTGCTGCCGCACGAAGGCGATGATGGTGGGCGTGACGTAGACCAGCCCCGCCACGGCGATCAGGCAGAAGAAGATAAGGTTGGACAGCCCCGTCGGCTGACTCCAGTCCCCCGCGCGTAGAAAAAACATGTTCCCCCTCCCTCTCTCGTAGCCGCCACGACGTGCCGTTCGCTCCGGAGCGCCCCGACGCGGAGATGCCCGGTTCAGATTCGCGAGACGGTCGCCTAAGTTCAGTTCGGCCTGCGTCCCGCGGGACCAGTCCGCGCCCGCGCGCCCCGGCCGGCACGGCCCGCGAGCAGTGCAGTTCAGAGCTATAGTAGGCATTATATTGCCTGGTAAGCCGGTGGGCAAGCAGCGCGTGCTGCTCGGCGATGGATGCCAGCACGCTCGTGGGCCGGAACCTTCGCCGCATCCGAGTGAGCCGGGGTTTGTCCCAGGAGCAGCTCGGGTTGCTGGTCGGGTGCGAGCCCTCCTACGTCGGCCGCGTCGAGCGCGGCCGGGAGAACCCGACCGTGCGCCTGTTGGAGGCGATGGCGAGGGCGTGCGACGTCCCGATCGCCGACCTGTTCGCAAGCTTGCCCGACGGCGAGGTGCCTGCCGGGCTCCCTCGCGGGCGAAAGCCGAAGGGCACGGTCCAGGTCTAGAAGGATTGCGGTGATGGAAGCCGCAGACAGGAAGCGGGGAAGAAGTCAGACGCCGCTCATCCGGCCGCTGACGAGGCGGTCGGCGCCGTCCGGTTGAACCGCGCAGCCCGGCTCATCCTGCGCGGTCTGACGTGGCGCGGCATGATCCCGAGGTGGCGACGGAAAGCTACCGTGAAGGCGCTGGGGCTCGCATACCCGCAGGCCCAGGCGGCGATGCCGACGCGGGCGCCACCGGCGAGGAGCACGACGGCGCGGAACAGGCGGGCTCGCTGGCGCCACTCGACAAAGGTCAGGCTCGTCTCACGGCGGAAGCAGCGGTCCAGCGTCGAGGCGTTCACGCCGATCCGCGTTGCCCAGCTCGCCGCCAGCTCAGAGTTGGCCGGGTTGGCAAGGAGCGCGGCGCACAATCGGCGAAGCCGAGCGTCTTCCGGCAGCGGGAGGTGCAGCGCCGGGACGATAGGCACGGCGAGCTGGTCTTCAAAGAAAGAATGCAATTGGCCCAGCTTGGTCGTACCCGGATCGCCGTCCGGCGTTGGCCGTGCGGTGGTCAACAGGCCGTACAAGGCGGGCGACACCTTGATGCCGCCAAGCCGTTCCGGCGTGCCCGTTACGCACCCGGGATCGCTAGCGTTCTCGCAGGCCGTGCCGTCCGGCCGCTTGGGTTTCTCGGTATAGTTGGGGCCGAGCCAAGCAGCATCGTCGTGCAGCACGATAGACCAGCCGGCGGCAGTTTGGACGAGGATGAGACCGCCTGCGGAACAGCTCGACCGAGCGCAAGACTGCACCGCCATGACGGCAGGCGAAGCCGTCTCTGCCTGCACCTCGGTGACAGTCGTCGGTCGGGGGAGCCCTTGGCGGGCTATAGAGAAGGCCTTATCGCTCAGCATGCTCTTTTCGCGACGAAAACAGGTCGCTATCGTCGCGTTCGGCACCAGCTGTCGAGCAGGACCCCGTCATGCAGCGTAAGCCGCCGCCGTCGAGCACAGCCCTACCGTCGCTAGGAGTTCGTCGGGGTCGAACGGCTTGCCGACGTGGGTGTCCATGCCGGCGGCGAGGAACTGCTCGACCTGCTCGGGCAGTACGTTGGCGGTGAGCGCGACGACCGGCGCCGTGCGGCTCACGCCTTGTCCGGCGCGGTTACCGCGGGTTGCCACGCTATGCAGATCACGGCCGCGATGCATTGAGGGAATGAGGTGCCGACTTCGCTGCCGGAACTTGTTCCTCAATGCTTCGAGCGTCAAAGGTACCGCGCCGGTTCACAACCCAGCTAACAGCGGGCAAGCCGAACAATGACGCAGAGTCTATTCTCTCGGCTCTACACGCGCGGCGGAGGTCGAGGACGATCGCAGCTCGAGGACTATCTGACCGAGGTTCTCGGCACCGTGTTCGACCGCCTGGACGGCAGAGCCAAACGATCGTTCCTCCGCGCGATGATGGATCGATCGGCATCCGCGCTGTTCGATAAAGCCTTCGACAATCTCGACAGCGCCGTTCTCGCTACTCAGGTCAAACTCGACAAGACTGGACAAGGCAAGCGCCCTGACATGGTGGTGCGCCTTGGTGGCCGCGACATCCTGGTGATCGAGGCCAAGCTTGGGGCCGCCATGATGCAGCACCACGACCCTGACGCGCCGGAAGGCGAAGGCGACGAGGCCGTCACGCGCAGCCAGCTCGCTACCTACGCAAAATGGATTGCCGGACGGAACGAAGGACAAAGCGATGGTTGGCCTGGTGCCGTAATCCTTCTCACGGCGTGGACGCCGCCACCCATCGGTTTCCCGTCGAAACTCGCGACGTGCGTCAGGGAGTCAGTGAGGACGTGGACTGGCGTTGCGGCGTGGATCGTCATGTACAGCGCAACCTTGGACGCCGTTCCTCGCGCGCTCTCCGGTGAGCTCCTCGCATTTCTCAAGGAGAAGAACCTCTTGGACAGACATATCGACGCCCGCGATGTGGCGGCTCTCACCTTCTACGCGGCTTCGGAAGAGGCCTTCAGGCACACCACAAGGTCGGTTCTGAAGGCCATCGTCGAAGCGCATCCGAACCTCGGAAGCTACCGTTCAACCTCCGTAGGCGTCGATCAGTCGATCGGGGCCTACGTTGGATGGATTTTCCTGAACCAACATTTCCAGTCAGGAGGTAGCCGATTCTGGTTGGGGCTCGGAATTTGCGCCAAACCTGGCGCCGCCTTCGACGAGGATAGCGTTCGCTCGATCGGCGGCGAGCCGTTCGTCATGGTCTACTTTGGCGACGACAACGTGCGGCAGAAGCCGATCGACCATGTCTCGTCGCTCCCTGATGGGTGGATCGAGGTGACCAGTCGCCCTGCGCTGGTCGCTACGAAGCCAATCCGCGAGTTCGCGGGCGACCCAGAAAGCCGAGGCAAAGAAATCCAAAGCTGGGCTTGCGAGCAGGTCGGCGCCCTGGTTCCCGTCATGAAGAGCTATGCGTGATCGGGATCGCGCACCTCATCTTCCGTAAGCTTGCGTTTCCGCCTCAATAACGGTCAGCTCAGTCCTACTCATTTGCCGCTGCTGTCGAGCAAGCCCGGTGGCGGAGTGGTGTCTCGCAGCTGACAGGAGCAGGGATGACGAGGGTGTCCTTCGACAGCACGAAAAAGCCGCTGGAGGAGCTGCTGAAGCAGGCCCACGCCGGGGTGATCCAGCTGCCGGACTTTCAGCGCAGCTGGGTTTGGAAGGACGATGGGCTACGGGCTCTGCTCGCGTCCGTGTCCCGCTCCTTCCCAGTCGGCACCCTCATGACGCTGCAAACCGGCGGCGAGGTGAACTTCAAGCACCGCTTGATCGAGGGAGCGCCGGAGGAGCACGCGCCGGTGACGCCGGACGCGCTTCTGCTCGACGGCCAGCAGCGGGTGACCTCACTCTACCAGCTCACCTTCCGCCGGCAGGTGATCGAGACCCGGGACGTACGCAAGCAGCCGATCAAGCGCTGGTACTACCTCGACATGCAGCGCGCGCTCGACCCTGCCGCGGATCGGGAATCGGCGGTGGTCGCGGTGAGGGAGAACAGGGTCGAGCAACGCGGTTTCGAGGTCGTCCAGGACCTGTCCACGCCGGAACTGGAGTACGAGAAGTGCATGTTCCCGACGAACCGGGTGTTCTCGTCGGACGAGTGGCAGATGAAGTTTTGCGAGCACTGGAAGTTCGCCCCCGACAAAATGCAGCTTTGGTTCCGGTTCGCCAATGAGGTGCTCGCCGCCTTCAAGCAGTACCAGATGCCGCTGATCGCGCTCGACAAGAGCACCTCGCGCGAGGCGGTGTGCCTCGTGTTCGAGAAGGTCAACACGGGCGGCGAGAAGCTCGACGCCTTCGAGCTTCTCACGGCTATCTACGCGGCGTCGTCTTTCGACCTCAGGGCGGACTGGCGCGGCGGCGGCGAGGCGGGCGAGGGACGCGCAAGGCGACTCGCCTCCGGCATCGCGTTCCCAAGGAACGTGCTGACCCAGCTGCAGCCCACCGACTTCCTTCAGGCAGTGTGCCTCCTGTATAGCCTGGAGCGCCGCCGCGCCCACGTCGGCGCAGGTGAGCCCCCGGCGGTGACGGCGAAGCGGGAAGACCTGCTCCGCATCCCGCTCGACCGCTACAAGGCCCTCGCGCCGCGCGTGGAGGCCGGCTTCGTGGCCGCCGGCAAGCTGCTGTTCGCCGAGCACGTGTTCGGGGTGCGGGACCTGCCCTACCAGTCGCAGCTGATCCCGCTGGCCGTGATCATGGCCGATCTCGGCGCGAAGACGGACATGCTGGAGGTGCGCTTGAAGCTGCTGCGCTGGTGGTGGTGCGGCGTGTTCGGCGAGCTCTACGGGTCGGCGGTGGAGACGCGCTACGCCCGGGACGTCCAGGACGTAGCCGCCTGGGTCGGCGGTGGCGACGAGCCGAGTACGGTCCGCGACGCCACCTTCCGCGCCGAACGCCTGGACACGATGAGCTCGCGGCTGTCGGCCGCCTACAAGGGCGTGAACGTGCTCCTGATGCAGGCGGGCGCCAGGGACTTCAGGTCGGGCCAGGCGTTCGGGCACGCTGTGTACTTCGGCGAGAGCGTGGACATCCACCACGTCTTCCCGAAGGCATGGTGCGCGAAGCAGGGGATCAAGCCCGCGCGGGTGGACTCCACGGTGAACAAGACGCCGCTGTTCTACAAGACGAACCGGATTATCGGCGGCTCCGCCCCGTCCACGTACCTGGCGAAGTTGTGCAGCGAGGGCGCGGTGACAAGCACGGACGAGCAGGACGACATAATCAGGACGCACGGGATCGACCCCGCCGCCTTGCGGGCGGACGACTTCGAGGGCTTTTACGCCGCGCGCCGGTCGGCGCTGCTGAAGATGATCGAGGCGGCGACGGGCAAGGCGGCCTACCAAAGCGACGAGGCCGTTGAGCAGGCAGCCCCTGACCCTGCGGAGGTCGAGAGCGACGAGGACGTGGCCGAGGACGAGAGCGCTCTACCCGCTAACGCGGCATGAGGTCGGTCCACCTCGCCGCAGCCGTGCTGGACGCCAAACGGGCGACCCATCGATGAGACGCAACCGATGACGAAGCGGCCCCGCGCGAAGTCGGGTTCGGACTACAAGACCGTGGGCAGAACCTACGACGGCGTGAAGGTGCTGGCGCCGAAGACCAAGTCGAAGACCTTCACCGCCGCCGAGGTCCGCCGTGCGATCGAGAAGGCGCTTGCGGAGGCCTCGGGATCGAAGGCCAAGGCGCCTCTGCGGGAAAGCGCCGCAGCGAGGCCGGTACAAGCTCATTGCGGACAAGCTGAACGACCTGGGCGTGTTGACGAGCAACGGCAAAAAGGAATGGACAGCCGACGTTGTGGAGCGGCAGCTCAGGAGGTGGTCCGTAGAGGTGTCGGGCATCTCCGCTATCTCGTAGCCGTCATGAACGAGGTCGCGCCCGTGCTCACGGTAGAGACACGAGCGGCGACGCAGCGTGAGGCAGCCGCCCTGACGAAGGGTCGAAGCCTGCGCAGTGGCCCGAACTGGAGCGCACAAAAAGGCCCTGACGATCGAGCCAACCGACGCAAACGCTCCCCACCCTAGCCCAAATAAAGATTGGTCGGACGTGCGAGGAGGGCCCGTTTTTCTCTATATCCCTTCGTAGGAACGAAACGTGAGCCGACCACCGCGGTTGGGGCGTCCCTACACAGCATAGGGATCTCAGCCATGCGTCCTCTCAACGACCTCATCCGCGATGAACACGCTCTCGCTCTTCGTCTCCTGACCGACCCGGCGCCCGGACTGCCCTCCGGCAGCTTGAACTGGGGGCCGAGCTGCCCCGTGCCGGCCCTGCCGACCTACCCCGCGCCGTGGCACAAGCCCGTTGTGCCGATCCCGGCGCACGACCCCGAGGCGCCGTGGTCCGGCGACGTCTGGGTTGCCAACGCCCGCGGAGCATCGCCGGTCCCCGTCTGCGGCATGACCTACTACACCGAGACCGACTTCGGCTGGGCCACGCGCCCCGACGCGCGCCTTGAGCGGCACCATTCGGTGCAGCTGCTCGCCAACGAACCCGGCGTCCGCTCGAGCGGCGAGCCCGACTACCCGTGCCGGTGGCGGTCGTCGTACGCGCCCGACGGGCACACGAGCATCCCCGGCGGGCGGATCAGGGCGGCCATCATCAACAACGCGCACCTGCAGGACACCCTGCGGCTGCGCGACGAGATCGAGCGGGTCTGCGTGGATCACGCCACGGTGACGCTGCTCGGCTACCAGACTATCAGCGTCGCGCCCGACATCGACGGAGTCGTCGCGGAACTGAACGCCTGCACCGCCTCCTTCCGCACGGCGGGCGAGCGCCACCTCAACGAAGGGTGGGCCAACTTTCCCGTGCACTGGGAGTCGAGGCGCGGGCTCGAAGGTGGGTGGTGGCAGGTGTGCGCAGAGGTCGAGTGGACCCGTGACCAGGCGGCCGCTTACATCTTGTCCTGGCCGAAGGTGCGGCGGGCGTGCCAGCTGCCGCTTGGGTACATGAGGCCGGCGAGCCTCGTGAAGGAAATCTTCGCGCTCTGGGGGCCCCGGCGGAAGAAGCGCTTGGTCCGCCTGCCCGTGACGTACCGCACCGGCCGCCTCACGTAGGGCACCGCCGACGCGGGTCGGACGGCGGCGTCGAGCCGCCGACCACCCTTACCCCACCACCACGGCTTTGAGCCCCACAGTGTCGCCAATTGCCGACGCCCGCCCGCCCGGCTTGTGCCGTGCTCTTTCCCCTCTCCGGAAGATGTCCATGTCCCAGCTCAATGATCCCTCTGCCGAGCAGCTCGCCTACGAGCGGTGGCGCCACAAAGTCTACCTGCAGTGGCTGTCCTACCGCCTCGATGACGGCCTGATCCCGCCGCCGTGGGGCCTGCGTCACCATCCCCAGTTCTTTAAAGAAGAGCGCCGCGTGGCGGCCGAGGTGTGGGCCTCCGGTTTCCGCTTTTACTTCAAAGGGCATCCGAACCCGCTGTACGCCGCGAACCAGGCGCGCGAGCAGGACAAGTACATGGAAGTGTGGTTCCTGCGTTACCCCGAACCCGACGTCCTGCTCGGCGTGCCCCTGGCTGACCGCATCGCCAGCGCGCAGCGGACGTGGGACCAGCGCAACGCGCCCGCCGGCCCGACGCCGCGGGCGCGGGCGGACGATGACGACGATGATGGTCCCCGCGAGCACAGCGACACCCGCCCACTGACGCGCGACGACTTCCCCGACGCCGAGGGCTGGTACCGGTTCAAGCACGAGGGCGGCTTTACCTTCTCCTGCGACTGGGAGGAGACGGTCGGTGACGGACCGTACGCCACGCTCCACCGCGCCGCCCACCCGCCGACGAAGCGGCGTATGGGGTGGTCGGACGGCATCACCGAGGAGCAGTTCGCCAACGTCTACAACGCGGTCGCCTTCGCCAACGACCGCGGGTGCATCATGAACACCCACCTCGCTGTGACGTGGTCGATGGTGGGCGCGGTGCACGACCCGCAGGTGCTGAACAAGCACGAGCGCCTGCTCGAAGCACTGCGGAAGTTCTTGACGAAGACGCTCGGCTTGCCGGCGGCCTGCTGGGTGTGGGTGCTGGAGAAGGCGGACGGGCGAGGGCTGCACTCGCACATCCTGCTGCACGTGCCGACGGAAAGCTTGGGCAGGCTGAAGGACATGGTGAAAGGCGCCGTCGCGACCCTCACGGGCGAGACGCCGGCCAAGACGAATGAGGGTAGCGCCATCTACATCCGGCACGACGACAGCTTCGAAAGCCAGTGGGTGTGGTTCCTGTACTTCATGAAAGGCTTGGACTTCGACCGGGCCGCGCCGGAGCCGTGGCAGCAGGACTTCGCTATCATTTACGGCCGCGTCCTCCGGATGCCGCCGGTCGCGCAGGGGCGCTTCCGCGGGCAGCGGGTTGGCACGGCGCGGGCGCTGGGCTCGGCGGCGCGGGCGAAAGCAAACTTTCAGAGCCAGTGGGACCGCGGCCAGCGGACGGCCGAGCAGCTCTACATCTCGAACTACCAGGAACTGAGCACGATAAGCCGGGGCCTTGCGTCCTTCGGGGGCCAGGATGCCCTGCCCATAGAACTGCCGGTCAAGCCGGTATTCCCCGAGAGGCTGAACCTGCTGGTGCTTGAAGCGGAAAGCGACGACAAAAGTCGGTGAAGCTCTGTGGGGAAAAAGCGGAAGGGGGTTCAGACAAAAACGGAAGACGCTTTCGGTCAAATACCGGAAGGGCCCTGGCAGAACCTCCAACTTCATCAATGGCTTACAGAACCTGATTTGGCACTGCGTTTTTCTGGCGCCTGGAAGTGCGTCAAGGCGGGTCTGCACAGCTGTGCAGGATGACGACGGAGGGGGGCTCAACGAGCATCATTCAAGCACAGCGGCGGGGGTCGTCAGCGTAAGTTCGTCTTGATCGGACGGGCAGCTTTGTAAGGAGGATGCCGGCGCACGCCCGACCTCTACATCTTCATCGACTGCTTGTCCCAAGATGAGGAAGGAATAAAGAACCAGACCTTCGTTGAGATCTCCCCCTCTGTGACGGTCGGATAGTGAGTGTGTCTGACGGTCAGACAGACAGTGCTTCTTATAATTTGGCTCGTTCAAGTATATTGCAACCAGCGGCGATAAAAAAGTTTGCGCTCTGCCTGACGAAGATTCGCACCTGCCCTCATCCAATGTTTTCAGCAAGCCGGGTGAGCCTACAATGGAGTGCTTCCGCCCTTCCGGATCACGGACGGGCCTGTTCTGTCCGAGCGGGTACGGTGCGTGTCGCGAGGGTGAAATGCGGCAGTCTGAGTGATCGCCGACTGCCTTCTCCGGCGCGCTTGCCACCGAGCAGACCATGTCGTTCATCGCCGCTCCCGGTCAGACCTTGGAGCTGATCAGCGGCTGGCGAGCGAGCCACTCCTCGGCGTCGATAACGGCAATGATCGTGCGACTGAACACCTTGCGGGCGCGAAGCTGCCCGTCGCGGATGAGAAGGTAAGCGCTGCTCCGGCTGATGCCCGCCCATTTGGCGAACTCCTTCACCGACATTGCGCCGACCAAAGGAAGCTGGTTCTTGGTGATCATCTTGACGGTCCAGGTACGGTTGGGGACGCGCCCATATAGGAACGGACGGCTGTGGCCGAGGACGACCGCTTGCGAGCGCTTGAACCACGGTCCTGCTACCCAAACGCCCGCCCCAAGTCCATCAGCCGCTGGTTCGAGGTGGTGTATGCCCGACTTCGCCACCCATCCCACGTGCCCGCTTCCTGGTGATGCGCGGGATGAGCAGCGCGCCGATCTAGGCGTCCACCATCTCGGCCGGCTCGTGCAGGAGCACGACCGTGTCCTCTGCGGCCGGTTCGCAGAAGGCAGCCCAGGCGGCCATGAGCAGCCGGCGCTTCTCGAACAGGTCGCCGCGACGGTAGGCCGCCTCCACCCTGTTCGGGATCGTGTGGGCCAGCGCCATCTCGCACACGTCGGATTGGAAGTTGGTGCGCTCGCTTGCCCAGTCCCGAAACGTCGAACGGAACCCATGCGTGGTGACCGCAACTCCAAGCCGGCGCAGCGTCATCAGCAGGGCCATGTTGGACAGTGCCGCATTCCTCTTGGCGCCGGGAAAGACGTGGTCGCCCGTGCGCACCGCAGCCAGTGCATTCAGATTGGCGATGGCACGATCCGACAAGGGAACGCGGTGCTCCACGCCGGCCTTCATGCGCGCGGCCGGGATCGTCCAGGTCGCGCTGGCGAGGTCGATCTCCGCCCAGGTGGCACCGAGCGCCTCGCCGGTGCGCGTTGCGGTGAGCACGATAAACTCAAGTGCGCGGGCGGACATGGCGTCGAGTTCGCGCAACCGACCGATGAAGGCGGGCGTGTCGTCGATCGGCAGCGCGGCATGATGGCCGCGAGACAGCTTGGAGCGCTTGGGCAAGAGATGGTCCAGGTGGCCGCGCCAAGCTGCCGGGTTATCACCAGTACGAAGCCCCTCCGCCTTGGCGGCGTTCAGCACGGCCTCGATCCGCCCGCGCACACGCGCCGCCGTCTCAGGCTTCGGCATCCAGATCGGAGTGAGGCAGGCGAGCACGTCGGCCGTCGTGATCGAGTCCACCGGCTTAGCGGCGATCTTAGCGGCGTAGGTCGCCAGCGTGGAGCGCCACTGCGCCCGGTGCTTGGCGTTGCGCCACTGGCTTTCCTTGGTCGTGATCAGCTTGTCGGCAAAGGCGCCAAACGTCGGTTTGACGACGACGACGACGGCCTCGCGCGCGCTGAGCGGGTTCACACCATCAAGCAGCGCTTGGCGGTGCTGGGCAGCGATCACCCGCGCCTTGGCCAGCGACACGTCCCGCAACGGACCGAGGCCCATTTCGCGCTGCCGGCCGTCGCGCGTGAACATAAACACCCACGAGCGAGCACCGCTCGCGGTCACGTTCAGGTACAAATTGCCGCCATCGGCGTGACGACCCGGCGTCTTGATGGTCTCGACGGTACGTGCGTTCAGTCGATGATGCTGCTGCGCCATCGTGCTCTCCCAGTTTGTTCCCTAGTTGCTGCGCTGGACCTGTTCGGACTTGTGCGAACCGTCGGCGCCAACTTGGGGGATATAGCGAGCGTCTTAGCCTTTTCGGTAGCGCAGAAATGGAAATCACGGACGGCCGCGGACTATACTGGCTCGGACGCTCCCTCCGCCAGCGCTCCGCAAGTCAGTGTATTCTCCGCTTTTATTTGAGGCCAAAAAACCAAAGCAAACACAGGCTTGTAGGCGAGCGGCTGTTTACGTCGCTCAATGTCGATCAACGAGTTTAATGCTCTCAACGCCACTTGTTCTCTTGATCTATGTACTTTGCAATCTTAGTACGGAGTCGCTTTTTCTCAGACAAAGCATGTGCTTACAAAAAGATCTCATTTGAGAGTTGTTGAAGTTGCCTCGCCTACCGAGATCCTTACTTAAAGCTCGCGCCACAGCAGAGATAGAAGCAGGAGTCTGCCGCTTAAGAGCCACGTTCAATCAGCGGATCGAGACAGATGGTGGTTTTGATACCAAAGGCCATCGGCTCTGACTCGCGGGGCTTCCGTTCTGGCGGCTGAT